>JADHNZ010000098.1 GCA_016779225.1 Planctomycetota bacterium
GGTCCTGGAGGGAGTGGCCGGTGAGGTCGCCCTCGTGGATCCGCAGGCGGCGCATCTGGATGCGGCCCTCGAAGTAGCTCTCCACCTCCAGGGCGTGGCGCTCCTTCACGGTCTCGAGGATCTCGCGGGCGGCGAGCTCGGAGGTGGACAGGACGATGTCGTAGCCGAGGATGCGCTGGTAGAAGCTGCGATAGCCCTCGAGGACCCGCGTCTCCTTGAGCCGCAGGATGCGCCGCTTGGTCTCGAGGCCGCGCGAGACCAGGCACGCCAGCATGTTCACATGGTCGTCGTCGGTGACCGCGACCAGGAGATCCGCCTTGGTGGCGCCGGCCTGGGTCAGGACATCCGCGCGGGTGCCGTCCCCCACGAGTCCCTGCACATCGAGGGACTCGTTGAGCAGCCGGATCTTCAGCGGGTCCGAGTCGACGACGGTGACCCCGTGCCCCTCCTTCGAGAGGATGCGCGCCAGGTGCTGGCCGACTTCGCCGGCGCCGACGACGATGATCTGAAGGCTGGGGGCCATCGCCGTTACCCTAGCTCCGCTTCGAGGGCCGTTCCAAGGCGCCCGCCCCCTTGATCCTCCTGCTCGACAACCGGGACTCCTTCACCTTCAACCTCGCCCACGGGCTGCAGGCCCTGGGGGCCGAGGTGCGGGTGGAGCGTGCGGCCGCCTGGACCCTCGACGAAGTGCGGGCCCTCGCCCCTGCGGGCATCGTGCTGGGGCCCGGCCCGGGGACCCCTGAGCGGGCCGGCTGCACGGAGCCCGTGGTGCGGGCCGCCGCACGCGAGGAGGGCTGGCGCACGCCGGTGCTCGGGATCTGCCTTGGGCACCAGGCCCTCGCAACGGCCCTGGGAGGCGCCCTCGAGGCGGCCCCCGAGCTGCTGCACGGCCGGCGGCTTCCGGTGCACCACCAGGGCACCGGCCTGTTCGCGGGCCTTCCCTCGCCCCTCGAGCTGGCGCACTACAACTCCCTCGTCGTGCGCCGAGAGGGTCTGCCAGAGGAGCTGGAGGTCACGGCGCAGGGACCGCGCGGCGAGGTGGCCGGGCTGCGCCACCGCAGCGCGCCCCTCGAGGGCCTGCAAGCACACCCCGAGTCGATCCTGAGCCTGGACCGCGGCGGCCTTGCCCTGCTGCGCGCGTTCCTTGCCCGCTGCGCGCGGTCCGGCGCGGGCGCCGCGGCCTCCAACGCGCCCGCGCTGCCGCGCCTCTAGGCCGCGCCGCCGGAAGCGGCGCCCGTGCGCGCGTCAGAGCGACGGACGCTCCGGGGCGGCCTCGGTTGCCGGGGGGCCGAGGGGAGGGTCCCAGCGCGGCCACGGTCCGCTGGAGTGGCGCCGCGCCTCCCCGTCACGCGTCCCGAGCAGGCCGCGCGTGATGAAGTTGTAGAGAGGCTTGCCCGTGCGCCGCCAGGCGCGGGCGATGAGGCCGCGCCGAAGCCCCGCCCCCGCGCCGAGGGCCTGCTCTGCCGGTCCGCGTCCGTCCCGCGTGTAGCGACGGCGGTGCTTCTGGAGGTGCCGCAGGTCCTCGCGGCAGCGTGCCTCGAAGCCTCGCCCGCCGCCGGCGTGCACGCTCGCCAGCTGGAAGTCCACGAGCGCCGGGCGCCCGTCCGGCCGCACGAGGATGTTCTGCTCCTTGTGCAGGTCGTTGTGGCACACGCCGCGCGCGTGCAGCCGCGCCACCAGGACATCCAGGTGGTCGAAGAAGTCGAGCGGCAGGGCCGGCGCCTGCGAGAGGGGCGCTCCCGGCAGGAATTCACGCTCGACCGAGCCCCCATTGGCCGCCGCGGCTGTGAGGCGGGGCACCCCGTCCAGGCCCTCCAGGGCGCGCAGGGCCCGCACCTCGCGACGGGCCAGCGCGCGCGCCACCCGGGAGGAGAAGGGCAGGCGACCACCGCAGGCCACGCGCCGGATCCGGCCGCCGTCCGCGCTCGGGAGCCGCTCGACCCGCCCGAGCGCGTCCTCTTTCAGGATCTCGACTCGGGCCGCGTCGCTCATGGACCATAGGGTAGCCCCGAGCGCGCCATCCCCATGCCGACCTCCCCCGCCCCCAGCACGACGCCCCCCCCCGCCGCCGCCCCCGGGACGATCTCGGCCCGCGGGGTGACCCGGCGGTTCGGGGACCACCAGGCCCTGCACCCCCTGGACCTCGAGGTGTCCCCCGGGGTGACCGGGCTGCTCGGCCCCAACGGCAGCGGCAAGAGCACCTTCATGCGCTGCCTGGTCGGGCTGGTGCGGCCGGACGCGGGCGAGGTGACCATCGACGGCGTGCCCCTGGCCGGGGACGGCGTGGCCGTGCGGAGGCGGGTGACCTACGCGCCCGGCGAGCTGGCCCTGTATGGCGAGCTGACGGGCGAACAGCACCTTGGATTCCTGGTGCGGGGCCGCGACCGCGGGGCCCTGGGGCGCGCCCGCGCGGTGGCCCAGGAGCTCGGCCTGCCGCTGACCCGCCGGGTGCGCGGCTACAGCCACGGGATGAAGCGCCAGCTGCTCTTCGCCGCCGCCATGGGACCCGAGGTCCCCGTGCGCATCCTGGACGAGCCCACCGAGGGCCTGGACCCCACCAAGCGCGCCGCCGTGCTCGAGATCCTCGGGCGCGACGCGGCCGCGGGGCGGACCATCCTGCTCTCCTCGCACCACCTGGGCGAGGTGGACGCCGCCTGCGAGCGCATCGCGTTCCTCGACGCAGGACGCCTGGTGGCCCTCGAGGAGAGCGCCGCGGTGCACGAGCGCATGGCTCGTCTGGTGCGGGTCTGGTGGGACGGCGGCCTCCCGGCCCGGGCAGTGAAGCTCCTCGACGGCCTCGACGGGGCGCAGGCGCGTCAGGAGGACGAACACCTGGCGGTGACCCTCCCGAGCGGCGACCCGCGCGGCTTCCTCGCCGCCCTTGCGGCCGCGGAGCTGCCGGCCCCCAGCGCCGTCGAGCACGGGCGCATCTCCCTGAACGTGCTCTACCGAGAGATCTACGGAGTGGAGGGCGTCTGACATGGGTCGCACCCTGCGCGGCTGGCTGGCGATGACCGTGGCCTTTGGCGTGGTCCTCGAGGTGATGCTCGTTGGAGCCATCGTCTGGTGGCCGAACTTCCGCGAGAACATGGGCTCGGTGCGCCTGCTGGCGAAGCCGCTCCCGATGCTGGCGGACATGGTCGACCAGATCGAGAGCCTGGGAGTGGACGCCTATGTGGTGGGCCAGCACTTCTTCAAGGGCTGCAACACCCTCGGCGCCGCCGCGGCCGTGCTGTTCGCGGCGGGTGCGGTCGCGGGCGAGGCCCACCGGGGCACCCTCGAGATCTGGCTGGCTCGCCCAGTCACGCGCCTGCGCCTCGCCCTCGAGCGCTGGCTCGCCGGACAGGCGGCCCTCTGGGTCCCCATCGTGCTGACCACGGCCACCACGCCGCTCTTGCTGCGGCACGTGGACGAGTCCATGGAGCTGGGCCCGCTCCTCCTGTGCGCGGTGCAGCAGTGCCTGTTCCTGGGCGCGTGGTACTCGGTCACCTTCGCCCTCTCCTGCGCGGGGAGCCAGCCCGCGCGCATCGCCCTCGGCATGCTGTTCTTCAGCATCTTCGAGTTCGCGATCTACCTCGTGAAGACGCTGACCGACTGGAGCCTCTTCCGCATGACCGACATCCAGACCCTGGCGAAGGTCCTGCGGAACGGACACCTGGATCCGGCCATGTGGGTCCCGCTCGCCGCCGTGAACCTGGTGGCGTTCGTGGTGGGCTACCGCCTGCTGGCGAGGCGCACACCCTAGGGCGCGCGCCCGGTGTTGCCCCGTGCGAGCGCCAAGAGCGCGCGTCCGGTGTCGCCTTATGCGAGCGCCAAGAGCGCGCGTCCGGTGTCGCCTTATGCGCGCGCCAAGAGCGCGCGTCCGGTGTCGCCTTATGCGCGCGCCAAGAGCGCGCGTCCGGTGTCGCCTTATGCGCGCGCCAAGAGCGCGCGCATTGCCCACCTGCGCCCCGTCGCGCGGTCTCGCGGGGGGAGGGCGCGGGCCAGGGGGGCGACCTCGGCCCAGGCCTCACGCGCGCGCTCGGCGGCGCCGCGGTCGGCGTGGGCGCGGCCGCGGTGGAAGGCACTCTCGGGGGACGGGCCGTGGGAGCGCTCGAACTCCACGAGCAGGTCGAGGGCGCGGTCGGGCTCGCCCAGGGCGAGGGCGCAGCGCGCCGCGCCGAGGGTGGCCGCTCCGTAGCCCGCCTCGGGGTCGCGAGCGCGGGCCGCGGAGTAGGCCTCCCCCGCCTGCGCGTGCTCGCCCACGGCCTCCCGGGCCCGGCCCAGGGCGAGGCTCCACTCGACGCGCTCGGGCTCGGCAGCCGCCGCGGACTCGAGCAGGGGCAGCGCGCGCCGCGCCTGCCCGCGGGACGCCAGGTAGGCCCCGAGCTTGCCCTGGGCGTGGGGCGTGTCCGGCGGCCCCAGGGACTCGCGCCAGCGCCGCTCGCGGCGACGCTCGACGGCCCGAGAGGCCAGGGCCGAGGAGGCGGCCGAGAGGCCCGCGGCCACGAGCCAGAACCCGAGGAGCGGAATCCGCAGGAGCGGCCCCAGGATCGGGACCCAGCCCAGCGTGTCCCGGAGCAGCCCCAGCACCACGAGGGTCACCAGGAAGAACAGGATCGTTCGTCCCATCGCCTCCCCACCCTATCCTCGCAAGCACCCGTGGCGCCCTTCCCCCGCAGCGACCGCCGGCGCTCCCCGCGCGCCACCGCCCGCCTGGAGCTCCTCCGCGCGGTGCTCGGCCTCCTGCGCGGAGCCGTCGCCCTGCCGAGCGCCTGGATCGAGGGCGAGGGCCTACGCGCCGAGACCCTGGACTGCGTGCGCCACGCACAGGCGCCCTCCTGGAGCGAGCCGCCCATGCCCGAGGTGCGCCCGCTCACCCTCCTGATCGCGGCCGCCGAGGCCAGCGGCGAGACCCACGCCGTGAGCCTCGTCCGCGCCCTGCGCCTGAGGCTCGAGCTGGCCGGCGCGCCGCCGCCCCGCCTGCTGGGCTTCGGAGGCGAGCGCCTCGCCGCCGAGGGAGTCGAGCTGCTGGGCAACCCGGTGGACCGGGCCACCATGGACGCGGGCGAGGCGGCCCGCGGGGTGGGCTTCTACGCAGGCCTCCTCGAGCGGCTCGCCGCCTGCCTCGACGCCGAGTCCGTGGACGCCTTCGTCAGCGTCGACTCGCCCGCGCTGCATGTCCCCATGGCGAGCGTCGCCCGGAGCCGCCGCGTGCGCACGGTGCACTTCATCGCGCCGCAGTACTGGGCCTGGGCCCCGTGGCGCGCGGCGCGCTACCGGCGCGTGATGGACCTTGGGCTGACCATCCTGCCCTTCGAGCCGG
>JADHNZ010000045.1 GCA_016779225.1 Planctomycetota bacterium
GGCTCCTGGACCGTGCGGTTCGCCGACAAGCGCCCGTGGAGGGCGCGGGTGATCCTGCAGCGCGACGCGGACCCCGAGCGCGTGGAGGTCGGCGTCAACTCCGGCGTCTGGACCTATGTCACCCACGAGGCCGAGGTGAGCGACGGCTCGAGAGAGGTCGTGGTCGAGCTCGACGGCCACTGGCTCACGGATCAGGACGCCACGGTCACCGTGACCCAGCACGGCGGCAAGCGCGACGGCCAAGGACCCCACCAGGTCATCTTCGAGCGCTGACCGGCCGGGGGCGGCGCTAGCGCGCCGTGACCTGGGCCGTCGCGACGCACGCCTCATGGGCGCTCACCCGCAGCCAGCGCGCGCACAGGGCGTCCGGCAGCTCGACCTCAAACTCTGCGCCAGCCGGGACCTCGAGCTGCCTCCACGGGAGCCAGCCGCCCTCGCCCGTGGGATCGAGCTCGACGGTGAACGCACGGGCTGCCTGCGCCTCGTGGGAGAGGCGCAGGGTGCGCCGCTGGAACCCGTGGATCAGGTACGGGTCCGACGGGCTCCCCGCCGTGACGGGCGTGCTGAGCCACGGCCCGCCGCGCCCGCGCGGGCGGCCCAGGGTCCATAGATCGTCCACTGCACCGACCCAGACCGCGGCGCCTCCGTCTGGCGCCACGCGCACGCGTGCTGAGGCGGGCGCGGAGGCCTCGACCCCAGTGAGCACGAGCAGCCCGCGGTAGCCGCAGAAGTCCTGGATCCAGAACGGGTGGCTGGCGATCGGGCGCACCCCGGCAACGCCGCCTGCGTTCAGAGCCGGCAGCTCGTAGAAGGTCCCCGCAACCTGGAGCAGGTCGCGCTCGGTGACCACCTCGCGTGCGAGCCTCTGGTCCGGTGCGCCGTCGGGCGTGGTCCAACCCTCCTGGGGCAGCGGGAACCTCCAGCGTGCCCCCTGCTCGTCGAGCAGCACAGCGCTCGCTGCGTCCACCGTGACCCGAGCTGCCGGCACGCCGAGGCGCTCGCGGTGCCAGACCTCCGCGGTCGGGTCGTCGACGGCCTGGAGCGCAAGGTTGGCGTCCAGGTGGTGAAGGCCGGCGGAGGATGAGCCCTCGCGGGAGATCCGGTCCGCCGCGACCGCTAGGGCCTGCAGGTCCCCTCCCCGCACGCGTAGGACGCCCCCGCGCGCGGCCTCCGCGGTGCGCCTCACGAGGCCGCTGAAGCGCACATCCGGCTGGCTCCCCCGCGTCTCCGGAGCCGCACAGGCAAAGCGCACGGTCACGCCCCGGGCAGCCGCCTGGCAGCGCATGCGGACCCACGGGCCGGGCGGGGACAGGGCCTGGAAGAGCGGGGCCTCGCCCGCAACCGTCCAGCTCTGGTGGTCCTCCCAGGATCCCGTGCCCTGGGAGTCCACCTCGAGCGAGAAGCGCACAGGCTCGCGGGTCTCGTGGTGGACCAGGAGGGACCGCAGCGGCAGGTCCGTGAGGAGGAATGGCTCGCTGCACGCTCCGGGGGCCAGGTCCGTGTCCTCCCACACGGCGCCGTCCGCGAGGATGGGGCCCAGGCGGTCCAGCTCTCCCGGCGAGAGCGTCCAGAGGTTCGAGTGCGACTGTCCCGGACCGGCGATCGCGCCGTGGAGGGCGCGCTTGTTGAGGAAGCCGCTGCGGGCCGTGTCATCGCAGCCCAGCACGATGGCGTCGCCCCAGCGCGCGAAGTCCGCCACCACCTTCAGGTAGGCGCTGCGGGGCGCGAGGCCGCCTCTCGAGCGCGCTCCGAGGCCCGCGGGGAAGCGCCACATGAGGCCGTGCATGGTCATCAAGAGGTCGTCCTCTCCGATGGAGCGGATGCGCGGCCACTCGGTGTTCCAGCCGTGGGCGCCGTCGTAGGTGCGGCTGCCCTTAGGGAGGCGCACGAAGGACCAGGCCCCCTCCTCGCGGATGCCCAGGAGGACCGAGAGCGGGTCCCAGCCCACGGCCCACAGGGGCGCGTCCGGGGCGCTGCCTCGGAGGCCTCCGGGGCCAGTCACCTCGGTGAACTGCGCCCGACGCACGATCGTCCAGCGCTCGCCGTCGTACTCGGCCAGGCAGCCCGAAGGCGTGCGCGGGTCGACCTGCGCCGCTGCCCCCGGCTCTCCGTTGTTGGAGTACACGACCACGCCCTGGCCGGAGGCCAGGCCCTTGCCGTGGTAGCCGGGGAGCCCGGCGAGCGGCCCTTGACCCGTCTCACCGCGGAGCTGCCCCTGGTCGTCCGCGAACAGCGTGCGCACCGCGAGGCTCTCGGCGTCCACCGCGTAGAGACCCTCCTCCATGGTGGCGACGAGCATGGTGCTCTCGGGGTCCCAGGGGCTTGGCGCCCAGCCCGTGAGCCGGCCGGGCAGGTCCTCTGGGCTCAGCACGCGCACGCGACCTTCGGTGTCGATGGCGTAGGGACCGAGGAAGAGCTGGCCCGAGGCCTCGTGGATGAAGCGGGCGGCGTGGGTCCCGCCAACGCTGGCCGGGTGGGCGACGGGCAGCTCGCCGGGCCGCAGGCTCCAGAGCCGATCTGCTGAGCCCCGCGGTCGATGGGGGGGATAGGTCAGGAACCAGAGGCGCCCTGCCCAGGGGACCACCGCACCGATTCCCGCTTCGTTGTCCTCGTTCCAGACGGCGCGCGCAGGGACGATTCCGGACAGCTCGAGGAGAGGGGCCGCCTGTTGGGGCGGCCCGGCGAGAGCGAGGGGAACGAGCAGGCAGAGCATGGGCGCGGCGGTGTCGGGGGCTCATCATGGCGCCATGACCCCGGAAACGCTCGGACCCCTGCAGGAAGCCGCTCGCCACAACCGCGGGCTCGTCGTCGCGCGCGTGCGCGCTGCCCTGGCGCGCGGCACCCGTCGTAGGGAGGCGCTCGAGTCCCCGGTCCAGGTGCGCTCCTGGCAAGCGGAGCAGCGAGCGTTCCTGCGTAGGGCGTCTGCGCCCGTACCTCCCCTGGACCGCGCGGCTCCCGAGGTGAGGGAGGGGGCGGTCCTCGAGCGCGAGGGCTACACGATCACGCCCCTCCTGATCGCCTCGCGCCCGGGGCTGTGGGTCTCCGCGCACCTCTACCTGCCGGTGGGCCTCGCGCGCCCCGTGCCGGGCGTGCTCATCGCCTGCGGACACAGCGAGGAGGGAAAGGGCTACGCGCCGTACCAGCAGGCCGGTGCGCTGTGCGCAACGAGCGGGCTCGCTGCGCTTGTCTTCGATCCCCTCGACCAGGGCGAGCGCAGCCAGGACCTCGACGAGAGCGGGCGCCGCCGCACCTGGGGCACGCGCGCGCACAACCTCTCCGGTGCGAAGGCGCTCCTGGTGGGGTGGTCCCAGACCGGGCTCGAGGCCTGGGACGCGGCGCGTGCTCTCGATGCGCTGGCCGCGCGGCCGGAGGTGGACGCGGCACGGCTCGGCGTGATGGGGAACTCCGGGGGAGGCACCCAGGCCGCCCAGCTCTTCGCCCTCGACGAGCGCCTGATGGCGGCCGCGCCGAGCTGCTACCTCACGAGCCATGGGCACCTCGCGGGGGGGATTGGTCCGCAGGACGCGGAGCAGTGGCAGCCGGGCGCGCTGAGGGCGGGCCTCGACCATGCGGACTACCTCGCCCTGCGTGCCCCCGTGCCGGCTCTGATCTGCGCGGTGGAGCGCGACTTCTTCCCGATCGCGGGCACGCGCGAGGCGCTCGCCGCCGCGCGGCGCGTGTATCGGCTCATGGGGGCGGAGCAGGCCGTGGACCTCGTGACGGTTGACGAGACCCACGGGTGGCATCCGCCCCTCCAGGTGGCCTCCGTGCGCTGGATGGCGCGGCATCTCGCGGGGCAGCAGGTGGAGCCTCGGTGGACTGGCGAAGTCCCCATGACGCCCGACGAGGCGCGCGTGGTACCCGGTGGCGTTCTCGCGCTGGAGGGCGCGCGCAGCATTCACGACCTCCTGCGCGAGGAGGCGGATCACCTGGCCTCGGCGCGGAAGGGCCTTTCGCGGGCTCAGCTGCTCGAGGCTGCCCGCGCGCTCGCAGGCGTTCGGCCCCGGGGCGAGCGACCCGCGGCGCGCTTCGAGCCCAGTCAGCCGCCGGGAGCCGACGGTGGGCAGCCGGGTTGGATCGTCCTGGAGGACGGCATGCGCCTGCCGGCCGCGCGTCGCGCGCGCCCGGGCGGCCCGGCGGTGGTGCACCTCGGTCGGGGTGCCCACACCCGTGGCCTGGAGGGCCTCCCTGAGCACGAGGACCTCTTGCTCGTGGATCCCCTGGCCTTCGCCGATGCGGCGCCTGACGAGGGCAGCTGGTACGGCGCCTTCGGCTCCAGCGCGCGAGACGCCGCCTGGCTCTACCAGCTTGGGGAGACTCTGGTCGGCGTCCACGCGGAGCAGCTGCTGGCCGCAGCCGCCCTGCTGCCCGGGCGACCGGCGGTGGTGGCCCACGGGCTCGCCCAGGTCGGCGCGAGCCACGCCCTGGCCCTGGAGCCCGAGCGCCTCGACGCCGCGCGCAGCAGGGTCCGCCCCGGCACCTGGCGCGCGCTGTTCGAGACCAACGCCATCGAGGGCTGGTTCGCCTTCGTCGTTCCCGGCGCCCTGGCGAGCTACGACCTGGACGGGCTCGCGGCGAACTGACGCGCCGAGCCGGAGGAGGACGGAGGGCTCACGCTCCCTTCACGCTGCATTCTCAGGAGGAGGGCACAAGACAGGCATGGTCATGCCCTTGCTCCTGCCCATGCTGGCTGTCGCTGCGGTTCCGGTAGGGAGCCCCCAAGAGGGAGCTCCCGAGGACGCGCTGAGAGCCGCCGTGCTCTCGGGATACCGTGACTTCGCCAGGGAGTCCTACGCCGCATGCACCGATCTCGCCAAGGCGCTGGATCGCGCCGTGGCTGCGTTCCTCGAGGCTCCCAGCGAGCAGGGTCTTGAGCGTGCACGGGCGGCCTGGCTCGCAGGTCGGCGGGTGTTCGGCCGGACCGAGGTGCTGCGCTTCTACGAAGGGCCGATCGACAACCGAGTCGACGGCGTTGAGACCTTCCTCAATGCGTGGCCGCTGGACGAGGCCTACATCGACGGCGTTGTGGGGGCGCCTAGCGGGGGCATCATCAATGACCCCCAGTCCTTCCCGAACCTCAGCGGTACGCTCCTGACGCTGCTCAACGAGCGCGGTGGCGAGGCCAACGTCTCGATTGGCTGGCACGCGGTGGAGTTCCTGCTCTGGGGCCAGGACCTCGATCCTGAGGGGCCAGGCTCCCGGAGCTACCGAGAGTTCCTCGACGCAGAGGCTCCCCATGCGGACCGCAGGCGGGAGTATCTCGGCCTCTGCACGCAGCTCCTCGTGGAGCACCACTCCCAGGTGCAGGCCGCCTGGAGCGACGAGCCGGACTCCTACGGACGGCGTTTCCTAGCAGAGGGAGACGCCTCCGTCCGCCGCATGCTTGCCGGAGCCGTGATCCTGAGCGGGTTTGAGCTGGCAGGTGAGCGCCTTGCCGTGGTCTACGAGACGGGAGACCAGGAGGACGAGCACAGCTGCTTCAGCGACAACACCCACATCGACTTCCTCGCGGATCAGGAGGGCGTCGTCGCGGTCTGGTTCGGTGCGCGCAGGGGCGGTCGCGGCCCTGGCCTCGAGGCCCTCGCGGCCGCGCGGTCGCCTGAACTCGCCAGGCTCGTCAGCGAGCGCGTGCTCACGACCCTGGAGGCCATCGAACAGCTCCCAGCTCCCTTCGATCAGGCCGTGAGACTGGACGCTCCTGACCCCGGGGCACGCGAGTCCGTCCTACGAGCTTTGGTCGCGCTCGAGCAGCAGGCGGAGGCCCTCTCTGGCCTGGCTCTCTCGATGGGGTTCGAGATCGCGCTCACCCCCGGAGGCTGAGAGTGGGCACCTGGCTGGGACTTGCCTGGGCACTGCTGTGTCTCCCCGGGCTCGGAGATGGTCACGGGCGGCTGGGCGGTCCGGCCGCCACGATTCCGAGGGCCGACGCCCAGGCGTTCTCGTTCCCGAGTCCGACCCTGACGGCGACCCAGCGCCGAGCCTTCTCGGTGGGGAACGCCCTGTTCAAGACCAACTGGGTCTCTGCGCCCGCCAGCGCGGCGGGGCGAGACGGCCTGGGCCCGCTGTTCAATGCCAGGTCGTGCAGCGCGTGCCACCTCCGTGACGGACGCGGACGACCCGCCGAGCGCGGTGAGGCGGCGGAGACCGGCGACCTCGTCCGCGTCGCCCTTGGTGGAGCGCCGCATCCGCTGTACGGAGGTCAGCTCCAGGACCGCGCGATCCTCGGAGCACAGCCGGAGCCCGCTCCGCTCCTCGAGTGGGAGGAGCTGCCGGGGCTCTACCCAGATGGGGTGCGCTACTCCCTGCGAAGGCCCAGGTGGCGCGGAGCCGGGAGCCACCAAGAGGGCCTGGCCTACACGGCGCTGGTGGCTCCCCACATGATCGGCCTGGGGCTCCTCGAGGCCGTTCCCAGCGCCACGCTCCACGCCCTGGCAGACCCTGAGGACCACGACGGCGACGGCATCTCCGGCCGGGTCCACCTGGTTCGCGACCGTCGGACGGGGGAGCTGGCTCCCGGACGCTTCGGGTGGAAGGCCTCTCAGCCCACCGTGGAGCAGCAGGTCGCCGCTGCGTTCGTTCATGACATTGGGATCACGAGCAGCCTGTTCCCCGAGGAGCCGCTCTCGATGGAGCAGCTCGAGCAGAACCCCTCGGCTGCGAGCGAGGCGCCAGAGCTGGACGACTTGAAGCTCTCAAGGGTCACCTTCTACAGCCAGGTGCTCGCCGTCCCCGCGCAGCGAGCCGCTGGCGAGCCCGAGATCCGCTCGGGCGAGGAGCACTTCTCTGTGTTGGGCTGCGCGGCTTGCCACCGTCCTGCTCTGCGGACGGGCCCCGAGGCTGTGCTCTCCGGCTACCAGAGCGTCGAGATTCACCCCTACACGGACCTGCTGCTCCACGATCTGGGGGCTGGCCTCGCCGATGGCCGGCCAGAGGGCGACGCGTCTGGAAGTGAATGGCGGACACCTCCCCTGTGGGGCGTCGGACTCTTCGATGCCGTCAACGGCCACTCCTTCTACCTCCACGACGGACGCGCGCGATCCCTCGAGGAGGCTGTTCTGTGGCACGGAGGAGAGGCGGCCCGGTCGCGCGATGCGTTCATGGCGCTGTCCGCCGGGCAGCGCCACGATCTCCTGGCGTTCCTCGCTTCGCTCTAGCGGGTGATCGCAGCCTCCGGTCGGGGCTCGACCTCGAGGCGGACCGAGTAGGTCTCCCCGGCCCGGAAGAACTCCAGCTCGACCGAACGGCCAACACCGGCCATGTACATGGCGCGCTGGAAGTCGAGAGGTCCACCGATGATCGCCCCATCGAAGCGGGTCAAGAAGTCACCGATCTTGACCCCGGCGGAGTGCGCCGGGCTGGGGTCGAAGAGGTTCTCGATGTAGATCCCCGCTCGCGGCTTGAGCAGCTTGGAGTAGCCCTCGATTCCCAGCTCCCGCTGCAGCTCGATCCCGCTCATGACTGCAAAGCCCAGCCACGGTGAGACCCGTGACTCGTTCTTGAGGATCGTGGGATACAAGGCCCGGATGATGTTGCTCGGCAGGGCGAACTCGATGCCAACCATGTTGCCTGCGGCGCCGAGCTCGAGGTTGCGGGGACTCAGCATCCCGATCAGGTTGCCCCGGAGATCCACCATGGCACCGCCATACGCGCCAGGATGGATGTGCATCGCGGCCTGGAGGTAGGTCGCGCTCAGCTGCTCCTGGTAGCACTCGCGGTTGGGTGTCCCAGAGAAGACGCCCATCCCGAAGTACTTCTCTGGGCCAAAGGGGTCGCCCATCGCGAGGGCGAGGTTGCCCGGAAGGACTCCGAAGCTGTTTCCAAAGGGAAGCGGTGCATAGGTCGGAGGGTTGCCGGGAGAGAACACATCCAGCTGGAGGACCGCGAGGTTGACCGTGGGCTCCAGACCCACGATCCGCGTCAGGGTGTGCCGGTTGTCGACCGTCTCCACATCGATCAGGTCGGGCTCGCTGCCATCCGCCTTCAGTAGGAAGTGGCGGTTGGTGATGATGTGGCCCGCCTGGCTGACCACCACTCCGCTGCCGGATCCGATCCGCCGGAAGCCCTTGAGGTCTTGGTCCAGCTCACGGGTCCATGTCGGGCGTAGGGCCGGCTCCAGCGCCTCGGCCGCGGCGAGCTCGGCCTCGGGGACTCGCTCGAATGCAGCGACGGTCACGATCGAGGGGCGGACCTCCTCAGAGATGTTGAGGAGGGTCTGCTGCAGGCGCATGGCCGCAGCCAGGTCTGGGTCGTCGACTGCGGCAGCGCCCTCCTGGGCCACGACGATGGCGCTGGGGTCTTGCTCCGCGTCCTGCTCGGCGGGAGCCGAGAGGGACAGACCAAGGATCGCTGAGGCGGAGAGGGCACAGGAGAAGAGCGGCTTGTTCATGGGGGAGGACTCCAAGCCGGGAGAGTGGCTCAGAGCTGTCAAGCGCGTGTGAGGCGGCTCCAAGCGGAGAGTTGGGGAGAGCAGTCGGCGCGTGCCAGCCGCCGCGCGCGCGGGGGGGCCTGGCGCGGGCCTGCGACGGAGCGCGCCTCCTCGCTACGAGGTCGGACTCTTGCTATTCCCCCTTAACCTCAACCAAGTGTCGGTCTTCGGGGCGCCAAGTGCGTGGCAAGAGGACCCTCGCCCTCGGGCGGTGAAGGATCTCCCTCTGCTCCTTTTGGTGACGGCCATCCTTCCTTCGTCAGATCGCCACACAGGGTTCGCGGGAGAACAAGGGTTCGCCAGGCGAGCGCTTCACACGGGACGAGGAGACTCCCTCGCGTGCTGACCGCCTGCTCACGTCGAGCTGGGGTCATGCGCGAGCACCAAGTTCTTCTCCAAACGGATACCACTCATGCACAAGGCTCTCCTCGGCACCCTTGCCGGTGCCCTTGCCTCGAGCGCGGCCGCTCAGCTGCCCGCGAATCCCGCTCAGGCCCCTGTCTTCTCGCCCCCGACCTCCGAGGCTCCCATGTTGCGCGGTGACACCGCAGCCACGAGCCAGGGATGGACGGCGACCCCGATCTTCACCATTGGAGAGACGGTGCGCGGCTACCAGCCGACCGGCATCTTCGACGGCATGGGGGTCTACCGCAACTCCTTCGGTCACCCCACCGTGCTCGTGACCTCGGAGCTGAACGAGGGCAACGGCTACGCCTACACCCTTGCCAACGGCACTCAGCTGACCGGTGCCCGGATGCACTCCATGGTGGTCCTGCGCAACCAGCAGAATGACATCCGCCTGGGGCGCGCCATGCTGGCCTACGACACGATGTACGACCGCTATGGCCTCGAAGTGACGGATCCCATTCAGGTCAACGAGGACGGCAACGCGATCGACGGCCTCGCGCGGTTCTGCTCCGCGCAGATGGTCCAGGCCGGGACCTACGGCTTCGTGGACCCGATCTTCTTCTCCGGTGAGGAGACCGGCAAGCCGTTCCACCCGCACGGGGGATCCCTCTGGGCACTCGATGTCGAGGGCCGTGCCCTCCACGCCGTCCCCGCCGTGGGGCGCGGTGCATGGGAGAATGCCACGCCCCTCGCGACCGGGTCCGGCGACTCCGTGGCCCTCCTGATGGGGGACGACACCGCGGGCGCACCGCTCTACCTCTACATCGGTCAGAAGAACGCGGCCGGAACCGGATCCTTCCTGGATCGCAACGGTCTTGCCGTGGGCCAGGTCTATGCCTTCCGCGCGGACAATGGCGACCTTGATCCCGAGCAGTTCAATGGCGTCAACGGCTTCCGCAGCGGGAGCTGGGTCGCCATCGACGTCAAGGACGCCGGGATGGCGGGTCAAGTCGGCTACGACGCGCAGGGCTACCTCGACGTCGACACCCTGCAGGGCGCAGCGGACACGCTGGGCTGCTTCTCGTTCTCGCGCCCCGAGGACCTGGCGACCAACCCCGCCGACGCGACCATGGCCGTGTTTGCTTCGACCGGCCGTGGCAGCCAGTACCCCTCCGACAACTGGGGCACCGTCTACATCATCGACACCAACTTCGATGACCTCAGTGCCGAGCTCGTCATCGTTCACGATGCGGACGGCTTCGCGGACCCGGATTCAGGCATCCGTAGCCCTGACAACCTGACCTGGGCCGAGAACGGGAAGATCTACCTGCAGGAGGACAAGTCGACCTCGCCTGGCAGCCTCTTCGGCGGTAGCACCGGGATCGAGAGCTCTGTCTGGGAGCTCAACCCGGTCACCCGCTCCTTCAAGCGCATTGGTGAGATCGACCGCAGCGCGGTTGTTCCGGCGGGGACGACGGACATTGGGGTCGGGACGATCGGTCACTGGGAGAACTCCGGGATCATCGATGTCACCCGCATCTTCGGCACCGCGCCGAACGAGCGCCTCCTGCTGCTCAACGTCCAGGCGCACGGCATCCGTGACGGCGCGATCGGCGATAACCCCCTCCTCGATGAGGGTGGGCAGCTGCTCTTCCTCTCGAAGATCACCACCGCCGACGGCAACGACGACGGCCAGTGACAAGGGCGGCCGGCTCCGCCGGCAGTGAACTGGGGAGCCCTTGGCCCGTGGGCCGAGGGCTCCCCTTGCCTCCTCCGGGAGGCTCGCGCACGAGCGCCGCATGGCCCGGTCGTTCCGGGTATGGGTGCAGTCCTGCGTCCGCTAGAGTGTCGGGCCCATGACCCACCTCGGCCGGCACCAGCGCCCCTTCCGGGAGACTGCGGACGATCAGGTCCCTTTCCCCGAGTTGAACCCCTGGCTCCACCGCTGGGTCGAGTTCGGCCGGCCGGCTGTGCGCTCGCAGGAGGCCATGGAGCTCAAGGGGCGCTGGCGTGAGGCCTTCGAGCGCCCCGCCCCGGTCCACCTCGAGATCGGCTCGGGGAATGGGTTCTTCCTCAGCGAGTTCGCGCGTCGCCACCCCGAACTGAACCTGCTTGGCGTGGAGATTCGCTACAAGCGCCTGGTCACGGCGGCGCTGAAGGTGCGCAAGCTTGGATTGGGGAACGCCCTGCTCACGCGCTATGACGCCTGGTGGCTGGACGACCTGTTCGAGCCGGGCGAGCTCTCCGGGCTCTACCTGAACCATCCCGACCCCTGGCCCAAGGACCGCCATGTGGAGAAGCGCCTGCTGGGGCCCTGGTTCACGGAGTGGGCTGCGGGGGCCCTCGTGGAGGGGGCTCCGCTGTGGCTGAAGACCGACGCCCTCTCCAATGTGGACGGGCTCCTTGCCGCCATCGAGGGGCAGCCCTTCGAGGTCCTGGCCCGCGTGGAGGACATCGGCGCGAACGGCTGCCCCTGGCCGGTCGAGGACGAGATCCAGACGAACTTCCAGGCCAAGTTCGAGCGCAAGGGGCTTCCCGTCCATGGGGTCGTCCTGCGCCGGTCCGCCTCCTAGCCCCTCCGGGGCGCCCCTGTTGCAGCCTGCATCCCAGGGAGGGGCCGCTGCGAAGAGCTCATGGGGGCGCCGTGGCCGCGCCCTGGAGCGACCTGCTGCCCTTCCGTTGGGGAGGGCAGGGGCGGGCCGCCCCGCAAGGCGCTCAAGCGCCTATCCTCGATGGACCGTCGCACGAGGCGACCGACAACCATGAACCTCACCCTCCTCACCACTGCGCTGGCGCTCGGCGCCCTGGGCCTCTCGGCTCCGGGTCCGGCCTCCTCCTCCGCGCACTCCGTGTCGCTCCAGGACGAGACTCCGGACGACGAGAAGAAGCCGAAGGTCCTGAAGCTCGGGGTCGCCGTCCCCGAGGACTTCACCCTGCCCGACCTCGACGGCAAGGCCCACAGCTTCAAGGACCTGCGTGGCAAGGTCGTGATCGTTCACTTCTGGTCGGACCGCTGCCCTGCGGAGCGGCACGCGGACCCCGTGTTCAAGAAGATGGAGGAGCGCTACGCCAAGGCGAAGGACGTGGTGATGATCGGCATCGCCTCGAACCAGAACGAGCTCGGTGCGAAGCCCGAGAAGGACGCGGACTACTCCAAGCTCTACACCAACCTGCGCAAGAAGATCGCCACCGTGGGCTACACCCACGACATCCTGATCGACCACGGCAATGTGGCCAGCGACTTCTTCCAGGCGCGGTCCACGCCGCACTGCTTCGTGCTCGACACCAAGGGCCGCCTGCAGTACTCCGGCGCCCTCGACGATGATCCCCGCGGCCGCAAGGGCGACGAGGCGACGAACTACTTGAACGACGCCGTGGCTGCCCTGCTCAAGGATGAGCGGCCCGAGGTCACCACGACCAAGCCCTACGGCTGAGGCATCAAGCGCTAGTGACCGACCCGTGTGGTCGGTCCCACGGGGTCCGTGTGACCCCAGGGAACGAACCCTGCTCACCCCGCGTGAAAGGCGCTCTTCTGCCGCGCCCCTGATCTCGGCCCTTGGCCTGCTCCTCCCCCTCGTCGCCTCGTGCGGTGGGGGGGAGGCTCCCTCGTCTGCGCCTGCCCCCGCCCGCGAGTGGGTGCCCCCTCGGATCGAGGTCGCGGACCTGGCCGGCGTCGAGGCTGCCCTCGAGCGCCGCCGTGGGCAGGGCTTCCTGCTCAACTTCTGGGCGATCTGGTGCGGCCCCTGCGTCGAGGAGCTGCCCGAGCTGCTGGAGGTCGCCCATGAGGCACGGCCTGAGGGCGGTGGCGTCCTCGGAGTCAGCTACGACCTGATGGTTGCAGGAGCAGACCTCGAGGGGATGCCCGCCACCATGGCGCGGTTCCTCGAGAAGAAGCGCCTGCCCATGGAGGTCCTGCTCTTCGACGCCGACGACTACGAGGGCATCAACGCCCGCTTCAGCCTGCCTGGTGAGGTGCCCGTCACCCTGGCCATCGACGCCAGCGGGTCCATCGTGGACCGCCAGGAGGGCAAGGCCGGCCGCGAGCGCTTCGCCGAGATGATGCGGCGCGCCCTCGGCGAGGACTGAGGACCTCGCGGCCCAGGGGGCCCGACCGGCTGCCGGCCCCAGCCGCAGCAGCGGCGGCCCCAGGGCAGGGGACCCTCCTGCGGCGCCCGCCTCGGCCGGAGTCCGGACACATCCGGGCCCGGGTTGGGAAGCCCGAGCTGGGCCCCTCCGTCCTGAGCCCGGCTGCTGCTAGGCTGGTGAGGGGCGTGCGCGCGCCCTAGAGAACCCCATGCTCACCTCCCTCCTGCTCGGCGCGCTGGCGGCAGTCCAGCCCGCCCCGCCTCTCGCTGCCGACAAGGTCGGCACTCCGCTCCCGGTCGTCGAGATCGAGGGGCTCACCCAGAGCCCTGCGTCGACCTTCGAGGAGTTCACGGGACGCCTCATCCTGATCGAGTTCTTCGCCTACTGGTGAGGCCCGTGCGGAGGTGCCGTGCCGCACCTCAACGAGCTCGACGAGAAGTACCGCGACAAGGGACTCACCGTGCTCGCTCTCACCAGTGAGGGCGTGGACCGGACCGAGGCCTGGATCAAGGCCAAGGGCGCGGAGTTCGCCTACGCCTACGACCCCGGCGGGCTGGCCCGCCAGCTCGGCGTGCGCGGGATCCCCGCCTCGTTCCTCGTGGGGCCCGACGGAAAGATCGTCTGGCAGGGGCACCCCTCGGGCGTGAACGATGCCCTCGTGACCCAGCACCTGGAGGGGGCGATCACCAAGCCCCTCTATGAGTGGGATGGGGACGCCAAGAAGATCAAGAAGGCCTTCCTCGACGGGGACTTTGGCAAGGCCCTGGCCGAGGCCGCGAAGCTGGCCGCGGACGATCCCTTTGGTGAGGAGGCCGCGAAGATCGTCCGGCGCGTCCTCGAGGGGCGCGTGGGGTCTCTGACCGCGGCGCTCGAGAAAGGGGATGTCCTCACCGCGTACGAGGGGGCCAAGGCCCTCGCGAAGGGGCTCAAGGGACTTCCCGAGGAGGAGGCCGTGGACGCCATCGTCACGCGGATCTCCAAGGACAAGGACCTCAAGGCCCAGATGAAGGTGCAGGAGAAGCTCCTGAAGATCACAGCCGAGGAGCCGCGCAGGAAGAAGGACTGCGACGAGCAGATGGACGACCTCAAGCGCCTGCTGAAGGGACACGAGGGGACCTTCGTGGGCGCGCAGATCGAGGCGAAGGTCCTGGAGCTGTTCCAGCTCAAGGGACGACTCCAGTACTGAGCCGGGCGAGGCCCGGCACCGCCGCGGCCTCCTCGAGAACGCGCGAGGCCCGCTCCCTCTCGAGGGGGCGGGCCTCGCTGCTTGCGTGGGCCGCGTGGCGGGGGCCGAAGCGGGCTCAGGGCTCCCGAGTCTCGGCGAAGCGCAGGGGCTGGCCGCAGGGCTGGCCCACGGGCACGCCGTCGCGCAGCACCACCTGGCCACGCAGGACCACCTCGGTGGGGAGGCCTGCGAGGGGCCGACCGATGAACGGGTTGCAGGGCGAGCGGGAGCGGAGCCAGTCCGCAGCGAGGGGCTCGGTGCGGCTCGGGTCCACGATCACGGCGGTGCCGGCGCTGCCCGCAACCAGGGGACCGCGGTCGAGGATCCCGTAGACCTTCGCGGGCCCCTCGACCTGCAGGCGCACCATGTCCTCGCGTCGCAGCCAGCCGTCGCGGACCGCAGTCAGGAGCAGGGCGATCGTCGTCTGGACGCCGGGAATGCCGGAAGGGCTCTGGGGGAAGGGGCGCGCCTTCTCCTCTGCGGTGTGGGGGGCGTGGTCGGAGCCGATGCAGGTCACGGTGCCGTCGAGGAGCGCCTCGCGCAGGGCGTCCCGGTGGCGAGCCTCGCGGACGGGCGGGTTCATCTGGGCCCAGGTCCCGTGCTCCTCGTAGCACTCAGGCGCGGCGAGGAAGAGGTGGTTGGGCGTGGCCTCGACCGTCACGAGGTCACCCAGGTCGCGCTCGCGCACGAGGTCGAGCTCCTCGGCGGTCGACACATGCAGCAGGTGGATCCGGCGGCCGGTGCGCTCGGCGAGGTCGAGCAGGCGCCGGGTGGAGCGCACGGCGCACTCGATGTCCCGCACGTCGTGGTGCATGGTGACGGGGGCGCCGTTCGGGTAGCGACGCACCAGGTCGGCATAGCGCTCCTTCAGGCGGGGATCGTCCTCGGAGTGGACCGTGACCCGGCGGCTGCCCGAGCGCAGTACGCGCTCGAGGGTCGGATCGTCAGGGATCAGCAGGGAGCCCGTGGACGAGCCCATGAACACCTTGATCCCCGAGCACCCGGGCAGGGACTCCCAGTCGCCCAGCTGCTCGGCGTTCTCCTCGGTCGCGCCGAGGAAGAAGGCGTAGTCCGGATGGCTGCGACCGCGCGCTCGCTCGAGCTTGTCGGCGAGCAGCTCGGGCGTGGCCGTGGCGGGGTTGGTGTTGGGCATCTCGCAGTACGCGGTGACCCCTCCCGCGATCGCGGCCTCGCTGCCCGAGGCCAGGTCCTCCTTGGCCTCGCCCCCCGGCTCGCGGAAGTGCACCTGGGGATCCATCAGCCCGGGGAAGACCCACTTGCCGGAGGCCTCCAGGCGCGCGACCTCTGCCGGAGCCTCGAGATCCGAGCCCACGGCTCGGACCTTGCCCGCCTCGATCCAGACATCCGCGCGCTCGACGCCGCTGGAGGAGACCACCTCGCCGCCCGTGATCAAGAGGTCGTGGCTCATGCCTGCACCTCCGCGGCGAGCGCGTCGCGCAGGGAGGAGGCCAGCTCCTGGCCATCCTCCAGGGCGGACGGCTGCCAACCGATCCCAAGCCCCTCCGTGCCCACGCGGGGGATCACATGGAAGTGCACATGGAAGACGGCCTGGTGGGCCGGGGCCCCGTTGTTCTGGAGCACATTGTAGTCCTCACAGCCGGTGACCTCTCTCACCGCCCGGGCGACGCGAGGGAGGGCGCGTCCCAGGGCGGCAGCGTGCTCCTCGTCGAGCTCGTGCAGGAACGCGGCGCGCTGCTTGGGGATCACGAGCACGTGTCCGCGCGAGAGAGGCTGGATGTCCAGGAAGGCGAGCACATGCTCGTCCTCGAGGACGCGATGGCACGGGAGCTCGCCGGCCAGGATGGCGTCGAAGACGGTGGGGTCGGGGTGGGGCATGGGGTCAGTCCTGCACGAGGGCGAGGAGCCGGGAGATGTTCTGCTGCTGGATGCTGAGGAAGTCCCCATCGCGATCGGGATCCGGAGCCTCCGCGGGGCTCCAGACGATCGAGGGGATCCCGAGCTCCTCCTGCAGGCGGGTCGCGGTCGCGGGAAGGGGCGCTGACTCCCACAGGAGCGCGAGCGCGCCAGAGCCAACGGCCTCGCGAACGGCCGCCAGGGTCCCCTCGTCCAGGGGGGCCTCCGGGTCGAGGTCGAGGTTCGTGAGGTCCCAGCCAAAGGTGCGGGCCAGGTAGTCGTACGCCGGATGTGAGGCGACCAGACGGTGCCCCTCCAGGGCCTTGGCCAGAGCGAGGTGCTCCTCGTTCAGGGCGCGCAGGTCCTCCATGAGCGCGCTTGCCCGCTCCTCGATCCCCGCGCGGTCCTCAGGGAACGCCCGTGCGAGGCCGTCTCGCAGGGCGCCGGCCATGGGCACCAGCAGGGTCGGGTCGAGGAAGGTGTGCGGATCGACGCCGCCGTGGGTGTGCTCCCCAGCCGGGCCGTGGCTG
This sequence comes from Planctomycetota bacterium, assembly GCA_016779225.1. GTDB lineage: Bacteria > Planctomycetota > UBA1135 > UBA1135. The sequence goes on from JADHNZ010000045.1 coordinate 16,490, forward strand.
TGGACCGTACCGCTCTGCTCCAGGAGCCGGGAGCCGAGGGCGGCGCTGGTGTCGACCGTGCGGCTGGAGGGGAGGCTCGCGTGCTCGGTCCAGCCCTCGAGGCCCGCACCGTTGAGGACGACGAGGGTCGCGCGCTGGAACCCGGCCACGACCTCGCGCGGCGGATCCCAGGTGATCGGGTCCTCTCCGGCCGGCAGGGCGCAGCGCACCGGGACATCCACTGGCGCCAGGCGCTCCGCGAGCGAGCTCACGGGCCAGGAGGCCGTGAGCACCTCACGGACCTGCTCACTCGCGGGGAGGTCGTCGGGATCCTGGCACGCGGCGCTCACTGCAAGGAGCGCTGCGCAGGTGAGGGGGAGGAGGGACTTGCGGCGGCGCATGGCGTTGAGCGCTACAGGAGGGTCACGAGGTCGGGGACGAGGGCTCCCACGAGGGCCGCACCCGCGCCCGCGAGGGCGGCTCCGAGGGCCAGAACAAGCCCCAGCTCGAGGAGGACGAGGCGGGCCACGAATCCCCGCGGCGCGCCAAGGAGGTCGAGTGTACGAAGCTCCCTGGCCCGCACGCGCAGGGACAGGGCGGCGACGAGGGACACCAGGGCGGCGGTCGAGAGCCCGAGCAGGACCGCGATCCGGTCCAGCAGGGCCTTCACACGGAACACCACGGCCAGGAGGTCCTCGACCACCTGTTCTGGGCGCAGGGCCTGCTCCGTGCGGCGGCCGTTGATGCGCGCCTTCAGGATCGTGCGCGCCTCCTCGTCCGCGGGGAACAGGAGGATCGCGCTGAGGGGGAGGCTGGCCTCGTCCCCGTGGTAGTGGAAGCGCTCGCGCTGGTCCGCCTCGAAGCGGCGCTCCTCGATCAGCGCGCCGGACAGGGCGACGCGGCCCTCCGCTGTCCCGATGACGAGGTCTGGGTCCCCGGCGGCCAGCTCCTCGGCGGCCGCGTGCCCGTGCAGGTGTCCGTCCAGTGCCCAGGCCGTGCGCAGGTCGGCGAAGGCCACGCCGTCGTCTGGCGTTCCGGAGGGGCGGAGGACCCCGACGACGAGCAGCTCCATCGCTGCGGGCTGGGAGAGGTCGTAGAGCTTGGGCGGGTCGGAGAACACGCGGTCGCCTACGCCCACGCCCAGGGCCTCCGCGGCGCGGGCCCCGAGGGTCAGGTCGCCGACGAACAGGGGCAGGCTCCCCTCTGCACAGGTGAGGCCGCGCTGCTCGAAGTACTCGGGGCTCGTACCGACGAGCGGCCGCTGCCGCACGGTGTGGTCGAGGTGCATGGGGACCACGAGGGCGCGCCCGTCTGTGCGCAGCTCCTCGGCCAGCTCCCGAGAGACGGAGGGGCGCTCCGCGCGTCGGAAGAACAGGGCCTCCAGGGTCAGGTCGAAGCGGCTGCCGGCTGCGCCGACGACCAGGGGGGTGCTGGCCGCGCGTGCGCGCAGGGCCCGGTCGAAGCGCAGGGTCAGGACCTGGGAGGCCAGCGGGACGAAGAGGGCCACGGCGACCGCGGCCACCAGGAGGGTGCTCCTGCCGGAGGCATGGCGCGCCTGGCGCCAGGCGAGGCGTGCGAGGCCACTCACGGCTGGAGCTCCTCCTTGAGATCCACGACCCGATCGAAGTGCCCCAGGGCGCTGCGGTCGTGGGTGACCAGCAGCAGGGCCGTGCCGCGCGCGCGGCACTGCGTCGAGAGCAGCTCGAGCACCTGTGCCGCGCGCTCGGGGTCCAGGCTCGCGGTCGGCTCGTCTGCCAGGACGAGCTCGGGCTCGGTGAGCAGCGCGCGGGAGAGCGCGACCCGCTGGCGCTCCCCGCGGCTGAGGGCCGCGGGCAGGTGGGTGGCCACGGCGTCCAGGCCGAGGACGCCGAGGAGCTCGTGCGCGCGCTCGCGGTCCGCGGCCGTGGGGGAGTGCCCCGCCAGGAGCCGCGGGACCAGGGCGTTCTCCAGGGCGTCGAGGTAGTCCAGCAGCTCGAACTCCTGGAACACGAGCCCAAGGCGCTCCAGGCGCAGGCGGCGCCGGGCCTCGTCGGGCTGCGCGGCGAGGTCCTCGCCGAGCGTCAGCACGCGTCCCGCCTGGGGGACCAGGATGCCCGCGGCCAGGTGGACGACGGTCGACTTGCCACACCCCGACGGGCCCACGAGCGCGACCTGCTCGCCGCGCTCCACGCACAGGTCGGGGGCGCGGAGGCGGAACTCACCGTTGGGGTACGCGAAGCGCACGCCCTCGAAGCGCAGGGGGGCAGGGACCGTCACAGCTCGCGTGCCTCCTCCCCAGCGGCCGCCGGGTCGTTCGTGGTGACCGCCAGGCGCCGCTGGTCCAGGGGCTCGTGAGCCACGAGCCGCCAGCCGTCGGCCTCGCGCTCGGCGCGGTAGCGGGCGCGATAGGCGGTGGTTCGCCTGTGGAAGTGGCCGAAGTGGTGGACCGCGCCGTCCACCTCCCACGCGGCCTCGACCTCGAAGCTCGGGGGCTCGACCGTCGCCTCCAGCAGGCGCACCTCTCGGTGGCGCAGGTCCTCGACCTCTGCGCGTGCTCCACCCTCCTCGGCCATGGTCAGGGTCTCCTGCAGGTGCTCGTAGACCTCCTCGCGGAGGTCCCCGCGAACCGCTCGGGCCAGGCCCTCGTAGATGGCCTCCTCGCGGGTGTCCTCGAAGGCGCGGTAGAGGTTCTGGTGCAGGGCGAGGAACACCTCGCGGGCCTCCTCGGCGTCGAGGCCGTCCTGGGGAGGCCAGGCCGCGGCTCCGGCGAGCAGCGCCCCGGCCGCTGCGAGGGGCCAGCCCCGTCGGCTGCGCGCGCGCGCCAGGCCCGCGCCGAGGGCCAACAGGCCGAGCCACACCGCTGGGCGCCCCAGCCGCGGTCCGAGGGCGCTGGCCCCCGAGGCAGGCACCTCGATCCAGCGGGCTCGGCCGCCGTCCGCGGGCAGCGTCCAGGTGAGGCCGGGTGCTGCTGGCGTGAGCTCGTGCATGGCGTGCTCACCCAGGGCCACGACCCGCGCGCGGACCGTCAGGGGGATGGGCTCGCCCCCGAGCGTGCCGGCGATCAGGTCCGGGGGGAACGAGGACCAGGTGAGGTCGAGGCGTCGGATCGGCAGAGCAGTCTCTCCCACGAGGTGCGCCCGCACGGTGGTCAGGGCCCGGGCGCCGAACCGGGGGTAGTACGGCAGGCGCTCGAGGTCCGGCGGGCTCCAGTGGAAGGCTGATCCTTCCAGGTCGAGGGGAGTGCCGTCACAGACCGCTCGTGCAGCCCCGACCAGGTGTTCCAGCAGGGCCGCGCGAAGGGGCTCGACCTCGACCGCATCGAGATGGTTGGGGTCCTCGCGCAGGGAGCCCACGAGCTCGTCCGCGCAGGCCAGGTTGAGCTGGGCCATCAGCTGGACCCGCTTCCCCTCGATGCGCAGCTCCAGGTCTAGGTGGGGACCGTCCTGAGGGTGCCACTCCTTCGACGCCGAGGCCCCCAGCAGGAGGGCGAGGGCAAGGGCGGCAGGGGCCATGCCCGGATTCTAGCCCAGGCCCCTCGGGCTCCCGGGCGGGGCACCCGACGCAAGTCTTGCAGGGCCGGGCGGGGACGGCCGCGGGAGCGTCCTACACTTCTGGCGTCCATGATCCTTGCCCTCCTGCTCGCCCTCGCACCGCCGCTCGGCACGCTCCTTGGGGCGCCGTGCCCGGTCCCCGCGCTCCAGGGGGCTCCCGCGGGCGTCGAGGCCCCCGTGGCGCGCGCTCTCGCGAAAGCGGGTCCCGATGTGGTGCAGTTCGACGAGCACCTCGTGTTCCTGGCGAGCCCCTTCCTCGGCGGGCGGCTCCCCGGCACGCGCGGCATGGAGCTGGCCAAGGACTATGTCCAGTTCCACCTCGAGCGCGCCGGTCTCGAGCCGGCCTTCGCGACCCCCGAGGGCGGCTCCTGGCGACAGCCGTTCCAGCTCGGCAGCCGTCGCAGCGTGGCGGAGCAGAGCCTGAAGCTCGGAGAGCTGGCCTTCCTCCCCGGCCGCGACTTCGAGACCACGGGGCACGGCGCGAGTGGCAGCGTGGAGGGGGACCTCGTGTTCGTCGGCTACGGAGTGGAGGAGGGGCCGGACGGCTACCGCGGCTACCCCGAGGGCACGGACCTCGACGGGAAGGTCTGCGTGCTCCTGCGCTTCGAGCCCCTGGATGAGCAGGGCCTGAGCCGCTGGGCGCGCAGGGGCTGGAGCCCCGAGGCGACCTTCCAGAAGAAGTTCCGCGCGCTGGCACAGCGCGGTGCCGCTGCGATCCTGCTCGTGAATACGCCCGGCGCGGCGGACCCCCGCACGGACTCGCTCCTCGCCGTCAGCCAGGGCGTCGAGCCCCTGGTGGAGGTGCCCCTGCTGCACCTCTCGACCGCTGCGGGCCAGCGCCTCGTCGCCGCCTGCGGAGGAGACCTTGCCGACCTCCGCGCGCGCGCGGATGCGGAGGGCGTCGTGGCTCCCCTGGGCGCCAGCGCCTCCGTGGTCTCGAGGATCGAGGAGCAGCCTCTGGTGGCAGAGAATGTGGGCGGGCTCCTGCGCGGGCGCGGAGCCCTGGCCAGCGAGATCGTCGTCGTGGGCGCCCACCTCGACCACCTGGGGACCGGCAGCTTCGGCTCGCGCGACGCGGCCAGTGCCGGGCGGGAGGTGCATCCCGGTGCCGACGACAACGCCTCCGGCGTGGCGGGCATCCTGCTCATGGCGGACTGGCTCGAGGAGCGTCGCCGCGCGCTGCCCGAGGACGCGGACCAGCGCTCGGTGCTGTTCCTCGCGTTCAGCGCCGAGGAGTCGGGCCTCAATGGAGCGCGTGCCTATGTTCAGGCGCCCATCGCCCCGCTGGACCAGCACGCCCTCATGCTCAACTTCGACATGATCGGGCGCATCGTCGACCGGAGGCTCTCGGTCTCGGGAGTGGGCACGGCCGAGGGCCTCGACGCGTGGCTCGCGCCGCACTTCGCGAGCTCGCCGCTGGCTGTCGAGCCCAGTGAGGGCGTTCCTCCGGCGAGCGATCACTGGGAGTTCTACCGCGGCGAGGTGCCCGTGCTCTTCGGGATCATCCCCGTGCTCCACGCGGACTACCACACCCCGCGGGACACGGCGGTGCAGATCAACCGCGTGGACGCGGTCCGCGCGGCGCAGCTCTTCGGCGACATCGCCTGGGACGCGGCCCGGCGCCCCGAGCCCTTCCGCTTCCGCGCCGCGGGCAGCGGTCAGGTCCCCACGCTGCGCCCGGTGACTCCGCAGGAGCCGCCGCGTCTCCCGCAGCTGCGCGTGTCCTTCGGCGTGGTCCCGGGCCCGCTGGAGCCCGGACAGCCCGGGATCCGCATCGCGACCGTGGTGGAGGACTCCGCAGCCGAGGCCGCGGGCGTCCGGGTGGGGGACCTGCTCGTGGAGTGGGGCGGCAAGCGGCTGGGGGATGTGCCTGACTGGGTGGTGCTCCTCGCGGAGCAGGAGCCCGGGGACGAGGTTGCCTTCCGCGTGCTGCGCGGTGAGCAGCCGGATCCCCAGGAGATCAGCCTGACGGTCCAGCTCCGCGCGAAGCGCTGACCCCCCTCCGGCCTCTGGCTCAACCGGATCCGCGCGAAGCCGCGGCAGGCAGGGCCCCGCGAGGCCGCGTGGGCCTGGCTGCGCAGAGCGGGCCCGGCTGCGCAGGCGCGGCAGGCACGGGCGCCGGGGGCACGGGCCGGGGCCGCAGCGGCCGCCGCCGGCCCCTTCGACCCAGCCCTCTCTCGCGTCAGTCGTCGGAGCCCTCGGACTCCTCTCCGGCCGCTCGCTTGGCCTCGTCTCGGGCCTCACGCATCGGGTTCGAGCGTCCACCGCGGCCGCGCCAGCCCTCCTGGAGGCGCAGCCGCTCCTCGCCGATCCGCCGCGGCCAGTGGTTGTTGGTCTCGTCGGCGTCGGCGGTCTCCCGCAGCGGGTCCAGCTGCAGGCTCTCGACCTCACCCTCGATGGCCAGCAGCTTCGAGATCACGCGGTCGCCCTGCTGCCAGACCTGGGGGGGCAGCCGGAGGAGCTGCTCGGTGCCATCGACCGTTCGCACGCGCAGGATCACCGGCATCGGCACCCCCCCGAGGTCCTCGAGCTCCACCACATAGAGGGAGAGCCCCAGCTCCAGCAGCTCCCGGTCGCGCTCCTCGAGCAGCTTCTCACGGTCGCGCAGGTCCTTGGGCGTCACCGCGAGCGGGTCGTAGGAGTTGTAGAAGTCGAGCAGGGCCGGGAAGCGGTCGCTGCGCTTCTCGCCCTCCCGGTGCCGGACCGTCGTCAGGGCGTCTCCTCGCTCCTCGCGCTCCTCTCTCTGGCGGGCCTTCTCGACCTCCGGGTCGCGGGTGTCGATGGTGTAGCGCGTGACTCCTTGGATGGCGAGGTCCACATGGTCGGTCGAGTAGAACCAGCCGCGCCAGAACCAGTCGAGGTCCACGGCCGAGGCGTCCTCGAGGGTGCGGAGCAGGTCCGCGGGCTCGGGGCGCTTGAAGGCCCAGCGCCGGCAGTACTCGCGGAACGCGAAGTCGAACAGCTCGCGCCCCATGACCGTCTCGCGAAGGATGTTCAGGGCCGTAGCCGGCTTCGCGTAGGCGTTGGCGCCGAACTGCAGGATGCTCTCCGAGTTGGTCATGATCGGGACCTGCTCGGCGCTCGTCATGTAGCTGACGATGTTCTCGGGGACGCCCCTGCGGGAGGGGTACTCCGGCGAGAACGACTGCTCGGCCAGGAACTGCACGAAGGTGTTGAGCCCCTCGTCCATCCAGGTCCACTGGCGCTCGTCGCTGTTGATGATCATCGGGAACCAGTTGTGCCCGACCTCGTGGATGATCACGCCGATCAGCCCGTGCTTGGTGCCCGCGCTCCAGGTCCCGTCCTTCTCGGGGCGCGGCCCGTTGAAGCAGATCATCGGGTACTCCATGCCACCGACCGGGCCGTTGACGCTGATCGCAACGGGGTAGGGGTAGGGGACCGCGTGCTTGGAGTAGACATCGAGGGTGTGGGCCACCGCGTGGGTGGAGAACCGGCTCCACATGGGCTCTCCCTCGGGCGGGTAGTACGACATGGCCCAGACCTTCCCGGCGCCCTCGACCTCGTGTCCCAGGGCGTCCCAGGCGAAGCGGCGTGAGGAGGCCCAGGCGAAGTCGCGCACCTGCTCGGCGTGGAACTCCCAGGTCCGCGTGCCCTCAGGCGCGCTGGAGAGGTTCTCTTGGGCCTCCTCGGGAGTGATGATGAAGGTCGGCTCCTCGGCGTCCCAGGCCTCCTCGAGGCGGTCGCGCCAGGCGGGCTCCAGGACAGCGTCGGCGTTCTGGAGGACGCCCGTGGAGGCAACCACATGGTCGTCAGGGACGGTGATGCGGACGCGGTAGTCCCCGAACTCCAGGGTGAACTCGCCGCGCCCGAGGAACTGCTTGTTCTGCCAGCCGGCGTAGTCCGTGTAGGCGCAGAGCCGCGGGAACCAGTGAGCCAGCTCGAAGATGTCGCCGCCCTCGTCGAAAGGCTCGTATCCGGTGCGGGCGCGGATCTTGCGCGCGTTGTTGATGAGGTAGGTCCAGCCGACCTGGAGCACGGTCTCACCGCCCGGGGGCAGCGGCTCGGCCAGGTCCACGCGCATCATCGTGTCGTTCACGACATGGGGGAGCGGCTGGCCCTCGGCGTCCTCCACGGCGAACAGGGTGTGGCTGCCGTCGAACTCCAGGCGCTCGAGGAGGGAGTCGAGCTCGCTGTAGCTCATCGAGTCCAGCTCGGGCGCGAGCTCGAGCAGGGCACCGTGGGACTGCGGCGCCAGCTGGTTCGCCTCGAGCTGGAGCCACAGGTAGGTCAGGGTGTCCGGGGAGTTGTTGCGGTAGGTGATCCGCTCGCGGCCGGTGAGCCGTCGCTCCCCCTCGTCCAGGGCGACATCGATCTCGTAGTCCACCTCCTGCTGCCAGTACCCATGCCCCGGTGCCCCCGCGGCGTTCCGCTGGGCGTTCGGCGTGGGCAGCAGCTCGTCGAGCTGGCGAAAGCGGTCCTGGCGAGGTCCGTCGCCGCCCACGGCAGGGAGGAGGCCGAGGGCGAGGAGGGAGCCGGTGAGGAGGGCCGGGAGCGGGAGGCTGCGCATGGGCCGATCGTAGACCGGACCCAGGCTGCGCTTCGTCACGAGTCCGCAAGGACCGCACGGGTCCAGAGGCTCAGCAGCCGCGGCGTCCCCGCCTCCAGGCGGTAGAGGGCCGCGGAGGGCCACTGGAGGCCGACCACGAGGGCAAGCGCGCCTTCCCAGAGCCCGTTCAGGTCCTCGGGGCTCAGGTCAGGAGGGCCCACGGGGTGGCTGTGCCAGACGCCCAGGAGCTCCCCGCGGGCAGCCTCCGCTGCAAGCTCCCGCGCGGGGATGTGGAAGCCGGTCCGGGTGCCCACTCCGCGAGGCTCCACCGCGATCCCGGTCGGAGTCCGGAGCAGGAGGCCGCAGGCCTCATCCGGGGCGGCCTCGCGCGCCGCGCGCAGAGCGCGCTGGACCTGCTCGAGCCCGACGCTCGCGCCCCTTTGCTGCCGAACCGGCCCCATGCGCAGATCCTAGTCGGGCGCCGCGCTTCGCCGCACGAGTTCCGGGTCCGCTCCAACGCAGAGGAGCCCCGGTCCTGGACCGGGGCTCCTCTCTCGGGTGGGCTGCTCGAGGCTCAGTCGCCTCGGCCGCCACGACCGCCGCGGCCTCCAGTGTTGCCCCCAAAGTTGCCGAAGCCGCCGCGGCCCATCCCGAAGTCGTTGCCGTACTCGCTCTGGTACGACTCGTACTGGGTGGGAGAGAGGAAGCCCTGGAGCGTGTTCGAGGCGTTGGTCCGGATCTCGTCCATCCCCGCGCGCATCAGGTCGCGGCTGTCCGGGCCCCAGCCCGCAGTGCGCATGTCCTCCATCAGCTTGGTGGAGGCCTCACGCGTGCTGCTCATGACATCGCGCATCTGGCCGAGCTGGGACTGGTCCAGGCCCAGCTTGGTGCTCATCTCCGAGAGTCGGTCCTCGAGCATCTGGTCCATCCGCTCGGCGCGCTCGGCCTCGCGCTCCTCACGCTCACGGTCGCGGATGTTCTCCTGGGCCGTGGCGACCCAGTCCTCGAAGTGCGGCGGCATGGCGATCTGCGGGTTCCGCAGGGTCGTCATGTAGCTCTCCAGCTCGGCGCGCAGCTCGGAGAGGTCCACCTCCTGGGCGGCCGGAGCCGCCGC
>JADHNZ010000046.1 GCA_016779225.1 Planctomycetota bacterium
TGGGGTCGCTCACGGGAGGACGAGGGCTGGATCGTTGCGGGGCGCTGGCGGGCCGGGAGAGGTCGGCCGCCTGGGGCCGTGCGGGGCGAGGAGTGCGCTCAGGGGATGCCAAGCGCGCGGTGGATCTGAGGGACCACGCGCGCGCGCAGCCCGAGGTCGCGCGCATCCTCGTGCACCTCGGTGAGCAGCTGGGCGCTCGGAGCCGGGACCCCAGCCGTCGGCGTCACGGGCTGGAGGTAGACGGGCAGCCGCGGGGCGAGGCGCGCCACATCCTCGAGAAGGGGCAGGAACGCCCGCGCCGGCTGGTCGCCCGCGACGATCAGCTTGGCGCACGCGTCGTGGTCGGCCACCAGGGTGAGGCAGCGCCGGCGCGCCAGCTCCCAGTCCTCGGACGAAGCGGGGCTGGCCTCGCCCCAGGGCTGCTCCCCCTCGGGCCCCTGCACCGCGAGCGGCACGGGCGCGCGCATGTCCTCGGGCAGCTTGAGGTCGAGGCTCACATGGTCCACGCCGTCGAGCACCGCGGCCAGGCTCTCTGGGTGTCCACCCGCGGTCTCCAGGTGCAGCCGGCGAGGCCCCTTCACGCGCGCAAGCCCGGCCACGAATCCGGGCCACGCGAGGGGCTCGCCGCCGGTGAGGCTGATGGTGCGCGGCTCACGGGGCTCGGCGGCCAGGATCCAGGTCAGGACCTGGAACGGCGAGGCCCAGGGCTCCTCCTCGCGCTCGCCCTCCGCGCCGAAGATCCGCGCGGGCCCGCCGCGCACGGGCCAAGACTCGGGCGTGTCGCACCAGCGACAGCGCAGGGGGCAGCCTGCGAGGCGCACGAACACCTGCGCCTCCCCCACGAAGGCGCCCTCTCCCTGCACGGAGGAGAACACCTCGAGCACCGGGGCCCGGCTGGTGGAGAAGGCAGGTGCAGTCATGAGAGAAGCCTCCGGCGCGAGGCACCAGAGGCTCTTGGGTTCGACCTCGTCGCGGGTCCGACCTGCGCGGGCTCGGAGCCCGAGGGCATGTCCGTGCGAGGGATCGGGGCCATCCAAGACCCCGGTCCCACGGCGTCACTTGCCGCGCTTGGTCTTGATCTTGAACTTGGTGCGCACCTTGGGGAGCCCAAGGGCGGAGCCCGACTCCTGGAGCTTGCCCTCGCGGAGCAGCTGCTGGACTCGCTCGACGCGGGTGAACACGGAGCGCTCACCGGTGAGGTTGTTGACGCCGCGGAGGCTGGGGTGGATCGACATCGGAGGGTCTGGGATCAGGTTCTGGACGGGAGCGAGCGGGGGCTACGCGGTGCCCGGACGCCCGTTCGAGCCGAGCAGGATAGCGAGGGTGGGCCCCCTGGGGAACCCCGGAGTCTCCGGCGGTCCGAAGGGCCCCTGGGGCCCCTCCGCGGTGGAGGCCCTTGGCAGCCGGGCCGCGGGGCCGGGGGCCTCAGCGGCGGAGGAGGCTGTCGATGCGGATCTCGTACGGAGAGTTGAACATCGGGCGGCCAGTTCGCGGATCGGGCAGGCTCGCGAGCCGCTTGCGCAGGTCCGCCAGGGCCGCCGTGGTGGGCGCGGCGCCCACGACCAAGAACAGGGCCCCCTCGACCTCGAGCGGGGTGCAGGCCGGCAGGCCCGCCTCCACCAGCCGCTGGAAGGTGTCCTCGGCATAGCCGCGGTGCTTCGGGGAGGTGCTGGGGTACTGGACCACCTGGACCGTGTAGCGGTTGGCCGGGTCCCGCAGGGCGCGGTCAGCGGCGGAGGTCGCGGCCGAGGGGGCCTGGCGCGGAGCGGGGGCCTGGGCCGCCGCCCCGGCGCCGCGGGAGGAGCCTGCGCGGGAAGGGGCCGCCGAGGGGCGCGGCGCCGTGGGAAGCAGCTCGAAGGTGGCCTGGGCCAGGGGAGTGGGCTCGACCGAGGCGGAGCCCGCCGCCGGGGCACGCCGCCCGGGGACCTCTCCCCCGGCGGCCAGCCAGCCGACCCCGAACGCGGCCGCGAGGAGCACCATCTGCAGGCCGATGAAGGCCGCGGTGCCCAGCGGCAGGCGCCGCGGGCTGGCTGCCGTGGCGGGCGCCTTGCTCGGGCGCACCCAGGAGCCGGTGAGGGTGTCTTGGGGCCCAGCGGGCAGCGCTCCAGAACCCGCCGGGCGCGCGGTCGGCGTGGGCGCGGGGCGCACGGCGGAGGCCCCCGGCGCCGGGGTGCCTGCCCTCGAACCGATCGAGGGGGCCTGCGAAGGCGTGGGATCCTGCCCCACCGAGGCCCTCAGGGCCTCGAGCATGTGGTCCTGGCGCTTGGCCATGAGCGTCTCCTGGCGCGGGAGAGGAAGACCCCCGAGCGCCAGGGCCGAGCCTAGGAACCGGGGATCTCGGGTTTCAACCGATTCCGGGCGGGCCGCAGGCGGCGAGGGTCCCGCCGGTGGGACCCGCCCCCCCTTCGCGCGGGCCTCTCCACCAGGATCCTGCAAGTTCTCGCAGATCCGCAGGAGCTCCATGCCAATGCGCGCAGGGGGTCTGCGTAAGATCGAGCCCAGCCCTCCAGGGCGAGCCCGATGATCCTCACCAGCCTGCTGGCCGCAGCCGCGGCCCCCGTCCTCGCGAGCTCCGCAGCCCCCGCCGCGAGCCTCCTCAGCGCGAGCCCTCTGCTCAGCACGAGCCCCACTGCCCTGACCGCTCCGGCGCTCCAGGACATCAAGAAGGGCTTCCACGCGAACCCGAAGTTCGGGTTCCAGTTCTCGCCTCCCAAGGGCTGGAACAACATCGCCCTCAAGACGGACGAGGCCTTCCTCGGAGCGAAGTACACCTCCGACAAGACCTACTACTGGACCGACCCGCGGCTCAAGACCACCTCCACCCACACGCCCGAGCTGATGGTCATCTGCTTCGCGCGCGAGGACGAGGAGGGCGGCAAGGCTCGACGCAAGGAGGAGGACGACGGCACGGTCACCTACGAGATCGTGAACCCCTACAAGAACCACGAGGAGTTCCTCGAGAAGACCGTCAGCTCCGGCTTCTACCGCGACTCCACCGAGGAGGACGAGGTCAACGGGGTCAAGGTCACCAAGAACGTGTACATCTGCGCGAACGGCGCCACCGAGGAGCGCTACCGCTACCTGGTGGCGTGGGTCTTCCACGGGGACGGCATCGACTACGCCATCCAGATGGACGCCCTGGTGGACGAGTACAAGGGCCTCAAGCGCACCATCGAGCGCACCCTCAAGTCCTTCGAGCTGATCGAGCGCACGGGGGAGGACATCGCCTCCGCCCAGCGCCAGAAGTTCGTGTCGTTCACCGACATGAACAAGGGCGACGCCAAGGAGCGCAAGACCAAGCGCGTCGAGTCGGAGTCCTGGCTCCGCACGCGAGCCGTCGAGAGCATGCCCCCGGACTGGGAGCAGCTCGATGTGGACGGGGTGCTGATCCTGAGCCACACGGACCCCAAGACCGCCAAGCGCTTCGGCGAGCATGTCTCCGCCATGTACGCCTGGTTCGACAAGACCTTCGAGTATGTGGGCAAGGGCCAGTATGTGCGCATGCCCATCCTGCGCGTCTGCGCCGACCGCGAGGAGCGCTTCGCCCTCGGCCGGGGCGTCCGGGACGGCGAGGCGGGCGGCTACACCTACGATCGTCGCGACCTCGAGATCTACCTGGAGAAGCCCGAGGGCGGCTGGATCGGGAGCGAGATCGACCAGCTCAACGAGCGCCTCTTGTGGCTGTGGTTCAGCGACCGCGACTGGGATGTCTTCGACGCGATGCCCGGCTGGCTGCAGTCCGGCCTCCAGTTCGTGGTGCGCGGCGCGCGCCCCGACGGGCGCAAGATGGAGTTCCGCGACAATGACGCGGACCGCATCAACAGCAAGCAGTTCCAGGGCCAGGACCTGGGCATCACGCCGCGCGAGATGCTCCTGCTGAAGCAGGCCGACTACAACGGCCCCGAGGCCAACCGCTACCTCTCCCAGGCCACCGCCTTCGTGCGCTACCTGCTCTCCCCTGACGCCCGCCGTGACAAGCTGGCGAAGGACTTCCTCGAGAGCTACCTGCTGGCCCTCAAGGAGGTCACCCAGGAGGTCCAGGACAAGTACGAGTCCGAGCTGAACGCCCAGCGCGGCCCTGAGACCGAGGAGGAGGAGGAGCAGATGATGCAGCGCCGTCGCGAGATCTTCCAGCGCTCCGAGGCCGAGATCCTCGAGGGGGCCCTCGAGAAGGCCTTCGCCAAGTGGGACGAGAAGGACTGGGACAAGCTGAACGAGACCTTCACCCGCTGGCTGTGATCCGGGGGCCGTCCGCGCCCCCCTTCGCCGCGACCGCTCCACGGCATCCTCCGCATCCCCCACGCACGACTCCCGACCGCTCCACCTGCCCCATGACCGCGACCCGCCTGCGCCGCCTCGCCCGCTCCGCCTCCCCCCTTGCCGCAGCCCTCGCGGCTGGCCTCGGCCTCGCGCCGCTGGGCCAGGCGGACATCCTGGAGCTCAAGGACGGCCGTGTGCTCGACGGATTCCAGATGGAGTGGGACGAGGACTTCGTCGTCGTCCACCTGGAGAACGGCGACCTGCGCGTGCCCGGCGAGATGGTCCAGACCATGCTCGACGAGGAGGGCGCCGCCTTCGTGCCCCGCACCGATGAGGAGCGCACCAAGTACGCCGAGGGGCTGGTCCCCTTCGAGGGCAAGTGGATCCCGATCGAGAAGCGCCGCAAGGCCATCGAGGACAAGATCGAGGCGCAGCGCGAGCGCATCGCCGAGGACCGCGCGCACGCGACCTGGGGCGACCGCCGCTTCGACGAGACGAAGAACTTCCTGTGGGAGTACACCGTCCCCCAGCACATCATCGAGGCGTTCCAGGCTCGCTGCGAGAACTACTACGACCAGTTCACCAAGGACTGGAAGGTCAAGCGCACGGGCCGCGAGAAGATGCGCATCCGCTTCTTCCAGAGCGGCCGGGAGTTCAACAAGACCGCGGCGGGCGGGGGCGGCGGCGCGCTGGCGTACTTCGTCATCATCCCGCCCTATGAGATCTGCATCTTCTACGACCGGACGAGCTTCGAGTTCACGGAGATGGTGCTCTACCACGAGCTCTCGCACTATCTGCAGAAGCTGATCAACCAGGAGTTCCGCATCCCCCACTGGCCTGGTGAGGGAGTCTCCGAGTACTACGGCGGCGCGCTCTGGGACGCGAAGGACAAGGAGCTCGACATCGGCCTGATCCAGGAGGGGCGCCTGAGCTCCGTGCTGAGCCAGTTCGACGGCGGCAAGCGCTTCTCCCTGGTCGAGATGCTCTCGCAGCCCAAGTACGAGGACTACTCCTGGGGCTGGACCCTGGTGCACTTCATGATGGGCGACAAGCGCTACAAGAAGGGCTTCCAGGACTACCTCAAGGGCATCGCGAACGACCGCAAGGTCAACCGCATCAAGATGGGCCTGGGCGCCCAGATCATCGACGGGATCGAGCCGGCCGAGTCGGTCGACTACTTCAAGAAGTCCCTCAAGCTCAAGAGCGACGAGGATGTCGCCGAGTTCGAGAAGGAGTGGTACGCCTACATCGACGAGGAGCTTCGCGCGCAGCTGCTGGACAGCGTGACTGGCCTGGAGAAGGCCGCGGTCAGCGCCCTCCAGGACGGCAAGCGCCTCAAGGCCAAGCGTCTCTTCCAGGAGGCCGTCGACGCCGGCAGCAAGAACCCCACCATCTACGGCCGCTATGCGAGCATGATGCGCGCCCTCGGCGAGGGCGGGAAGGCTCGCGACCTCCTGCGCAAGGCCGTCGAGCTGGACCCCCTCGAGGCGACCTACTGGTGGCAGCTCGCGGAGGTCACCGAGGACGCGGACCCCGCCGAGGGTGAGCGCCTCAAGAAGCTCGCCCTCGAACTGGACCCGTCGGTCGGCGACAATGTCATCGACTTCAGCGGCCTCGAGAACAGCGACGGCGAGTGATCCGCCGCTACGCGCTGGAGGGACCGGCTCGAGGAGCCGGTCCCTCCGGCACTAGCTCCCCGTGCCGCCGGGAAGGGGCTCGCGGACCTGCTCACGCACCTCGAGCCCGCTGATCCGCCACGCCGGGGGCCCCTCGGGCGTCCGCTCCGCGCTGATCGTGACCTCTCCGCGGTAGCGCGTGCGCCGCGCGTGCTCGTGGCCGAAGTGAATCACTCGCCCATCCACGCGCCAGGCCGCCTCCACGCTGAAGCTCGCACCCGCGGCCGCCGCTCGCGCCCGTGGCTCCGCGGCGAGGACCTCGAGGCCCTCCACGCGACAGACGGCTCCGCCCTCGTCCGCCATGACGAGGCTCTCGTGGATCCCCTGGTAGAGGGGCTCCAGGAGCTCGGGGGTGACGCTGGTCTGCAGCGCGCGGAACACCCCCTGCTCCGTCGTGGCGTCGAAGCCCGCATAGACCCGACGCAGGAGCTCCTCGTGGATCGCGCGGGCGGCGTCCCCTGACGGCACAACGATCCGGGTCGGCCCCGCCACCAGCCAGCCGAGGCAGAGCGCTCCTCCCACAGCAAGGGCTCCCGCCCCCTGCGCTCGCCGCCCGGCGTGGAGGCGCATCGCACCCAGCCCGCCAGCCGCCGCCAGCAGCAGGAGCGGAACGCCGTCCCCGCTCGGAGCCCCGCCGCCGGTTCCGCCCGCGGCCGCCAACGCGGCGGGCGCGAGGTCCAGCCCGCGCTCAGTGGGAGCGTGCCAGATCCAGGCCGGCTCCTCGGGGAGCAGGACCACATAGTCGAAGGCCCCCTCCGCGCGCAGGTGGACGGGCATGCGCAGCCCGCCGCCGCGAGTGTCCTCCGCGAAGCGCGTCCAGAGCACCTCGACGGTGCGCGGCTGGTCGCCTTGCCCGAGCCCGAGCTCGAAGACCAGGGAGGGCTCCTCGCCGTAGGACCCGGCGAAGGGCCCGAGGATCTGGACGCCCAGGGCGGTGGGCTCGGCCTGGCTCCCGTCGAGGGTCAGGGTGCCGAGGGCCGGGAATCCCGCGCTCGCCGCCGCGAGCAGGCGGGCTCGGACCTCCTCCCCGCTGTCGGGAGCCAGGGGCGCCTCGAACCCGAGCCACTCGGCGAGCACGCGCTGCTCACCGTGCAGGAACGCCCGGGGCCCGGCTCCCTCGAGAGACAGCTCCAGGAACACCGGCGGCCCGGGGTGAGCGCCAGGCGACGCCGCCATGACCGGGACGGAAGAGACCGCGTTGAGCTCGCGCGGCTGCGGCCTCGCCGCCTCCGCCAGAGGAGCGAGCAGCCCCCACGCCGCGCCCGCCGCCAGCGCGAGGACGAGCCTCTGCCCGGACAGGCTCACTCTCCGTCCCCCTCGACGGGGGTCGCAGGCTGCTCTCCCCCGTCACGGGGCTCCTCGCCCGCGGGCGGCGCGGGACCCTCGGGTCCCAGGGCGGTGAGCAGCTGGCGCGTGGTGTCCACCCAGCGCCCCGTGGGCTCGAGCACCAGGTAGGCCTCCAGCACCTCGCGCGCCTCGGGCCCCCGGTCCGCCCGGACCAGGGCGTCCGCGAGGCGCACATGCAGCGGCTCGGGCAGCTCGACCCCGTCGAGGCGCAGGGCGTCCACGACGAGGAACCACTGCTCTGCGGCCTCGTCGAAGGCCTCGCGCGCATAGAGCAGGTGGCCCAGGAGCAGCCGCGCATCCACGGCTCCGGGATCCAGCTCGAGGGCGCGCAGCAGGCGCTCCTCCGAGCCCTGGATCGAGCCGGCCTCCAGGAGCTCCCCCGCCTCGCGCACCAGGATGGAGGCCTCCACCAGCCCCGCGCGCGGATCCTCGGGGCTGAACCGCAGGGCCTCTGCGACCAGAGCGCGGGCCTCCTCGGGGCCCTCCCCGGACACGGCGCTGAGGGCCGCCTCGAAGCGACTGCCCGCCTCGTCCTCGAGGACGCGGGCTCCGGTCCCGAGCTGCTCGTCATCGAGGCCGAGGGCGCGCGCACGGCGGAAGTGCTCGAGCGCGAGCTCCCGATGCCCCTGGGCGAGGGCCACCACTCCCGCGTTCTTGTAGTGCAGGGCGACCTCGGCCCGCAGGTCCTTGCCCGCCTCCAGGACGCGCTCGTACTCGGCAAGGGCCTGGCCCCACTCCCCCGCGGTCATCAGCGCATCGGCCAGGAACACGCGCGCGTCCACATCGGCGGGATCCCACTCCAGGGACTGCCGCGCGTGGTCGAGGGCCTCGGCCTTGTCCGTGGCCATGAACGAGCGACCGACCAGCAGGTGGGCCTGTCCCAGGGCTCTCCCCACGAAGGGCAGCTCGGGGTCCAGCTCGAGGGCTCGCTCGAGCAGGGCCAGGCCCGCCCGCGCGCCCCCCTGCGTCGACAGCAGCTGCACTGCGCGCGCGCGCAGGAGCTCGGGGCCGGGCTCCGCGCCCTGCAGGCCCGCGGTGGCGCCGGCCAGCTCGCCCTCCGCGGTCTCGGCCATCCCGGCCCAGGCATGCAGCTCGGCACTGACCGCCGTGACCAGGGAGCTGCCCGGGGACGCCTGACGCGCGGCGGCGAGCGCCTGCTCCATGGCCGGGCGGTCGTCGCGCAGGAGCGCCAGCCGCGCGCGAAGCAGGCTCGCCTCGGGCTCCGCGGCGACGCGAGCCGCGGCGGGCACGAGAGCGGCGGCCGCCTCGGCGTCCCCCCGACCGAGGGCCTCGCGCGCCTCCACCACTCGCGGGTCCATCGAGCGGGTGGGCGCCGGGGGCAGGGACGCCCCCTCAGGCGCTGCGCCCCCGGCGCCCTCTGCCGGCGCGTCCTGCCCGCCGCAGGCGACGGCCCCCGCCAGGAGCAGCAGGGAGAGGGGCAGTCGGCGGCGAGGTGCGGGACGGCGGGGATTCAGGGCGGGACTCATGGCGAGGATCGTGGCGCGCGCGGCGCGCGGAGGATCGAGGCTCCGCGAGGCAGCATCGCACGCCGGCCGTGGGGCCGACAACCGCGCGAGGGCTGCCCCGCCGCTACCCTGCGCGCGTGCGCTCCGTCCGCTTCGTCACCTACGGCTGCAAGGCCAACCAGTACGACACGCAGGTCCTGCGCGAGGCCCTGGTGCGCCGCGGCCTTGCCGAGCAGGACCGCGAGGCCGACCTCGTGGTCGTCAACACCTGCACGGTGACCGCGGAGGCCGGGCGCAAGGCTCGGCAGCTGATCCGACGCATTGGCAGGGAGACGCCGCAGGCGCGCATCGCGGTCACGGGCTGCCTGGCGGAGTCCGAGCCCGAGGTCCTGCGGACCCTGCCCGGCGTGGACTGGGTGCTCGGGAACGGCGAGGCGAAGCGGCCGGTCAACTTCCTGCGCGAGCTGGGCCACGAGGTCGATCCCGAGGAGCTGGGCATCCCGGCGGGCGTCACCGAGTTCGCCGGCCACACGCGCGCCTTCCTGAAGATCCAGGACGGCTGCGACATGGCGTGCGCCTTCTGCATCATCCCCAAGGTCCGCGGTGCCTCGCGCAGCCGCCCTGCGGAGGAGCTCGAGGCCGAGGTCGCTCGCCTCGTGCGCTCCGGCCATGTGGAGGTCGTGCTGTGCGGGATCCACATCGGCCACTGGGGGCTCGACCTGGGGAGCTCCCTGGCCGACCTCGTCCGCCGGCTCGCGCACCTCGAGGTCCGCGGCGAGGACGGCGAGCTGCTGCCCTTCCGCGTCCGCCTCTCCTCCATCGAGGCCACCGAGGTGGACGACGCCCTGCTCGAGGTGATGGCCGCGCGGCCCGAGCGCATCGCGCCACACCTGCACATGCCGATGCAGTCCGGCTCGGACGCCGTCCTCGCGCGCATGAACCGCTGGTACGACCGCGCCACCTACCTGGAGGCCTGCCATCGCATCCGCGCGCGCCTCGACCGACCCGCCTTCACGGCCGATGTGCTGGTGGGGTTCCCGGGCGAGGGCGAGGCCGAGTTCGCCGAGACCCTGGCCGCGGTGCACGAGGCCGGGTTCGCACGCCTGCATGTGTTCCCCTTCTCACCGCGCCCCGGGACGGCGGCGGAGTCCATGCACGACCGCCCCGCGCCCGAGGCGGTTCGCGAGCGGCGGGCCGCCCTCTCGGAGGCGGCGGACGCCGTGGCCCAGGACTACGCGGCGCGCCTCGAGGGCGCCCGGGACACGGTCGTGCTCGAGGGGTTCGTGGGCCTCTCGGGGCGCTACCAGCGGGTGCGGGTCGAGCCGGACGCGCTGGAGGGGCTGCCCCGCGCGGTCGAGGTGACCCTCCACCGCGAGGGCGACGGGCCCGGCTTCCTGGGCCTCCACCCCCGCCCCGTGGCCTGAGCCGCGCCTCCGGCGGGGGCCGGCCGTATGCTGCGGGCATGGCTCCCGCCGCCGAGGACCCCGCCCACGCTGACCCCATGGCCGAGCGCGCGGCCCTCGCGCGCGCCCTGGCCCGCGAGCTGGGGCGCCGCCGCTGGCACGGGGAGCGGCAGCTCGCACGGGCCGCCGCGCCCGCCCAGCCCACAGAGGCGCAAGGGACCCAGCCCGCCGAGGCGCAAGGGACCCAGCCCGCCGAGGCGCACGGGGCCCAAGCCACCGCGCGAACGACGGCCCCCCCGTCGCCTCCCCCCCAGCCCGCACGCCCCGAGGCCGCGACCGCCCCCCGCGTGGAGAGCCTTCCGGCCCCCGGCAGGCGGATCCCGATGCCCCCGGCTCCGCAGGGCCCCCTGTCTCCGGACGAGGTCGCCGCCCGCCGGGAGGCCGTCCGGGGCCTCGCAGCCGCGGCCACGAGCCTCGAGGAGCTGCGTGAGCAGGTCTCCGCCTGCACCGCCTGCGGGCTGTGCGCAGCCCGCACCCAGACCGTGTTCATGGACGGGGACGGGCGCCGCGGCATCGCGTTCGTGGGCGAGGCTCCGGGCGAGCAGGAGGACCGGCAGGGCGTGCCCTTCGTGGGGCCTGCCGGGCAGCTGCTCACCGACATCATCACCAAGGGGATGGGAATCCGCCGCGAGGAGGTGGCGATCGCTCATGTGGTCAAGTGCCGCCCGCCGGGGAGCCGCGAGGCGCTGCCCGAGGAGCTGGCCATCTGCACCCCTTGGCTCGAGCGCCAGCTGGAGCTGGTCGGGGCGCGGGTCCTCATCCCCCTGGGGCGGCGCGCTGCCGGGCACATGCTCGGCACGCCGGAGGCCGCCCTGGGCTCCATGCGCGGACAGACCCATCCCCGCGGGGAGGTCACTGTGGTCCCCACTCTCCACCCGGCCGACCTGCTGAGCAATCCGGGCGACAAGCGCCTGTGCTGGGCCGACATCCAGCAGGCCATGGCCGCGGCCGGCCTGCCCCGCTCCACGCGCTGAGAGGCACCCCGCGCCCGCCCCGCCCGACCCGGGAGGCGCGCGGCGCCTACCGCCCGGAGGTTCGGCAGGGACCGTGACCGGGGACGCCTGGGGCGGTAGTCCGATCCCCTGCGGAGGCCCCGGCGCCAGAGGTCGTGGCGTTGACCCTCCCTCCGGCCAGGGGTATGCTCCCGCTCCCTCGGTCCCCGTGGACGATCCCCCCTCCGGCGCGCCCGGAGGCTCCCCCCCCGATTCCCCTGCGCGTCAGGGATCCAAGATCGACGGGGGGATCGCCCTCACCCGAGCCCCCCCAGTCGACCCTTCGGGGCCGACCCCCGTTCCCTGCGCGCGCCGCACAAACCCGACCGTTCGGCTCGTCCGGATCCCCCCCGCCGGCTCCCCGGCTCCCCCCTGCACTCCCCCCTTTCCATGCGGTTCCGTCACCGTCCTCTGACGTTCATCACCCTCGCCGCCGCCGCGGTCTCCTGCCAGGCGCCGACCCAAGAGGTCGTGCGCGCCGAGGTCGCTCCGGCCGAGGTTCCCGTCGCAGCTCCCGCTGCCCTCCCGGTCGCACCCGCTGTTGCGCCGGCGCAGGACGACGACCCCATGGACCGCGTCGCTCGCCGCCGTGCCGCGCGCCTCGCGCTCGCAGCCGAGCTCGTGGCCCAGGGTGCCGCCGAGGTCGACCGTGCCGACCTCGAGGCTGCTGCGCTCAGCTACAGCCAGGCCCTCGAGCTCGACCCCAACAGTGAGGACGCCTCCACCGGCCTGCGCCGAGTCCAGGCCCTCATGGGTGACAAGTTCGGCGCCGCCGCAGACGCGTTCGAGAACGCTGCCGAGCGCGTCCTGGTCCAGCGCCAGATGGCTCGTCTCGAGGCCTCGGATCACACGCGCAAGGGCGATACGGCCCTGTCCGGCGGCGAGTACGGGAGTGCGATCGAGCACTACCGCACTGCGCTGACGATCCTGGCCTGGACCCCGGCCATCGCCACCGGCGACCTGGACCGCAGCCTCGTCGAGGGCAAGCTGGCCAACGCCCAGCAGCTCCGTGATGAGGCCGAGGAGGCCGCCATGAAGGCCGAGCGCGAGGCCGCCGAGGCCGCCGCCGCCGCCGCTGAGAAGGCGGAGGGCGAGCGCCGCTCGAACCAGCTGAAGTCCTGGTACGAGCGGGCGAACCAGGCCTTCCTCGCCGATGACTACGCCGGCGCCGAGAAGTGGTGCGACCTGGTCCTCCAGCAGGATCCGGACAACGGCGCCGCCCAGGACCTGGCCCGCAGCGCTCGGGAGCTGCGCCATGTCGCCACCGACGAGGCCAACCGCAAGCACTACCGCGAGCAGTGGCTGAAGACGATCGACGAGCTCGGGATGATGGATGTCCCGCAGATCGACTCCCTGGTCTTCGACCGCGACCGCTGGGCCGATGTGCTCGAGCGCCAGCCGGTGGTGGCCTCCGTGGGAACGGGCGCCAACGCCGAGCGCGAGGCCGTCCTGCGCCGCCTGGACGAGGTCCGGTTCGCGCCTCCCTTCGAGGAGGACCCCCTCGACTCGGTGGCCAGCTACCTGCAGGACCTGACCGGCGTGAACTTCCACGTGAGCGCCCGCGTCATGGACGAGCTCGACGAGGAGGAGACCACCGTCTCCCTGAACCTCAAGAGCGAGCGCAGCGTCCGCAAGGTCCTCGACCTCATCGCCGAGACCAGCGAGAGCCTGCGCTGGAAGGTCGACGACGGCGTGGTCAAGTTCGTCGTCGCCGACGAGCTCACCGGTGGTCAGGTGCTCGTGAACTACAAGGTCCACGACCTCATCAACCCGATCCCCGACTACGCCGGGCGTGACATCAACGTCTCCCCCTCCGGCGGCCTGATCGCCCCCGATGAGGATGTCGTCGAGCGCGAGACCAATGTCCTCGACACCGGCATGCTCGAGGACCTCATCCGGGCCACCGTGGCTCCGGAGTCCTGGGACATGGACCCCGCCAACGCCATCCGCATCACGGACACCGGCGCGATGGTGGTCAACCAGACCCCCGAGGTTCAGGCCCAGATTGCCTCCCTCCTGGAGGACCTCCGCGAGGCCACCGGGATCATGGTCGACATCCAGGCCCGCTTCATGAAGGTCGAGGACAGCTTCCTCGAGGACATCGGCGTGGACTTCAAGGGTCTCGGCGCCCCGGGCCTCGGCTCGAGCGGCAACGACCTGAACGACTTCGGTGACCCCTCCATCAGCGGCGACATCCCCGGCTCCCCCGGTGGCGACAACACCGTCGGCGCGTTCTTCGACGAGGGTGAGGACGGCAGCGTCCGCACCCGCGTGGAGCACCTCTACGGCAGCCAGCTGGGCACCGACGACTTCCGCGGCTCTGGCGGCGTCTCGTTCCAGTGGACCTTCCTCAACGACCTCGAGCTCGAGGTCATCCTGCGGGCGGTCCAGAAGTCCGAGCGCATCGAACTCGTCACGGCCCCGCGCCTGCTGGTCCACAACGCAAACCGCGCCAACCTCTCGGTCCTAAACCAGATCGCCTATGTCGCGGACTTCGATGTGGAGATCGCCCAGGCGGCCTCCATCGCCGACCCCGTGGTCCAGGTGATCCAGGACGGCGTCATCCTCGATGTCCGTCCGGTGGTCTCCGCCGACCGCCGCTTCATCAACCTGGAGCTGCGTCCGACGATCGCCAACCTGGTCCGCCCCATCGAGCAGCGCTCGACGACCCTGGGCTCCTCGAACTCGGTGACCATCGAGCTCCCCGAGGTTGAGATCCAGCGCGTGCGCACCTCGATCCCGATGCCTGACGGCGCGACCGTCATGCTCGGTGGCAACAAGATCTCCCAGAAGCAGGACCAGGCCGCAGGCGTGCCGATCCTGAACAAGATCCCCTTCATCAACGCGCTCTTCGAGCGCAAGGGCACCTTCATCAGCAACCGCAAGCTGCTGATCCTGCTCAAGGCGGGCATCGTGATCCCGCGCGAGCTGGAGCCCACCCCCGCCGAAATGGGGATGGCCGAGTGACGCACGGCGTCCTCGCCTGACGGGGCCGAGGCCCCAACCGCGCGGACCTGCGCGCGAAACGCGGCGGGCGCCTTCCGGGGCGCCCGCCGCGGCCGTTCAGGGCGGGGGCGCAGGCCCTCCACCCGCGGCGGCTCCCCCCGCCTCACGGCCCGCACGCCCTTCGGGCAGGGGCGTGCCTTTCCGGCCCTCCTGTCGTATCCTCTGCCCCCCGATCCGGTAGGGACCCCCTGGATCCCCCCACCCTGCCGGCCCTCGCCTCCCCCATGAGCACGCTCCGCCAGCCCCTCTGGACGTCCGCCCTCCCCCTCCTCCTCGCCGCTGGAGCCTCTGCCCAGAGTGACGCGGCCCTCGAGACCGAGATCGAGTTCGCGCGGGGCCTGGCCTCCGAGTGGGCCTTCGTCGACCTGGCGGAGACGGTCCTCGACAGCGCCGAGCGTGGAGCCAGCGGCAAGACCGCCGAGCGCCTCGCCGTCACCCGCTGCGAGCTGATCGCCGCGGGCGCCGTGAACGAGCGCGACCCCGAGCGCCGCAACGAGCTGTTCGAGCAGGCCCTCGCCTGCTTCGACGGCTACATCGCACAGAACGCGACCTCCGACCTGCTCAGCTCGGCCCAGACCGGGTTCGTGGACGCGAGCGCCCTCTACGCCCGAGCCATCGAGCTCGCCCTCGAGGACGCCGCCGGCGAGCAGGCCGATGCCCTGCGCACGCGCCAGGCCGAGGTGCTCAGCAAGGCGGTCTCGCTCACCCAGGACCTGATCGACAGCCTGGCGGCCATGGACTCCGAGGAGCGGGGCGAGCGCCGCACGCGTGAGATGTACGAGCTCATGCTGAACCGGGGCGCGATGCTCGCCACCATCGGCCGCGCCGACCCGACCAGCAGCTTCTTCTTCGACCAGTCCCTGCAGGCCTACGAGAACCTCGTGTTCACCGCCGGCGAGGGCACCCTCTACGCCCTGCGCGCGTTCTCGGGCATGGGCGATGTGTACGCCTACCGCGAGGAGTGGAGCGACGCCGCGGCGTTCTACGCCGCCGTCGTCGAGACCACCCTCCCCTCCATGGAGGGCGAGTGGGACGCGATCAAGGAGGAGCTCGGGCTGGGCGCCGCCGATGTCGAGGTTCGCTTCGCCCTGATGGAGATCGCCATCCCCGGCCTCCTCAAGGCCTTCATCAACGCCGGTGAGAACGAAGAGGGCGTGCGCTACGCGCTGCACTTCCTGAACACCCAGCGCGAGGAGGGCGTGAACGCCTCTCCCCAGGGCTACCTCGCCATGCTCGAGATCGCCCGCACCTTCCTCACGGTCGGCGGCTGGGTTGCCGGCGACTTCTCCAGCGGCGAGGCCGCCTGGTTCGAGGACGAGGACAGCGCCCGCGAGGTGGTCAAGAACCGCCGCCTGCGCCAGGACGCCACCAGCCTCGCCATGGAGCTCGCCACCCTGACGGCGGACGAGAACAAGGGCAACACCCTCCAGACGATGGCCCAGAAGCTCATCAGCGAGATCGCGGCACGCCCCGGCGTGACCATCTCGCCGGAGCTGCAGGTGGCCGCCGCCGAGGGAGAGTTCCGCTCCGGCAACACGGGCGAGGCCATCGTCCAGCTGCGCGGCCTGCTGGCGACCCTGGACGCGTCCGCCGAGGATGTCCGGCTCGAGCTCGCCCCCAAGGTCCTGAACCTCATGGGCCTGGCCTACCGCTCCGAGGGACGCCCCCTCGAGTCGGCGTTCGCCTTCCGCGAGGCGGTCGCCCGCTACCGCGGTGGTGACCCCGAGCTCGACCGCCGCAACGCGGAGTCGTACTACGCGATGGTTCGCCAGGTGACGAACGCCGCAGGGGCCGAGCGCGCGCCGCTCGAGAAGCTCCAGGCCGAGGCCGAGCGCTGGGTCACCGAGGCCGGCAGCGAGAAGGAGGACGAGATCCTCTGGCGCCGCGGCGAGAAGGCCTACGACAAGAAGGACTGGGCCGGAGCGGTGGAGGCCTACAGCGGCATCCCCGAGGACAGCGACTTCTGGGAGAAGGGCTATGTGAAGGTGGGCGTCTGCATGGTCCGTCAGAAGCAGTACGCCCCGGCGATCGAGCGCTTCGACGAGTACCTCGAGACCATCCGCGAGGACCCGGCGCGCGCCACGGATGTGCCCGCCCGCCTGGCGCGGCGCAAGGAGGCGAGCCTGGAGGCCGAGTTCTTCCGGGGCCTGTGCCACTCGATCCTGAAGAACCACGACAAGGTCACCGAGCTCCTCCCCACCTACCACGAGCGCTATCCCGAGCAGGGCCAGCTCTCCAACTGGACCCTCGACCTGCTGATGCGCTCGCACCTCGAGCTCGATCAGCGCAAGGAGGCGCGCGCAGCCCTGGACACGATGCTCGAGCTCTTCGGTGAGGAGACCCGCACGGCGGCCGCGAGCATCTCGTTCTACAACGCCCTGACCAGCCTCCAGGAGGCGGCCACGGACGCGGAGCGCAAGAGCACCATCCTGCGCGAGATGGCCGAGCTGCTGGCCCACACCAACGGCCTCGGCGCGCCCGACTACACCGCCATCAAGCGCGAGTCCATGCACTGGATGGACCTCGGCGAGTGGGCCAAGGCCGAGACCGTGCTGCGCCGCCTGGTCGACACCTTCGCCTCCGACCCCGAGCGCGCCGAGGAGATCGGCACCTATCGCCTGCCTGACCTGGCCCACGCCCTGGTCATGCAGAAGAAGGTCGCGGACGCCAAGGAGATCCTCACGCCCCTGGTGATGACCGAGGACTCCAACCCCACCCTGCAGATGCTGCTGGACTGGTCGAGGGCCCTCTCGGGCTGGCTGGAGACGAACCCCGCGGACGGCCGCCTGGTGGTGGTCCCCGGCGCCACCGGCACCGCGGAGGAGTACGAGTTCGCGGCGTCGAAGCTGAACGCCCTCTCGAACTCGCGCCGCTACATCAAGTACCAGGACTGCGAGTGGTACGAGGTCAAGTTCCGCTTCTGCTTCGTCTACTACGCCTGGTCCCAGCTCGACACGCGTAAGGCGAGCGAGCTCGAGAACCAGCTGAACTCGGTGTCCGTCGGCACCGACAACGACTGGTCGAACATCACCCCCTACTGCGAAGAGGACGAGGACCCGGCGGTCGTCGCCCGCTATGCCGGTGGCGAGCTCGCCACCTGGTTCCAGTGGCTCGCCTCCCGCTGACCCCCGAGGACCCCCTGCACCGATGAAGTCCCCCCTCCACCGCTGCCTCCGCGCTGCCCTGGGCCTCGGCCTGGCAAGCGCCGCGCTCCTCGCCCCCGCCACCGCGCAGGGGCGCCCGGACACCGTCTACCGCCTGAACGAGCGGACGGGCAAGGTCCTCGCCATCACCGGCACCGTGCTCGAGAACTCCCTGACCAAGGTGCGGATCGACCGCTCCGGCAAGGAGTCCAGCTACGACGCCAGCGAGGTCGTGCAGATCGACTGGGGCAGCGTCCCCCCCTCCTACCGCGACGGCATGACCTACCGCCGCAAGGGTGAGTTCGCCGAGGCCGTCGACGCCTTCCGCGTGGCCGCCACCGACGCGAGCACCCGCGAGGTGGTGCAGGCCGACGCCCGCCTGAAGGCGGCGGAGACCCTGCTCCAGCTCGGTGCCACCGACTCGGGCCAGTACCAGGAGGCTGCGACCGAGGCCGAGAAGCTCGTGAGCGACTTCGGCGAGAGCAGCCTCGTGCCCCGTGCGCGGTATGTGATCGGCCGTGCACTACGCCTCTCGGGCCAGGACGCTGCCGCCGCCGAGGCCCTCGAGGCCCTCTACGGCGAGGGCTCCACCGAGCCGGCCACCCCCGGCTACAGCCGCCGCGCCTGCCTCGAGGCCGGCCTCGAGGCGGCCTGGTGTCACCTGGCCGCGGGCGAGACCCTGAAGGCGCGTGAGCTCTTCGGCGGCGCCAAGGGCGGGCTGGAGCTCCTCCTCGGCGGCATGGCCGAGGCCGACCCGGCTGCCCGCCAGGCCGTCGAGGCGGCGGCCGGCGAGGCCGCCCAAGGCGAGGGCTTCTGCATGCTGGCCGGAGGCCAGGTCGATCAGGCCCTCAGCTTCTTCGAGCGCACAACCGGCCGCGCGGACAGCCCCGCCGGGGCCCGCTTTGCTGCGCTGCTCGGGCGCGGCGAGGCCCTCGCTGCCAAGGGCCGCCACCGCGATGCTCAGCTGTGCTTCGCCGAGGTTGTGTCCCTCGAGCACTCCAGCCGAGATCGGGCTGCACGGGCCCTCCTCGGGCTGGCACAATCCTCCCTGGCCCTGGGCGACGGCGATGCTGCCGGCGCCGCGCGCCAGTGGTTGAAGGTCGTCTCCGAGTCCTACGGTGACACCCCCGCTGCCCGACAGGCGTCCGAACTACAAGGAAACCTGTAGGCTCTCCCCCCCCAGCGCGAGCTGCCAGCCCGCGCCTCTCCCCAGAAACCGACATCCCACTCATCCCGGTCATGAGCTTCTCCTCCACCCTCGGTCGCACCGCGCTCACCCGCCTGGTGCCGTTCGCCGTGCTCGGCGCCTCCCCCGCCCTCGCACAGGCCGACGCCAGCATCGGCGACCTGATCATCGCCTCCGGCCCCATCGGCTGGTCGATCATCGTCCTCTCCGTGGTTGCCCTCGCGGTGGTCATCCAGAACTTCGTCGAGCTCAAGCGCGACAAGCTGGCCCCGCCGGAAATCATCGACGAGATCCGCGGCCTGTTCGACGACGAGCAGTTCCAGGAGGCCATGGAGCTCTGCGAGAGCGAGCCCACCTACTTCACCAATGTCTGCGGCGCCGGCATCGCCAAGATCGGTCACTCCTACGAGGTGATCGAGAAGTCCATCGAGGAGATGGGCGACGAGCAATCGATCGGCCTGAACCAGCGCATCGGCTGGCTGTCCCTGATCTCCAACGTGGCCCCCATGATGGGCCTGCTGGGCACGGTGTCCGGCATGGTGACGGCGTTCAACACGATCGCCTCCTCCGGCGGCCAGGCCTCCCCCGCTGAGCTGGCCAACGGTATCTCCCAGGCCCTCCTGACGACCATGTTCGGGCTCATCGTGGCCATCCCGGTGACCGCGGCGTTCGCCTTCCTGCGCAACCGCATGGTCAAGACCATCATCGAGACCGGAGCGATCATCGAGGACCTCTTCGAGCGCTTCCGTCCGCAGGCTGGCTGACTCAGACGGAACGAAAGGGAGGGATGACCACGACCGGGGTCATCCCTCCCTGCGGCCGCTCCTCGGCCTCCCCTGCACCCGGTCACCCAAGCGGCTCCAGCCGCCCCGCCCTCACCCGGCTCCAGGCCCCAAGGCCGCCAGCGCTCAAGCCCCTACCGCTCCCGTGAAGAAGTCCAGCAAGAACAAAGAGAAGGACCTCGAGATGAACATGACGCCGATGATCGACGTCGTGTTCCTGCTCATCATCTTCTTCATGATCATCACCGACATGACGCAGCAGGACCTCGAGGAGCTCCAGCTGCCCATCGCGGAGACGGCCACGGAGGACAAGCCCAACCCCGACGAGCGTCGCCCGATCGTCAACATCCCCCACACGGGCAAGATCATCGTCAAGCGGGAGACCTACTACGACCCCGAGCGCGACGACGGCAAGTCCGAGCCCTACGGCGAGGTGAAGCGCTACCTTGCGACGGCCGCGGAGATGATGCCCAAGGAGCCCCTCAGCGAGGGTGCCTCCGTGCTGCTCCCCGACGAGCCCCTGCTCATCCGCGCCGACGAGAGCACCGCCTTCAAGCATGTCCAGAAGGTCATGGAGATCTGCGGCACGCAGGGCATCCAGATCTGGAAGGTGCAGCTGGCCGTGGCCGTCCCCGAGGAGGAAGAGGGCCAGTGAGGCCGGGCCAGCGCCTCGCCGCCTGACGGCCGAGCGCTCCCCTGCCGCGCCCCTTCCCCGCGCTCCCCGAACGATCCAGCCCCACGCCTCGAAGCCCCGGAGACCACCATGTCGATGCTCAACGATCTGGCCAGCGAAGAAGTCGAGATGGAGATGACGCCGATGATCGACGTCACCTTCCTGCTGCTGATCTTCTTCATGTGCACCCTGAAGTTCAAAACCCTTGAGGGCAAGCTGAGCGCCTACCTGCCCAAGGACGTGGGCGTGAACTCGAGCTCGGCCGAGCCGATCGAGAAGGTCGAGATCCTCGTGCGGGTCCGCCAGGAGGGGGCGAAGCTCAATGTCGAGGGGCGGCCCTATGACGACCCCACCGGCGAGAAGCGCTTCGTGTGGAACCGCGACCCCAAGCTGGGCTCCGCCCGGGTGATGGAGTACTCGGTCCTCAACAAGAAGACCAACGACCTGGCCGAGCTGACCCAGATCCTGACCCGGGTCCACGACCAGCGCCAGGCCACCATGAAGGATGGCAAGAAGGTGCCGGCCACGATCGACCCGCGCTCCGGCAGCGTCTACTCCGATGTGGTCCCGGTGCTCGACGCCGCCGTGGCGGCCGGCTTCACGGACATCACCTTCGTCGGCGCCTACGACGACAGCGTGAAGTGAGCGCGGGGGCGATGCCCCACGCTCCCCCAGCGCCCAGGAGGGCCGGGGCCCTCGGGCTCCGGCCCTCCTTGCGTTGGGCCTGAGAGACGGCTGGCCGGCCCCGAGGGCCCCCGCAATCCACCCCGCCCGGAACGGGGCCACGGCGGGGTTCCTCGGCCCAGCCGATGCGCGAGCCTCACGGCGCAGGCTCGCCCCCTCGGGGCTCGGAGAGCCTCGCCGCGCCAGGGGCGGGCTCCGAGGGCACGCTTCCGGGCCCGCTGGGCCCCTCGCGCAAGCGGTGCCGACCGGCCACCCCATCGCGCCCCTCGCATCGGGCAATCCGCGCCTCCCCACGGGGCCCGTCGCCGCGGACGAGCCTGGGCCCGAGGGCCCTCTCCGGGCCTGCCGCGGGTGCCTCGCGGACCTCTCCAGGAGCGCTCCGGGGGCAGGAGAAACTCCCCCCCGCCTTGGACACTCGCGCGCGCGTTCGGCTATTCTCTGCGTCCCCCAGAGGGGCCCCCCCGCCCCTCTTCCCCGTGGGGAATGGGTAGCCCGCCTCCCAAAGGCGGGTAGCCCACTCCTCTCACCCCAGCGATCTCCCCCCCACCCGTTCCTCCTTTGAGGCTCCCCCGAATGCGGTCTGCCGGAACGATCACCTTCCCCCTTCTTCTCCTCGCTGCCTGCAGCTCCGCTCCCCTTGTGGACGAAAGCCCGCGCGCCAGCGTCGAGGACAGCACCAAGCCGGCCGCAACCCCCGCGGCAACCTCCCAGGACGACGACCCCCTCGACGGGGCTGCCGCCCGCCAGGAAGCCCGTCGTGAGGCCCGCGCGCTGATCGTCCAGATGCACCTGGAGGAGGCCGGTCGTCTCAAGGAGAACGGTCGCCTGAAGGACGCCGCCCGCGAGGTCGCCGGCGCCCTCGAGCTGGCTCCCGACGACGCCCGCGTGCAGAACCTGGCCGCCGAGATCGCCGCTCTGCTGGGAGACCCCAACGGGGACTTCCGCACGGTGTCCCGGATCCTCACGGACGAGTGGCAGCTGCGCATGCAGCAGCTCAAGGCCGACACCGAGGACCTGCTGGACCGGGGCAAGCTCGCCCTCTCCCGCCAGGACTTCGACCAGGCCGTTGCCGAGCTGAGCCTCGCCTCCGTCTCCGTCGCCCGCGCGCCTCAGGGCGTCGACTGGGGCGGCATGGATGCGGAGATCGAGTCCCTGCTCGAGCAGGCCAAGTCCGAGCGCGTCGCCCAGGCCGAGGCCATCCGCGACGCCGCCGAGAAGGCCGCCATCGCCGAGCTGCGTGCCGCCCGCGAGGCCGAGCAGGCCCGCCAGCAGGCCATCGTCCAGAACATGGTCGATGAGGCTGCTGCGGCCTTCAACGCCCGCGACTACGACGACGCCGTGAGCTACGCCGAGGAGGCGCTGGCCATGGACGCCAAGAACGAGCAGGCCTTCGAGATCCGCGAGGCGGCCTTCAAGGCCGGCCGGGACCGCGCCTCCGAGGACTACATCCGCGAGAAGACCGAGCAGTTCGCTCGCTGGCGTGAGCACCTCGCCGAGATGGAGATCCCGTGGACCGACACGGTGACCCTCCCCGGCCGCGAGCAGTGGCGCGCCCTCACCGAGCTCCGCAGCAAGCGCCGCGGCCTCGACCTGTCGACCAAGGTCTCCCCCGCCGAGCAGGCCCTGCGCGAGTCCCTCCGCAAGACCACGGTGGTCCTCCCCGGGATCGAGGGTGAGGAGGAGATCACTCCCCTCATCCAGATCATCGCGGACTACACCCAGCTCCCGATCATCGTGGACCCGACCGCCGAGGACGCCGTCTCCAGCGCTGGAGCCGTCTTCGACATCAACTTCCCCAACCCCATCACCGTGGAGCAGGCCCTCGACTTCCTCACCGAGGTCGGCGGCGAGGAGGTCACCTGGACGGTCCGCTACGAGACCGTGATCGTGACCACCACCGACAAGGCCCGCGGCGAGCCCCAGCCCTACTACCACGATGTCCAGGACCTGATCATGGGCGTGACCGACTTCACCGGTCCGCGCATCGATCGCCTGCGCCTCCTCGATGAGCTCGAGGACGACGACGGCGGTGGCCCGTTCGGCGGCATCCTCGAGGCCCAGCGCCTGATCGAGATCGAGGACCTGGCGACCATCATCCAGGAGAACGTCGCCGTCTCCTCCTGGGACGGTGAGGGCGTGAGCATCGAGACCTCCGAGGGCGGCATCCTGGTGACCCAGGCCCCCGAGGTTCAGCTCCAGATCCGCGAGTTCCTCGAGGACCTGCGCCGCTTCAACTCCTCGATGGTGACCATCGAGTCCAAGTTCATGTCCGTCGGCGACGCCTGGATCCAGGAGATCGGGGTCGACTTCCGCGGCGCCAACGGCGTGGACCTGACCGACATCACCAACGGCCTCGAGGACCAGGCCTCCCGCGGCCTCGACAACGGCGGCACCGGCTCCTCCGGCTCCAACGCCGCAGGCCCGCCGTCGGCCGGCTTCTTCTACGACGATGGTGGTGACGGCGACTTCCGTGGCCGCACCGAGAACTTCTTCGACACCGCGCTCGGCGGGGCCCTGAACACGATCGGGGGCATGAGCTTCCAGTTCGAGTTCCTGGACGATGCCGAGGTGAACCTGCTTATGCGGGCGATCGAGAAGACCAGCAAGTTCGAGCTGGTCAACTCGCAGCTGCTCAGCGTGAACGACACCCAGCGCGCCTATGTCACCGTCGTCAACCAGAAGGCCTACATCCAGGACTTCGATGTCGAGGTGGCCCAGTTCCAGGCGGTTGCTGACCCTCAGGTCAACGTGCTCCACGAGGGCGTCGTCCTGGATGTCCGCCCCACCATCCACGAGAACCGTCGCTACCTCACCCTCGAGATCCAGCCCACGGTCGCCACGGTGACCAATGTGCGCAACATCTCGACCACCCTGGGTGGCAACACCTCGCCCGTGAACTTCGAGCTCCCCGAGCTCGAGGTCCAGAGCGTGAACACCTCCGCGGTGATCCCGGACGGCGGCTCGATCCTCCTGGGCGGCCTCTCCGACATCCGCAATGTGGAGCGCAAGGCCTCCATCCCGTGGATCTCCGAGATCCCGATCCTCGGCTTCCTGTTCAAGCAGGAGGGCTTCAACGACGAGCGTGAGAGCCTGATGATCCTCATCCGCGCCGAGATCACCGACATCCGCCAGCAGGTCGCCGACAAGCTCGAGAAGCGCTGGTGATCCTCACGCCGGGTCCGCCCCGGCGCTCTGCGCGGCCCCGCCTCCCCCACGGACGCGGGGCCGCGTTCGTTCCCAGCTCCCCCAAGCCCACCGCACCACCCGCAGTCGCCACGGCTGCCCCCGGCCCCCTCCTCCTCCCCGACGAGCCATGAGCACCCTCCGCGCGGTCCTGTTCGACCTGGACGACACCCTCTTCTCCACCACCACCTTCGCCTCGCGCGCGCGTCGCAACGCGATCCGCGCCATGATCGAGGCGGGCCTCAAGATGGACGAGGAGGAGATCTACAGGGAGCTCATGGAGGTCATCCGGGAGTTCAGCTCGAACTATCCGCACCACTTCGACAAGCTCCTGATGCGGCTCCCCCTGGCCGCCCAGGCAGGCACCAACCCCGCCCTGATCGTGGCCGCCGGCGTTGCGGCCTATCACGACACCACCTTCAGGGACCTGGTCCCCTTCGAGGACGCAGTGCCGTTCCTGGAGGCCCTGCGCGCGGCCGGCCTGATGACCGGGATCGTGACCCACGGCCTGACCTCCAAGCAGGCGGACAAGATCGTCCGCCTGGGCCTGCTCCCCTACCTGGACTCGGGCGCCGTGTTCATCTCGGAGCAGCTCGGCATCGCCAAGCCCAACCCCAAGATCTATAAGGCCGCCCTGCACGCCCTGGGCGTGGCCCCCGAAGAGGCCATGCATGTCGGGGACTCCCTCAGCCACGACATCCAGCCGCCGTCGGAGCTGGGCATGAAGACCGCCTGGATCTACCGCAGCGCTCGCGAGGGACAGGACCTCGCCATCAAGCCCACCCACCGGGTCGCCGACTTCCGCGAGCTCGCGCGGGTCCTCCGCGAGACCTACGACCTCGCGCTGCGCCCCTTCTGACCGCCATCCGGGGCTCCCAGGCCCCCCGGACCCGTCCTATCCTCACCCCTACGCGAGGTGCGGCAGCCGGCCCGCCCCGCTCTTCCCTGACCCCCTCCGGGCGGTCGCCTCGACCCCTGGCCCCCACCCCCGCCATGACGCACACCCTCCCCGAGCTGCCCTTCGCCACGGATGCCCTCGCCCCCTGGATGAGCGCCGAGACCTTCTCGTACCACCACGGCAAGCACCACGCGACCTACATCAACAACCTGAACAACCTCCTCGAGGGCCACGACCTGGCCTCCGCCTCCCTGGAGGAGGTCGTCGCCAAGAGCGAGGGCGGGCTGTTCAACAACGCGGCGCAGCACTTCAACCACTCCTTCTTCTGGAGCTGCCTGCGCCCGGCGGGCGGCGACGGCCCCAGCGGCGACCTCCTCGCCGCGATCGAGGGCGCGTTCGGCTCCCTCGACGCCTTCAAGGAGCAGTTCACCAAGACCGCGGCCACCCTGTTCGGCAGCGGCTGGGCCTGGCTGGTCAAGAAGGCTGACGGCAGCCTGGCCATCACCGCCGAGCCGAACGCCGGCTGCCCCCTGGCCAGCGGCGACACGCCCCTCCTGACCGTGGATGTCTGGGAGCACGCCTACTATGTGGACCACCGCAACGCCCGCCCGAAGTACCTCGAGGGCTTCTGGGGGCATGTGAACTGGGACTTCGTCGCCGCGAACTTCGCCGGCTGAGCCCTCCCCCAACAAGCACCGAGGCCCGGCTCCCCG
>JADHNZ010000007.1 GCA_016779225.1 Planctomycetota bacterium
GGAGTCCCTCTCCGCCCTCATAGGAGCCGTCGCCGTCTCCGACCTCGACGAGGGTCTCGGAGGCCACGCGCAGCCACGAGCCCGCGGCCAGGGCCGTCCGCGCGAGAGCGATGCGGTTCTCCTCGGCCAGCGGGATGATGCGGTCTTGGGGCGGCCAGAACCCGTCGCTGCTGGAGCCGATCTCGGGCGTCCAGGACACCGTCCCGTGGACCCCGTGGTCGTGGTCCACGGTCACGCCGTTCGCCGCGTACAGCAGGATCGACGCCGGGTCATGGGGGTAGCCGTTGAACTCGGTCGCCAGGGTGCCGATCTCATCGAACAGCGCCCAGTTCGGCGGATAGGCCGGGGTGTAGCCCCACGGGGCCAGCCACAGGTTCGAGTAGGTGTGCAGGGAGAGGGAGGTGCGGAAGTCGCGGCTGGCGAGGAACGCGACCATGGCTTGGACCTCGGGCTCGCTCTCGGCCGTGGGCCCGCGGTAGGTCTCCGATCCCGTGTTGGTGGACGAGCCCGCGTTGTCGAAGCCCCACTGGAAGGGGTAGTTCCGGTTCAGGTCGACCCCGAAGGTGCCGTCCCCGTTGTCCCGCCGGTTCTTGCGCCACAGCGCGCCGCCGCCCGGCTGGAGCTGCTGGTTGTGCACATAGCCGTCCGGGTTGACCACGGGGAGGAACCAGGTCTCACGCTCGTCCACCAGGTAGGTGGCGAGGGGATCGCTGCCGTAGCTCTCGCACAGCCACAGCAGGTACCAGAGGGCGACCTGCATCCCCTCGGGTTCGCGCGCGTGGTGCATCGCGTCGATGCGCACCTCGGGCTCGGCCTCGTCGGCGCCGGGGTTGTCGCTGACCTTGACCGACCAGAGGTCGCGCCCCTCGAGGCTCGTTCCGATCGAGGTGCGCGGTCCGACGATGCTTGGGTAGGCGGCGTGGATCTGATCCAGCACGGACCCGACCTGATCCCAGCTGTAGTAGCCGCCGATCTCCCCCTGGCCGAAGGCCGGCTGCAGCCAGGCCCCAAGGCCCGGGCCGCTGCTCGGGCTCGCGGCGGTCGCGAGGCGCTGGGCATAGAACGACGCCAGGTCCTCGATGACGACGGTGGCGCGCAGGCCTCGGCCGCGCAGCGCGGCGAGCTGGCCGTCATCGGCGAGGACCTTCAGGCCCCCGCTCGCGAGGCCGCGCTCGACCACATCGGCGCCCAGGCGCTCCAGCTGTGCAAGGGCCCGCAGGCCACCCTCGACCTCCACGAGGTGGGCAGGGCCGCTCGGAGGTGGGAGCTGGGGGGCTTGGGCAGTCGGGAGGAGGCAGAGGAGGAGGGGCAGCATGGGAGTCCGCGCGCGGAGGCGCTCCATGAGCCTAGGCGGGGTCGCTCACAGCCGGGCTTCCGACCTGCGTCCGCCCTGGGCTTGTCCCGGGTTGCGCCGGCGGGGGGTGGGCCATCTCCTCCGCGTACCCTCTGGAGGTGGAGCCCGCGCCCGCCCCGTTCCCCTGGCTCCTCGGCGTGGACGAGCCCGCCGAGGTGTGGCTGGACGGAGTGATGGAGCCCGCGTGGGTGCTGGCGGCGTACCAGCGGGGCTTCTTCCCCTGGCCCGTGGACGACCGCCTGGCGTGGTGGTGTCCCCACGAACGACTGGTCTTCGAGCGCCCGACCCCGCACCTCTCGCGCTCCGCCCTGCGCAGCCTGCGGCGTGCGGGCTGGACCGTGACCCTCGACCGCGCGACGGCCCGCGTGATCACCGCCTGCCAGCAGGCGCGTGGCCCGGGCCGGGACGGGACCTGGATCACGGACGAGATCGCGCGCACCTACTCCGAGCTGGCCGCGCAGGGGCTCGTGCACTCCTGCGAGGTGTGGGAGGGCGACGCGCTGGTGGGTGGGGTGTACGGGCTCTCCCTCGGCCGCGCCTTCTTCGGCGAGTCCATGTTCCACGCGCGCACGGATGCGTCGAAGGTCGCGGTGGGCGTCCTGGCGGCGTGGCTCGACCACCAGGGCTTCGACCTGTTCGACGGGCAGGTCGAGAACGAGCACCTCATCGCCCTCGGCGGGACGCTGATCCCTCGGGACGCCTACCTGACCCGCCTGCAGGCCAGCCTCCAGGCGCCGACGGTGATCGGGCCCTGGGAGCTGGAGCTGCCTGCCGAGGAGCTGGCGCGTCGCTTCCGCGCCCCCTGAGGCTGGGCGGCTGCGCACCGCGGATCCGGGTGATCGGCCGCATGGGTTCCCCTCAGCGAAGGGGGCCTGTAGGCTTGAGATCATGGGGAGCGGGGGCACTTCGAGAGCGTTGGGGACGCGGAGCACACGACACGGCTGCGGGGAGCGCGCTGGCGCTCCCGGCGGGCCCCGCAGGCGTGAGCACACGCCGGATCCCGACGGCCCCGGCACCGCGGTCGCCGTGGAGGAGGAGGTCCAGGAGGTCATCGCTCCGCTCTCGCGCGTCGTCTGCCATGACGACCCGCACACGACCATGGAGTTCGTCGTGCAGGTGTTCACCGGCGTGTTCCGCCTTCCGCATCCGCGTGCGGTCGAGGTCATGCTCGAGGTGCATGAGCGCGGCGCCGGCGTGGTCGGGCACTACCCCCGCAGCGTGGCGGAGCGCAAGGTGAAGAAGGCCACCTCCATGGCCCGGACCAGCGGGTTCCCGCTGACCTTCTCCATCGAGGAGGACTAGTCCTCGTCGCGGGCCGTGCTCGGGCCTCCCGCGCGCGAGCGCAGCGGCCCCGCGCAGACCAGCGACCAGCCGAGGAGCTGCACCGCGAGCCCAAGGACGGGCCGCTGCTCCAGGACCTTCCCCGGGCCCGTGAGGCGTGCGGCCAGCAGCGCGACCACGACCAAGAGGCCCGCGAGGGAGAGGCGCACCGCGCCCGTACCGCGCCCGAGCCTGCGGGCCAGCAGCCAGAGTCCTGCCCCTGCGCCCAGTCCGCCCAGGACGAGGAGCAGCGTGCGCATCCCCTGGGCCGAGCCGTGGGCGCGCAGCTCCGGCGCCGCGGCCCGGGTGGCGTCGCGCAGGACGCCGAGGACCGCGCCGTGCAGGTCGAGCGCCTTGTCCGTGCAGATGAACGCGCAGGCCGCAGCCACCAGCAGCCACGCGCCTCGGGCCTGCGCCTCACGGCGTGCGGCGCTCCAGGCGAGGGCCCCGGGCACCGCCCATAGCACGACCTCGAGAGCCTGCAGGGCGCCCGTGCTGGCCGCGAGCACGATCATGTCGCGCGCCCTCTGGCCAGGATGAGGAGGGGCACGGCCGCCCAGGCCAGCTCGAGGCCGTAGCGCAGCGCCGGCTCACCGAACGCCGCCGGCAGCAGGTCGTCCAGGAACGCGGTCCAGGCCAGGAGCCAGCCCGTCCAGCCCGCCGCGGCGAGCAGGCCGAGGCGCACGCGGCCGTTCCCCTGCGAGGCGCGCAGGAGTCCCGGCACAACGCGCGCGAGCAGCAGGACCACGAGGAGCCCGATGACGGCCTTGCCGACCGCGCGCTGCTCGTAGAGGTCCCTGTTCCGCAGGAACTCTCGCGTGGCCCGCCACAGGTGCGCGTGCCAGCGCGTCAGGTCCGCCGCGATGGCGAGCCCGCACCAGGTCCAGGCCGGCGCCTGTGCCCGCTCCGGACCCCGCGTGTGCAGGGCCAGGGCCAGGAGCAGCCAGGTGGCGGCGCAGACGAGGCGAACTTCGAGCACGGGGTGGATTCTCCCCCTCTGCCCCTTCGCCCACAAGGCTGCTCCGCCGTCCGGCCCCGCGCCTGCCCGAGCCGCTATCCTCGACCGCCACGCTCCGGGATGCCTCTCCCCGAGGACCCGAGCCAGCCCCGACGCACCATGACTGCCACCGACCCCGCACCGTTCGACCCCGCGCACCTCGTCCTCGGGCCCCAGCAGGCCCCGCGCGGCGCTGAGAAGACCTGCCGCACCTGGGCCGCGGAGGGCGCGATGCGCATGCTGCTCAACAACCTCGACGCCGAGGTGGCCGAGCGCCCGGAGGACCTGGTGGTGTACGGGGGAACGGGTCGCGCCGCCCGGGACCTGGAGTCCCTGCGGGCCATCTGCAGCACGCTCCAGCGACTTGCGCCCGACGAGACGCTCCTGGTTCAGTCGGGTCGCCCGGTCGGCGTCTTCCGCACGCACGAGCGCGCGCCGCGGGTGCTGATCGCCAACTCGAACCTCGTGGGCAACTGGGCCAACTGGGAGCACTTCCGCGAGCTCGAGCGCCAGGGCCTGATGATGTACGGGCAGATGACCGCGGGCTCATGGATCTACATCGGCACCCAGGGGATCCTGCAGGGCACCTACGAGACCTTCGCGGCCTCCGCCAAGCGGCACTTCGGCGGGACGCTCAAGGGACGCCTGCTCGTGACCGCGGGCCTCGGGGGCATGGGGGGGGCCCAGCCCCTCGCGGCCACCATGAACGAGGCCACCTGCCTGATTGCTGACATCGAGGAGGCGCGCATCGACTTCCGGCTGCGCACCCGCTACCTCGACGAGAAGGTGGACGGGGTGGACGCGGCCATCGACCGCGCCCTCGAGTACAAGGAGCAGGGCATCGCGCGCTCGGTGGGGGTCCTCTGCAACGCCACCGAGCTGCTGCAGCGGCTGCTCGACCGGGGCATCACCCCGGATGTGCTCACGGACCAGACCAGCGCGCACGATCCCCTCGGGGGCTATGTGCCTGATGGGATGACCGCGGAGGAGGCCTTTGCCCTGCGCGATCGGGACCCCAAGGCCTATGAGGACGCCTCGTTCCGCACGATGGTGCGGCACTGCGAGCAGATGATCGAGCTGCAGCGTCGCGGGGCCGACACCTTCGACTACGGGAACAACCTTCGGGGGCACGCCAAGGCCGCAGGCCTCGCCAACGCCTTCGACTTCGAGGGCTTCGTGCCCAAGTACATCCGGCCCCTGTTCTGCGAGGGCAAGGGTCCCTTCCGCTGGGCCGCCCTCTCCGGCGACCCGGAGGACATCCGCGTCACCGACGAGATCATCCTCGAGCTGTTCCCCGAGGACGAGGCCCTGGCGCGCTGGATCCACATGGCCCAGGAGCGCGTGGCCTTCCAGGGCCTGCCTGCCCGCATCTGCTGGCTGGGCTACCGCGAGCGCGACCGCGCGGGGCTGGCGTTCAACCAGGCCGTCCGGGATGGTCGCCTCAAGGCGCCCGTGGTGATCGGACGCGACCACCTGGACTGCGGCTCGGTGGCCTCCCCGAACCGCGAGACCGAGGGCATGCGCGACGGGACCGACGCGGTCGCGGACTGGCCGCTCCTCAACTGCATGCTGAATGTGGCCTCCGGGGCCAGCTGGGTCAGCTTCCACCACGGCGGTGGCGTGGGCATGGGCTACTCGCTCCACGCGGGCCAGGTCACGGTGGCGGACGGGAGCGCGCAGGCCGACGAGGCCCTCCGCGCGGTCCTCACGAACGACCCCGGCACCGGGGTCATGCGTCACGCGGACGCGGGCTATCCCGAAGCACTCGCCTGCGCCGACGACCGCGATCTCGACCTGCCCCTGCGGCGGGGCTGAGGACCGGGAGCCCTACTCGGCCGCGCCGTACTGGGCGCGGTAGGCCGCAATGCGCTCACGGTCGTCCGCACCCAGGCGCTCTCCGAGGTGCTCGAGGATCTCGTCCAGGGTGACGATGGCGTGGGTCGGCATGGCGAACTCCTCCGCCAGCTCGGCCAGCGCGGTGCGCTCCCCGGCCCCGCGCTCCTGGCGGTTCACGGAGACCACGAGCCCCGCGAGCTGGACGGCCGCGGCCCCGCGCAGGATGGGGACGGTCTCGCGGATGGAGGTCCCTGCCGTGGTGACATCCTCCACGATCAGCACGCGGTCGCCGTCCCGCAGGCGATGCCCCACGAGGGTGCCGCCCTCGCCGTGGTCCTTGGCCTCCTTGCGGTTGAAGCAGAAGGCGACCTCGCGGCCGCGCTCAGCGAAGGCCGCCGAGACCGCGGCGACCAGCGGGATGCCCTTGTAGGCGGGGCCGAACAGGACATCGAAGCCCTCGGGGAAGGCCCGCTCGATGGCGTCTGCGTAGGCGTGCCCCAGCCTCCTCAGCTGCGTCCCCGTCCGGTAGAGGCCGGTGTTCACGAAGTAGGGCGTCTTGCGACCGCTCTTGGTCGTGAAGTCACCGAAGGTCAGGACCCCGACCTCGAGCATGAAGTCGACGAACGCGCGCTGATACTCCTGCATGGCGCGCGCATGCTAGCCCCGGGTGGGTCCCCGGGGCCGCAGGATCCGCGGCTCCGGGGGGAGGCGTGGTGCCTCAGTTCAGCAGCAGCTCGATCGCGCTCGAGAAGTTGGAGGTGGGGCCGGGGTTGTTGTCCCGGTACCAGTACTGGAAGGTCCAGGTCGCGCCCGCGGTGAAGGTCACGCCGCCCGGAGGCTGGGTGAGGTCCACCGCGAAGCTGACGCGGCCGTTGGCGCCCGAGTTCTGCACGCTCGTGTTGAAGCGCCCGATGGGGGCGCCCAGGCAGAGGATGCCCTGGCCCACCGCGACGCTGGCCGTGGTCTGGGAGCAGACCAGGTAGCCGAACTGGTTGGTCGGCAGGCTCGTCACCTCGAAGGCCACATCGTTGGAGGCCACCGTGCAGCCGCCGGTGCTGGTCATGGCCGCGCCCAGGCCGGTCGAGTTGAGGGAGCCGTTGCAGACCGTGGTGGGGCTGCAGGAGCACTCGTCGGGGATCCCGTCCCCGTTGGAGTCGCTGCTGGCGCCGGTGGCGATGTCACAGACATCCGAGAGGCCGTTGCCGTTGCAGTCCGTGAAGCCCTCGTAGTAGACGCGCAGGACGCGGGCACCCATCTGCGTGGGGTTGTTGCCGCCGTCGGCGTAGAGCTCAGTGAAGTAGAGCCCGTCGGGGCCAGCGCAGAGGCCCACGGTCGTGGAGCGGCCGGTTCCGGTGTACTCGAGGAACGGCAGGGGGCCGGCCGCGAGGTCACCGTTGCTGTCGATCACCCACTCGGTGATGCGCTTGCCGTTGGCTTGGGTGCCGGAGGCGTAGGTGGGACCCGACTCGGTGATGAAGGCGTGGTCCATCTTGCCGAAGGGGAAGCCCGAGCCGTTGAACACGGCGGACTGGGTGAAGGCGATGTTCACCGGGCCAACGGCCGGCGCCCAGGTGTGGAGCGCGTTGATCGACATGGAGGAGTTGGTCCCGTTCCAGCCGTAGTTCACGCCGCCGTCGATGCGCATGATGCGGTCGACGCTGGGGCCGTTCTCGACGCAGTACTGCGAGCCGTCGGAGACCCGGTAGTCGCCGCCGAAGGGGTTGCGCAGGCCGTAAGACCACACGAGGTCCTTGTCGGTGAGGCCGTCGGAGGGGTCGAAGAAGGGGTTCAGCGGGTAGGCGCTGCCGTTCTTGAGGATGCGCAGGACCTTGCCCCGGGCGCTGTTGAGGTTCTGGCCCGTCGAGGCGTTGAAGCCGTCCCCGTTGTGCACCAGCAGGCTGCCGTCCGGCATGAAGTGCAGGTTGCTGATCTGGTGGCTCTGGCCCTGGGGCTCGCCGGCCAGGTCGAGGATCGTGTCCTGCGTCGCGGCGGTGCGCCCGCCGTCCACGCTGGTGAAGCGAACGACCTTCGGGAAGCGGGTCCCGCCGACGTTGTAGAGCATCGAGGCGTAGACATCCCCCGAGTTCGGGTCCACATCGATGCCCGTCAGCCCCTGCTCACCGTCGCCCGGGAACGCGCCCGAGGGCGTGTAGTTGAGCAGGCCGCTGGCGTAGGTGCCCACGGTGCCGTCGTTGGAGACGGTGCGAATCGCGCCGTACAGCTC
Source organism: Planctomycetota bacterium (assembly GCA_016779225.1). Lineage (GTDB taxonomy): Bacteria > Planctomycetota > UBA1135 > UBA1135. The sequence continues at coordinate 7,732 of JADHNZ010000007.1, forward strand.
CGTGACATAGAAGAGGATGTCATCGGGCGCGGTGCCGGGGTTCGGGACGAAGGCCACATTGACCGGCATCGTGAAGCCCTCTGCCACGACCTCCACGCGGTAGCCCTCCTGCATGGGGAGCCAGGGAATGTCGAAGCCGCGCGCGAGGGTGTTGAAGCTGGGCTGGGTCGGCCCCGAGGTCGCGTTCCAGGTCGTTCCGTCCGAGGCCACCCACAGCACGCGCGTGGCGCCCGAGGCAAGGGAGAGGCCGGGGAGCAGCACCTCTGCGCGCTCGCACTCCTGGTCGTAGAAGATGAGGTTCGTCGGGGGCAGGCTCAGGGGAGAGCTGCCCGCCTCGATCGTGACCCGAACGGGCTCGTGGTGGGAGAGCAGGGGGCCGTTGGTGATCGAGGGCGCTCCGCCCGCGCCGGCGGCGAGCTCGAGCATCAGGTCGGGGTGGGGCGACTCGAGGAGGATCCTGCGCCCCGTGGCGAACGACGGGAAGCTCGCAGGCTGCCCCGTGGAGTCCACCAGCCAGTCCACCGGGGCGTTGTCGAGGACATCCTCCACCTCGAGGGGGAACCGCTGGGACCAGTCGCCCGTGGCGAACATGCGCTCACCCCAGCCGCCCCACTCGCTGGCCGGATCGCCTGAGCTGTCGCGGTGACGCGCGCGCAGGGTGTAGGTCGTGTTCTCGTCCAGCTCTCCGCGCCCGGTGAGGGGACCCTCGAACACGCCGTCGCCGAGGTGCATGTGCAGGGCGGTGGGGAGGGGCTTGCAGGCGGCGCGCCAGACGCGGACCGGAGGGCTGACCTGCCAGATCTCGTAGTCGCTGCAGCTCAGGGCGTCCCCGGCGTCCGTGTCCGAGAACGGCAGGGTCTCCATGTGCACATCGAAGGGGTTCACCTGCTGTCCGTTGGTCCCGGGCTCGCTGATGACAGTCGTCGCCGGAGGCGTGTTGCCCGAGGGGCTCTGGGCCTGCTCGTCGAAGGTCCACTCGAGGACCTCGTGGGTGCCAGCCGCCCCGTCGCGCGCAGCCGTGAAGCCCACCCAGCCCTGGGTCACGCCCGCGGGCAGCGCCGCCGCGAGGTCGAGCACGACGGTGAGGGCCGGCGAGGCCAGGTCGTCCACATAGACCTGGAGCGAGCCGGGCGCATAGGTGATGCGCACCATGTGCTCGAGGCCGTCATCGAAGGGCGCTACCCAGCTCGAGACGCCCAGGGAGGCCGCGATCGTGCCCTGGTTCACGGCCACATGAGGCGCGACCGTGTCCGCCGCGAGGCCCGACCCGCAGAAGAAGTCCACCTGGGTGTCGAGCTCGATGGAGATCGACCAGGGGATCAGGTCCAGGCCCATCGCGCAGCCGCCGTTTCCGATGGCCGTGGGGGAGCTCGCCTGCACGATGAACGCCATGCCGGCGCCGCCCGGATTGAGGACTGCCTTGAAGGTGCTCGTCCAGGGGTCCACCAGCGTCTGGGGAGTCGTGGCCCAGGCCGCCCCGCGGGTGCCGGAGGAGGGACCATCCAGGAGCAGGCGCCCCCCGCTCACGCGGGCAGCATCCACCAGGTTCAGCCCGGCGCTCGTGCTGAAGTCCGTATAGGTGATGTCGGCGCTGGCGGTCGCGGTGAGGGAGGTCGCGAGGCTGAGCAGGACGGGCAGGCGGAGGCGTTGCATGCCTCAAATCTAGCCTGCCTCGGGTCACGGCGCTGGCTTCCCGTGCGTCGGCGCGCCGCGGGGTCTTGTGGATCGCGCATTCTCGCCACTGCGCGTTTCACGGGGATGCAGTCCGGCCACACCTTGGGACCGCCAAGGGCTCCGTGTCTCGTCCTGGGCGCGGGAGAGGGCGCTCAGCGGCGGTCCTCGAGGACCCGAGCGGCGCTGGATCGTGCTGCTGCTGGCGCCGTCTACAGGGACGCCCGCCAGCGCAGTCCCAGGTTGAGGTGCGCGGCGGGGCCGGGGCCGTCCAGGTCCTCCCACAGGGGCGCACCGATGCTGAGCTCCAGCCGGTTGGTGGTGGCGGAGCCCGGGCCGGCAAGGTCGTAGGCCAGCCCGAGGCTTGCCTCCACGCGGTCGCCGCCCTGGCGGCCGTTGTCCTCGAGCGGGCTCGCGGTGGGATCCGCTCCAGGAGCCGCGCCGCGCACATCGCTCCAGCCGCTGGCCTGCACGCGGGCACTGCCGACCCAGCGATCGCCGAACGGGCGCGCCGCCCACGCATCGGCCGAGAGCGAGCGCTCACGAGCCCAGCCCGAGTCGTTCTTCTCGAGCGGCAGGGTTCCGCGCGCGCCGGCTCCCCAGCTCCAGGTGCCCTCCTGTCGGATCCAGGAGGCCGTCACCAGGCCCTGCCACGAGCCGCCGCCGAGCTGGAGCCAGTAGGGGAGGAGCGCGTCGGGCGTGCCGGACCAGGAGTCTCGGGCGTCATGCTCACCCGTGGGCGTGATCACTCCGGCGCCCACGATGAGCCGCTCGCCAAGGCGCTCGAACATGCGGACATCCGCCAGGAGCTCGATGTCTCCCAGCCCGTGGGTGCTCGTCCGCCCCCTCTCCGCGTCCGTCGCCCAGCTCACGCGCCGTGTCTCCACCGGCACGACCGCGGACAGCGTCACATGGTCGCTGAGCCCGTAGCGTCCGTTGACGGCCCAGCGGCTCATGGAGGCGCGCCGGGCCTGGGACCAGGTGGCGATCTCATCCCTCGCATCCACGCGCTCTCGGCCGTCGCGCATGCCGCGGAAGCGCCGCAGGGACTGCTCGACGCTGAACGCGAGCTCGCCCGCTCTCATCATCCAGCCGCCCCCGAGGGCGCCGGCCGGCGGGAGGAGATCGATGCGCGAGCGCTCGAGGGGGAGTCCGACCTCGACGAGGTCCTCGATCACGAGGGCCGGGGCGTCCTGGTTGGAGACCTCCTCGGCGGCGGCACCCTCGACAGGGTCCTGGGGAAGTGCGAGCAGGAGCAGGAGCGACAGCATCAGTTCAGGGAGCAGGAGCCCGGGCCTCGTGGATCGCCGCAGGTCCCGCAGCCGCCCGGCCCCGAGGGCTCGGGAGCGGCGGCTCCGCGCGCCTGGAACGCGCTCAGCTGGCGCTCCGGGTCGGGGGCCTCACAGCGGGGGCAGTGAATCTGTTCTGCGCCGAGCACGAGCTCCTCGAAGGGATGCGCGCAGGCGGTGCAGACGAACTCACGAATGGGCATGGGCGGAGTCTAGCAGCCCCCCTGCGCGGATCCACGCCCCTACGGCCTCGTGTCGAGGCCTCTCATAGGAGCCTCTCGCCCGCGAGGTCTGGGGCGTCAGGACTGGCGCAGCTGCCGGTCGCCCAAGCGCTCGTCTCCGGTCGAACCGCCTCCTGCGTCCTTGGGCTCGGAGTCCGCCTCGTCAGCGTCCCACTCCTCGGAATCCCACTCTTCTGAATCCCACTCCTCTTCGAGCACCCATTCGAGCTCGCTGCTCGACTCGCTGGCCGCGGTGGCCGTCGCGAGGGTGAGCATCAGCATCATCCCGCTCTGGTCCAGGGCGCCCAGCAGGGCCGTCGCGTTCACCGTCCAGGAGGCATCCATGGTGCCGAGGGTGACGAGGTCGTCCCCCTCGACCCGAGAGACCTGCAGCATGGCCTTGGCCCCCCGGCGCAGCTCGGGGAAGGTGGGCATGAGCATCCCGAGGTCTTCGCCGTCCTCCGTGGTCCGCAGGGCGTTGGCGATCGCCGCCATGCCCAGGCTCATCCACGGGTGCCCGTCGGCGAGGAGGACCGGGCTGTCCACGAAGATCATCGAGACGCTGCGGTCATCGGCCTCGAGCGCCTGCGCAGCCTCCACGAAGCGCGGGTTGCTCGCCAGCCCCGCACTGCCGCTGCGCGCCTCCTCGATGGCCGCGAGTGCGGCCTGCGGCGACAGCCCCAGGTAGAGGACGCCCTCATGGACGGCCCAGGTGGGCTCCACGGGGACGGGCAGGCCGGGGACCACGAGGCTGGTGTAGGTGAGGCCTCCTCGGGTGAACTCCTGCATCCGCGGCTCGGCCTCGTCGCTGGCGAGCAGGGTGGCCAGGCCCGCGAGCTGGGTCATCAGCTCATCCAGCACCTCGCGCTCCCGCACCTCCAGCATGAGCACTCCCGAGGTGAGTGAGCTGCCTCCGGTCGACTCGGACAGGAACGCGCCAACGGTGGGTCCGAACGCGGCCAGGAGGTCGGCCTCCAGATCGAAGCCCGTCTCGGAGGCGAAGGCCTCGAACGGATCCTCGTACGGCACGCCCTGGGCCTCGAGCACCTCCTGCAGGGGCTCGAGGGCGAGGCGCAGGATCGCGCCCCACTCCATGCGCCACGCCATGGCGACGGTGCAGTCCGCAGGAAACCGCGCGAGGACCTCAGGCGTGATGCCCTGCGCGGGCAGGGCGCCTCCCTCACGCAGGTCGCGCCCGTAGCCTCGGGTCCTGCTCGCAAGCCACCCGCGCTCGCCGTCGCTCCCGATCGCCATCGAGAGGTCACGGAGCCCCACGAGCGCGAGCTCTGCCGCGCCCAGCTGGATCTCCTGTCCGTCGCGCGCCGCCAGCTCGGTCATCAGCTTGCCCAGGCCCAGGGCGTCGAGGTGCAGGCTCATCTGGGCGGGAACGCCGGGAGGCAGGTCGTCGGGCAGCTCTGCCCTGGCCGAGGGCGCCTCGGCTCCGAGCCCGAGCACCAGGCGGTCGTCCATGGACCCGAGCCCCAGGAAGGTGCCTAGGCCCAGCTCCAGCGGTCGCAGTCCGCTCGGTCGCTCAGGACCCACGGCCATGCCCGCGAGCTCGAGGAGCTGCGTCATGAACTCCGCCCGGGCTCGCGCGGTGGCAGGGTCCGGAGCGCCGAGCTCGAGGGAGGCGCGCAGCGGGAGCTCGCCCGAGCCGGCCTCGAGCGGTCCAACCGCGAGGCGCATGTCGGCCATGAGCAGGTCCATCGTCATTCCGGCCAGGCCCGCCGGGATGGCCTCGCCCTCACGCTCGGCCATGGTCTCGATCCACTGCGGCAGCAGCTCCAGCACGCGGCGGAGCCCCGCGTCCTTGGGGTGCGCCAGCATGGCCTCGACGGGAACATGCCGGAGCTCGAGCACCTCTTGGGGGAGGGGGGACGGGGAGAGGAGGCTGGCGAGGGCGAGGGAGGTCAGCATGGGAGAGGTCGGCGTCAGGCTTCGGAACGCGTGGCGCTCCGAGAGCAAGCCTGGACCCTAGTACGCCCGGGGGGGAGGGTTCTTCAGGGCCTCACAGCCAATTCCCGAGGGCCCACCGGAGCGCGCGTCTCCAATGCCTGGGAGGCCTCGACCCTCGCCCGATCCCGCGCGCGAAGCGCTCGGCCCTGCGCCTTCGGGGCGCGCCTCGGCGCCGCTCAGGGGCCTTCAGGGACGCCAGTCCACGGTCGGCATGGCGCGACCGCGGAGCCTCTCGGGCTGGCGGATCAGGCGGCGGATCACGGCCGCGCGAGCCGCGAGGGCCTGTCGCACGAAGCCCTCGCCCCGAACCGGGCGATCCTGGGCGGACCGCTCTGCCAGGTAGGCCTCCAGCCAGCGTGCGGCAGCGCGATCACCCGCCCAGTCCACCAGGTCGCTGAGCAGGCAGCCCGCGTCCCAGGCCGGCCCTCGGAGGCCCCACCCCGGTCCTCCGCGCCAGCAGTCGAGGAAGACGAGCTGGCGCGCCGAGCCCACGCGGTGCATGAGGTTGCGGACGAACAGGTCGCGGTGCACGAAGCCCAGGGCGTGCATGCGCGCGACCTCACGGGCCAGCTCCTCCAACACGGCGTCACGCACCTGCTCGGGCAGCAGGGGCCAGCGCTCCTCCAGCGGTGCGGCCTCCGCGAGCCGCGCCGCCCAAAGCCACTGTCCCCTCGGGAGCCCGCGCTCGATGCGTGCGACCGCCGCGAGCGGGCGCGGGACCTCGAACAGGTGCGCGGCGAGCCACTCCAGGTTCGCGGCCTCCCGCAGGCGAGGCAGGCCCTGGAACAGGCGCAGCCGCACGCCGTGTCGCAGGGAGGCCTTGCCCTTGAGGGCGCCCCCCTTGCGCCACGCCTCGTGGTCTCCGAGCACGCACGCCTCGGCCGTCTCGTGCGCCGGCTCCTTGCGAGCCACCTGCTGGCGCGCGGCCTCCCCGAGCTCGAGGGTGGAGGCGCACAGGCGCCAGAGGGCGCCGTCCGCCGCGCGCTGCCAGTGGATCATCGAGCGGCCTCGCGGCGCTCGAGGAGGGCCCAGCTCTGGGGGGACACGAAGCGCATGCTGAAGCGTCGCTCCACGAGGGTGAGCCCCGCCTCCTGAGCGAGCTCCCGGAGCTCGGCTGCGCGGATCGGCGTGCGGTGGTCGCTTCCGTGGCGGCGCCAGCCCCTGCGACGGCGGAGCGCGTGCCAGGAGGCGGCGTCCCAGTAGCTGATCGCGACCCAGCGTGTGCTGACCCGGGCGAGCTCCGTCAGCAGCGCGGCACGCTCCTCTCGGGGGGCGAGGTGGTGCAGCAGGCGGCAGCAGACCGCGAGGCTGCAGGAGCGGTCAGCCAGGGGGAGGGCGAACGCCGAGCCCTGCACGCGGGACGCGCCCTCGAGCTGCGCGAGCATCGAGGCGGAGATGTCCAGGGAGAGGATCGGTCGCTGCAGCCGCAGGAGGAGTGGCGCGAGGCGCCCGGCCCCCGACGGGGCGTCCAGGATCGGCTCGGGGCCGAGCGTGCGATTCCTCAGCAGCCGCGCGAGCAGCGCCGGATCGCGCCCCGCCGCCCGCCGGCTGCGGAAGCGCGCCGTCCGGTAGCGGGCGCCAGCCTCGTCACCGGCCCAGCGCCCGGCGAGGTCTCCGGCGGCCGTGGGGGTCGAGGTGGGCTGTCTCACGATGCTCCATTCTAACTGGTGTCCAGAGTTCGATCGGCCACGGCTCGCCCGGCGTGTGAATCTCATGGTGGAGCGCGTGCTCCGGCGGACCTCCGGGTCCCCGGCTGCTCGAGGCTCCATCCCTTTGGAGAGGGAATGGGTTCATCGGGCGGTGCTGGCAGGCGCCGCGGAACCCAGACAAGGGACCCGCGACCGGGCATGGTTGCGGGTCCCACTCCATTTCGGGCTGCCCGGGGACGAAGCCGGCGCGCAAAGCCCCCGGGGCACGCCCCCAGGACCCCTCCGCGAGCGTCCCCGGCGAGGGTTGCCGGTACTCTCCTGCCATGCGGCAGCGCTACGGGTACTGGCTTGCGGGCCAGGAGGCGGACGAGGGAGCCTGGCTCGAGGTTCGGGACAAGTATGCGGGGGACCTGCTGACGGAGGTCGCCACGGCCTCGCCCGCCACGATCGAGCGGGCGATCCAGGCTGCCGGGCTCGCACGAGCCCCGCTGCGCCGACGCGCGTCGAGCGATCGCCGCGCGGTGCTGGACCACTGCGTGGAGCGCCTCCGCCAGCGGGCGGACGAGTTTGCCGACGCGCTCTGCGCCGAGGCCGGGAAGCCCATCCGCGACAGCCGCGGCGAGGTCGCTCGCCTGATCGAGACCTTCCAGGCGGCGGCCGAGGAGAGCGTGCGCATGGGGGCGGAGGGCGTCCCCCTCGACGGCAGCCCGCGGGCTCGCGGGTACCGCGGCTACCTCAAGCGCGTGCCCATAGGCGTCTGCTCGTTCATCGCGCCCTTCAACTTCCCCCTCAACCTCGTGGCCCACAAGGTCGCCCCGGCCCTCGCGGTCGGGTGCCCGTTCATCCTGAAGCCTGCCAGCGCGACCCCCGTGGGCGCGCTGCTGCTGGGCGAGGTCCTGGCCGAGACGGACCTCCCGCGCGGCAGCTGGTCGATCCTCCCGTGCAGCCGTGACGGCGCGGACCTGTTCACGGAGCACCCAGACCTCGCCCTGCTCTCGTTCACGGGCTCCCCCGAGGTGGGCTGGGCCCTCAAGGCCCGCGCGGGAAAGAAGAAGGTGGTGCTGGAGCTGGGCGGCAACGCCGCTGTGATCGTCGACGAGGACGCGGACCTCGAGGACGCGGTCGAGCGCATCCTGGTCGGCGCGTTCTACCAGTCGGGCCAGAGCTGCATCGGGGTCCAGCGCATCCTCGTGCACGAGCGGGTGAACGAGGCGTTCAAGAGGCTGCTGGTCGAGCGGACGCGGCAGCTGGTCGTTGGGGACCCGCGACGCGAGGAGACCTTCGTTGGGCCGCTGATCAGCGAGCGCGACGCCCAGCGGCTCCAGGAGTGGATCGCCGAGGCCGAGGCCGCCGGCGGGCGCGTCCTGACCGGGGGCGGGCGGAGGGGAGCCTGCTTGGAGCCCACCCTCCTCGAGGCCGTGCCGCGAGAGCTCCGCATCTGCACCCAGGAGGCCTTCGGACCGGTGGCCGTCCTGTCGACCTTCGCCTCCTTCGACGAGGCCCTGGCCGAGGTGAACGACTCGGCGTTCGGCCTGCAGGCCGGGGTCTTCACCCGCGATCTCTACCGCGCCCAGCGGGCCTGGGATGAGCTCGAGGTCGGCGGCGTCGTGGTGGGGGATGTGCCCTCGTGGCGCGTGGACACCATGCCCTACGGCGGCGTGAAGGACTCCGGCCTCGGACGCGAGGGCGTGCGCTACGCCATGGAGGACATGACGGAGCCGCGACTGCTCGTCGTGCGCACGCCTCCCGGGGAGTGAGGCCGCAGGACGGCCGGGCGCGCATCAGACGAGTCGCCCGAGCTGGCGCTCGGAGACCGCGCCGATCGGCATGACCCACAGGGAGGTCTGCACCCGGGGCAGGACCCGCTCGGCCGTGTTGCCGAGCACGAGCCCGGGGATCCCGCGCCGCGAGTGGGTGCCCATCACCAGCACCTCCGGCTGCAGGCGCTCGACCGCCCGCCGGATGGACCGAGCGGGGTGGTCGCAGCCCACATGCAGGTGTGCGTCGGTCCGCCCTGCGGCCCGGGCCGCTGCCTGAACAGCGGCGACGGCGGCCGCCTGGCGGCGCTCCATGCCCACGCCCGCGTCCTGCTCCTGCCAGCCGTCTCCGAACGGCTGCTGCCACGCGTGCAGGAGGTGCAGGGCACTGCCCAGCTCCTCGGCGAGGCTGGCGGCCTCGTCGACCATGGCCTGCAGCTTGTCATCCAGCTCGACCGCAGCCAGCACGCGGCGGGCGTGGCGCTCCCGCTCCCCGTGCACCACCCAGACGCGTGGATGGGCGCCGGACTCGAGGAGGTGCAGGGCCTGGCCGCCCATGGCCTTGCGAGGCCGGGCGCTGCTGCGGCCTACGACCACGGCGTCGGCGCCCAAGCGCTCTGCGGCAGCCAGCAGGGTCTCGGCAGCCTGACCCACCAGCACCAGGCTCGTGCAGCGCAGGCCCTCGGCTCGGAGAGGGCTGGCGAGGCGCTCCAGCGTGCGACCCGCTGCGCCACGCTCCGCTCCTGCTCGCAGGACATGGGCGAGGGTGAGCTCCGCGCCCGTGCGTGTGGCCAGGCGCGTGGCAGCTCGCAGGGCGCAGAGGCTCCCCTGGGTGGGTCGGGCGTCGAACGGATCCAGGTCGATGCCGACGAGCAGGGACTGGAGGCGCAGGGACACGGGGCAGAGGTTCGAGCGGGGTCTGGTCTGGAGGACTGTGGAGCCGTCGTGCGGTGCCCAGCGTGTGTGGATCCTCGCACGGCCGGTCCCGCTTCACCCTCCGCCGAGGTGGGTAGGGGCCGGCGCCACTCTCCGTACGCGAGGGCGTCGCCGGCCCTCAGTCGCTGGAGAGCAGGCCCTCGCGGATCGCGATGCGGGCGAGCTCGGCAGCTGAGCTGACCTCGAGCTTCCGCTGCAGGTTCTCCCTGTGCTTCTTGGCCGTCCCCAGGCTCATGCCGAGGGAGCTGGCGACCTCCTTGTTGGATCTGCCGAGGGCGAGGAGCTGGAACACCTCGCGCTCCCGGGGGGTGAGAGCGTGCAGGCCTCCGGGTCCGCCTGCTGCCCCTCCCCGGACATGGCTGACGAGGGCTCCGGCGACCTTGGGCGAGATGTAGGCATCTCCCCTCATCACCGAGCGCAGCGCCAGCGCCAGCTCCTCCGGCTCGGAGTCCTTGGAGACATAGCCATCGGCCCCCAGCCGCAGGGCCTGGTCCACGAAGGACTGCCCCTCGTGATGGGTCAGCATCACGATGCGCACCTTGGGTGCAGCCTTGCGGATCAGCGGGATCGCGTCGATTCCCGACAGGCCCGGCATGGTGATGTCGAGCAGCACGACATCTGGCTGCAGCTCCTCGATCTGGCCCACCGCGTGCCGCGCGTCTCCCGACTCGCCCACGACCACGAGGTCGTCGTACTGGTTGATGAGGCTCCGGAAGCCAGCCCGCAGGATGGCCTGGTCATCGAGCAGATACGCGCGGATCGAGGGCATGCACCCATGCTAGTGCCCCGAGCCCCGCGGATGCAGCGTCGCGCACAGGGCTACGGACCCGCGTCCCGCGAGCCTACGCCTCCGGGCGTAGGGAACTGTCCGTTGCTGCCGGGAGCTGGATCGCGAAGCGGGCGCCGCCCAGAGGGCTGTCTCCCGACTCGATCGAGCCGCCATGCTCCTCAACCACCTTGCGGCAGAGGGCCAGGCCCACTCCGGTGCCCTCGGCTTTGCTCGTGATGAAGGGGTCGAAGAGGCTCCCCCGCATGGAGAGTGGGATGCCGGGCCCGTCGTCCTCGATGACGAGCTGAACCCAGCCCTGGAACGGCGCCGCGGTGAGGCGGACTCGACCGCGGCCATCCAGGGCGTCAATGGCGTTGCGGACGATGTTGACCAAGGCGTCCTCCAGGTGCCCTGCGTCCCCGAGGATGGGGGGGCATCCGGGGCCAGTCTCGAGCTCGAGCGTGACCTCGGCGTCCTCGGCCTCGGGCCGGAGCTGGTCACAGACGCCCTGGAGGAGCTCCGCGACCGGGACCCGGCCGCGGCGCAGCTCGAGGGGGCGTGCGAACGACAGAGTGCGTCGCATGGTGCGCTCGAGCTTCCTCAGTCGCTCGAGCAGGTCGTCGAGGGCCAGCCGCTCATCCTCGCCCATGAGCTTGGCCACCGCGCGGAGGGCGAGGTTGATGGAGGTGATGGGGTTCTTGACCTCGTGGGCGAGGATCGAGGCTGACTCGCCAATGGTTGCTAGCGCGCGCAGCATGGAGCGCTCGCGATGCTGTGCGCGGCGCGCCTCGGTCACATCCCGCAGCTCCACCAGGAACAGGGCCCCATCGGTGGTCCCCGGCTGAATGGCCTTGAGGGAGAAGTCCATCGTGTGGAGGTCACCGTCGGGGGCCAGCAGCTCGAGCTCGCTCTTCACAAGCCCGCCTGACCAGGCAGCCTCGAGCCAGCCCTCGACCTGCTCCTGGTAGCGCTCGGCGCGGGCCCACCACCCCGCCTCCCACAGGGGTGAGCCCAGCAGGGTGCCGCTCCCCGCCAGCTCGAGCGCCGCCTGGTTGGCCTCCCGCACCACTCCATCGGGCCCCACGAGGAGCACGAGCTGGTGCTCCTGGTCGAACACGCCGCGAAACCGGCGCTCGCTCTCGGCGAGGGCGCGCTCGGCCTCCTTGCGCTGGGTGGCGTCTCGGAACACGCCGCAGAGGAGCGTCTCGCCCGTGGCCTCCACATCGACCCGTGACACCGCGAGCTCCAGGTCGAACGGGCGGCCGTGACGGTCATGCACCACGAACTCCCGCACGGACCCGAGGATCCAGGTCTCTCCCGTGGCGCGGTACTTGGCGAGGTAGTTGTAGTGGGACGAGTGGTGCGGCTCGGGGATGAGCACATTCACATTGCGACCCACGAGCTCCTCGGGCTTCCAGCCGTAGAGCCCCTCCATCGAGGGGCTCGCGTCGCGAATGATCCCATCCAGACCTACGGTCACAACCCCATCCAGCAGCCCCGTCAGGACGGTCCGCAGGCGGGCCTCGCTCTCGGCCACGCGAGCCGCTGCCTGTCGCTTGGCCGTGATGTCGCGGCCCTGGCAGGTGAACACCTCGGTGCCTGCCGGTCCGGGGTGACGCATGGCGGTCCAGGCCACGAGGCGGATGCGCCCACCCGCACCCACCAGGCGGCAGTCGACCTGATCGGTCTCCCCCTCGCCAGCCTCGATCCAGGTCGCGAAGCGCTCCTGCACCACCTCGAGGTCCTCCGGGTGGATGAACTCGAAGGCGCTCCGCCCCTGGAGCTGGGCGCGCGTTCCCCCGTAGAACCGAACGGCCCCCTCATTGACCCACTGGAAGCAGCCCTGCTCGTCGACCACGACCACGAGGTCGTCAGTCTTGTCGAGCATCTTCTGCAGGAGGGATTCGAGGACGCTCATGGTGCCAGCCGGATCATAGTGCGCCGAGCGGTCGAGGCCGCAGGCGATCTCCACTGCGACCTTTCCCGCCTTGCCTCCTAGGCGATCCGGGGCGGGACCGCTGCCGGCCCCCTTGCCCCGGGGTCAGTGAGCTCTCTGTCTTCAGTCCCGATCGACGAGATGGTCGAGGAGGTCGGCGACGCTGATCATGCCGACCAGCCGATTGCCCTCGGTCACGGGCAGCGCGCTGATGCGGTGCTTCAGGAGCAGGCCCACGGCCTCGGCCAAGGAGTCGTCGGCCTCCACCGTGTGGGGAGGACGGCTCATGTGCCCCTCGAGGGGAGAGTCCAGCCCTCGCCCCCGCCCCAGGGCGCGGAGGGCGTCGCGCTCGCTGAAGATCCCGACCAGGCCTGCCTGCCCGCAGACGGCGAGGTGGTGGATGCCGTGGGTGCGCATGGTCTCGAGGGCCTCCCCGAGAGAGGCTTGCAGGCTGCAGGTCCGCAGGCCCGGCGTCATGAAGGGCCGAACGCTCGCGCCATCAAGGTCACAGCCGACGCCTGCCGCCCGCAGGAGGTCCACTGCGCTGAGGATCCCGTCGGGCCGCCCCTCGGTGAGGGTCACCAGTGCGTCCGCTCCGTGCAGGACGGCCTCGATGATCAGGGCTGAGAGGGCGTCACTCGAGGCGTCCACCACGGGCACTGGCGCAAGGTCGAGGTCCGCGACGCAGCGGCGGAGCTGCGCCGTGCCCTGGTACAGCTCGCGGATGCGTTCTGGCAGGCCGCCCGTGGCCTCGAGGAGCACGCGATCCGTCAGGAGGCCCTTGGCGCGACCCTCCGCATCGACGACGACCAGGTGCCGGACTCCAGCATCCTCCATCTGCCGTACGGCGGCATCGAGAGGACTCGCCTCCGGCACCGTGAGGACCGGACGCGAGACCAGGTCGGCGACGCGCAGCCTCACTTCTCCTCGACGCGTTGGAACGACAGGACCGGCACCGAGGAGCGGCGCACGACCTGCTCCGCGACGGAGCCCAGGGCGAGCCGGCGCCAGCCCGTGTGCCCGTGCGTGGAGATGGCGATGAGGTCCGCGCTGCGGGCCGCGGCCTCGTCCACGATCGTCCGGGCAACATCGGGCGACGGAATTGCCGCGACCTCGACCTCGAGGTCGCTGAGGTCACCTGCGATGCGCTCCAGTTCCACGCGCGCGTTGTCCACGCGGACCCCGATGGTGGGGTCGCCGATGGGCGGGGTCAGGGGCGCGCCGTGGGGCGCCACCTGCAGGTCCGGGACCACGCAGAGCAGGGTCAGGCGACCGCCGCCCTGGCGCACGAGCTCCGCGGCCTCTTGCAGGGGCCGCATGGACTCGGGGGAGAGGTCGGTGGGGACGAGGACGTGCTGGATCTTCATGGCGTGATCGTAGGCCGGTGGAGGTTCGGTGGAATCCGATCGAGGCACGCCGCAACTACGAACATGTGCTGCCGAGGGCCCGAGTCACCTACCTAGGGCTCATCGGGAGCCTCCCCGCCCTCGTTTCACGGCCCAGAGGCGGCCTCCCAGTTACGGGAATCCCAGGGGCACCTTCACCCCGCCTCTGCTCCTCGGTCCTGCCTGCGCCTCTGCTCGTGGTGCACCGACCCCGAGCGCCGCGCCGCGCGGTCGTGCCCGCCTGCTGCGCCGAGTAGACTCCGCCGTCCATGGACTGGATGGACGCACAGGCCGCAGAGACGGCTGCCCAGGCGGTGGGCTGGAGCGCCGAGGACCTGCTTGGGGGCCTGAACAAGCCCCAGGCCGAGGCCGTGACCCACCCGGAGGGCCCGCTCCTCATCCTGGCGGGTCCGGGGTCCGGCAAGACGCGCGTCATCACGAGCCGCATCGCCTGGCTCGTCACCCAGCAGGGGGTCCGCCCGGACGAGATCCTGGCCATCACCTTCACCAACAAGGCCGCCGCGGAGATGCGCGAGCGGGTGCACCGCCTGCTGCCCGAGCTCTCGGGGGCGTGGATCAGCACCTTCCACTCCATGTGTGCCCGCATCCTGCGGCGTGACATCGAGCACCTGGCCCCGTACACGCGGGACTTCAGCATCCACGACACCACCGAGCGCAACGCCCTGATCAAGCAGGTCGTGAAGGACCTGGGGTACGACCCCAAGCGCTTCCGGCCGGCGGTCCTGGGGGGCTGGATCTCGAACGAGAAGAACCGCGCGGCGGACCCCGGGGAGACCCTCGTGGTGGACGACGGCTCGGGGATGGAGGACGAGGTGTTCTCCAAGGTCAAGGCGGCCTATGCCGAGCGGCTGGCCGCCCAGAACGCCCTGGACTTCGATGACCTCCTGCTGAAGACCCTCGAGCTGTTCGACAAGCACCCGGGGGTGCGGGACAGCTACGCGCGCCGCTTCCGGTATGTGCTCGTGGACGAGTACCAGGACACGAACCGTGTCCAGTACCTGCTCACGGCTCACCTCGCCAGCGGCCACGGCAACCTGACCGTCTGCGGGGATCCCGACCAGTCGATCTATGGCTGGCGTGGCGCGGACATCCGCAACATCCTCGACTTCGAGGAGGACTTCGGCTCGCCCCTCGTCGTGCGCCTCGAGCAGAACTATCGCTCGACCAAGACGATCCTCGCCGCGGCCTCTGCGGTGATCGCGAACAACACGCGGCGCAAGGCCAAGGACCTGTGGACGGATGGCGACCAGGGAGAGCGCCTGGTCTGCCTTGAGTGCGGGGACGAGAACGAGGAGGCGCGCGAGATCGCGGCCCAGGTGCGCGGCCTGCAGGCGCGAGGCTCGGCCTGGGGGCAGTGCGCGATCTTCTACCGCGTGAACTTCATGCAGCGCGCCCTGGAGAGCGCCCTGCGGCTCTCGGGCGTGCCCTATCAGGTCGTTGGCGGCCTCGAGTTCTACGCGCGGCGTGAGATCCGGGACCTCGTCGCCTACCTGAGGCTGCTCGTGAACCCGCGCGACGACCAGGCCTTTGCGCGGGTCGTGAACGCGCCCCTGCGCGGGGTGGGCCAGACCACCCTCGAGCGCCTGCTGCAGTGGTCCCTGGATCGTCGCGTGCCCCTGCGCGAGGCCCTGCGCTCGCAGGAGGCCATCGGCCTGGTCCGCGGGCGTGCCAAGAAGGGGCTGGCGGAGTTCGCCGGCATCCTCGAGGAGCTCGAGGCGTTCAAGGACGGGCCGGCGGGCCCGGCCCTCGACGCCGTCCTGGAGTCCATCGGCCGCGAGCGCTGGCTGGCGGAGATGGACGACGGCGAGCAGTCCGATGTGCGCGACGCCAACGTGGAGGAGCTGCGGGCCCACGCGCACGAGTACGACCGCCTGAACCCCGCCGGCAAGCTCCCCGGCTTCCTGCAGGATGTGGCCCTGGTCAGCGACACGGACGCCTACGACGGTGCGGAGGACGCGGTCAAGCTCATGACCCTGCACTCGGCCAAGGGGCTCGAGTTCGACCATGTGTTCATCGCGGGGTGCGAGGAGGAGATCCTCCCGCACGCGCGCGCGGTTGAGGAGGACCCCGAGCTGGGCGTCGAGGAGGAGCGCCGGCTGTTCTATGTGGGCCTGACCCGGGCTCGGAAGACCCTCACACTCACGCGCGCCGTCACGCGCCTGTTCTTCGGAGACACGCGCTGGGCGCGGGCGTCGTCGTTCCTGGACGAGCTGCCGCCCGAGCTGGTCGAGGGCATGGAGAGTGACACGGAGGAGGAGGCCCTGGGGGCCTACGAGCCCGAGCCCGCGAGCGGCCCGTCCTACGCGGTGGGACAGCGCGTGCACCACGAGCACTTCGGGCGCGGACGGATCGAGCGCCTCACCGGCTCGGGGGTCAATGCTCGGGCCGATGTGCGCTTCGATGTGCATGGCAACAAGCAGCTCCTCCTGACCTACGCGAACCTGCAGGTGGTGCCGTGAGCGAGGTGCCGCAAGAGCTCCTCGAGCAGGCGCGGGCCCTGGGGCAGGCCGCGCGCGAGGCCGGCTGCCTGGAGGCCGTGCTCGCAGAGGTCGGTCGCGAGCCCGTAGGCGAGGCCGACCGCGCTGATGCTGGCGCCATCGGTGACGAGGTGATCTGTCGCGCTCAGCCCTTGACCCACGGCTTCGTGGGGCGGAGTCCCCAGATGCAGGAGGTCTATCGCCTGCTCGACCGCGTTGCTCCGACCAATGTCACGCTGCTCGTCCTGGGCGAGACCGGAACCGGCAAGGAGCTCGTGGCCAGGGCCCTGCACGGCGGCTCGCGCCGCGCGAAGCGGGCGCTCCTCGCCGAGAACTGCGCGGCCGTGCCCGCGGAGCTTCTGGAGAGTGAGCTCTTCGGTCACGCGAAGGGTGCGTTCACGGGGGCCATCAAGGACCGGGATGGGCACTTCGTTGCGGCCGATGGCGGGACCGTCTTCCTCGACGAGATCGGCGACATGCCGCTCCCCATGCAGGCCAAGCTCCTCCGCGTGCTCCAGGAGGGTGAGGTCCGGCCGGTGGGCTCGAACCGCACCCTGAAGGTGGATGTGCGCGTGGTCGCGGCCACCAACAAGGACCTCGAGGCGGGCTGCCGTGAGGGCTGGTTCCGCGAGGACCTCTACTGGCGCCTCGCGGTGATGACCCTGCGCCTGCCGCCCCTGCGAGAGCGGGTGGGGGATGCGGCGCGGCTGGCCGAGCACTTCTTCGCGCGCGAGTGCGCCGCGCTTGGTCGGGAGCCCCTGGTCGAGCGCGGCGTCCTCGAGGACCTTGGCTCGCGCCGCTGGCCGGGCAATGTGCGCGAGCTCGAGAACGAGGTGCGCCGTGCGGTAGCCCTGTCCAGCGGTCCGGTGCGCGTGTCCGACCTGTCGCCCCGTCCCGCTGGCGCCTGATCGCCGGTCAGCTGCCGGCGTGGGGGTGCTATCCTCTTCGCCCCATGCGGCGCCTCACCCTCCTCGCCCTGCTCCTGGTCCATGGCTGCGGCGGGGGCCCCGATCTGGCCCCGGTCGAGTGGCAGCTGCGGCGCGGAGAGCTGGAGGAGGCGCGCGCCGCCCTGGATGCGATCCCCCCGGAGGAGCGCGAGGAGCGCTACGCGCAGCTCTCGCGCCGCGTGGATGGAGCGCTGGCGGAGGTGAGCCGCGTGCGCCAGGAGCTGGCCGCCCTCGAGGTCGAGCGCGAGGCCCTCACCCTCGAGCAGGTCCAGGCACGCCTGCAGCAGGTGCGTGCTGAGGGCAGCGTGGCCAAGGAGCTGGTCGCCATCGCCCGCAGCGCCGCCGTGGACTGGGACGCCGAGCGCCGCGCGCGGCGGGGGTTCCAGGTGCGGCCGAGGACCGACCTCGAGGAGGATGCGCTCGCGGGGGCGGACCCCGATCCCGCTCCGGTTCCCGTGGACGCGTTCGTCCGCGAGGTCCTCGAGACCGCCGAGATGGACTCCCTTGCCGGTCGCCACGCCGCGGCCCTCGTGGCCCTCGAGCGTGCCGTGAGCGAGGCCCCGCGGATCGCCGGGTTTCGATCCGCCCTCGACGCCGCCCGCAAGCGCGCGGACGCGGATGCTCAGGCGCTGCTGACCGCGGCGGAGGGCGCCGAGCGCCTGCGCGGACTGGCGGGGGCCTGGGAGGTCGTGGGCGGCGAGCGGCACCGCTTCCCCGCCGGCGTGCTCGACGGCCGCTGGGAGCTGGCGCTGGCGCGGTGGACCCCGCCGGACGAGGTTCCTGCGAAGGCCTCCGACTCGGTCGAGGGCTCGGACGAGGTGCGGCCGGCTGTCGTCCAGGTCCCCTCCGCAGAGATCCCAGGTCCCCCCTCCCGTCCTGCAGCGCCCGTGCGCCTCACGGCCGAGGAGCTCGTGCTGGATCCGGGGGAGCTCGCCATTGCCGGGGAGCGGGCGCGCCTGCGCGGGGATCTCCCCCGCGCCCTGGCCCTGCTGAACACCGCGGCCGGACGCACTGCGGGTCCGGAGCACGCCCGCTACCGCCGCCGGGCGCACGAGGTCTCTTGGCTCCTCGCGCTCGAGGACGAGTGGCCGGCCGAAGAGCTTGGGGCGCTCGATGCGCCCGCGTCCTCGGCGCTGCAGCAGGTGCTGGACGAGGGCCTGCTCTCCGAGGACGCCGTCGCCGGGCTCGCCCTGACCGTGCTCGGGGCCCAGGATGCGCGCGAGCGGGTCCGTGCGCTGCCGCTGCTTGCGGCCCTCACCGAGCTCGACCCCGAGCACCGTGACCTCTTGGTCGCCGGCGCGCGCGGGGAGGAGGTCCCCGAGGGCGGCTATGTCCTGAACGAGGGGCAGTTCCTGGGTGCCCTGGACTTCGACCGCGAGCAGGTCGGCCGCCAGGTGGAGGCGCTCCTGCGCGCCGTGCAGGGCAGCCGCGTGCCCCAGCGCCTCGCGGCCCATGCTGAGCTGGTGGAGCTGGCCCGCATGCACCTCTGGGCGGAGCAGGAGCTGGCGCGCGGGCTCGCGGAGCTCGAGGCCAGCGCCCTGCGCAGCCTCCAGCGCGCCAAGGCCTGGAAGCCCCTGCTGGCCCTGGCCGAGCAGCGTGCCCGCCTCGATCAGGCGCGTGCCTACGCCCTCGCCCTGATCTTCGACGAGCAGCGGTACTTCTATCCGGTGCCGGCGAACCGCCGCGCCGAGTACGAGCAGGTGCAGCGAGAGGTCGACGAGCGCGTGGCTGCCGTGCGTGCGCTCTGGGACGCGGGGGCTGCGGTGAGGCTCGACGAGCGCTTCCGCGAGGCGCTGCGTGACCTGCGCTGGGCACGCAGGGAGCAGGGGCATCGCAGCCTGCCCGACGGCGTCCCGGCCTGGATGGGGGTGCTCGCGGCCGAGCAGGAGGAGGTCAGCCTGCAGGGGTTCGCGTGGGACCGCGGGGAGCTCGCGCGGCTGCACCGTGACCGCTGGATCGAGGACCGCAACGAGCGCGTCTGGACCGAGGGCGAGGAGAGCTGCGGCCGGGCCGAGCAGGAGCAGGTGCGCATCACCAACCGCTACCGCGCTCTGATGGGGCGCCAGAGCGTGGGCTGGGATTCCAAGATCCAGGCGGCCGCGGCGGTGCACTCCGACTACATGAGCCGCACCGGCAACTTCGGCCACTTCGAGGAGGATGTCCCTGGACGCCGCACGCCCTTCGACCGCATGCGCGAGCAGGGGTACGACCGCGGCGTGAGTGAGAACTGCCACGCGGGCAGCGGCTCGCCGGAGGGAGCTCACCAGGGGTGGACCCACTCTTCGGGCCACCACCGTAACCTGCTCATGACCGGGCACACGGAGATGGCCACCGCCGTCGCCGGCTACTACTGGACCCAGAACTTCGGCGTGGGGGAGGCCTCCCGTGCCGGGCTCCCCGCGCCCCCCTCCGATCCATGGCAAGACTGACCGTCACCCAGGGCGACTCTCGTCGCCGCTTCAACCTGCGTCCGGGCACCCTCACCATCGGATCGGCCGCGAGCGCGACGCTGACCCTCGAGGATGCGGACCTGGCTCCTCTGCACCTGACGCTCGAGGTGGTCGGGGAGGAGGTCCGTGTCACCACGACCCAGGGCGTGGCTGCGCCGCTGGCCGGCGGCGAGGCGCTGGCGGGTCCGTTCACCTGGGAGCCTGGGCTGACCCTGCAGATCGGCGGCGTCGAGCTCGGGCTCGAGACCGACCTCGAGCAGCAGGGGGCCGCGGCCGCGACGCCGGCCGCTCCTACCGACAAGCGGCCCTCGTCGCCGAGCAGGACGCGGGCGGCCTCGTCCGGCTCTGGCTCCGGCTCCGGCGCCCGCTCGGGCCGCGCGCGTGCCGCGGCCGCGGAGCGCACGGGCAGCGGGCGCGTCCAGCGGCGGACCCGGTCCACGCCACAGAAGGGCCTCCCGACCTGGGCGATCCTGCTCTTCTTCGCCATCGGCGTGCTGGTCATCGTGCAGATGCTCGGCAACTACGCGGACAGCTCCCACGAGGAGGCGTTCGATGCCAAGACCAGCCTTGCTCGGCTCGAGGAGGCCCTTGCGGAGGGCAATGTGGGCAAGGCCGAGACCGAGATGGAGAAGGTCGAGCGCCACGACGCGGAGCTCACGGCCGAGTGGCGCGAGCGCTTCGCCAAGGTCCGTGAGCAGACTCGGAAGCTCACCAGCAAGAGCGAGCTGCTGGCCGACAACCTCGCGGGTAACCGGTTCCTCGACAACCAGGTGCGCAAGTACGAGAAGAACTACCTGGCGCCCGAGCCGAGCCGGCCGCGGGCGCGGGTGTTCGTCAAGCGGGCCAAGGAGTTCACGAGCCGCTGGCCGAACCATGACGCCGTGGAGGAGGTGCGCAACAAGCTGCGCCGCTGGGAGCCGACGGCCGAGCTGGGCCAGCCGGCGGACCTCGAGGACCTCATCTGGGAGGCCCACACCCTGACCTGGGCCTTCCCCCGCGACTACGAGAACGCGCTCGCCCTCCTCGAGGGCTACCGCAGCAGCGCCAGCGAGACCGAGCTGAAGCAGCTCGAGGGCGTGCTCAGCACCCACCGCTCCGAGCGGGAGGACTACTTCAAGGAGCGCTACGAGTACGCCGCCCACTACTGGGACACGGGCGACGCGGGCAAGGCCGTGGAGTACCTCGTGCAGCTGGTCACCAAGGTGGGCGAGCCCGGGATGGTGGCCAAGGCCGCCGACTCCCTCGTGGCGTTCGAGGGCCAGCTGGGCAAGGACGGCCGCACGATCCTCTCGATCGTCCCCACGATGAAGGGCTACAAGCGTGACCGGCCGGAGGACTTCGAGCGCCTCGCCAAGAACGCGACCATGCGCGCCTTCTTCAGCCAGCACGGGATCTGAGCCAGGACCGCCGGGCGGACGCGGCGGCGTCCGTCCGGGGCCCTTCGGAGCGCAGCGCTCCTACCGCGAGCCCTTCTCCCGGCGGCGGTCCGGGTCGGCGCGCCCCGTGTCCTCCCCCGGGCGCGTACGCCAGCGCGGCTGATGCCAGGCCCACTGCTCCGGGGCCTCGAGGATCCAGCGCTCGAACTGGGCGTTGATCTGGGAGAGCGCCTGCACGAGCTCCTCGGAGCGCGCGCCGCGCGTGGGGGGAGCGAGGGGCTCGGCGACATGCACCTCGAAGCCCCCGCTCGGAGCCCGCAGGCAGCAGGCCGGGAGGATGGGGCGCCCTGAGGCCCGCGCGAGGGCGGCCGGTGCGGTCATGGTCAGCGCGTCGCGGCCCAGGAAGGGCAGGTGGATCCCGTCCAGCTGGCGGGTGTCGAGGTCGCAGAGCACGCCGAGCGTGCCCCCGCGGCGGAGCACCTCGAGGGGCACCCGGGCGCTGGCGTCCTGGGGGATGGTCTGGACGCCGTGCAGGGCCCGGACCCGGGCGAGCCAGTCGCCCGCGGCACCGCCGCGGCCGATGACGGCCCCGTCGAGGCCCCTCCGCCGGAGCCAGGCGGCGAGGACCTCCCAGTGCCCGATGTGGAGGGTCGCGATGACGACGCCCCCGCGCTCCGCACTCTCCAGGTGCTCCGCGCCGGAGGCGAGTCGCACCTCGTCCTCGAGCCAGCCCCCGCCGCCGCCGCCCGCGAGCCGCAGCACCTGGGCCAGCTGGTCGACGGCGTGGAGCTCGACGCCGCGCTCGAGGGCTCGGACGACCGCCGCGTCCCAGCCGGCGAAGGGGGCCGTCGCCGCGAGCTGCTGCCGCGCGATGGCTGCAGCGCGGGACCCCCGGGCGCAGACTCCTGCGGCCCTCAGCAGGGGCGTGACCGCCGGAGTCGGTAGCCGGCAGAGGACCCCCGCGAGACCGGGGACCAGCCGGGCGCGTAGGCGTCGGCGCAGGGGCGCCCGCGCGGACCCGGCGGCGTTGGATGCCGAGGGAGTCATGCGAGGTCCTCCTCGCAGTGCGCCAGGGCACGCAGTCGGTCCAGAGGGCCGCCCAGGTGCCCCTCGGAGTAGGCGGCGCAGAACGCTCTGCGGAGGTCCGCGGGAGCCTGTCCGTCCCCGGCCCCCTGCACGATCCATCGCCAGGCCGCGCGCAGGCACGCGCGCCTTCCCACGCCATCCCGCTCGCCTCCCCCCGCGCTCGCTGCGCGGAGCCTCGCCCGAACGACGAGCAGCTCGCCCGACGGAGCCCGCGCGAGGGTCACCGGATGCGCCGGATCCCACTCGAGGCCCCGGTCGTGGAGCTGTCCCAGCAGGCTGCCGAGCGGTGCGGCCAGCGCCGCGCGCTCGGCCTCCTCGTCGCTGGAGAGCTGGATGGGCACGGCGCCCGCGGGCAGGCCGTGCACCACCCGCGCGGTCCCCGCGCCCTCGCGCAGGAGCACGGGGCGGGCTGCCGGGAGGCGGTGCTCCTCGAGCCGTCCGAGCTCCACCCACCAAGCCCGGGCCTGCGCCGGCTCGAGGGCGGCGCTGCGATGCCAGGGCCCGGGTGCCGGCTGTCGGTGCGCGAACCCGGGGCCCCTCGGGACGCAGCTGCCGCTGGCGCGGGTCCAGCGGTCGTCTCGGCGAGAGGCCTCACGGGCGCGGCTCCGGCGCGCCTCGGTCTCGAGCTCGGCCGGGTGGGGGGGAGGCACTCTCAGCTCCCGCATGAGCCTGCCCGCGAGCCACTCCCGAGCGCGGGCATCGAGCTGCTCGCGCAGGCGGCCGCCAACCTTGGCAAGCAGGTCTGCGAGCTCCCGAGAAGAGGGCGCTCCTCCCAAGCGCCCTCGCCCCACATCGATCAGCCAGGCCCGGTGCTCTCCGTCGAGGAGCACATTGCCCGGGTGCAGATCGGCGTGCCGGTGTCCCGCGCGCGCCATGTTCACCGCCAGCACCAGCAGCCCGCGCAGCTGGGCGATGCGCGGTCGCCCGGGCCGCTCGAGCAGCGCCGCGAGGTCCACCGCGGCCGGCACCTCCTCGAGCTCGAGCTCCCAGTGCCCGTCGGCGCCCCGGCGCCAGGCGATCGCCCGAGGGACGCGCACCCCGCGCCTCGCCAGTCGGCTGAGCATCCGCGCCTCGCGCCAGGCGCGCAGCGGGTCCTTCCAGCGATCGAGCGCTCCCGGGGCGTGGAAGCGCTTCACGATCGTCCCGGAGGCCGTCCGGAGGACCGTGCGCTTCGGGCCGGCCTTCAGGACGGCCTCGGGAGGATGGGGGGGGACGAGGCTCATGGAGCGCGGGCTGGATGCTACTCCCCGGTCCCGCCGGAAGGGTCGAGACCCCGCCTCCGCTAGACTCTCCCGCTCTTGAAGCTGCAGGCCTACATCCTGCGCCAGATGCTGACGGCGCTGCTGTTCGGCGTGGTCTCCATCGTGGTCCTCGCCGTCCCCGGCGTGGCCGTGAACGCCGTGCACAAGCTGCCGGCCGCGGACGCCAGCCTGCTGGCGGCCTACCTGCCCACCGTGCTGCAGACCCTCGCGCCCTATGTCCTGCCGCTGTGCTTCCTGCTGGCGGTCGTGGGGACCTACGGGCGGCTTGCGGCCGACCGCGAGTGGACGGCCATCCAGATGGCGGGCTTCCATCCCCTGGGGCGCCTGCTGCCCGGCCTGGCCCTGGCCACGGTCCTCTCGGGCACGACCTGGTGGCTCTTCGCGGAGCAGGTCCCCGGGCTCAAGGCGGACCAGAACGCACTCATCGCTCGCGGCCTGGAGCGCACGCTCTCGAACCTGCCTCCCGGCCGCACGACCGTTGAGTTCCACGGGTTCTTCCTGCGCGGGGCCTGGCGTGACCCCCGCAACCCCGACATCTGGCATGACGTGTACATGCGGCGCGCGGAGGAGGCTCCGCAGGACCGCATCGACCTGTTTGCCGAGCGCGCCCACATCCGCACCGAGCGCGGGGCCCTGAAGGTGGACCTCGAGGGCGTGCGGGCGCACGCCCCCGGAGCAGGCGTGCGCTCGGAGCAGGGAGCCGTCGGCTACTCGATCCCCCTGGCCGAGCTCATCGACCCGCGCGGCCCGGCGACCTCGACGCGTCCGCGCTACAAGACCGTCTCCGAGCTGCGTGAGCAGCTCGATGTCGAGCCCGACCCCGAGCGTCGCAGGATCCTCGTCTACGAGGTGCACAAGCGCGCCAGCCTCTCGGTGGTCTACTTCCTCTTCTTGCTGCTCGGCGTGCCGACGGGGCTGATCTTGCGGCGCGGGAACCAGCTGGCGGCCCTGGCGGTGAGCTCGGCCTACGGGATCGGCTACTACGCCCTCTCGATGAACCTGGGGGCGGAGCTCGCGAGCCACACCGACCTGCCCGTGCTGGTCGTCGCTTGGGGGCCGACCGCGGCAGGGGTCCTGGCCTCGCTCCCTCTCCTGCGTGCGGGGCTGCGTCGATGAGCGGCTCGCACCGGCTGCGCTGGGGAGGGCGCCTCGACCGCTATGTCATCGGGCACTTCATCGGCTCCTATGGAACGGCCCTGTTCCTCGTCGTCGGGCTCTACCTGGTCCTCGACATGGCGAGCAATGTGGGGGACTACATCACGCCGGACAGTGCCGAGGGGGAGAGCCCCGTGCTGCGGTACTACCTGATCCAGGTCCCGTTCCTGTTCCTGCAGGTGGCCCCGTTCGTGACGCTGCTCGCGGGCATGTTCACGGTCAACCGCCTGCTCAAGAAGAACGAGGTCACGGCCATCCTCGCGGCCGGGGTCAGCTCGCGTCGCCTGACCGGGCCGATCCTGCTAGTGGGGCTCCTGCTCTCCGTGGGCATGTTCGTCCTGCGGGAGACCCTGATCGAGGTCCTGGCGGACGAGCGCGACCGCCTGCACTGGAGCCTCGTCGAGGGCGAGGAGAATCGCTCCTACGAGGACATCGTGGTCCACGGAGAGCTGGGCAGCCTGGTCTTCCTCGAGCGCTACTTCCCCGAGGGCATCGGCGCCGGTGTCCCCGTGGCCGAGGGCGTGGTTGCGATCCTCTCCGAGGACGAGCACTACACGCGCATCGACGCGAGCGGGGCGACCTGGACCGGGGACGCTTGGAGCCTCGCTGAGGCCGAGCGCCAGGAGATGGGGGCCTCGGCGGCCTCCGAGCCCGTGGCGTTCCTCGAGGAGGTGGAGGACCTCGACCTCGATCCCGAGCTGGTCCTCACCTACCGCCGAGCGGGCTACGAGCCGCTCGAGCTCTCCTTCGCCGAGGTCGGTCGCCTGATGCAGCGCGAGCCGGACGACATGACCTACCGGACCCTGTGGCACTACCACCTGACCTTCCCCCTGGCGAATGTGATCCTCCTGCTGGTGGGGCTGCCGCTGCTCTTCCAGTACGAGCGTGGGCGGGGCTCGGAGCGCCTTGCCCTGGGCGGCCTGCTGTGCGTCTTCTTCTTTGCCGCGGACTTCGTGTTCCGCAACCTCGGCCTCTCGGGCGGGCTGTCGCCCCTGCTGGCGAGCTGGACGCCGGTGCTCGGGTTCGGGAGCCTGGGGATCGTGCTGTTCGAGGGGATGCGGTCCTGAACGGGCCTCAGGGCTTGCCGTACCCCCCTCCAGGTCCTTCCATTGGGCGCCCGGGAAGAATCCAGGCCGCCGCGCGTCCGAGCCCCGTCCCCATGAAGGTCCCCCAGAGCCCGCTCCTCACCCTCCTGGCCCTCGCGGCCTGCGCCAGCTCCCCCGAGGCCAAGACCGGCCGCTCCGTGGACTGGCTCGTGGACCACGGCCAGTACGCCGAGGCGGTGGTCCGGGCGGCCGCCCTGCTCGAGAGCCAGCCGGCCTCCGTGCAGGCCCAGGAGGCGCACCGGCGGGCGACCATGGCGTGGCACCTCTCCGAGGGCCGCCGCCTGACCTTCGACGGAGCCGACGTGGAGGCCCTCGAGGCCTTCGGCCGGGCCCGGGACCTCGAGCCCCTGAACCCGGTGGTGGTCTCCTGGATCGAGAAGACGCGGCGCAAGCTCTCGCGGACCTGGCTCGACCGCGGCCTGGAGGCCCAGTCCGAGCAGCGCCTCGACGACGCGCAGGAGGCCTTCGAGCAGTCCCTCGCCTTCAACCCCGAGGAGGACGAGTCGGCCATCGGCCTCGCCGCGGTCTCCCTGCTCCAGGCCTACCGCGAGACCCTTGGCGAGGACTACTACGACGAGGGCGTGCGCGCGGTCAGCGACTGGGAGTACGAGATCGCCCGCAGCCGCTTCGGAGCCTCGAGCAAGTACCGCCCCGGCGACCCCAAGCCCGAGCGTCGCGTTGGCGAGGTCGAGCGCGAGCTCTCGCGCAAGCGCACCACCCAGGCGATCGTGCTCGAGGCCGACGGCCTGCACGCCGCCGCGCGCAACGACTACCGGGTGGCCCTGGTGCTCGACCCCGAGAACGCCATGGCCGAGGCCGGGCTCGCGCGGGCCCGCGAGGAGGCCACTGCCGACGAGCTGCTGCTCCAGGGGCGCATGGCGATCCTGCGCGGGGAGTTCGCCACCGCGCGCGACTACCTGGAGCGCGGAAAGGAGACCTCCCTCGTGCGCAAGGAGCTCTTCGACGAGGCCCTTGCCGGTATCGACGATGCCCGCGCAGCGAAGACCTATCAGAAGGCGCTCGACCTCGAGCACGACTTCCGCTACGAGGCTGCCATCGCCAAGTTCCAGGAGCTCCTGGAGGGCCGTGACTACTACGAGGACGCCATCTCGCGTCTCCGGACCCTCGAGGACTATGTGAGCGACGCCGCGGCCCTCTATGCCCGCGTCGAGGAGAGCCAGGACCCCGCCGAGCAGCTCCAGCTGCTGCGTCAGATCGAGGTGTTCTGGCCCGAGTACCGCGACATCCGCGAGCGCCTGCAGGCGCTCGAGGCCGCGGGCGCCTGAGCCGGTCTTCGGCAGGTCCTCAGGAGGCGGCCGCTTCCTGACGCCGCGCCTCACCCCGCGCCATCCACCACACGATGGCGGCGAGGACGCTGACCTCGAGGAACGGGTGGACCGAGGCCTTGGAGAGGTCTCCGTTCCAGATCACGAAGGCCCAGTAGGCCCAGGGCATCCACGCGCTGATGGCCACGATGCCGGCGGCGCGGGCCAGCGCCGCGGGCGTCATGGGCTCCTCCTCCTCAGGCGCCTCGCCCTGCGCCTCGAGCTCGCGGTCGATGCGGTCGAGGGTCACGGCCGCGGCGTCCACGAGGCGCTGGTTCTCGCGCAGGGCGCGGAACTCGATGGGGAGGGCCCAGAGGTTGAGGCCCAGGGCCAGCAGGCCGCTCAGCCAGTGCACGACCGCCGGGAGCCCGAGCGCGGGCGCGCCGAAGGCGAGCACGCCTGCGGCCACGATCGAGAAGGAGCCGAAGATCGCCGCGGGGTAGGCCTTCTTGTTGGCGAAGAACTCGTTCAGCTCGTCCAGGAAGACCTGCGGCAGGTCCCGGCTGGCCACAGCCTCTCGCAGGATGCGCCCAGTCACGATCATGAACAGGATCAGGAGCGTGTGCGCGCCCACGGTGAGGATCGCGGCGGGCAGAGCCACCTGGAAGTGCAGATCGAGGCGCCCCAGGAAGCCGATCACTGCCGCGGCCAGCAGGGCGGGACCTGCGGCGAGGCACGCGATCAGGAAGTAGTGGGCCATCCTCATGGCGATCCTTGGGTCTTGGGGGCGGGGGCTTGGCGGCGGGGGTGCTGGCCTTGCGGTCAGGCGCGCAGGGCGGCTCCGGCCCGCAGGGCGCGGGCCAGCGCGGCCGGATCGAGGCGCGTCAGGTCCCCGTCTGCGGCGCGGTGGGCGCGGTGTCCGGAGTCTGCGCATCCCATGGGGGGCCAGGGGCCGGTCTTCAAGGGATCGGTCGGGCCGAACCAGGTGTCTGTCCCAACCCCTACGGAAGCTGCCAGGTGGGCGGGCCCCGAGTCCCCGACCAGCAGGCGCAGCCCCGCCTCGCCCGCGGCGTGCAGCAGGCCGGCGAGCTCCGGCAGCCCGCGCTGGCCGATCAGGTGGCCCATGCCAGGACCCGGCGGCAGGCTCTCGGCAAGGCCCGCGCCCACCTCGGCCTCCGCGGGACCCGTCACCACCAGCAGGTCTTCCTCCGCGTGGAGCCGGCGGAGCACCTCGACGAGGGAGCGGGCGGGCAGGGTCCTCGCGTCGCCCTCGCGCCCCGGGTGCACCACGCGCCTGGGGCGCCCGCGGTCGGGGAGCAGCTGGTCCAGGAGCCGCGCACCGCGAGCGCGCAGCTCCGCGGGGAGCGGAAGCTCCGTGCGTGCCTCGACCGGCTGGCCAAGGGCGGCCTCCGCCACGGCCACCGCCCGCTGCACCGGATGGGGGCCCGCGGCCGCGGAGGCGAGCAGGGGCGTGGCGCGCGCGGCCCAGGGCTCCTGCCACTCGGCGCGCTGCGGCC
Organism: Planctomycetota bacterium; assembly: GCA_016779225.1. Taxonomy (GTDB): domain Bacteria; phylum Planctomycetota; class UBA1135; order UBA1135. The sequence goes on from JADHNZ010000007.1 coordinate 35,963, forward strand.
CGTAGCGCCGGCCAGCCCCGCTGAGCCACGCGGCGGCGGCCGACTTGGCATTGCCCTGCACATCGAGGGTCGCGTCCGGCGCGAACGCGCGCAGCTCCCGGCGCAGGGTGCGCCAGGCCCCCAGCCCGCCGGAGCGATCGAAGCGCACCAGCTCGAGCCCCGGCAGGACCTCGAGCAGGGGGGCGAACTCCGCCTGGACGACCCAGCCCAGCCGAGCCTCGGGACGGGCGCGGCGCAGCGCGTGCCAGGCCGGCAGGCCGCAGACCACATCCCCCAGGTGGGAGAGGCGCACCACCAGCAGGCGCCCGGCGGTGGAGGGGAGGGTGGCAGCGGGTCCCGGCACACCTCGGAGGATAGGCCCGGGCCCGGCGCAGCGCTCGCGCGCGCTCCGCCCGTAGACTGGGCCGCGCGTGTTCCGCCGCCTCTCGACCCGCTGGGCCCTCGCCGTCCTGCTCTCGGTCGCGCTGCCCTTCGTGGGCTTCGCGGCGTGGGTGGAGACCCATGTCTCCCAGCGCCTCGCCGAGGACGCCGTGCGCTTCCACCTGCTCTCGACGGCGTCGGACCTGGCGGATCAGCTCGATGGCGAGCTCCAGGAGCGCTGGCAGGACCTGGAGTACCTCGCAGGCGTGCCCCTGGTTAGCTGGTTCGTGGGCGGGCCCGAGGAGGAGCGCCCCCTGTTCGAGAGCACGGTCCAGGACCTCTTCGATCGCATGGCGCGGCTCAGCGGCGTGCACGGCCTGGTGCTCGCGGTCGACCGCGACGGCCGGGTCCTTGCCACCGACCGCGGCGCCGAGGGGCAGGAGGCGTCAGACACCCTGCGACGGGCAGCCCTGGGGCTCGACCTCGCCGGGGTCCCCTGGCTCGAGGAGGTCCTCGCGCGCGGGCGCGCGAGCCTCGGCTTCGGAACGGCCTCCGCGCTGCTCGGCCTCCCTGCCGGGGGGCCGCCCTTCGTCGGGATGGCCGTGCGCCTGTCCCCAGGCTCCGGCGAGGAGCCCTCCGGCGCGGTGGTGGCGCTCATGGGGACCGACCGCCTGCAGGCGCGCATCGAGTCGTTCGGGGTGCGCCGGCTCGGCGCGACCGGGGAGCAGCCCCTGCAGGACCTGTACGCGTCGTCCTACGCGTGGCTGTGGGGACCCGATGCGGACACGATCCTCGCTCACCCGACCCGCGCCCTGGTCGGCACGCGCGTGTCCGAGCTCCAGGAGGGCGAGCTGCAGCCGCTGGTCGAGGCGGCGCGCGGGGCCCCGTGGGGCATGTATCCCGACTACACCTTCCGCGGGATCCAGAAGAAGGCCGCCTTCAAGCGCACGGCCGCGCCTGAGCAGGGCGGCTTCGGCTGGACCGTCGGCATCGGCGCAGACTTCTCCGACATCTACGCGCCCGTGCAGGAGGTGTCGCGCACCTTGCTGCTCGCCGCGGCCCTGGGCCTCGTGTCCGCAGCCGTGCTGACCTTCTTCGTGGCGCGCCGCACGGCACAGCCGATCCAGGAGCTGGAGGCCCACACGCGCCGCCTCGCCGCGGGTGACCTCGAGCAGCGCCTCGGCTGGTCGCGTCGCGACGAGCTCGGCGACCTCGCGCGCGGCTTCGACCGCATGGCGGGCGAGCTGGCCGAGGGGCGTCGAGCGGCCATGCGCGCCGATAAGGACGCGGCCTGGCGCGAGATGGCGCGCCAGGTGGCCCACGAGATCAAGAACCCCCTCACGCCCATCTCGCTCTCGATCGGGCTGCTGCGGCGCGCGCGGGAGGAGGGCAGTCCCGAGGCGGAGTCCATCCTCGTGCGGACCATGGACATGATCGAGCGCCAGGTCGCGGCCATGCGGGAGATCGCGCGCGACTTCCACTCCTTCGCCGGGCAGCACCGCGACCTCGAGCCCGTGGACCTCGGAGCCTTGCTCGACGAGGTCCTCGAGCTCTCGGCCGCCTGGGCCGCGGAGCAGGGCGTGCAGCTCGTCCGCGAGGGCGACGGAGGCCTCGTGCTCGGAGACCCGGGAGAGCTGAGGCGAGCGCTCCTGAACCTCGTGTCCAACGCCATCGAGGCCAGCGACGAGGGCGGGGAGCTGCGTGCGCGCTGCGGCGTGCTCGGGCACGAGGTCGAGGTCGAGCTGGTGGACTCGGGCCGGGGGCTCGACCCCGAGCAGGAGCAGCACCTGTTCGAGCCCTACTTCACGACGCGCACCAGCGGAACCGGGCTGGGCCTCGCGATCGTGCGCCGGGTGGTCGAGGACCTCGGCGGGCGGGTCTCCCTCGAGAACCGCAGCGAGGGCCGCGGCGCCGTGGCGCGCATCGTCCTGCCTCTCTGGGAGCAGGGTGCAGCCTCATGACGGCGGCCATCCTCGTGACTGGAGCCAACGGCTTCCTGGGGAGCGCCCTCTGCAGGGAGCTGGCCGGCGCCGGGTACCGGGTCTGGGCCTCTTGCCGCGAGGGCTGTGACGAAGGTGACCTGCTGGGCCTCGACTGCGCCCGGGTGCGCTGTGACCTGACTCGGCCAGCCAGCGTGCGCGAGGCGGTCCGCCAGGCCGCGGATGCGGCCGAGGCCGAGGGGCTGCCGCTCTGGATCATCCACAACGCCGCCGTCATCAGCTACCGCACGGCGGACACCGCGCTGCAGCACGCGGTGAATGTGGAGGGCACGCGCGCGCTCCTCGACGCCGCTCGAGCCGTTGCTCCCGAGCGGGTCCTGCAGGTCAGCTCGGTGGCGGCGGTCGGGACCGCGGCCGCGGGGGAGGTCCTCGACGAGCGCGCGGCCTGGAACCTGCGCGACGCTCGCGTGCCCTACTGCGACACCAAGCGCGAGGCCGAGGAGCTGGCCCTGGCCTCGGGCCTCCCCGTACTCACCATCAACCCCGGCTCGATCTTCGGGCCCGCGCGCCAGGGCTCCAACACCCTGCGCTTCCTGCGCAAGCTGCAGCGCGGCGAGCTTGGCACCCTCGCGCCGCCGGGGACCCTGGGAGTGGTCGGCGTGGAGGACTGCGCGCGGGGAGCACGCCTCGCCCTCGAGCGCGGGCGCGTGGGGGAGCGCTACCTGCTCGTGGAGTCGAACTGGTCCCACGCGGCGCTCTTCCGCGAGGCCGTCCGCGTGCTGACCGGCGCGGACACCCTGCGGCCTCGCGTGGTGCCCCCGGTGGCGTGGCGCGGCGCGGTCGTGCCCCTGGCTCGCCTGGCGGACGCCCTGCGCCCTCTGCAGATGGTCACTCCCCAGGCGCTCACGCTCCTGGGGCGCCACTTCGCCTTCGACAGCGGGAAGGCCCGCGCCGAGCTCGGCTGGTCGCCCCGCCCGCTGGACGAGGTCCTGCGCTCGGCGGCGTCCGCGCTGCGCGCGTGAGGGCGCGCGAGGAGGCGCGTCGCCTCGACCTTCAGTCGCCCGCGAGCTCGCGGCGCAGGTCCTCGCCGTCGTAGCCCCAGGTCCCCGTCAGGACGGTCTTGCGGAACGAGAGGATGTCGAGGACCCAGTTCCACCAGCCCCAGTCCGGGCTCTGCTCCTGCAGGTCGATGCGCAGGTTCGGCAGGCCCGCGTCGAAGGCGTTGTCGCGCGCGATCTGGCTCGACTCAGCGGGGAAGTCCCACTGGAGGACGGTGAACGCCCAGGCCTCGGAGCGGAAGGTCCCGGAGGTCTGCGTCTCACGGGTGTGATCGATGCTCGCACAGGCCGAGGCGAGAGCCGCGAGGGCGAGTCCCCCGAGGGCGGAGCGCAGGGACGGGGAGGCGGGGCGGGCCTTCATGACCTGGACTCTATCGTCCGGAACTCGCCGGATCCCGAGTGCTCCTGGCCCTGTGTTCCGCACCGTTCTCAGGGACCCTGCGCGCGCCTTCGCGTGCTCCAGGGCCCTTTCAGTCCGGCCTCTGGTGCTGAGAAGCCCCAAAGGCCGGCGGATCGCGAGAAAGCCCTCCGCTCGCGGCCGAAGGCTGCCGATTCGTCCCCTGTGACTGCCCGCGCCCTCGATCCCGGAAGCTGGGAGGTGCTCCTAGCCCGCGCCGCAGAGGCGTGGGGGGGGAGCGCCGAGGGCGCGCGCCTGTTCTTCGCGCCGGGCCGGGTCAACCTCTTCGGGGCCCACCTCGACTACAGCGGCGGTCCGGTCCTGCCCGGGGCGATCGACCGGGGCACCCTGGTGGTGGGCAGGCCCCGGGACGACGGCCGCCTGACCCTGGGCACCACCCTCGACGCGCGTCGCTTCGACGGCCGGCTTGGCGCGCTGCCGAAGGGTCCTGCGGGAGCCTGGTTCGACTACCCGGTGGGCGCCCTCGCCGCGCTGGTCGGCGGCCGCGCCCTCGCCGAAGGCCAGGGCCTGGACCTCTTCTTCGGTGGGGACCTGCCCGTGGGCGCAGGCCTCTCCTCCTCGGCCTCGATCTCGGTGGTGACGGCCCTCGCGGCGGACGCCCTCCTGGGCCTGGGCGCCGGGCGGCTGAGCTGGGTGGCCGCGGCCCTCGCCGGGGAGCGCGGCTTCGTCGGCGTGCAGTGCGGGATCATGGATCCGCACGCCGTGGGCCACGCGCGGCCAGGTCACCTGCTGTGGCTCGACTGCAAGGACGGCACCTGGGAGCATGTGCCCTTGGACCCCGAGCGCGCGGCGTACCTGGTCTTCGACACTGGCGTGCAGCGCGAGCTTGCGAAGGGGGAGTTCAACCTCCGCGTGGCCCAGTGCGAGCAGGCCTTCCGGGCGCTCGCTCCCTACCAGCCGGGGGCCAGCTGCCTGCGTGACATCCGCGCCGAGACGCTCGAGCGCGAGGGGCACCGCCTGGATCCGATCGTGCGCTCCAGAGCCCTGCACGCCGTGCAGGAGGTGGAGCGCACCTTCGCGGCTCGGCGCCACCTGGAGGCTGGTGACCTCGTGGCCGCGGGTCGGCTCATGTTCGAGGCCCACGCGTCCCTGCGCGATCTCTACGAGGTCTCGGTCCCCGAGCTGGACCATTTGGTCGCGCTCCTCGAGGTCGAGGCCGGCTGCTTCGGCGCGCGCCTCACGGGCGCCGGCTTCGGAGGCTGCGTGGTTGCGCTGGTCGAGCCCGGACGCGTCGCGGAGCTCGGGGCGCGCGTGGCGGAGGGCTTCCAGGAGCGCTTCGGCCGCAGGGCGCCCTTCGAGGCCTTCGCGGGAGATGCGGGACCGCGTGAGCTGTCGCTCGCACCCTGAGGACTCTCAGCGGCGGGGCTGAGAGGCCTCAGCGATCGGTCGAAACGCCGGCCGGCCCGAACTGGGCGCGGCGGGAGGCCTCGAGCAGGACCGCCCCGGGCTCGGCCCCGATCACCTCGCTGCTGAAGGGGCTCTCCAGCAGGTCCACCGCGGCTGCGGGTCGGCCGCCGAAGAGGTAGTTCCCCGCGAGCAGCAGCCGCGCGTCCGCGTCCAGGAAGTGATCCTCGAGGTAGCGCTCGAGCAGGGCGAGCTGGCGGTCGAAGTCCGCGGGCGTGCCGTAGAACGAGCGCTTGTCCACCGCGTGCAGGGCGAGGCTCGGGTCGAGCTCGAGTGCCTTGCGCAGCTCGGCCGCGGCCCAGCGGTAGTCGCCGATGGCGAAGAGGGCGTCCGACAGCACGAGGCGCAGGATGCCGAGCTCGGGGGCGAACTCCACCGCCCGCGAGTAGGCGCGCGCGGCGTCGCCGTAGCGTCCCTCGCGGAACGCCTCGTCGCCCACCGCGAGGTAGTGGTTCGCCGCGCGGTTGAGCTCCGCCTGCTGCTCGGGGTTCGGCGCTTGGGGCGCCTGCACAATGGCCTCGCCCACGGGGACCTCGACCAGCACGGGCTCCTGCACGACCACCACCTCGGGCTGGGCCTCGACGACCACGGTCACCGGGGGCGCGTAGGAGTAGGAGACGAACGGTCCCCACCAGTAGCGGTTGCACGACCACCAGGGCCAGTACCCCGCGCCTCCGCAGGACCACCAGGAGTGCCACCACCAGGCCGAGCCATAGAAGGGCGCGTTCCACCAGCACCAGGGCTGGTACCCCCAGGTGCCCCAGAACCCGAAGCTGACCGAGCCGCAGCGGCCGTCATCGAAGCCGTCGTCGTACCCGTCTCCGTAGCCATCGTCGTACCCGGTGTCGTAGTCCCCGTTCCCGGTACCCGCGCCCGGAGAGGTCCCGTCCGTCGCGCCCGCGGCTGCGTCCGGGAGGACCTCGGCGCCGAGGGTGCCCGTGCCCACCGCACCAGGTCCGCCCTTGGGGTTGCCCGCACCAGCGAGCTGCTGCAGGTAGTCGTTGCGCGCCGCGGTCACGCGCTGCTGGGTGCGGGCATCCTGGATGCGCAGGTCGCGGGAGGCGCGGCCCTCGCGAGCGCTCGCAGCGCGCTCGTTGCGCGACTCCCTGCCCTCGCGGGCCTCCTGGGCCCGCTCTCCGCGGCGCGCCGCGAGGACGCGCTCGGTCAGGGGCGACTGGCTGGAGGCCGCCTCACCGGCATCCACGCGGGCCGAGGCCGCGCGGTAGCGGTCGAGGATGTCCCCGCGGCTCATGGCCCGGCTGGCGATGGCCGAGCCCTCCGGGCGAAGCGGGGTCGCGGCCTCGGCGGTGCGAGCCCCGGCGGCGGTCCAGCGCGAGCGGACGGAGGGCGAGGGGCCCGAGCCCGCGGGGGTCGAGCGCGGCCGCCAGCTGGTTCCACCGGAGGTGCTGCTGTACGACCGCGGGAAGCGCACCGGGGCGGGGCGCGTGTTGGTGATGTCGATGACCCCGGGCGCGGTGCTCGTCCCCGAGCTCGTGGAGCTGCTGGGGCGCCAGCTGCTCGGGGCGGGCGCGGGGGCGGAAGGGGCGGACGGGCGCGCGGCCGGCTGGCTGCTCGTCACCGGGGCGCGGGAGGGGAGCGCGCTCGGGAGGGAGGTGCTGGGCCGAGGGGAGCTGGTGGACACGCGGCTGGGCGTGGTCGTCGGGCGCGTGGTCACCCGCGGGGTGGCGGGGGCGGAGCGGGAGGGCGCGGGTACGCTGGGCGACGGCCGGGTGCTGCGCGAGGGTGAGCTGGTGATGCCCCTCGAGCTGGAGCCGGTGCTCGGGCGACTCGGCGTGGAGGAGGGCCGGCTGGGAGCGGGTCGGCTGCTCGGGGCGGGGCGGCTGGTCGAGCCGCGGGAGGAGGAGCCGCGGGAGCTGCCCTGGGAGGGCCGACCGCGCTGCGCGAGGGAGGCGTCCGGGAGGGCGACGAGGAGGGCCAGGGCGATCAGCAGGGGGCGCAGGCTCATGGGGGTGGGGCCGCGGGGAACGGGCCCCCGGAGGGGCACTTGGCGGCGCAGGCAAAGGAATAGCAAGCGCGGTGCCAACGCGCTGGAGCTGCCAGGGGGAGGCTCTGCGGCGGCCTGACCTCCCTGGGGGACAGCCCGGCGGCCCCGGGCGGGGGCAGCCCCACGGGGCGGGAACCTCGTGCTCGCCGGGGCTTCGTGGGGGTCCGGACCCTACTCGCCGCCGCCGGAGCCCCTGCCTGCCGGAGGTGCCTCACGCCGCAGCTCGGGGGCGTGTCCGGGGCGCAGCCACAGGACCAGGCGCTCGTCGCCCCCGGGGGAGGGTGGAAGCTGGCTGAGGCCCGCTCGGATGGCGTCGGGCCCTGAGCCGGGCAGGCGCGTGGCCGCGGCCAGGGTGGCGGGCTGGTCGGACCACTGCGGACCCGGGACCCCACCATCGGCCTCGAAGAGCAAGGCCTGGGGAAGGCCGCGTGCGTCGAGGAGGAGCCCGTACCCCTCCTGCAGGGTGCGGTCTGTCCCCAGGCTCGCACGCGCGCCTGCGCGCTCGATCTCCACGGCGTCGGCCGTCGGCCAGTCCTCGACCGGTCGGATCCACGCTGCTCGACGCGGCAGGCGCAGCCGCTCGAGCACCGCCTCCTCCGGCGAGCGGCGGGCGCGCCGGTCGGGCGGGACGAAGAACGAGGACCGGTAGCGCCGCGAGCGGTCGAGGTGCTCGAGGGTCTCCGTCCAGACGGGCGCGCTGCCCAGGTGCAGGGTCCATGCCCGCGGAGCGCCGTCCTCGGACCTCCACTCGATTCCCTCGAGGCTCTCCCAGGGGGTGCCGTCCGGGAGCCGCGCGCTCAGGGAGTGCGGCCGCGCCGCGCCCGGCGAGAGCCGTGCGTGGAGGGTGCCCAGGTCACCGAGCCGGGCGACGCGCGCCTCGCCCTCGCCCTCCCAGGGGAGTCCCTGCGGCCAGACCAGCAGGGCGCGGCGCAGCTCGAGGGTCAGGGCCGTCTCGCGCAGGCGCGCTCCCTCGAGGGCCGCGCTCTGGGACGAGGCCACGGGCACCGACCAGGCCTGCTGCCCGCAGAGGTACGCCAGCACGCGGCGGTCGTCGCCCTCGTCCTCCGCGGCGAGCATCCAGCGTCCGCGCCCGGGGAAGGCCAGATCCACCTCGAGGCTGTGGGGACGCTCGGGCAGGTCACGGAAGACCACGCGCGTCCGCGCGTGGACGGCCCACGAGCCCGCCACGCGCGTGAGCGGGGGCGGCTCGTCCTGCCTCGCGGAGACGGAGCTCGCCGCGCCCGTCGCCAGCGGAGCCGCCGCGAGGAGCACGCCGGGGACCAGGGTGGAGAGCCGCATGCGCCTCAGCCTACTGCGAGCGTGCGGCTTCGTCCTCGCCAGGGCGTCTGCAGCGCTCAGCTCTGGGGGAGTCGCCCGGCCCACTCGACCCAGGGCTCGGTCTCGCTCCCGTAGTTCTTCCCTGCGAGACGCTGCAGGTCCCCGAGGAGGACCTGCCGCCGGGGACCCTCGGGGTTCTGGACGAGGGCGGCCGCGAGGGCGCGCGCGCTGCGTCCCTTGAGGTGCGGGTCGCGCGTGCCGAGGCTCGCAAGGGCGCGGCTCGCGGCGCGGGTGAGGAGCAGGTGCTCGCTCTCCAGCAGGAGCACGAGGTCCGGGAGGGAGGCTGCGTCTCCCAGGCGCGCGAGGATGATGACCGAGTGCGTCTGCACCGCGGGGTCCTGGTCGAAGAGGGACGCGCGCGCGCACTCGCGCGCGCTCTCCGCATCGGCACCCGCTGCCTGCAGCTGCTTGACGGCCCACGAGCCGTTGCGCCGGCAGCCCGGGTCGGAGTCGCTGAACAGCGCGACCAGCCCGCCCAGCGGCGTGCCCGCGCGCCCGAGGATCCCCAGCGCATAGGCCGCGTTCGCCCGCACCTCGGCCTCGGTGTCCTCGAGGGCCGCGACGAGGGGACCCTCCGCGGCCTCGTCGGTGCTGAAGCCGAGCGCCATGGCGGCCAGCTGGCGGTTGCGGGTCGGACCCGTCTGCAGAACCTCCACTAGCACCCTCGTGCCGCGCGTGGCCTTGTGCTTGAGCTTGGCATCGAGCACGCGGAACTTGGCGCGGTCCGAGGCCTCGCTCGCCTCGAGCAGCTGGTTGTTCCAGGCGGTGATGAGCTGGTCGAGCTCGATGAGCAGACCGCCCGTCGTGGGATCCAGCTCCTCGGCGTCCGAGGACACCCTAACCTCACCGATGCGGTCCCAGGTGGCGCTGGGGATGAGCGGCTCGACCTCGTCGCCCGCCGGCTCCTGCGTGCCGGTGCTGGCGCAGGAGGCGAGGGCTCCGAGGAGGAGGCTAGGGAGGAGCGTCCGGGGGAGGGACCGGGGCAGCGTCGAGGCGCTGCGCTCGAGGGGGGCGTCCATGGATCAGGGTGGACGCCCGCGGGGCGTCCGTTCTTCCCCTCCATCCTCTCCATTCCCGGCCCCCTCCGGACCCGTGGGATGCGGGTCTGGCGCGCGGCCCCCCGCGGCCCCGCGCGTCCCGCCCTGGGCCTCGTGTCTCGAGCCGGGATGCCGGGCACACCCCGGGCAGGCTGCACCCGTGAGCGGGGAAGCGGTCGGAGGGGCGTCCCGCAGGCTCTCCAAGGCGATTCCCCTGAGCGGAGCTGATCGCACTCCCAGGCGCGTTGTGGGGCCAGCAGGGGCACCCTACCCTCGGCGTCCCGCGGCCCTGCTCGCGTGCTGCCCGCGGGGCACACTTGGAAGCGGCCGCCACTCCCCCGCCAACGCCTTCCCGTGATCGCCAAGCACCTCACCTCCTGCCTTGCGCTGCCGGTGTTCCTGTGCGCACCCCTCGGCGCCGCTCAGCAGGCCCCGGGTGGCGGGCCCGTTCGCGTGGAGGACTGCAATGGCAACGGCATCCCGGATGTGGTGGACATTCGCCGCGGCACCTCCCTGGACTGCCAGGGGGACGGCGTGCCGGATGAGTGCCAGCTGGCGCAGCCCCTCGAGTACGCGCTGGACGACGGCGGGTTCGAGGGAGCGGTCGGGACGGACCAGCCGCACATCGCGTTCCTGAGCCGCTTCGTGGTCGAGCCGGGCAAGGAGCTGCTGACCGGGGTGGACCTGCAGTGGGGCTCGGGGGTGGACGGCCTCCCCGCCACGGTGGGCATCTGGTCCGACCCCGATGGCGACGGGGATCCCGCGGACGCGGCGCTGCTGCAGAGCGTGCCGGTCGTGGGGGAGTTCGGCTTCGCGGGGACCTGGGTCACCGTGGACCTCGACGAGCAGGTGCTCGGCCCCGTCGGGACCTCGTTCTTCGTCGGGGTGTGGGGTGCCTGGCCGACGGCGCCGACGGCCTACCCTGCGGCCTTCGACACGAGCGCCCCCGACGGCGCCAGCTGGTGGATCGCGTCCGCGACGCCCATCCAGCCCAACAGCCTCGCGAGCGGCGCGATCACCGAGTACGGACTGCTCTCGCAGGTCTGCTCCTGCGATGGGGACTGGATGATCCGGCCGCTGGTGTGCTCCACGGGGCACTGCCGGGAGGCGACGGATGTCGATGGAGACGGGGTGCCGGATGCGTGCCAGGCAGACTGCGACGGCGACGGGGTGCCCGACGACTTCCAGATCGGCCAGGACCCGACCCTCGACTGTGACGGCAACGGCAGCCTCGACTCCTGCGAGGTCTTCGACGACTGCGACGGCAACCAGGTGCCCGACCCGTGCCAGGCCGCGAACCAGGGCCTCGTGGGGCAGTACTACTTCAACCGCCTGCTGTCGGGACCGTTCCTCGCGCGCATCGACTCCCAGGTCGAGTTCAACTTCGACACCAGCGCGCCCCCGGTGGGTATCCCCAACGACGACTTCAGCGTGCGCTGGACAGGCTCGTTCTTCGCGCCCTCCGGAGGCACCTACGAGTTCGGCGTCCTGCACGACGATGGCGCGCGGCTGTTCGTCAACGGCCAGCTCATCCTGGACGAGTGGGGTCCCTCGGGGGGGGACTTCGACACGGGGACGGTGGACCTGCTTGGTGGCCGCTGGTACTTCCTCGAGCTGCACTACTACGAGGCCGCGGGAGGCGCGCTGGTCGAGCTCCACTGGGCGCCGCCCGGTGATGTGATGGACCCCATGCAGCCCTCCGAGCTGCGCCCGATCTACGACCGCAACGGCGACAGCGTGCCGGATGCCTGCCAGGTGCTGGACTGCAACGGCAACGGGGTCGCGGACGGCGACGAGCTGGCGGCGGGGACCCAGACCGACTGCAACGGGGACGGGATCCTCGACTCCTGCCAGGCCTGCGCGGACCTGGACCGCAACGGCGTGCTGGATGTCTGTGAGGCCGCCCTCCCCAACGGCCTGTACGGGCAGTACTTCCGCGAGGGCGCGTTCGACGGGACCTTCGGCGCGCGCCTGATCGGGCGCGTCGACCCGGTCGTGGACTTCGACTGGGGGATGGGCTCGCCCGGGGGCGGGCTCCCCAGCGACGACTTCTGCGCGCGCTGGACCGGGACACTCGTGGCGCCCTCCGGAGGAGCAGGGACCGGCTATGAGCTGCATGTGCGCTCCGATGACGGGGTACGCCTGTGGTTCGACGGTCAGCTCTTGATCGACGAGTACCACGCCAACGGCGGGACTGAGTACTCCGTCGGGATCGTGATGGCACCGGGCAGCCAGCACCGCCTGGAGCTGCACTACTTCGAGCTCAGCGGGGACGCCCTGGTCGAGCTGCGCTGGACGCCCCCGGGGGGAGCGAAGGAGATCCTCCCCAGCGCGTACCTGCGTCCGACCACGGACCTTGACGGGGACGGCCTCCCGGACGCCTATGCAGAGGACTGCAATGGGAACGGGATCCTGGACGCGTTCGAGCTGGACTCGGACGGGGACTGCGTGATCAACGACTGCGAGCTCGGCGCGGGGCACTGGCGCTTCGAGGAGGCGCTGGGCACGGGGCTGGACGACGCCTCCGGAAACGGCGCCGGAGGGTTCCTGAGCCTCCCCGCGGACCGCGTGGCCAATGTGCCGGTCACCACGGTCCCCCAGACCGGCCTTGCGAACCAGCAGGCCCTCGACCTGTTCTGGACCTCGACCACGAGCAGCGGCTCGGCCGAGATCCCTGACCCGACCTCACGCCTGGCCTCCGGCGGGCAGAGCTTCACCCTCCAGGCGTGGGTGCAGCTGGACCAGATCGCCACCAATGGCAATGCCGAGCGCCAGTGGCTGCTGCAGCGCAAGCCCGCGCTGTCCGGGGACAGCCAGCTCGATTACTCGCTGATCGTGCAGACCGGAGGTGGCGGTGGACCCTGCAACCTGGCCGCCTGGTTCGGGGACGGCTCGAGCCTGCTCGCCGTCACGAGCTCGTTCGAGATCCTGGACACCGAGTGGCACCATGTGAGCCTCGCCTACGACGCGCAGAGGCGCCAGCTGCGCTTCGGCCTGGATGGAGCCTTCGAGGAGATCGGCTTCACCAAGCCCGCCTGGTCACCCGCGGCCTCCGTCCTCATCGGGGCCCACTCCAACGCCGCCGGCACGCGCAACCAGTTCCTGCGCGGCCAGGTGGACGAGGTCATGATCTCCCGCGGCTTCGTTCCAAGGGACGCGCTCCTGCGTTCGCACTGAGTCCACCCAAGAGCACACTCCTCGCCCTCAGGGCGGGGAGGATCGTCGAGATGAGCCTGCCCCCCGGGCCTGCCCCGGGGGGCAACCTTCCACTAGCCATGATCGAGCCCCTGCTCCTCCTCCTGCCGGCCCTCGCGCCTGCCCCGGTCCTCTCGGCTGCGCCTGCACCGCTGGCGCCCTGGGCGCAGTCCCCTGCCACGGGCCTCACCCTCACGGAGGACTGCAACGGGAACGGGATTCCCGACCCCGAGGACATCCGGCGCGGCCTCTCCGCGGACTGCCAGGGGGACGGGATCCCGGACGAGTGCCAGACGGAGGTGCCGTTCATCTACTCCTACGACGACGACGAGTACGACGCGGCCGTGGGGACCGGCTGGGACCACATCGCCTTCCTGACGCAGTACATCGTCGTCGAGGGCGAGGAGACGATCACGGGGGTGGACATCGCGTGGGGCGCGATCCCTGACGGCTACCCCTCGACCCTCACCCTGTGGAGCGACCCCAACGGGGACGGCGACCCCACCGACGCGCAGCCCCTGGTGAGCGTCCCCGTGCAGGCCCTGGAAGGATTCACGGGGAACTGGATCTACGAGGACATCCCCGACACCTATGTGGGTCGCGCGGGCTCCTCGTTCTTCGTGGGGATCTGGGGCTTCTATCCCGTGGGGAGCAACGCCTACCCGGCAGGCCTCGACTTCGAGTCCCAGACCCTGCGCTCCTGGTGGATCTCGTCCACAACGCCGATCATCCCCGACGACCTCTCCAGCGGCGGCATCATGGAGTTCGACCTGATCGGCGGCGTGTGCGCGTGCGACGGAGACTGGTTCCTGCGGCCCTTGACCTGTGACGGGGGGCACTGCCGCGAGGAGGCCGATGTGGATGGTGACAGCCAGCCCGATCGCTGCCAGATCGACTGCGACGGGGACCTGCTACCCGACTCCTACGAGATCGCGCAGAACCCGAGCGTGGACTGCGACGGGAACGGCGTGCTCGACACCTGCGAGCCGATGGTGGACTGTGACCAGAACCAGATCCCCGATGGCTGCCAGGCCACGGGCCAGGGGCTGGTGGGCCAGTACTTCCGCAACCCCTACCTGAGCGGTCCCTTCGAGGCGCGGATCGATGCGAGCGTGGACTTCGACTTCGGTCTGACCTCGCCGCTCCCCGGCCAGATCCCGAGCGACCTCTTCAGCGCCCGCTGGACCGGCTCGATCTTCGCCCCCGTGACCGGGGTCTACACCTTTGCGCTGCTCCACGACGACGGCGGACGCCTGTGGGTCAACGGCCAGCTCGTGGTGGACGACTGGGAGACCGGCGCCGCGAACCTCGACAGCGGCCAGCTCGAGCTGGTGGGCGGTCGTTGGTACCACCTCCGGCTCGAGTATGTGGAGGACTTCGTGAGCGGCCTGATCCAGCTGCAGTGGCTGCCTCCTGGCGGCTCCGGCGAGGTCGTGCCCAGCGCGAACCTGCGCCCCATCTACGACCGTGACGGGGACGGCGTCCCGGACTCGTGTCAGGTGGCCGATTGCAATGGGAATGGGGTCGCGGACGCGGACGAGATCCTGTCCGGCCTCGCGCTCGACTGCGACGGGAACGGCGTGCCGGACGACTGCCAGCCCTGCCTGGATCGCGACCGTAACGGGCTGCTCGATGCGTGCGAGTCCGGCTTCGGTGGCGGCCTCGTGGGTCAGTACTTCCGCACCCGTGACCTGGACGGCTCCGTGGGCCGCCGCGTCGCCGTGCGCGTGGACCCCCAGGTGGACTTCGACTTCGGCGGCGGCAGCCCCCTGGTGGGGCTGCCCAGCGACGGCTTTGCCGTGCGCTGGAGTGGTTCGGTCACGGCCACCGCGGGCACCGGGGCGTACACCCTGCACCTGGCGGGTGACGACGGAGTGCGCCTGCGGGTGGACGGCCAGCTGCTGATCGACGAGTACGCGCCGAGCAGCGGCACCGAGTACTCGGTGACCCAGGGGTGGGTCGCCGGCAGCCGGCACCTGATCGAGGTGGACTACTTCGAGTCCGGTGGGGACGCCGAGGTGCACCTGCGCTGGACGCCACCCGGCGGTGCAAAGGTGGCGATCCCTGCCGCTGCCCTGAGCCCGGACACGGACCTCAACGGCGACGGCCTCCCCGACCTGTACGGCCAGGACTGCAACGAGAACGGGATCCTCGACGCCCTCGAGGTTGACCTGGATGGGAACTGCGTGCCCGACGACTGTGATGCGGGGCGGGCCTACTACCGCTTCGAGGAGGTCGGCGGAGCGGGGCTCGACGACAGCTCGGGCTCGGGCGTCGTGGGCAGCCTCGTGGCTCCCGCGGACCGCCAGCTCGAGGTCCCCGTAGAGCTCGTGCCCGCGACGGGCGCAGCCAATGACCAGTCCCTGCACACCGGCGCCGTCTCGAACTCCTTCGGGGGGCATGCCCGGGTCACCGACCCGCTCGGGGCGCTCGCCATCGGTGACCACTCCTTCACCATCGAGGCCTGGGTGCGCCTCGATCAGCTCTCGTTCCCCGACGCCACGGATCGCCAGTGGCTCGTGCAGCGCAAGCCCTCCGGGTCGAGCGACGCCAGCCTCGACTTCGGGCTCCTCGTCCAGTTCGGCGGCTACAACGTGGGCTACCGCAACCTCGCCGGCTGGTTTGGCGATGGGAGCAGCTTCCAGCAGATCGTCACCACCCTGCGTCTGCAGGACACCGACTGGCACCATGTCAGCATGGCCTACGACGCGGAGCGGCGCCTGCTGCGGTTCGGGCTGGACGGCCAGTTTGAGGAGCACGGCTTCGAGAAGCCCGCGTTCGCGCCGTCGGGGCCGACCCTGATTGGGGCCCACAGCAATGCGCAGGGGACGCTGAACCAGTTCCTGCGCGGCTCCATCGACGAGGTGCGGATCACGAGGGCCTTCCTGCCGCCCTCCGCGCTGCTGCGCTCCCGCTGACGAGGCCGGGCGGCGCAGCCTGCCGAGGACCCAAGGGCCCGGCAGGAGCGCGCCGCCTCGGCAGGGGTGCCCACCACCGGAGGTCGTCCGCTCCAGGCGCAGCCCGGGATCGCACGGGACGGGTGATCGCGCCGCTCGAGGCCGGTACCCTGCGCCCATGCCGCTGCAGCTGTTCGACGCCATGGGGCGCGAGGGCTTCGAGGAAGTGGTTGCCCTCCACGACGGTGCGAGCGGTGCCCGCGCCCTGATCGCCGTTCACGACTCTCAGGTCGGCCCGGCCTTTGGCGGGATCCGGCGCTGGACCTACGAGGCCGAGAGCGGTGCTCTGCTCGACGCGTTGCGCCTCTCCCGGGCCATGAGCCGCAAGTGCGCGCTGCTGCACCTGCCCGCGGGCGGGGGCAAGGTGGTCCTCCTCGACGGCGAGGGCCTCGACCTCGAGGCCGCGTACCGCAGCATTGGCCGGGCGGTCGAGCGCATGGCCGGCCGCTTCTACACCGGGCCCGATGTGAACACCGGCGCCCAGGAGCTCTCGTGGGTGCATGCGGAGACCCGCTATGTCACGGACCCCGGACCCGAGGGCCCGGGCGAGCTCTCCGCCTGCACGGCCGAGGGCGTGTTCCTCGGGATGGAGGCAGCCCTGCTGTCCCTCGACGGAGAGGTGGACTGGGGGCGCCGGACGGTGGTGGTCCAGGGGCTCGGCGCGGTGGGGTTCCTGCTGGCGGCGAGGCTGGTGGGGGCCGGGGCACGCGTGATCGCAAGCGAGGCGGATCCCCAGCGCGTGCATGACCTCGCGGATCAGCTTGATGTGGAAATGGTGGATCCAGGCTCCGAGCTGACCCAGCCCTGCGACCTGTTCGCCCCCTGCGCCATGGGGGGCATCCTCCACGACCTCACCATCGAGCGCCTGCGCTGCCGCATCGTGGCCGGCGCGGCCAACAACCAGCTCTCGCGCTCCCATCACGGCGAGCAGCTGCACGAGCGCGGAGTGCTGTTCGTGCCGGACTTCGCGCTGAATACAGGGGCCCTGGTGCGTGGGGCGATGTTCCACCTCGAGGGGCGCCGGGAGCCGGTGCCCGTGGTCGGCGCGCGGGTGCGCTCCTGCGTGGAGGACATCCTGGCCCGAGCTCTGTCCGAGGGGCGCCCCACCTCCGTGGTGGGGGTGCAGCTCGCCGACGAGCGCCTGGCCGCGCGCCGCGCCTAGGCGCGCGGGGCTGCCCGCGGCCGTAGGCTCAGGCCTCGGCTTCCCGACCCGTGCTCTCGCCCGGATCGGGGGGCGCCAGGAGCGTCGCCTGTGTGTCCAGGCCCTCGAGATCGAAGACCGTGCCCGGCTCCTGGTGACGCTTCTTCACATAGCCGAGGACCAGGCCGCTGTCGTGCTCGAAGGACCAGGCCCAGCTCGTGACGAGGCCCAGGTCACGGACCTCCCCGTCGAGGGTGCGCAGGAGGCGCGTCCCGGGGGGCACCGGATCCTCGGAGGCCACCCTCAGGGCGAAGAGCTGCTTGTTCAGGCCCCCATAGGTGTCGATCTTCGCCACGACCTCCTGACCCACATAGCAGCCCTTGTCGAGCGCGAAGGCGTGGCCCAGGCGGGCCTCCTGGGGATAGACCTCGTCGCTGGCATCCACGCTCCAGCGCGGCCTGAGCCGCTCGGTGCGCAGGGAGTCCTCGGCCACCAAGCCCCCGGGCGTGGCCCCCGAATCGAGAAGCAGCTTCCACAGGGAGGCCGCTCCTCCGGCGTCCGTGTCCACTCTCCAGCCGCGCTCGCCGGCCACCTCGGCCGGGCGTACGCGCACGGTGCCGACAGCGGAGCTCAGCAGCTGGGTCCCGCTCCCGGCCCCGTCGAACTCGGGCAGGGCCGCGCGCAGGACGGCGGCTGCCCCTGGGCCCGCGAGCTCGAGGGGCGCGAACGACTCCGTGGCGTCGGTGAGCTGGACATCCTCCCCGAAGAGGTAGAGGTCGAGCGCGACGCGCAGGGCCTCGGCCTCGCCTGGGGCCGTCTCGCAGCGGAAACCCTCACCCGTGCGGAAGAGATCGAACCAGGCCTGCACCTTGCCCTTGGGCGACAGGAGCAGATTCGCGTTGCCCTCGCCCTCAGCCAGCGCGAGGACATGGTTGGCCAGGATCCGGTGCAAGAAGGGCGGCGCATCGGCCCCCGTGATCTCGAGGCAGCCCCTGCGCGTGGCGTCCAGGAGGAGGGCGCCCTCACGCCCCGCGCGGTACTCGGCGGGCACATCTCCGTGCGTGAGAACGAGGCTTCCTGCGTGCGTCGGCGTGACACGCGCGCCCGCGTCGCGGTGCAGATCGAGGAGGGGGGAGGAGTGCATCGGACCGTCCCTGGGGAGGGGGTCGGACATCCTAGTCCACGCCCCCTCGAGTCCCGCGCGGCGGATTGTCGCACAGCCTCTCTCGGGATGCTGCTGCATCGCTTGACACCCCTCCGAGAAGCTTTAGATCCTGCATGTTCCTCAGGTTCCATCGACAGCCTCTGAAGAGGTCCTGAGCCCCCCCACGGGGCCCCAACCCATGACATCCATGGCCAATCAGCGCACCCTACGGACCGTTCCTGGCCGCCACCTGGCGGCCGCCGGCCTCCTGGCGGTCGCCGTCGCTTCCTGCGACTACGACCCGGGCCACGCCGACCTCCCCTGGCGCCTTTCCCTCAACAACAAGGCCGTCCTGGCGGACGCCGGCCTGAGCGCCTCCGAGGCCCAGGTCACCGGCGCCCTGACGACCCTGTTCGGGACCGCTCAGAACCCCCGGCACCTCATCACCGGGGACATGTACGACGCCGAGGAGGACCCGAACCTCGCGGGCGACCTGGAGCTCTCCGACGAGCAGCTCGAGGCGATCGTGACGGACAACCGCGTGAAGCGGTTCCCCGCGCAGCTCGAGCTGATCGCGGCCGGACGCTTCTCCGAGGTCCCCGAGCCGCTCTACGCCCAGGACCTGTGGGCCAAGTGGCAGCGGGACTTCGCGCCCCTGCACACGGGCACCCCTGGCGAGGAGGGCGCGCCGGCCGTCTTCACCGGCGCTGACGAGGCCTTCCCCGTGGACGACATCTGGGTCCCCGGCCTGGGTGACGAGGCCACCTGGGGCGAGGCCGCGACCGCGCTCTTCGAGAACTGGTACCCGAGCCTGCGCGAGTCGGCCGAGATGTACCGTGCCCAGTGCCTGCACTGCCACGGCAACGAGGGCGGCGGCGACGGCCCGACGGCTGAGTTCCTGGAGCCGCGCCCGCGGGACTACCGCCTGGGCAAGTTCAAGTGGGTTGCCGTCGACAACGGCAAGCGCCCGCGCCGGGACGACCTGGTCAGCATCCTCAAGAACGGCGCCTACTTCACGGCGATGCCGTCCTTCGACCGCTTCAGTGAGGGCCAGCTGAACGGCCTCGCCGACTATGTCCGCCTGCTCGCCATGCGCGGCGAGACCGAGACCCTGCTGGCGCTCGAGATGACCGGCTCCGACACGGGCGACCTGCCGCTCGACACCGTGCAGACCTCCTACGCGGATGTCTGGGAGGGCTGGCGCGACGCCGAGGAGAACTATGTGGCTGGCGAGGTCGATGTGCCCCGATGGGACGGGATGAGCGCTGACGAGATGGTGCGCCGCACGGAGCACGGTCGCGAGCTGTTCATGGGCACCACGGCCAACTGCTTCTCCTGCCACGGGGCCGACGGCCGCGGGGCCGAGGGGGCCACCCTGCCGATCTCGCTGGCCGAGGTGGTGGAGGCCGACAGCCTCGACGCCGACTACGAGCGTCGCGGCGGCTACCGCTGGGTCGAGCGCCGCAACGCCAAGGGCGAGGTGGTGAAGGACAAGGCGGACCAGCCGCTGATGGACCTCTACCGCATCAAGCCGGACGACTGGGGCAACCCGTCCATGCCGCGCAACTTCACCCGGACGATCTTCCGCGGGGGCAGCCGCCCGATCGACATCTTCCGCCGCGTCAAGTACGGCATCGGCGGGACGATCATGCCGGCCTCCGAGGCCTCGCTCACCGACGACGACCTCTGGGACATCGTCCTCTATGTGAAGCACCTGGCCAACTCGAACGACCTGGCGCGCGAGTACGAGCGCAAGGCCGCCGCGGCCGCGCGCATGCACGAGGCCGAGCACGGCCACGGCGACCACGCCGAGGACCACGACGCCGAAGAGGCCAGCCACTGATCCCCGCGATCACGAGAGGAATCCAAAGATGATGCGCCTGCTCACGACGATCATGCTCCTGGCCCTCCTGGTCTTCGGACTGTGGAGCTGGGTCGACTACGACTACTGGCTGCTCGGCCCCTCGCCGGCCCACTACACCTGGTGGTGGCCCGAGGAGTTCAGCACCATCGGCCAGGACATCGACAGCCTCTTCTATCTGATCGCGGTCATGGTCGCGGTGATGTTCGTCATCACCATGGGCGGCCTGGTCCTGTTCACCTGGAAGTACTCGGCCAAGCGCCAGGACAAGGCGGTGTTCTCTCACGGCTCGCACAAGCTCGAGCTGCTGTGGACCGCGGTGCCCGCTGGCCTGCTGCTCATCATCGCCTTCAGCCAGATGAGCACCTTCGCGGAGATCCAGTTCGCGAGCGCAACCCAGGACGAGGAGGGCAACGACCTCCCGGTCCACTGCGAGATCTGGGCCTCCCAGTTCGACTGGCGCTTCCGCTACCCCGGCAAGGACGGGCGCTTCGGAACCAACGATGACTTCGAGAGCCCCTACGAGCTCGTCCTGCCCCTGCAGGAGAACGAGGAGGGCGACGCCAAGAAGCTCGTCTTTCTGCTGCGCTCCCGCGATGTCCTCCACTCCTTCTTCGTGCCGCACCTGCGCTTCAAGCGGGATGCTGTCCCCGGCATGACGCAGCGCATCTGGCTCGGCATCGACGACAAGCAGATGGAGGAGGTCCTCGCGACCCGCGAGGAGAAGAGCTTCGACATCATCTGCGCCGAGCTGTGCGGATGGGGTCACTACAAGATGAGCGGTCGCGTTCGCGTGCTGCCGCAGGACCAGTACGAGGCGTGGGTGGATGAGATGACCGCCCAGCAGTTCGGCAACTCCTGACTCCCGCCCCGACCCTCCACACCAACGCAACGACCATGGTCGACATCCACGCACCGCACGGCTCCGAGGCGCGCCCCGGAATGGGCGAGCCCGGGACCACCCGCGAGCACCACGATCACCACGAGCTCGGCTTCATCCAGAAGTACATCTTCTCGGTGGACCACAAGGTGATCGGCATCCAGTTCATGATCACCGGTCTGATCTTCTTCGCCCTGGGCGGCCTGTTCGCCATGGCGATCCGGTACCAGCTCGCCTGGCCCTGGGAGAAGATGCCCGTGATCGGCTCCGTGCTCTTCCCGAACACCGGGCAGGCGATCACGCCGGAGTTCTACACCATGCTCTTCACGATGCACGGGACGATCATGATCTTCTTCGTGATCATCCCGCTGCTGACCGGAGCGTTCGGGAACTACCTGATCCCGCTCATGATCGGCGCGCCGGACATGGCCTTCCCGAAGCTCAACATGTTCGGGTACTGGACCATGATCCCCGCGATCTTCTGCGTGTTCATGGCGTTCATCCAGCCGGGCGGCGGACCCGCTGCAGGCTGGACCGCCTACCCGCCGCTGTCCACCGTGACCAGCGCCGCGCCGGGCTCGCTCTCGGCGCAGACCTGGTGGCTGATGGCCCTCACCTGGGTCGGCGTCAGCTCGATGATGGGCGCGGTCAACTATGTGACCACGATCGTCAAGATGCGCGCGCCGGGGATGACCATGTTCCGGATGCCGCTGACCATCTGGGCGCTCTTCATCGCCGCCCTGCTGCAGCTCTTCGCCCTGCCCGTGCTGACCGCGGCCAGCGCCATGCAGATCTGCGACCGCATGCTCGGGACCGGCTTCTTCACCCCGACCAACCTGGTGGTCAACCAGTTCAACCCCGAGACCGCGGGCGCCGCGGCCGGCGGCCAGCCGCTGCTCTGGCAGCACCTGTTCTGGTTCTACAGCCACCCGGCCGTCTACATCATGGTCGTGCCGGCCATGGGCCTCGCGTCCGACATCCTCTCGGTGCACGCCCGCAAGCCCGTCTTCGGCTACAAGCCCATGGTCTACTCCATGGCCTCCATCGCTGGCCTGGGCTTCATCGTGTGGGGCCACCACATGTTCGCCTCGGGCATGAACCCGGCCCTGGGCATGACCTTCATGGTCGCGACGATCATGATCGCGCTCCCGAGCGCCATCAAGGTGTTCAACTGGCTCGGCACCCTGTGGGGCTCACGCATCCACCTCACCTCGCCGATGCTCTTCGCCCTCGGCTTCGTGGCGATGTTCATCATCGGCGGGCTCTCGGGCATCTGGATGGCCGCGACCCCGGTCGACATCTACATCCACGACACCTACATCGTCGTGGCGCACTTCCACTATGTGGTGTTCGGCGGCTCGGTCTTCGCCATCTTCGCGGCCATCTATCACTGGTTCCCGAAGATGTTCGGCCGGATGATGAACGAGACCCTCGGCAAGCTGCACTTCGTCGGGACCTTCATCTTCACGAACGGCGTCTTCTACATGATGCACCAGCTCGGCATGGCCGGGCTGATGCGTCGGACCGCCGACCCCTACGACTACGAGACCTACGCGCACCTGCAGCCGCTGAACGAGTTCATCACCATCAGCGCGTTCCTGCTCTTCGCGTGGCAGATCTTCTTCGTCTGGAACTTCTTCCACTCCATGTTCTGGGGCAAGCGCGTGGGGCGGAACCCCTGGCGCGCGGCCAGCATCGAGTGGGACACGCCCTCGCCTCCGGGCCACGGCAACTTCGACGCGCCCCTGCGGGTCTACCGCGGGCCCTACGAGTACGCGAGCCCTGAGGTCGAAGAGGACTTCGTGGCTCAGAGCCGCGACCTGACCGGTAAGTCCGAGTAGTCGAGTCTCCTTGCATCACGGTGAGCCTGACCTCCCGGGGGTGCGCCTTGCGGCGCGCCTGCTCGTGGCGACCACCCTCCTGCTCCTCGGAGTAGGGGGGCTCGTCACGACATACCGGGTTGGGATGGCCGTGCACGACTGGCCGACCACCTTCGGGTCGACCATGTTCGCCTACCCGCTGGACGAGATGCTCCGCAGCTGGGGGGTGACCCTCGAGCACGGTCACCGCATGCTCGGCAGCGTCGTGGGCCTGCTGACCCTGGCTCTCCTCGTGGTCGCTGCTCGGGCCGGCGGCCGTGGCGCGCTCACGGCCGTGCTGCTGGGGCTCGCCCTCGAGGTCGTTGCTGTGCTCCTCCTCGCGGGCCAGCGCGCGAGCAGCACGGGCGAGGTCCTCATCGACTGGTCGCGGCCGGCCCTGCCCTTCGCCGGGGCGGTCGTGGCGCTCGTCGCCAGCGCCTTCGTCGGGCAGCGCCGCCGCCTGCGTGCTCTGACCGTGGTCGGGCACCTGGCCGTCGTGGGGCAGGGCCTTCTGGGCGGCACGCGCGTCCTCGAGAACAGCACCCACCTGGCCTTCCTCCACGGGAGCCTCGCCCAGGTCGTGTTCACCGTGCTCGCCGTGACGGCGACCGTGGTCGGCAGCGCCCGCGCCGAGGCCCGCCATGGGGGGGGCACCCCCCAGCGGGGTCCGGTCGTGCTCGCCGCCCTCGCCGCCGTGCTCGTGCTGGGCCAGTCCACCCTGGGCGCCTGGACTCGTCACACCGGCGGTCACCTGCCGCTTGGCCTGCACGGCATGAACGCTCTGGTGGTCCTCGGCGTGGTCCTGCTGCTCGTGAGCCGCCTCGGCGCCTTCGAGCGCGCCACGGGATCGCCCGTGGTGGGGCGCGTCCGCCGCGGCCTCCTGCACCTGGTGGCCGCCCAGTTCGTCCTTGGCGTCGGCGTCCTCGTCGTGATCCTCGCCGTGGCGGGGGGCTTCGAGGGCCCGGTCACCGTCACCGAGGCCGTCACCTCGACCCTGCATGTGCTGCTCGGCGCGCTGCTTGCCGGCTCTTGCGCCCGTGCGGCCGTCGTGCTCGCGGCCGTGGCCCCGGCGGGTGCGCGGGTGCAGGCAGGCAAGGTCTCTCAAGCTCCTGAGGCGGCTCTCTCCGCGGGAGGGGTCGCGTGACCCGGCCCGTGGCGACCTCCCTCAGGGCCAACGCCCAGGGCTCCCTCCTGGCGCCCTGGCTGGAGCTGCTCCGGCCGCGGGTTGCCAGCATGGTGACCCTCATGGCGCTGCTCGGCGCGGCGACGGCGCCGGGCTCGACCCTCCTGCGCGCGCTTGAGGCTGCCGTCCTCATCACCCTGGTCACGGGCTGCGCCAGCGTCCTGAACCAGGTGCTGGAGCGTGAGACCGACGCACTGATGCCGCGCACGGCTGGCCGCCCTCTCGTCACAGGACGCGTGGGCGTGGTGGGGGCCCTCGTGTTCGCGACGCTGCTCGGAGCCGGCGGCGCCGCCGGGCTCGCCCTGCGCTTCAACCTGCTCAGTGCGTTCCTCTCGCTGGCGACCCTGCTGGTCTATGTGGCGCTGTACACGCCGCTCAAGCGCGTGAGCACCTCGAACACCGTGGTCGGAGCCGTCCCCGGGGCAGCCCCGCCGCTCCTGGGCTACGCGGCGCTGGCGGGGGATGTCGGGCCGTGGGCCTGGTGCATGTTCGCGGTGATCTTCGCCTGGCAGTTCCCGCACTTCTTCGCCATCGCCTGGCTGTACCGCGACGACTACCGCGCCGCGGGCCACCGCATGCTGCCCTGCGTCGAGGACGCCGAGGGCCTGGCGGGCCGGCACAGCGTGCTCTACGCCCTGGCCCTGATCCCCGTGGCCCTGCTGCCCCTGACCGCCGGCCTCGCGGGCCCGTTCTACGGGGTTGGCGCGGGGCTGCTCTCCGTCGCCTACCTGGCGGCCTCGGTCGCCTTCGCACGCCGTGAGGACCGGCCCCGCGCGCGGGCGCTGGTCGTCACGTCCCTGTTCTACCTGCCCCTGTGGGCGGGCCTCATCCTGACTGACTCCCTCGTGTCCGCATCCCTCCGATGACCGACGCCATTCCCGCCTACGACGCCGCGGTGGATGCTCCCAAGCACCACCACCCCGTCTACGACTACGACTCGGGCCCTCCCGTCGACCGCGGCAAGTTCGCGATCTGGGTGTTCCTCGGCACCGAGATCATGTTCTTCACCGGTCTCATCGGGACCTACATCGTTCTGCGCGCCGGCTCGCCCAGCTGGCCGAACCCGGCCGCGCGCCTCGCGGTGGACATCACGGCGTTCAACACCTTCGTGCTGATCTGCTCGTCCGCGACCGTGGTGGCTGGCCTGTTCGCGATCCAGAACGACGACCGCAGGAAGTTCAACCTGTGGTGGGGTCTCTCGATCCTGTTTGGCGCGTTCTTCGTGGGGGTCCAGGTCTATGAGTACTGGCACCTGTTCGCCCACGACATGACTCCGAACCAGGACCTGTTCTGGTCGACCTTCTATGTCATGACGGGCTTCCACGGGGCCCACGTGATCATCGGAGTCATCTGGCTCGCGGCGGTCTATGTCGCGGCCCTGCGCGGGAAGTACTCGTCCAAGGACTTCGTGGGCCTCGAGCTCGCGGGCCTGTACTGGCACTTCGTGGACCTCGTCTGGGTCCTCCTGTTTACCCTCGTCTACCTCATGTGATCCTGGAGGAGACCGCCATGTCCGACGAACATCCCCCTCAGTTCAGCGTCAAGAAGCTCTGGATCCTCCTCCTGGCCCTCACGGCCGCGGAGGTTGCCTATGGCGAGCTTGGGAACCGCACCTTCTACGAGAACAAGCTGCTCCTCTGGGGTGGCCTCCTCTCCTTCGCCTATGTGAAGGGCTACTACATCTTCCAGTACTTCATGCACATGAAGTACGAGGGCGCGATCGTGAAGGGCAACGTGTGGTTCACGCTGCCCCTGGTGGCCTACCTGATGATCATGCTCTGGCCTGACACCGCGGCGAACGACAAGCTGAACTACGGCATCGGGCGGCAGCTCGACCCGCAGGACGGCGTCGTCAAGGTGCACCTGGACCAGGCCGACTCCTCGCGGAACATCTTCAACCACGGCCACAAGGACGGCACCCGTCCCGCGCCGGCGATGCCCGCGAGCGAGTACGCCTACCTCTACACCGCCGACCCCGAGCTCGTGCAGCCCGAGGCCCCGGCGGAGGACCACGGCTCCGGCCACTGAGCGCGGGTCGGCCGGCACGCCCCCCCCCGCACCTCGCACGCGTGAAGCTGACCGCGAGCATCCTGGGCGCCGTACTCCTCGCGGGGGCGGCGCCCTCGTCGTGGGCCGCACTGCCCCCTGCCCAGGGAGTTGCCTCGCCCCCGCCTGGCTCGGAGGTCCGCTTCAGCGAGGTCCCCGACTTCGCCTTCACCGAGCGCAGCGGAGCGACCGTCACGAGGGCCGACCTGCTGGGCTCGCCCTGGATCGCGGTCCCATTCTATGCCCGCTGTCTGGGGCCTTGCCCGTCCCTCACGGGCGACCTCCGGGCCCGGGTCTACGAGGAGCTGCGGGGTTCGGATGTGCGCCTGGTGTCCTTCTCCGTGGACCCGCGCTTCGACTCGCCGGAGGTGCTCGAGGAGTGGGCCAGCCGCTTCGAGGTTGAGGATGACCGCTGGCTGTTCCTCACCGGGGACCTGGGGGAGATGGAGGCCTTTGTGCGCGAGGGGCTCAAGGTGGCTCTCGCGCGGGATGAGACCCTGGAACCCGGGCTCGCCGTGACCCATTCCACAAGGCTGCCGGTGATCGACCCCGAGGGACGCATCGCAGGCTGGTACGAGTGCGCGGCGGACGGCCTCGAGCGCGCCGAGCTGGAGTCGAACATGGACCTCTTGACCAATGTCGCCCTCGCCCTGTCGACGGCCCCCCAGCCCTCGAACCTGCCGGCCATCAACGCGGCCCTGAACGGCCTCGCCACCGTCCTGCTCGTGCTCGGCTACCGGGCGATCAAGCGCGGGGACCGCGAGCGGCACGCCGCGCTGATGAAGACGGCCTTCGCGACGAGCGCGGCCTTCCTGGCCTGCTACCTGTACTACCACACGGCCGTCCTGCCCCTTCAGGGAGGGCCCACGCAGTTCCATGGCGGCGGCGCGGCGAAGGTGGGCTACCTGACCCTCCTCGCGAGCCATGTGATCCTCGCGGCCGTCAACCTGCCCATGATCCTGCGCACGCTGCTCCTGGCGCGTCGCGAGGACTGGGAGCGCCACCGGCGCTGGGCGCGCTGGACCTTCCCGATCTGGCTCTATGTGAGCGTCACGGGGGTGGTGGTCTATGTGGTCCTGTACCATCTGAACCCAGCGCCATGAGGCTCCTCCTCCGCACCGCACTCCCGGCCGTCCTGCTGCTGGCCTGGGCGCCGCTCGGCTTCACCTGAGACTCCTGCAAGGAGGCTCTGGCCGCCGAGGGAGGGTCCCTCGGAGAAGGATTCACCTACAGCATCTACTTCATGCTGACCGTGGTGCTGTTCGTGGTGCCCGCCGTGTTCGGCCTGTTGCTCTGGAACAGCTTCCGCTCGAACCGCGTGCGCGCGAGCAAGGGCGCAGGCTACGAGCCCCCGGCGGGAGTGGAGCGCTGGGTCGACGAGCCCGGCTCGGGCTCCGGCGACGCGTGACGACGACGCTCCTCCGGCGCCGCGTGCGCACCCGCCTGGGCGTGGTCGAGCTGGTGGGAGGGGAGCAGGGGCTGGCCTGGGTGCAGCTTCCACTCGCGGGCTCCGGCGCCACCCGCGAGGCGCACCTGGCGCGCTGGTTCGGCGGGCCGAGGATCCGCGACGACCGCGCGGTGCTCCAGGATGCGGTGGCCGAGCTCGAGGCCTGGGACGCGGGGGACTTCGCGCCAAGGGAGACTCAGCTCGACCTACGCGGGACTCCCTTCCAGCTCGACTGCTGGCGCGCCCTCCGCAGGGTTCCCGCCGGCAGCACCGTGACCTACGGCGGGCTCGCCGCGCGCGCGGGTCGGCCGCGCGCCACCCGCGCGGTCGGCAGTGCCATGCGCTGCAATCCCGTGCCTCTCCTGGTGCCCTGCCATCGGGTGCTCGCGGCGGTCGGGCTGGGCGGGTTCGCCGGCGGAGCCGAGGGCGCGCTGGACCTCAAGTCCGTGATGCTGCGCCATGAGGGCGCGCTCCTCCGCTGAGGTGAGGGCTGGGGCTGCCGTGGTCCCGTGGGGCTTGGCACGGGGCGCGGGGCCGAGGCGCCCGGCGCAGAGAATCGGCGGCAGCCCGTCACCGGGACCTCCCGCCCGCGTCCTTGGAGCGTGAGTGGCCTCTCCTCGACCCGGACCACCAGCGCGCGCGCTGACGCCCGCTTCCTCGGTGGACCAGACCCCCAGACGCGGCGCACCCTGCTTGCTGGGGGTCTTGGGGCCGCGTCCGCCGCGCTCGGCTGCGGGCATCCCTTCCCCACGGCCCTCGCTCCGAGGCCCTCGCCGGGTCCGGTGCGCTGGCTCGCCCTGGACCGATCCCAGGGGGTCGTGGTCGCGCTGGACGGCGACCTCCTGCCGGTGCGCATCCTGCGCCTCGAGGCTCCCTCCTGCTCCTGTCCGACCTCGCGCGGTGGTGCCCTCGTGGGGTCGGCACTCGATGGGTGTGAGGCGGGCCGGCACCGGATCCTGCGGCTCGACTTCCGGGGGCGCGTGGAGGGAGAGCTCCCCGGCCTGGTGGGGCTCGTGGCGCTCGCGCAGGGCCTCACCCGCACCCTAGCGCTCACCCGCAGCGGCCCTCTCCACCGCGTGCACGGCCTCACGCCCGCAGGTTGGGTCGTCATCCGCGAGGACTGCGTCTCGCAGGCTCCCTCGGGCTCCGCTGCCTCATGGGTCCACTGGTGGGTGGAGCCGCAGCTGAGTGGGCTGCTCGCAGCTCCGCGCAAGGTCTCCACTGCGCATGCGCGCGGCTCTTCCACCGTCCTGCCTCGCGATGTGCTCAGCGCCCCTCAACGCGGTGCACCCACCGGGCTCACACGCGGTGCCTGGCTCGGAGCTGCGACAGATTCTGTGCCAGACACAGCGCCAGACACAGCGCCAGACACAGCGCCAGACACAGCGGCAGACGAGGCGACAGGAGCAGCGACAGGAGCAGCGGCACAGGGGGTCGTGTCCCGCGCGCTCGCGGTGGGCAGTGGAGTCTTGCCGTCCTCCTTGGATGAGGCCGCCGTCTCCTTCCACCGGGCGTCGAAGGAGGCGGGCCCGCTCCCAGGCGCGGGCCGCCTCGGCCTCGCGCCGCCCGCGCGGCCAGCGGTCGATGGTGGGGGGGCTCCCCATGCCCTCGCGCGCGTCCACGCCTTCGAGCGCCGCCCGTGGGCCGTGTTGTGGCGCACAGACCCCATCGCACCGGGCGCCGCGCCTCGCAGGTGGGTCGCGGTGAAGGGGGAGACGGTGATGGTTGCAGCCGCGCCATCCTGGTGGGCTGCAGTCGCAGCGGACGGTGTGCGGGCTTGGGGCGCCAGCGCCTCCGGGGATCGCCTCGGCACGCTCGAGGGCGTCGCCCCGGGGCCTGTGGAGGGGGTGCATGAGCCAGAGGCCAGAGCTCGCACCTCTCTGCTGGGGTCCCGGCGTCCGGGCCTCCGCCCGGCGGCTCGATCCAGCCACCAGGTCACCTCGGAGACCGGCCTGCGTGGCCGCACCGTCGCTCTCCTGCCCCGCTGGGGTGGGGTCCTCCTCGTGACCCGGACCGCGCTGCTGTTCGCGGACCGGGGGCTCTCACCCCGCGTCCTGCAGGGTGGCTTCGATCACCTTGCGGGCGCGTGCCCGATGGGGGAGCCCTGGGCGTGAAGCGCAGCCAGCAGGGTCTTGGCGTCCACGGGACGCTGGGCGATCAGCTCGGCGGGGGAGCTCCAGCGGACGACCAGGTCCTCATCCGCATCGGGTTGGAGGCGGTCGGGTCCGGCCGGGCGCAGCCCGCGGGCCTCGAAGAGGTGGACCTGCTCGGAGCAGAAGCCCGGTGCTGGCCAGACGGTGTGCAGGAGAGTCAGGCTCTCCGCACGCAGGCCGGTCTCCTCCTCCAGCTCACGCGCCGCGGCCTCGCGGGGATCCTCCCCAGGCTCGAGACGCCCCGCGGGGATCTCGAGGGTGCGCGCCTGAAGCGCGGGCCGCTCCTGCTCCACGACCAGCACCCGACCGGACTCGTCCAGGGCGACGACTGCGACCGCGCCGGGATGGAGGACCACCTCCGCGGCCCAGGCGTGGCCTCCGGGCCCAGAGCTGGCCCGCTCGACGAGATCGAACACGCGTCCTGCGTGCAGGAGGCGGTCACCCTCGGAGCGCGGGGCTGCGCCGCGCGGGGAGCCCTCGCTGGGAGTGCTCACGCCCTCAGCTGGGGAGCTCGTTGGCCTGGCGCTCGAGGACCGTGAGGAAGGCCAAGATCGAGTTGCCCACATCGCCGCGGCCGTTGTCCATGCAGACCTGGGCGAAGGCGGAGGCCCTCTTCTTGAACTTCGGCAGCTCCTTCAGGACCACCTTGTCGGGGCGCTCCTTCTCTTCCTGCTTCTGCTTGATGAGGGCGATCTTGGCCTCGAGCTCGGCGACGATCTCCTCGTCGGTCCTGCGCGTGTAGGTGCGCTTGGTCATGGGGAACCCTCCGGGGGTTCGTGGGGAGAGGGTGGGCCTCGGGGCCTAGTTCCTTGGGGACCTCTCGGCCCCCGCTCGTCAGGGGCGGCTGGCTCGGAGGGGGTCCAAGCTGCCGGTGATGCAGGCCAAGCGGCCTGCGGCACGGGGATTCTAGGCCTCCTGGGGCACCCCGGCGACCCCCAGCACCCGCTGCCGGGTCTGATATCATCGTGGCTTCCCCCTGGGTGGATCCGAGGCGTCGCGAGGCCTTCGCTCCCAGCCATGGAGGACCTGCATATGCACGAAGACCTGGCCCATGTCCTGCTGGACGAGGAGACGATCCGTACGGGGATCGACCGTCTGGCCGCCGAGGTGACCGAGGAGTTTCGAGGAAAGGACCTGACCGTTGTGTCGGTCCTCAAGGGCTCCTGTGTGTTCGCCTCCGACCTCATCCGTCGGATCCCCATCCCCCTCGAGCTCGCCTTCGTGGCAGCCTCGAGCTATCGGGACGGGACCGAGTCCGGCCACCTGAGCCTCGACTTCCTGCCCGCAGGGAACGAGATCCAGGGGCGCTGCCTCCTGCTGGTGGACGACATCCTCGACACCGGACGCACGATGCACCGGCTGAAGGCCGAGATGCTCGCCATGGGCGCGGCCGAGGTGCGGACCTGCGTGTTCCTCGACAAGCCCTCTCGCCGAGCCCTCGAGTTCGAGGCCGACTTCCGGGCCTTCGAGGTCGAGGACCTGTTCGTGGTGGGCTACGGCCTGGACTTCGCCGGTCGCTACCGCAACCTGCCCTGCGTGGGAGTCCTGCGGCCCGAAGCTCAGGCCCGCGTCACGGCGGCCTCCTCGAGCGCCAAGGTCTGAGGAGAGCCCCATGGAGCACCTCACCGTTCCCGAGGAGCGGGTTGGGCTGGAGCTGGACGAGTTCCTCTGCCTGGCCCTTCCGCATGTCAACAAGGGTTTCCTGCGCGCCCAGGTGCGCGCAGGGCGCGTGCTGATCGACGGCGCGCCGATGCTCAAGCCGGGGCATCGGCTGCGCTGGAACGAGGTCATCTCGATCGACATCGACGACGAGGAGCTCCCGGTCGCCCCCGTGGCTCCGCCCAGCCCGGTCCCGATCCTGTTCGAGGACGAGCGCGTCCTCGTGGTCGACAAGCCCGCCGGGCTTGCAGTCGAGCCAGAGCGCTGGCGTCGGGATGCGGCGTGCCTGAGTGGGGCGCTGCTGCAGGCCGCGCTCGAGCGAGCCGATGCCGAGGCCGCGAGGGGGGCCGAGCTGGAGTTCCGGCCGCGCCTCGTGCACCGCATCGACAAGGACACCTCCGGGGCCGTCCTCGTGGCCAAGGACCTCGACACCGAGCGGCGACTCCGGACGGCCTTCGAGGACGGGCAGATCCACAAGGAGTACCTCGCCCTCGTGGAGGGGGAGCATCCCCTCGAGGACGGGGAGCACGAGGTGATCGACGCGACCATCGGCGCCGATGCGCGCCGCACGGGTCGGATGCTGGTGGGCCTGCCCGATGGCAAGCCCTCGCGGACGCGAGTCCAGGTGGAGCAGCGCTTCGAGGGCTATACGCTCCTGCGCTGCAATCCGCTCACCGGGAGGACGCACCAGATCCGCGTGCACCTCTCGTGGGCTGGCTTCCCGCTGGTCATCGACCCGACCTACGGCCGGCGGGAGACGCTGAAGCTCTCTGAGATCAAGCGCGGCTACAAGGCCAAGCGCGGGGCCGAGGAGCGCCCGCTCATGGCGCGGCTGACCCTGCACGCAGCGGCCATCGCCTGGCCCGCTGAGGACGGCCAGCTCACCCGCGTGGAGGCGCCGCTGCCCGCGGACTTCACCAGGCTCCTCCGGCAACTCTCCAAGGTGCGTCCGCACCGCAGGTGGCGATCATGAGACTCAAGACCAAGCCCCAGGACTTCCGCGTGCACGAGCTCCTCAACGAGGGAGTCATCGGCCCCGCGGGCGAGCACCGCGTGTACCTCGTGCACAAGCGCAAGCAGACCTCCTTCGAGGCGGCGTCCGAGCTCGCCAGCCTCGCGGGGGTGACCCCAGCCGATGTCAGCATGGCCGGGCTCAAGGACCGCCAGGGCGTCACGGTCCAGCACATGAGCGTGCCGCGAGGGAAGGAGCTCTCCGTGCGCAGTGCGGACCTCAAGATCGAGACCCTGGGGTGGGCAGCCGAGGCCCTCACGCCGGAGGCCTCGCGCGGGAACCGCTTCGATTTGGTCGTGCGCGAGCTCACGGGCCGCCAGATCACGCGCCTGCGCTCGAGCCTCCCCGCGATCCGCGAGTTCGGCTACCCCAACTACTTCGACGAGCAGCGCTTCGGCAACCTCCGGCACCGCCAGGGCTGGATCATGCTCGACCTGCTGCGGGGCGACACCGAGGGTGCGCTGCGCCGCCTCCTCGCCTCGGCCTCGCCGTTCGACTCGCCCGAGGCCAGGCGGGCCAAGGAGGGCATCTGGCGCTGCTGGGGAGACTGGGGCGCCTGCCGGGACCACGCGGGCCGCTTCGGCAAGCACCACTCGGTCTTCGAGCACCTGCGCCGCAAGCCGGACGACTGGGCGGGCGCGTTCCACCGCATCTCCACGAGGGAGCGCCTGATCCACCTCTATGCGTTCCAGTCGCACCTGTGGAACCTGGCGGTCGAGTCGTGGTTCGAGGAGAACCTCGACCCGCGCGCGCGCTTCGCCGTGCGGACCCGCGAGTCGCGCCTCGTCTTCCCGCGCGCGTCGTTCGCCTTCCCCGAGGCCTGGGAGGGGCAGTTCCCCCTGCCCGGCAACCGCCTCGAGGAGGTCCAGGACCCCCAGCAGTTCCGCCACCTGCGCGCGGCGCTCGCCAAGTACGACCTGACCCCGGACAGCCTCTTCCTCGAGGGCGTGCCGGGCTTCGCCCTCAAGCACGAGCTGCGACCGATCATGGTCGTGCCCGGCAACCTCAAGGCCCGTCCGATCAAGGACGGCAGCGAGGACCCCGAGCTGCAGGCCGTCGAGATGCGCTTCGAGCTGCCCCGCGGCGCCTATGCCACGATGCTCGTGCGTCGCCTGGTGGGCCCGTCCCCGACGGACGAGGGCGCTACGGTCAGGACCATCCGCGGGCGCGTCCCGGGCGGGGGGCGCTCCTTCGGCCAGGGCTCGTGGGCGCGCGGGCACGGCGGCTCGGGTCGCGGCGGCTATGGCTCCAGCGGCGGCTATGGCTCCAGCGGCGGCTATGGCTCCAGCGGCGGCTATGGCTCCAGCGGGGGCTATGGCTCCAGCGGGGGCTATGGCTCCAGCGGGGGCTATGCGGCGCGGGACTCCCGCGGAGGCCGCTGGGATCGCGGCGGCGAGGGGGATGGGCGTGGGTTCCGTGGCGACCGCGGTCGCTATGGCGACCGCCCGAGGCGCGGGGACTTCGGGGGCCGTCGACCTGGCGGCTTCGGGGGGCCGCGCCATGAGGGCGGCTGGGAACCTGGCGCCGAGGGTGGCGACTCCTGAGCGGCATGCTGCAGACTGCGGTCACCATGAGCGAGACGATCAAGATCGGCGTGCTGGGTGGCTCGGGGCTGTACGAGCTCGAGGGTTTCGAGGGGCGTCAAGAGGTGACCCTCTCCACGCCCTTCGGGGATCCCAGCGACGCCTTCGTCTGCGGTGAGCTCGACGGCACCCCGATCGCCTTCCTGCCGCGCCACGGGCGCGGCCACCGGTTCACACCGTCGGAGATCAACTACCGCGCGAACATCTGGGGCATGAAGGCCATGGGGGTGACCCACATCGTCTCCGTCTCCGCCGTGGGCTCCATGCGCGAGGAGATCGAGCCCGGGCACTTCGTCGTGATCGACCAGTTCGTGGACCGGACCCGCCACCGCCCGGACACCTTCTTCGGGGAGGGCTGCGTCGCGCATGTGCAGTTCGCAGACCCCGTGTGTTCCACGGTCCGCACGGCACTGCTGCAGGCCTCCTCGGCCGCGGGTGTCACCACCCACGATGGCGGCACCTACCTCTGCATGGAGGGGCCCCAGTTCTCGACGCGCGCCGAGTCGCGGCTGTACCGCAGCTGGGGCATGGATGTGATCGGGATGACGAACCTCACCGAGGCCAAGCTCGCCCGCGAGGCCGGCATCTGCTACGCGACGGTGGCCATGTCCACCGACTACGACTGCTGGCACGAGGGCCACGACGATGTGACCATCGACGCCATCCTCGCCGTCATGGCCCAGAACGTGGCCGGTGCGCGCAGCCTGGTGAAGGGCGTCGTGCAACCCCTCCGCGCCGCCGCCCAGGCCGCCTCCTGCTCGTGCCGCACGGCGCTGCAGGGCGCCATCCTCACCAGCCCGGATGCGATCGACGACGCCACGCGCATGCGGCTGGGACCGCTGCTCAACGGCATCGAGCTCGGCTGAGCCCATGAACTCGGAGGCTGCTCGCTCCCTCCCCGGGGGCACGGTGCACGGCTCAACGCCCCATGGCGCGCAGGGGCGGGCGGGCGGAGGGCCCCTGATCGCCTCGGGCGGGCTCCGCCGCCCGCCTGCGCACGCTAGCCTCGTCACCTCCATGGCCGCTCTGGGCCTGCTCGCGCTCGCCGGCTGCGTGTCGGAGCCTGACCTGGATGAGCTGCCTCCCGGCTGGGACCTTGGCGCGCAGGCGCGTGCCTACCACTTCGGGCCGCTCGTCGCGGCTGGGGACGCGGGGACGCGGCGCTGGTGCGAGCCTCTCTTCGGGGCCCTGCCGGACAGCGCGCGGCCCGTGCCCACGGCGGAGCTGGCGGCGCTTGCGACGCGCCTCGAGGACGCCTTCCCCGGTGCCGCGGGCAGGCTGCTCGTCCGCCCGGGAGCCGACGCGCCGCTGCTCGTGGCGGTCGTGCAGGGGAGCGAGCGCCCCGAGGAGGTCGTCGCCCTACTTGTCGACACCTCCACGGCGACCGGGGCCGAGGACGCGGCCTGGGCCGTGGAGGGGGCTCGGGCCCTGGTGGCCGCGCTCGATGGACGAGCCGAGCCGCGCCAGGTCGCCGAGGGGGGCGCGGGCGCTGACGTGCCCGCGTCGCGGCTGCGGGTCAGCCCGCCCCTGCGCACCCTTGCCCTCGTCCTTGGCAAGGAGCCCGCCCAGGCCCTGCTGGCCTCCGGCGCCGAGCCGCCCCTCGCCGCCCTCGTGGTGGAGGGGCTCGCTGGTCCCGCCGACTCCGAGCAGACGGTGCTGCTCCTGGAGCGTGGACCGGATCCGGGAGCAGCCACGCCCCTCGACCCGGACCCCCCCGGCGATTGGCACCCGGTCGAGGCAGCGCGCGCGCACACGGTTGCGCTGGTCACGCGGATGGCCCTCGTGGATGCGGGGACCGTCTCGCGCCCCTGGGGCACCGCTGAGCATCCCTACGGGGCCAGCCCCACCCTCGCCGCCCTGGTCGAGGCGGGGATCCCTGCTGCTCGGCTCCACCGCCATGTGGAGGAGGGCGCCCCGCCGTCCGCCTTCTTCGAGACCGAGCGCGCGGTCGTCGCGGCCTTTGCCGCGGCCGCCGGCCTGGCGGACGCGCGCCCCGAGGACCTTGAGCGCCACCTGGACTCGCTGCTGCTCGAGCGACGCCTGCGGCTCGGGGCCGCGCAGGCCGCCGAGGCGCCGCTGACGGCCGAGGCCTGGGAGGCCTGGCTCACCGCCGCCCGGCGCTTCGGGCGCGCCCTGTGCCTGGGCCTGCCACCCGGGTCGCCCTGACGGCCTCGCGGCGCCCGGCGGGAGCCGCTACAACCAGGGGCATGACCCGTCCCCGTCCCGACCGTCGCTCCCTGCTGCTCGCCGCCGGCGCAGCGGCCACTGCCTCCCACGCCCTCGCCGGCTCCGCTCCGGCGGTCCACGCCCGTCGCCGTCGTCCGGTCATGGTCGGCAGCGCGAACGGCCTGCCGGGGATGCAGGCGCAGCTGCCGCGCATGATGGATGGGCTGGAGCCCCTGGACGCGGCCATCGAGGTGGTCAAGGTCGTCGAGGCCGACCCCGAGGACATGAGCGTGGGCCTGGGGGGCCTCCCGGACGAGGACGGGGTGGTGACCCTCGATGCGGCCTGCATGCACGGGCCGACCCATAACGCAGGCTCGGTGGGCGCGATTCAGGACACCCTCCATCCCAGTGAGGTCGCCCGCCTCGTCATGGAGCGCACCGACCACTGCATGCTCGTAGGGGAGGGCGCCTCGCGGTTCGCGCGCGAGTACGGGCACCCCAAGGTGGACCTGCTCACCGAGCGCGCGCGCGAGGTGTGGCTGCGCTGGAAGGAGGGCATGAGCGACCGGGACGATCGGCTGAGCCCGAAGAAGAGCAAGAAGAGCGGAGCGGCGGACCGGCCCTACCGCTACATGGGTGAGGAGCTCACCCTCGAGCAGCTGCTCACTACGCATCGGATCACCGGCACGATCCACTGCTCCGCGCTGTCCCTGGAGGGCGAGCTGGCCTGCTGCACGACGACCTCAGGCCTCTCGTTCAAGATCCCTGGGAGGATCGGGGACTCGCCCGTCATCGGCGCCGGCCTCTACTGCGATCAGGAGGTCGGCAGCGCGGGGGGGACCGGCCGCGGGGAGTCGGCCATCCTCTCCTGCGCGAGCTTCCTCTGCGTGGAGCTGATGCGCGGCGGCATGGCCCCCAAGGACGCCGGTATGGCCGTCCTGCGGCGCGTGACCGAGCAGGCTCAGCGTGGCGCTGCTTGGCAGCCCGAGCTCGTCCGTGAGGACGGCTTGCCGGCCTTCAACCTGCAGCTCTATCTGCTCAACGGAGCTGGTGAGTACGCAGGGGTCGAGCTCTACGGCACCCATGCCTTCTCGGTCGCCGACGAGGACGGTGCTCGTCACGAGCAGCTCGAGGCTCTCCACGGCTGAGGGCTTCAGGCCGGGAGCTCGGGGCGCCCCGCGGCTCGACCCTAGCGGGAGGCCGCGCTGGGACCGAGCCCTCTCCGCCCCTGGCGGCACGCGGGGACTTCCTTCGGCGCTCGCCTTGAAGGCTCAGCGCACATCGCCCAGGGCCGCGCGGAGCTCGGCGCGGTCGATCGCGCCGTCCCCATCGGCATCGAGGGCGAGCAGGATCGGGCCGATGCGAACCGGCGAGCGCAGGGGACGCTGCAGGCTCTCGAGGTCCTCGAGGCTGATGACCCCGTCCCCGTCCAGGTCCAGGCGGCGGTAGGGCGTGATCGGGCCGGAGATGCGCGGCAGGGCGCCCGGCTCGTGGACCTCGGGCCCCGACGGTGCGCCGAAGAGCTGGTCGATGCCGCTGACGGCCCCGGCGGGGAGGGAGCTCACCGCCGGGCCGGCCGCGCCGATCAGGAGGGCAGCGATGCCCTCGAGCTCGTCCTCGTCGAGGAGCAGGTCGCGGTTGCGGTCAGCGTCGTCCATCAGGTCGCCGACCACGAGGTCGTAGCGGCCGTAGCCCTCGAGGACGGCGGCCAGCTCCTCCTCGCTGATGGAGCGGTCGGCGTTCGTGTCGAACGCGAGGCGCAGCTGCTCGGCCTTGCGCGGCGTGGCGAGGGTCGGCGTGACCTTGATCTGAGGCGGCCGGAAGCCACCCGACTCGGTCAGGCGGTAGCGGTAGTAGTCCGCGAACTCGGTCGAGTCGATGCGGCCATCGCGGTCGGCGTCGAAGGACTGGAACCGCGGCCGGTCGAAGTCGAGCGCGCGCGTCGCCTCGCGGTACACCATCCAGCCGTCCCCGTTCGTGTCGCACGATGCGAACCAGAGGGCGACCTGCTCATCGTCCGCCAGCGCCGTGATGGGGAGGGTGTCCTCCGGGCGCGGAAGAGGGGCGAGGCGTGCGGGCGGCAGGAGCGGTCCGGCGGCCGCCGTGGAGCCCTTCACCATGTTGGTGAGGTCCTTCATGGCGGCGGGGTTGGCCGGCCCGCGGGTCCGGGTCACGCGCTTCCGCGTCCCACGGGAGTCCCCGCCGATGCGCTCCGAGACCGGGGCGAAGAAGCCCCCGCGCTGGCCCTGGACCCCTCGCCCGATGATGCCTCCGCCGCGCTGGGGCGCGGCTCCTGCGAGGTCGGCCAGGCTCAGCAGGCCCAGGAGGGCTGCGAGGGTGAGGTGGAGGGGCCGTGACATGGAGAGGACCCCCAGAGCATCGGCTCCGGGGGTCCCCGATCGCAAGCCCAAGCGGGCGGCAGGGCCGAATCTCGGATCGAGACGGGCCGCGGGCCGGCTCAGGCCGTCTTCCCGGTTTCCTGGTTCGGGTCGTAGGGGCGGATCTCGCCGCTCTTGAGCTTGCCCCAGTAGTCCTGGAACGCGCTCTTCACCTTGCCGGACAGCAGGAACACCCCGAGGACATTCGGGAAGGCCATGCCGAGGATCATCAGGTCACCGAACTCGAGGACCTGCGTCGCGGTGATGATCGAGCCGAGGAACACGAAGACCAGGAACATCGCCTTGTAGAGCAGCGAGGCCCCGTCACCGAACAGCCAGACGAAGCAGCGCTCGCCGTAGTACGACCACGAGATCATGGTCGAGAAGGCGAAGAGGACCACCGCGACGCTGAGGATATAGGGGAACCAGCTGATCTGGCTGCCGAACGCCGCGCTGGTCAGGCCGGCTCCGTTGGCGTTGTCGAGGTACGGCGCGTACAGGCCGTCGGCGGTGGCCGGGTCGTAGGCGCCGGTGATCACGATGACCAGGGCGGTCATGGTGCACACCACGATGGTGTCGATGAACGGCTCCAGCAGGGCGACGATGCCCTCCCGGACCGCGTAGGGGGTCTTGGCCGCCGAGTGGGCGATCGCGGCCGAGCCCACGCCGGCCTCGTTGGAGAAGGCGGCGCGCTTGAAGCCCTGGATCAGGACGCCGGCGAGGCCACCCAGCCCCGCGGCGGGGGAGAGGGCGCCGTCCACGATCTTGCCGAAGGCCTCCGGCACCGCGCTGGCGTTGCCCAGGATGACCCACAGGGCCGCCAGCACGTAGATGCCGCACATCGTGGGGACGACCTTCTCGGCGACCTGCGCGATGCGCTTGAGGCCGCCGAGGATCACGCCGCCCACGAGGACGGTCATGATCAGCCCGTAGATCCAGCGGTTCTCGGCGAAGAAGGGCACCGTCTCCTGCAGCGCGTTCAGGGACTGGTTCACCTGGAACGAGTTGCCCCCCGCGAACGAGCCGCCGACGCAGAGGATGGCGAACATCACGGCCAGGAACCTGCCGAGGCCGCCCATGCCGCGCTCCTTGAGCCCGATCGACAGGTAGTACATCGCACCGCCCATGACGCTGCCGTCGGAGCGCTGCTGGCGGTACATCTGGCCGAGGGTGCACTCGGTGAACTTCGAGGCCATCCCGAGGAAGCCTGCGAGGATCATCCAGAGGGTCGCGCCCGGGCCGCCGATGCTGATGGCGATCGCGACACCGGCGATGTTGCCGAGTCCAACCGTGGCGCTCAGGGCCGCGGTCAGGGCCTGGAAGTGGCTGACCTCTCCGTGGTCGTTGGGGTCGGAGAACTTGCCCTGGGTCACGCGGATGGCGTGGCCGAAGGCGCGCAGCTGCACGAGGCCCATGCGGACCGTGAAGTAGATCGCGCCGAGCACGAGCCAGAGCACGGCCAGGGGGACTCCGCCGCGCACGATGGAGAGGCTGGGGGCAGCCTCGACGCCGTCGCCGGGGATCGTCAGGGTCAGCGCCGAGGTCTCGAGGGGGACCCCCTCCGCCGCGGCCTGAGTGAGGAAGGCCTCGACCTCGGCGGCGAGCGCCTCACCATCGCCGCCCAGGTCGGCTGCGACCTCGGCCGAGTGGCTGGACTCGAAGACGGGATAGAAGAAGAACGAGGCAATCACCCCGTTGACCCCGGCCATCACCGAGTCGACGCTCTCCTGCCAGTTCGCCGGCCCCTTGTCGGGCTTCTTGACGGAGACCGCGAGCTTGTCGACGCGCGCGCCCACCTGGGATGCGAGGGCCGCCTTCAGCTCCTTGGCACGG
This sequence comes from Planctomycetota bacterium, assembly GCA_016779225.1. GTDB lineage: Bacteria > Planctomycetota > UBA1135 > UBA1135. The sequence goes on from JADHNZ010000007.1 coordinate 76,020, forward strand.
GCATCCGCGCTGTCGATCGCGGCCGCGGAAGCCTCGGCGGCCGGGGAGGACTCGGGAGTGTCCTGGGCGCGGGCCGTCTCCACGGAGCCAGCGAGGAGTAGGGCGGCGGCGGTCAGCCAAGCCTTCGTTCGGGGGGGGAGCAGGCGCATGGGAGCCAGACTGTGCCAAAGCCGCGCAGGACGGGGCAAATCGTGCTCGCCGGGGCCGCCCTACAATGCCCGCAGCTCACGCGTGCCCATGTCTCTCCTCCTCTCCCTCACGACCTCCCTGCTCGGTGCCGTGTCCCCGGCTCCGCTCCTCCAGGACCCGCCGCCTCCCCTCGACCTCGGAGCCTTGGGGGCCGAGATCGAGCGCGGGGTGGCTCGCATCACGGGCCGTCCCTTCAAGCACCCCGTCGCCATCTCCACGACGAACGCCGAGCAGTTCACCGCCTACGCCATCGGCAAGCTCGAGGAGGACGGCGGCGCCGCACGCATGGCCGCGGACGAGGTGATTGCCAAGCACCTCGGACTCGTGCCCAAGGCGCTCGACCTGCGCGCCCTGACCCTCGAGGTTCTCGCGGAGCAGGTCGGCGGCTTCTATGACCCGCCCACCGACTCGTTCCGCGTCGTCGAGGGCCTGAGCCCGGACCTGACCCGGGTCATCATGGCCCACGAGTTCACGCACGCGCTGGATGACCAGTACCACGACCTGGACGCCCTCGAGGAGGCGCGCGAGGGCTCGACCGATGCGCAGCTCGCGCTGCACGCCCTCGCGGAGGGCAGCGCCATGGAGGTCATGGAGCGCTGGATGCTGGCCAACGCAGCCACCCTGGACATGGCCGCCGTGCAGGAGTCCCAGGCTTCGTTCTCCTCGGAGGCGCTGCAGGCTGCGCCCTCCTATGTCTGGAAGCCCCTCCTGGGCAGCTACATGGCGGGCCAGAACTTCCTGCGCAAGGTGGAGCGGCGCACGCTCCTCACGCGCCCTGCTCCGATCGCCGACCTCGACCGGGCGTGGGCCGCGCCGCCGCGCTCCATGGAGCAGGTGCTGCACCCGGCGAAGTACTGGGTCGCGGAGCAGCGCGATGAGCCCACGCCCGTCGTCGTTCCGGACGGCCTCGTGCCCGAGGGCTGGAGCGTCACGAGGCGCGACACCCTGGGCGAGCTGTTCCTCGGCATCCTCGTCACGCCGCCGGCCCAGCGCACCGGGATCGAGGTCGATCCGATCAAGCTCCTGGGGCTGAGCTACACCCATCCCGCGGCCGCGGGCTGGGACGGGGACCAGGTCCTCCTCCTCGCGGGGCCCGACGGCGCCAAGGCCACTCTGCTCGTGACCGTCTGGGACACCCTTGGAGACGCGGACGAGTTCGCGACGGCCCTGGGCGCGGTCTTTGGCCCGGCCTTCCGGCTCCCAGGTCCCGAGGCCACTCCCGCTGGCGCCGCTCCACCGCTCTCCATTCTGCGCTCGGGCCGTGCCCTCGCCGTGGTGCGGGGGGACACCCAGGGGCTCGCCCTGGAGCGCGAGGCCGTCGTCGCGTTCCTGGCCGCGCTCGAGGGCTCCATGGGCGGCGAGTGAGCCGCGATTCCCGGGCCCGTCTCGCCGCCCGGCGCCAGCCAGGGGGCGTCGGGACGAGGCCGGCGCGTAGCATGGTGGAGCGCGCCCGGGCGGCGCGGCACTCCGCTCTTCACTCCGTCCCTCGACCCCCGATGCGGACCCTGCGCCAGCTCTCCCTCACCCTGCTCCTCGGCGCCTGCGTTGCGCCCCGGCCCCTCGAGACCGGGGGCCTGGCGCAGCGCCCCTCCCAGGCGCCGCTTCCCGGGCCCAGGCTCGAGCTCGACGCCGAGCACTACCGGCTGGAGCTGGAGCTCCTCCCCGAGCAGCGCGCCCTGCGCGGGCGGACGACCCTGCGGGCCCGAGCCCTCGCCGACGGCTTGGAGGCCGTGCGCCTCGACCTGGTCGGGCTCGAGGTCAGCGGCGTCTGGGACGGCGAGGGAGAGCGGCTCGACTGGGAGGCCGACGCGCGCGGACTCGTGGTGCAGCTGCGGCGCCCCCTGAAGGCTGGCGCTCCGGTGTCGCTGCAGGTCGCCTATGAGGGGCGCCCCAACCGCGGCCTCTGGTTCGCGCCCGGGCCGGAGCCGGACCACTGCTTCACCCAGGGCGAGTGCGAGGACGCGCGCCGCTGGTTCCCGTGCCTCGACCACCCGAGCGATCGCGCCACGAGCGAGCTGGTGGTGACCATGCCCGCGAGCTGGACCTCCATGGCGGGTGGCCTGCGCCTGGGGCGGACGGTCGAGGGGGAGCGTGCCGTCGAGCGCTGGGCGCACCACTCACCCCATCCGGCCTACCTCGAGACCCTCGTGGCGGGCGAGCTGGCCGTGGTGGATCATGTCTCGAGGGGAGCGCTCCAGCTGCCCCCCGAGGTGCCGGTGCAGTACCTCGGCCCGCTGCGGACCGCGGCCCTCCTGCAGCCGAACCTCGGCATGACTCCGGATGTGCTGCGCTTCATGGGGGAGCTCACCGGCCGTGCCTATCCGTACCCGAAGTACGCCACCTGCGCGGTGGACGGGTTCCCCTTCGGAGGGATGGAGAACACCAGCGCGACCACAATCACCACGGCGTCCCTCTGCGACCACCGGGGCAGGGTGGACGGGGGACCCGAGGGCCTGGTCGTGCACGAGGCCGCGCACCAGTGGTTCGGGGACCTGCTCACCTGCGCGGACTGGGACGAGATCTGGCTGAACGAGGGCTTTGCCACCTACTGCACGCACCTGTGGTTCGAGGAGACCCGAGGCGAGGACGAGCTCCTCGTCCGTGCGCGGGGGCTGAGGTCCGCCGCCGTCGCGGCCGAGGAGCGCGTGCACCGGCCGATGGTCCACGACCTGTGCGTCGAGCCCATGGACCTGTTCTTCTCGGGACACGCCTACCAGGGCGGCGCTGCACGCCTGCACCACCTGCGCTTCGTGCTCGGTGACGAGGCGTTCCTGCGCGGGATCCGCGCCTATGTGGGCGCCCACGAGAACCAGGCGGTCCACACGCGGGACCTCGAGGCCTGCCTGGAGGCGGCGTCGGGCCTCGACCTCGAGCAGCACTTCGCGCAGTGGCTGCACGCCCCCGGCGTTCCGCGCTTCGTCCTCTCCTCGCGCTGGGCCGACGGCGTGCTCCGGGTGCGGATCGTCCAGACGCAGGAGGCCGTGGGGGGGACGCCCGAGGCCTTCGTGACCCCGATCGACCTCGAGTGGCGCACGGCGGGCGGGCTGCGTAGGGAGCGGGTCCAGGTGGACGCGCGCGAGGTGGAGCTCGAGCTGGAGTGCGCGAGCGAGCCCCTGTGGGTGCGCCTCGATCCCCACTGCTGGGTGCCGTGCGCCGTGGAGACCAAGCTGGATCTCGAGACCGCGCTGCTCCTTGCGGCGGAGGCGCCCGACCCTGCCGGGCGGCTCGACGGGCTCGAGGCGCTGACAGCCCGCGTGGAGCGGATGGATGAGGGATACCGGCGGGCGGCCCTCGATGTGGCTGCGCGACGGCTCGCGGCCGACCCCGTCCGCGAGGTGCGCAGCGCGGCGGCCGCGCTCCTGGGGAGCGCGCGCAGCGCGGGCTCCCGCGACCTGCTGCGCGCGAGCGCGCTGGAGGCCGACGAGCCCGCGGTCCGCGCCGCCGCCCTCGACGGCCTGCGCAGCTTCACGCCGGACTCGGACCTCTTCGAGCTCGCCCAGCGCGCATTCGTGCTGGCGCCCTCCTGGTCGGTCTGCGGTGCCGCCCTGCGCCTGGCCGTGGCGGCCGATCCGGAGCGGGCGACCCGCTGGTTCCGCGAGCTCCAGCGCGCGCCCGGGAGGCTCGAGGTCGACGGCCCCAGTGCGCCCCTCGCCCAGCACCTGGCCGGGGCCTGCAGCGCCCTCTCGCCGGCGGTCGCCTGGGAGCTCCTGAGCAGCTGGGTCCTCGCGGAGGCCTCCGCGCTCGAGGGCGTGCCGGCCCTGGCTCGCATCCGAGCGCTCGAGGTCCTCACCCCTCAGCTCGCGGCGCGCCCCTCCCTGCGCGCGGCGTCCGAGGCGCTGCTTGGGGATCACGACCCGCGCCTCTCCCGGGCGGCGGTCCAGGCCCTGGTCCAGGTGGGGGACGAGCCCGCTCGCCGAGCCCTCTCCGCCTACTACCCGCGTACGGCCTCTCCCCGCGAGCGGCGCGCCATCGAGGGGCTCTTCCCGGCGGGCGAATGACCGCAGACGCGGGATCGACGCTCGCCCTCCCCGAGGAGGCCCGGCGGGCCCTCGTGAGGGAGCTGCACCTGGCGCTGCTCTCGGAGGTGGGCGCGCGCTCGGTGTGTGATCACCTGCGCCGCAGCGTGCGCGATCCTGCCCTGGACGCGGTCCTCGCGCGGGTCAACGAGGAGGGCGCCGAGGTCGTGCTCGAGGTCCAGGCCCTGCTCCGAGCCCTTGGAGCCCAGGCCTGGAGGACCAGCCTTCGCCGCCGCGTGCTCGCGCGCCTGCTCGCCTCCACCGCCCGCCTGGCAGGGCCGCGACCGGTGCTCCGCATCGCCCAGGACGCCTCGGCGAAGGTGGCGCGCTGGTACCTGCAGTACGCCTGGTTCCTTGCCGGGCACGGAGCCCTGGAGCAGGCCCGGACCTGCCAGCGGCTGGCGGCGACCAAGCGCCTGCACGCGGACTCCCTGGGCGCGTTCCTGCACCGGGCCTGAGGCGGGTCCGGGGCGCTAGCATCGGGCCATGACTTGGATCCGCACCATTGGCCTGGAGGAGGCGACCGGGAGGCTCGCCCGCAGCTATCGCGCCGCCGTGGAGCGCGCCGGCCGCGTGTTCGGGATCGTCCGCGCCATGAGCCTGCACCCTCCCGTGCTCGACGCCTCGATGGGGCTCTACCGCGCCATCATGAAGGACGGTGCTGACGAGCCGGGGGACCTCTCCCTGCGCCAGCGCGAGCTCCTGGCAACCGTGGTGAGCCGCGCGAACGACTGCCACTACTGAACGCTGTCCCATGGGGACGACCTCCGTGCCGAGGTCGAACGCGAGGGGGGCGACCCCGAGGTGGCCACGGGGGTCATGCGTGACTGGCGTCAGGTCGCGCTCTCGGCCGAGGATGCGGCCCTGTGCGCCTTCGCCGAGCAGCTGACGCGCGCACCGGGCGAGGTGCGTGAGGCTGACCTGCAGCGCCTGCGCGCCGCGGGCCTCGACGACCTCGCCCTGCACCGCGCGGTGCAGGTGATCGGCTACTTCAACTACATCAACCGCGTGGCGGACGCGGTGCGCGTGGAGCTGGAGCCTGAGATGCCGCCTTACCCGGATGGCGGGCGCTAGGCCTGCCGGAGCGGGCGCGCTCAGCCCTCTTGGAGCACGACGCTGCTGCCTGGCTCGATGCCCTCGTGCACCGTCTCCCGGCCGGAGGGCCAGCGCACCGTGACGCGCAGGGGAGCCGCCACGCTGCCGAGGCCGAACACGAGCTCGGGCGCCGCGCTCGTCAGGTAGCCCTCCCCGGCGCGCAGGGTGCGGCGCAGCAGGCGCTCGCCGGCCTCAACCGTCACCTCGGCACCGACCCCGAAGGGGTTCGCACCGCGGCCGCGGAGCGCCACGCGCAGGGAGCTCGCTCCGCCGGCCCGCGGGGAGTCGTTGCGCAGCAGCCTCGGCGCCCCGTTGTTCGCCGTGACCAGCAGGTCCTCGTCCCCGTCACGGTCGAAGTCACAGGCCACCACCCCGCGGGAGGCGCAGGGGTAGCGCTCGCCGAGCAGGGCCGCGGGCGCCTGCTCGAAGCGGCCGGGGGCGGTCGCCAGGAAGAGGTGGTCGGGCTGTCCGACGCAGATGCCGGTGGATTGGTAGTCGGGGCTCGTGTAGCCGTTGGCGACGAACAGGTCGAGGTCGCCATCGAGCTCGAGGTCCAGCAGGGCCGGCCCCCAGCTCGTCACCCCGATGCCTGCGGCGGCGACGCCCGCGGCGATCGCTCCATCGCGGATCCGCGGGCGGCGCGTCCGCCCGGTCATCCTGCGCTCCAGCAGGTTGAGGTAGAGCGCGTTGGCCTCCAGCTCCCAGTTCGTGAGGAACACATCCTCGTCGCCGTCCGCGTCCACATCCGCGATGGCCAGGCCCATGCCGCCGCGGGGGTCGTCCATGCCGGCCTCGAGGGTCACATCGCGGAAGCTGCCGTCACCCTGGTTCTCGAAGAGGACATTGGGCGTCACATCGTTGGCGACATACAGGTCCTGGTCACCGTCGCGGTCGAAGTCCCACCACATGGCCTGCATGCCCAGGCCCGGGGCATCCTGCGCGGCCTCGCCGATCATGCGCGTCTTGGGGTCGTGGACGCCCAGCTCCACGGCGACCTCCTCGAAGGCGAGGACCCCGTCCTGCAGGTCGTTGCGCAGCAGCTGATTGCGCTGGCCGGGGAAGAGGTAGGGCAGCATCTCCAGCGGATCCTCGCGCTGGATGCGGCGCGCGGCGTCCTCGGGCGGCATGAGGCTCGGGTCGTACTCGAGGTAGCTCGTGACATAGAGGTCGAGATCGCCGTCCCCGTCGTAGTCCGCGGCACAGGCCGCCGCGCTCCACAGGTCCAGCTCTGGTAGGAGGGCGCTGGCCTCCTCGAAGGTGCCGTCGCCGCGGCCCAGCAGCAGCCGGTCCCGGCCGCGGTTGGCCAGGTACAGATCCAGGTCCCCGTCGCCCTCGGCGTCGAAGGCGAGCGCACCCATCCCCGCGTCGCCCGCGCCCAGGCCCGCGCCCGCGGTTGCGTCCCGGAAGCCGCCGGCGCCGTCACCGAGGTACAGGCGGTGGGGGAGCGGCTCCTGCTCGGGGCGGCCGGCGCCCTGGACCAGGAAGAGGTCTGGGTGCCCGTCCCCGTTGAAGTCACCCCACGCGGCGCCGGGACCCATGGTGGGGCGGATGTCGAGCTGCAGGTCCGGGCCCTCGAGGTGCACGACCTCGATCCCGGCCTTGCGCGTCACATCCGTGAGCCAGGGACGGCGCGGTGTCGGCGCCGAGGAGCCCGCCTCGCGGGGGACGAAGCCCATGCGCGGGGGCTCGACGACCTCGAGCACCAGGGTCAGGGTCTCTCCGTCCTCGAGCGGCGGCTCGTCAGCGAGGTCCACCCGCAGGGCGCCCCGTTCGAAGCGCGCCGGGAGCCAGGAGCCGAGGCGCGGCAGCCGCGCCGGCCGCACGCGGTCGGTGTAGAAGGCCTGGTCGACAGGGACCGTGGCCTCGAGGACCGTCGTTGGTGCTGGCGCCAGGACGACCGCAGCAGCGCGGGCGCCGCGCCCCACGGCGAGCTCGCGCTGGCCCGTGCGGAGCATGCCCGCGTGGGTCGGGAGCAGGACCAGGGCCTCCCAGTCACCCGCGGGCGCGTGGAGCGTGATGGTGCCGGCGGCTGCGTGGGCGTCCTGGCGCGCGAGGCGCGTGGGCTCGGCACCCTCCACTCGGTGCGCAAGGGTGGGCGGACCCGCGACGACGAGGCCGCTCTCGGTCTCGAGCACCTGCTCGTCGTTCCCGTGGCGCAGGGTCGCGAGGCGCAGCTGGCCCCCCTGTGCGCCGGGGAGCTCGAGCGCCAGCGTCGTGCCGCTCATGGGCGCGAGAGGCACGACCTCGGAGCGCGAGGTCAGGGGCAGGAGCAGGCGCGTCCCTGGCGTGAGCGGTCCCCAGGTGGGGTGCTCGCAGAGGGAGGCCGGGCGCTCGGCCGCGCGCGTCACTCCGGACTCGTGCTCGCCGCAGGCGGAGCAGAGGGCGCTGAGGAGGGCGAGGGCCAGGGCGTGCCGCGTCTGCATGAGCGCAGATTAGGCACCGCGGCCCGATGATTGCACGCGTTCGCTCGCGCTCGCTTGCGACCACTAGGAAGCCGCTTCGCCTGCGAGCGGGAGGCCGAGCGCGGCGCGCGCGCGCTCTCTCAAAGGAGCGGGCGCCCCATCCGGTGCGGTCGGATGGGGCGCCCTGCACTCTGCGCCGTCGGTCGAGGTCTCCCTCGCCGTGGCGCGCGCGGCCTAGTGGAACTTGAGGTCGCGGACCTGGTCGAGCGCGAAGTCGATCGAGAGCTCCTTGTCCGGATCGATCACGCGACCAGTCCCCTTGAAGGGGTTGAACACGAGGGAGCCCTGAACGGCGCGCCCGTCGCGGAAGTAGAGCGTGACCTTGTCCGCCGTGCGGGCGGCGAACATCTGGTCATACAGCTTCTCGTGGGAGGGAAGGGAGGTCTTCTTTGCGGTGGTCATGGGTGCTTGCGGCACTCCGTCCGGCGAGGCGCCGGCGGTGTCGTCGGGGGATCGACGACGGGAAGACAGGGATGGGAAGGGAGGTCTGAGCCCTCAGGCTCCAACCAGCTGCGGAACGAGGCGGCCCAGCTCAGGCACGAGCAGGCTGGACCAGGTCTCCAGGTTCGCGCCCGACTGCACGAGCTCACTGAGCTCGTCGAGGGTCACGAACCGTCCGCTCAGCTGCTCCGTCTCGCGGATCCGGACCGGACCCGTCGCGTGGAGCAGCATGACGATCCCGATGTGCACGGCGCCGACCGGGTTGGAGTCGTCGTTGATGAGCCCCACCGGCTGCAGCTCGTGGTCCCCCTCGACCTCGAGCTCCTCCTCGGTCGCCTCGCGTCGGGCGGCCTTGGGGATGGGGTTCCTCGGACTCCAGTCCGGTCGGAGCGCGAGCTCCTCGGGAGTGGGGAGGTCCACGGGCTCGACATGACCGCCGACGCCGATGGACAGCTTGTTGTGGAGGCGGGCTTCGCCGCCCTGCTTGCTGCGGGTCAGGAGCAGGACCTTTCCGTCCTGAACCACGACGCAGTAGGGGATCGGCTGCTTGAGGCTCGCGTCACGCTCCGCGTGTGCGCGCTCCACGAAGAAGCCGTGGTCCTGCACGGTCTGCAGGAAGGAGGCCTGCTCGAACTCCGGCCCGAACGCCAGGAACCCGTGCGGCGCCCACTCCGGGAAGAGGCGGGCGCGGGGAACGACGTGGATGAACTCCATGGTGCCGGGGTCTCGGGGTCTCCGACGAGGAGTGGGGACGCGCGCGGCACGCTCTCTCCCCTCGTGGCCGAACCGTATGCGGAACTCCAAAATCTGTCAACTGGTCGTGTGAGAGCGGCGCTCACACGCAACATGTGGTGGCATGTGCGGGCCAGGAGGTTGCAGATCCGTCAACGCCGAAGGGGCGACCGGGCGGCCTGCGGCGCCGCGTCGATGTCGCATTGCGCGGGCCGCGAGAGGTGGATGCGAGCGGCCCTGTAAGCCGGGTTCTGTTCCTCCCCGGAGGGAGGCGCGACCATTTCTCTGGGACCCAGGTCGCCCTGGGCCTCGAACGATCTACCCGGGAGGTTGACGGTGCGGGTCATCACCTGCCCTCCCCTATTCGATCTTTCTCCGGGTGGGGTTTACCTTGCCACTCCTGTCACCAGGAGCGCGGTGCGCTCTTACCGCACCGTTTCACCCTTGCCGCTCGCCGAGGCGAGGTAGGCGGTCTGTTCTCTGTGGCACTTTCCCTGGGCTCACGCCCGGTTGGCGTTACCAACCACCCTGACCCGAGGAGCCCGGACTTTCCTCCCCCTGCCGGCGCCCGGGGGCGTCACAGGGAGCGGCCGCCGGACCGCTCACATCCGCACGCAGCATAGCCACCCCGGGTGCCTGGGGGGGCCCCGCCCCACCTCGGCGCTCGGGGCGGGGCCTCGCCGGGCCGGGCGGGGGAGCCCTCGGGAGGTACGGTGGCCGCATGCACCCCGCTGCGCTGCTCCTTGTCCTTGCCGCCAGCCCATGGCTCTCCGCTTCCGTGGCCCCGGACCCTGGGGCGGCCGCGGAGCGGTCTCGCGGCTCCCAGGACGGTCAGGCCCGGGCCCGCGAGCTTGCCGCGGCGGCGCTGGCCGCGGGCGATGCCAAGGGGCTGGGTGAGCTCCTGGCCGCCCATGTGCAGGCGCTCGCCGACCACGACGAGGCCCAGGCCGAGGCCACGCGCCGCGAGCGCGAGCTGGTCAACCGCACGCGGGTCCTGCGCGGCCTCGAGCTGCGGCTCCAGCAGGACAGCTCGCTCGAGGATGTCGTCGAGCGCACCCAGCGCGAGGTGGAGCTCCTGCAGGTCGATGTGAAGCTCGCGGTGCAGCGCCGGGACGAGGCCGCTCCTGTCCTTGCCACTCTCGAGGAGGGACTGCAGCGCGCCGTGGAGGCCATGGGCACGAGCCAGCGCAGGGCCGTGCAGCGCACTCTCCAGGCGGATGTGGACAAGCACCCGGACTGGACCGTGCGTCGCGCCGCGGTGCGCGCCCTGGGGGTCGTCGGCGGAGAGGGCACGGCTCTCGAGCTGCAGAAGCTCATGGCCGAGCTCCTGGCGGAGCGCGCGAAGCTGCTGCGCAAGCTGCCGAAGGCCGAGGCGGATGCGCTGGAGCTGGAGGCCCGCATGCAGGAGGAGGCCAACCAGACCGGCGGCCGGATCGGCGTGGGCACGCGCGAGCAGTACGACCGCGCGCGAGCGGAGGCCGGGGCCATGCGGAGCGCCTGCGTGCAGATCGTGCGCCTCGCGGACGACTGCGTCGATGCCGCGGCGAGCGCGCTGGGTCGCGAGAGCGGAGAGACTCGCACGCGGACGATCGCGGACCTGCTGCGCGCCCTCAACAGGGCCAAGGACGGCGCGCGCCTGCGCACCCTGGAGATCCTGGCGCGAGCCGCGGACGACGAGGCCCGCGCCGCGTGCCGGCTGCACCTGGCAGGGGAGAAGGACCCCGCCGCCATCGCGACCCTGCTGCAGAACCTGGCAAGGCTCGGCGATCAGGAGCTCGTCCCTGGGCTCTGCGAGCGCTGGCTCGTGCACGAGGCCTGGATCGTCCGCGCCGCGGCGGCCGAGGCCCTCGCGCTCCTGCGCGCTCCGGCAGGAGTCCCCGCGATGATCGCGCGCCTCGAGGCGGCCGAGGGACGCGAGCGCACGGATCTGGCCCAGCGCCTGCGCGAGCTGACGGGGCAGCGCATGCGCGCCGAGGCGATCCTCTGGGCGCGCTGGTGGGAGGGGGCGGAGGCGTCCTTCCAGCCCGCGCCCGTGGCAGCCGGTGACCCCCTGCTCGAGGATGCGGATGCCGAGGGCGTCACCTTCTTCGGCATCCGCACTGACAGCCAGCGCGTGCTCTTCGTGCTGGATGTCTCCGGCTCGATGAACTGGTCCCTGGTCGTGCGCGACAACCCCTACGACGACCCCGGCAAGACGCCAGACCTGCCGCGCGCGGGGGAGATGTCTCGGCTTGCGGCGGCGAAGCAGGACCTCCTCAAGGCCCTCGCCGGTCTGCGGGACGGCGCAGTGTTCAACCTCGTGCTCTATGCCAGCGATGTCTGGACCTGGGAGAAGGGCCTCGTGGAGATGGATCCGAAGACCCGCGAGGAGGTCAAGGGGTTCGTGGAGAGGCTCACCGCCGTCGGGGGCACCAACCTCTTCGGCGCCCTCCGCGAGGCGTTCCAGCTGGCCGGGACCCGGATCGGCGACGACTGGCGGGAGCCGCCCATCGACACGATCTTCGTCCTGACCGACGGCAAGCCCAGCGTGGGCACCGTGCTCGAGCCCGATGCGATCCTCTCGCATGTGCGCGAGTGGAACCGGGCGGCTGGGATCACCATCCATGCCATTGGCCTGTCCGGGGCCCAGGACGCGTACCTGCTGGAGAACCTCGCCCTGCAGAACGGGGGCAAGTATGTGGCCCGCTAGGTAGACTCGCGCCGCCACAGGAGCCTGCTCCCCATGACCGATTTCTTCCTGACGAACCTCGAGCTGCGCGCCTCGAACGAGCGCGGCGAGATGGCTGAGGGCCTCTCCCACAGCACCATGAAGGGGATGGTCCTGCTGACCGTCCTCGAGCTGGCGGCGAATGGCGAGCCCCGTGGCGCGGTGACGGTCCTGCACGACGCCGGGGACACCGGCGACCGCTACCAGGAGCTTGCGCGCGCGCTGGCCTCCGACGGCTGGGCCATCGCTCTCCCGGACCTGCGCGGTCACGGGCGGACGGAGGGGCCGCGCGGACACTCCACGGGCCTGCGGGAGGTCGAGCGCGATGTGCAGGAGATCCTTGACCACCTCGCCTACCGCATGCCCGACGCTCCCAAGGTGCTGGTGGGGATCGGGCTGGGCGCGCTCTACGCGGCGATGTTCGCCCACCGCAACCCCGACAGCCTGGCCGCGCTGGTGCTGGTGAACCCCCTGCGCAGCCTGCCCTTCGTGGAGCCCGCTGCGCCCAAGGGGCTCGGGCGCTTCTTCAAGAAGGTCACGGGCGAGAGCGAGGGCAGCACCGGCTACAGCGCGGAGGCGCTGACCGCGGACGCGGCCGAGGCGGGCCGCTGGAGCGCGAGCGAGCTGACCCACGAGACGATCACCCTGCGCTCGATCGAGGAGGCGCGCCGTGCCGAGGCCGAGCACCTGGTGGCCGCCGTCCGAGGACCCGTCCCCACCCTGCTCATGCGCGGGCTCGCGGATCCCCTCGCCCCGCCCGCCGGGAGTGACGACCTCGCGTCCGCCGCGGCCGCCTGCGTCGACCTCGAGTCCGCGCGCCACCACCCCTTCCAGGATGCGGGCCGCGCCGAGGCGATCGAGGCCCTGCGCTCGTGGCTCGACGAGGCGCTGCCGCGCGCCTAGGGCTCAGGCGCTCGGCAGGACGCGACCCTCGAGGGGCTCTCCCTCGCGCACCCACTCCTCGAGGATGACGGCCGCGGCCCACGAGTCCGACCGCGAGCGCATGGCCTCGCCCGAATAGCCCGCCTCGTGGAGGCGCGCCTCGGCCTCCTTCGTGGTGAGGTGCTCGTCTCGCAGGAGGATCGCGAGGCGCGGGTAGCGCGCGGCCAGCCGGGCGGCGAAGGCCCGAATGGGCGCACAGCGGTCGCTGTCGCTGCCGTCGGCATGGAGCGGAAGCCCGATCAGGATGGCCGAGAGGGTGCGCTCGCCCTCCAGGGCGTCCAGGGTGGCGAGCAGGGCCTCGCTCTCGCCTGGGCCGTGGAAGGTCTCCAGGGGCTCGATCGAGGCGCGCAGGGCGTCGGCCACGGCGATGCCGGTGTGGCGCATCCCCGGATCCAGGGCGAGCACTCCACCCATGGGGAGCCCGCTCACCGGGAGCCTCCGCGGTGAGCGCGGGGCCTGCGTTCCGCGAGCAGCCTGGTCATGCCGTGGAGTCTAGGTCCTGCGGGGGCGGCTAGCGCCCGACGCGAGGAAGGGGGGAGAGGGCCGGCAGCGGCAGGCGGGGGCCCTCGCCGGGGTCGGCGAAGAGGCCGCTCAGCAGGCCGCGGGCGCGGATCACGGGGCGCTCCATGTCCCCGCCGATCGAGACCCGGATGAGCTCGTCCTGGAGGCTGTAGATCAGCTGGTTGAGGAGCCCCAGCTTGTCGACCAGCGAGTACCGCACCTCGAGGCCGAAGTCGAGCCCCCCCTCGAGGTCGAGCGTGCCCTCGCCCACCAGGGACAGGAGGGCGCTCTTGAGGCGCATGCCGCTCATCTCGACGCGTCCATCCTCCAGGCGCAGCCACGCCTCCATGTCGCTGAACACCCCGGTGTTGTCGAACCCAAGCGCTGCGAACAGCGCCTGGAACACCGGAATGGCCCAGAGGGCCGTCTTCCTGAGCTCCACGCGCCCGGTGCCCCGGATGCTGGTCGGATCGCCCAGCTCACCCGCGAGGCGCAGGTTGCCGCCGAGGGTGCCCTCGTTCGCGAACTCGGACTGGAACGCCCCGCGCGTGAGTTCACCCACATCGACCCCCTGCATCCGCGCGGCGAGGCTGAACCCGTAGGGCGGGGCGAGGTCCATGGAGAAGAAGCCCGCCGTGCCCGGAGCACGCAGCCCAAGCGAGGTGAGGGTGCCGCCCTCGAAGCTGCCCTGGAGCTCCTCGATCGCGAGGCGCGGCTCGACGAAGGTCAGCCCGAAGCTGGCCTCGCGCAGCCGCCGCCCGGCGATCGCACCGTCGAGCCTGCTCACGCGTGCCCGTGCGCGGGTGCGTCCGCCCTCGTTCAGCAGCAGCACCTCGGAGGCCTCGAGCGTGTCCACCTGGACCTCGACGCCGAGGTCGAGCCCACCCTGGCGCAGGTTCAGGTCCCCCGACAGGGAGACGCGCGGGGCGCCCGCCTCCGGGAGGTCCACCACGAGCAGGCCCGCAGGGATGCCCAGGAGGCCGCTGGCACCCAGGTCGCGGACGAGGGCAAGCCCCGTCTCCTCGCCCAGGAGCAGCTCGAGGTGTCGCTGGTCGAGGGGGATGGCCTCCGCACGCACGACCGTCGAGAGCTGCAGCCCATCGGGCACGCGCGCCAGCGTCGCGTCCTCCAGGGTGCCGCGCGTGTCCGCGAACCCAAGCTCGAGGGTCTCGGCCCGCAGCTGCCCCTCGAGATCCACGGTGAGCTCGCCGCGCAGGGGGCCCACGGCCTCGGCCAGCCCGGGGATGCGGATGCGGTCGAGGTCCAGGTCGAGGCGCACGCCGGTGGGCGCCTCACCGGGCGTGATCTGCAGCGCCAGGTCTGCGGCTCCGGTGAGCCTTGGCAGCTCGGCTTCCGCGCCGTAGAGGCGCTCGAGCAGGCCAGGGACACCTGCGTCCAGGCCCGCAAGCTCGACCTCGAGGGGCCATCCCCCTGCCGCGCTCGAGCGCGCGAGGACCAGGGGCTGTCCAGCGCGCCGGTCCGCGGCAAGCAGGCGCCAAGCCGGGGCCGCGGCGCTCACCTCGCCCTCGAGGCCGAGGGCTGCGCACAGGAGCGGTGCCGCCGGGAGCGCGCCCTCCAGATCGACGGCGAGCGCGCCGCCGGGCGAGGTTTGCGCTGCGCCCGAGAGCAGGGTGGGGGAGCCCTCTCCGCGGAGGAACGCGTGCAGGCGCCCGCGCGGGGCCGGGCCGACGACCGCGAGTCCCTGGGCGGACGGCGTGGGCGCCTCGCGCACCGGATCGCTGTCGTTCCCGGCGAGGATCGCGTCCACCGCGCGCGGATCCAGGGGGTCGAGGTCCTCTAGGTCCACCTGGAACCAGAGGCGGGGCTCGGACTCCGCGGCGACCGCGCGTCCCGCGTCCTCGTCGTGGCCCTCGGTCCAGGACACGCCGCGAATCCGAGTGGGTCCAGCCAGCGGGCTCGAGGTCCCGCTCAGGTCGACCTCCAGCAGCGTGCGGTTGTGGTTGGCGCTCACGGGGCGGGAGTTCACGGCGAGGCGCCCCGCGAGGTCCTGGACCTCGACCGCCGCGGGTGCCCAGGTCCCGCGCGTCCCCGCGAACGCGATCTCGAGGGAGGTGGCGAGCGCGCCGTGGGCGGGATCGAGCTGCAGGGTGAGCTCGACGCCCAGGGCTCCGTCCCGTGGCGCGTACTCCGCCTCGATCCCCGCGACTGACTCGACGCCAGAGAGGCCATCGAGGGCGCTCCGCAGGTCCGCGTCCACGGGGAGCTCCTCGGCCACGATCTCGAGCAGGAACTCCCCGCCCTCCTCGCGCACAGGATCGTTCGCGATCGAACCACCTACCGCGAAGGTCGTGTCGGGGCCCGGCCCTGCACCGCGTCGGGCGGTGAGCTCGACCAGGCCGACGCGCGCCGGCAGGTCTGCGCCTGGCACGAAGCCCACCGTCAGGGTCCCCTGCGCGTCGTGGACCCTGAGCGGGAAGCCGAGGTTGCGCGCGCCGCCAGCCCGCTCGTTCGGCGCGCCGTGGTACTGAACGGAGACGCCTCCGAGGGGATGGACCACCACCTCGCGTGCGACCTCGTCCCAGGCGCGGCCCTGCAGGCTGTCCACGGTGGGGAAGGAGACCCAGCCGTGCACCGACGAGGGCCCCTCCGGTGCCAGCAGGGCGTCGTAGGTCTCGAAGGGCCCGAAGCCCTGCGCCAGGCGCGCGAGGTCGCTGCTCCAGTCAACCCGCGGCACATGGACCCACGCCTCGAGCAGGGGCTCCTCGGCCTGCTGTGCTGGGGCCTGCCCCAGGACCTCGACCTCCACGGGCACCCCGCCGAGCTGGCCTCGGCCCGTGGACTCGAGGCTCCACGGCCCGCGGAGGCGCACCTCGCCCCCGGTGCCCAGCTCCAGCTCTGCGGAGCCATGCAGGGTCAGGTCTGCCTGGGCGAGCTCGAGCCCGCGCGGTCCATCGAGCTGCGCGCTCGCGCCCTGCACCTGGGCGGCGCCGTCGAGCGCGATGTTCGCCGGGTCCCCGCTCGCCGACACCACCAGCCACGCCGAGCCCTGGGGCGCGAGGTCGGCGGCGGGCGCGGCCAGCGGGCCGAGCCAGCGCGCGAGCTCAGTCAGGTCCATGCCCTCGCAGCCGGCGCGAGCCTCGAAGGAGGTGCCCTCCCCCGAAGCGGTCACGAGCACGGGCTGGGTGCCTGCGAAGGGCGCGGCGAGGCGCAGCCACGCATCCCATGCCCCCGCCTCGAGCCGCAGCGCGCCGTCCACCGCTCCGAGCTCGCGATCACCCACCTGGACCTCGAGCTCCTCCCAGTCCACGCGAAGCCCTAGGGGGCGCCCCTGGGGTTCACGGGGCTCGCTCGCGGCATCCCCAGGCAGCTCACGGATCCGCAGCGTGCCTCCGCGCAGCTCGGTCCGGATCCACGAGGGGGATGACTCTGCGTCGAGGCCCAGGGAGACCAGGACGCTCGGCACCACCAGCTCGATCCCCTCGGAGCGCAGCTCGAGGTCCTGCACGGCAAAGCCGGCAGCCTCGAGGGAGAGCTGGGCGCTCGCGAACTCGACCGCCCACTCCGCGCCCGTGGCCTCCGTCAGGGCGCCCTCGACGAGCGCTCGGGCACGCTCGCCGCTGAGCGTGAGGCGTGCCGCGGCCGCGAGGGCGATCACCAGCCACCCCGCCAGGGCGGCGAGTCGCACGAGCCAGGGAACCCACCTCGGGGGACCTTCGGCGGGCGGCGTGGTCATGGTCGGGGTGGGGCTGCAGAGGGCCGGGCCGTTGACGGCGCGTCCACTTGCGGGGAGGAGGGCACTCGGCCCGGCGTCTGGGCAGGGAGTGTCGGCTCCCTGTCCGGGAGCAGCACCCGCTGCACGCGCGAGCCCAGGCCGCAGGTCAACTCGTACGGGATCGTACCCGCCACCCGGGCGACCTCGCCCACGGTCAGCTCCTCCGCGCCGGAGCGGCCCACGAAGGTCACCCGCTCTCCGGGGTTCACGCCCTCGATCCCCGTCACATCCACCGTCGTGTAGTCCATCGAGATGCGGCCCACGAGGGGCGCGCGCTGGCCGCGCACCAGGGCCTGGCCCCGATTGGAGAGGGCCCAAGGCAGCCCGTCCGCATAGCCCAGCGGGACCGTGGCGATGCGCGAGGGCACCCTCGCGACCCAGTCGGAGCCGTATCCGATGGGGCTGCCCACAGGGACCTCCTTCAGCATGGCGACCTGGCTGTGCAGGCTGAACACCGGCCGCAGGCGTGGCGCTCCGGCGCCGGGGAGCTCCAGGCCGCCCAGGGCCCCGAGCCCCACGCGCACCGTGTCTCCGAACGGCCCCGGCGCGCTGAAGAGCGTGGCCGAGTTGTAGGCGTGCACCCAGCCGGTCCAGGGTCCACGCGCGCGCACGCTCCGGCAGGCGCGCTCCAGCTCCTGGACCTGCCCCTGGGTCGCCGGGCTCCAGCCCCGCGGGTCGGCGATGTGCGTCATGAGGCCTGCCAGGTGGACATGCCCCGCCCGGTCCAGAGCCTCCAGCGCGGAGCCCAGGCGCTCGGGGCGTAGCCCGAGCCGTCCCATCCCGGTGTCCAGGTTCAGGTGGATGTGGGCACGCACGCAGAGGCGCTCGGCCAGCTCCTCGAGGCGTGGAATCGCCTCGACCTCGTGCAGGCCCAGGTGGATCTCCTCCTGCAGGCAGGGAGCCAACTCGGGCTCGACCACCGTTCCTAGGATCAGGATGGGAGCGCGGATTCCGGCTGCGCGCAGCTCGAGCGCCTCGGCCGCCGTGCCGACGCCGAGGGCCCCAACGCCCGCGCGCAGGGCGTGCCGCGCCAGGTGCACCGCGCCGAGCCCATACCCGTCAGCCTTCACCACCAGCAGGACCCGCACTCCGGCTCCGGCCGCTGCGCGAACCTGACGCAGGTTGTGGGTGAGGGCGCCGAGATCCACCTCGGCCCATGCGCGATGGGGCTCCACGCCGCGAGCATAGGAGTCGCGAAGGTCGCGCTTCAACGGCCGCGAAAGCCCCAAACTCGCGAGGTTTCTCCATTGACACGCTCTCCGGCCATCGCCACTCTCTCCCCTGCGTTACGGATCTCTTCGACCCTGAAACCCCAAGAAAGCGGCGCCGCTCCAGGCGTTTGCACCACAACCATGGCTCGGAAAGCTGCCAAGAAAGTTGCCAAGAAGGCGACCAAGAAGAAGGCCACCAAGAAG
>JADHNZ010000047.1 GCA_016779225.1 Planctomycetota bacterium
GTGATGTGGTGGGTCAGGTGATCCACCAGGTCCATCTTGGTCAGGATGCCGACCAGGCGGTTGTCGCCCTCGACCACGATGCCGACCGAGTTGCTGCTGAAGAGGTCCAGCAGCACCGTCGCGTCCTCGTGGGCGTGAACCGTCTCGACCTTGCGGACCATGACCTCGGCCACGGTGTTGTCCATGGAGGCCGTGCCCTCGAGGAGGCGTCCGAGCACATCGGACTCGGTGACGATGCCGACCACGCGGCCGTCCTCGAGCACGGGGAGCTGGCTGACGCCGTTCTGCTTCATACGCGCGACGGCGCCGCGCACGGACTCGGCGGTCTCGGCCACGAGCACCTCGCGGCGAGGCAGGCGCCGCAGCACCTCGCCGATGGAGCTGGTCTCCCAGCTGTTGTCCTCGAAGCCGCTCTCGCGCATCCAGCGGTCGTCCACGAACTTCGTCATGTAGTTGCGGACGGAGTCGGGCAGGATCACGACGAAGCGCTTGCCCGGACCCTCACGCCGCGCGATCTGCAGCGCGGCCCACATGGCGGTGCCGCAGGAGCCGCCGCAGAGGAGTCCCTCCTGGCGGATGAGCTTGCGCGCGGTCTGGAACGAGGGAGCGTCCTCGGACTTGACCCACTCGTCCACGAGGCTGCGGTCCAGGACATCAGGGATGAAGTCGTAGCCGATGCCCTCGACCTTGTAGGAGCCGACGGGGCCGGGGCCAGCCAGGATCGAGCCCACCGGGTCGACCCCCACGATCTTCACATGCGGCGCGTCCTCCTTCAGCCGCCGCGCGATGCCCGAGAGGGTGCCGCCGGTGCCCGCGCCCGCGACGAGGTAGTCGAACTCGCCGCCGGTCTGCTCGAGGATCTCGACCGCCGTGCCGTGGTAGTGGGCGTCGGGGTTGTCGGGGTTGGAGTACTGGTCGAGGATGTGCGCGTTAGGCAGGATCGCCTGCAGCTGCTTCGCCACGCCGATGTGGCTCTCGGGAGCGTCCCAGGCGGCCTCGGTAGGCGTGCGGATGATCTCGGCGCCCAGGGCCTCGAGGACGACCTGCTTCTCGCGGCTCATCTTCTCGGGCATCGTGATGATCATCCGGTAGCCCTTGATCGCGGCAGCCAGGGCCATGCCGATGCCGGTGTTGCCGCTGGTGGGCTCGATGAGCGTGTCCCCCGGCTTGATGCGGCCGGAGCGCTCGGCCTCCTCGACCATGCGCCGGCCGATGCGGTCCTTGACCGAACCTCCGGCATTCATGAACTCACACTTCGCGAAGAAGGTGCAGCCGGTCTCCGAGCCCAGGCGCTGGAGCTGGACGAGGGGCGTGTGGCCGATGGCTTCGAGGATGCTCGTGAGGGCAGGCACGGGTGGGGCGGTCAGGGGTCCGGGCGAGGGCGTCGTGCGATCCAGAGGGACCGCTTCGCAACGCGGAGTCTAGCGGGGCTGCGCTCCCGGTCCGTCAGGCCGGGCAGGGTTCGACGAGGAAGGTCCCCCGCGGGCCCGGGGTGGCCTGGAACGAACGGATGCGGTGCCCTGCGCCCTCAGGGGGTTCCAAGCACGCCCCATCTACCAACGAAAAGGACCATAAGTGCCATGGGCAGACAATCTGCCCCTGGGCCACGGTCCCTTCGGCCAGGGGGCCCTCCATGTGGGGGCAGACGGCGGGGACACAGAGGGGACCCTCGGGGCTCGCCACCATCGCGAGGGCGCCCCAGGGGCTCTCGAAGGGTCTTGGAGACCTCTTCTGGAGGTCTTCTGGGGTGATCCCGGAGTCGAAAGGGCCCATGAGTTCCCCGGTAGGAGCCTATCCCCACGAAGGGTGGGGACGCTACCCTCATCGGTCATGCCGCAGCGGACAGTTGTCGTCAAAGTGCCCCCTGAGCGCCGGGAGAGCCTCCAGGCCAAGCTCAAGGAGAAGGAGGATCGCAAGGAGGCGGTCTTCGAGTGGCGCACCGCCCCCCACGCTCAGTGGAGCGTCAAGGGGGAGGGTGTGGTCGCCACGCTCTACGACTCCGGAAAGCTGGTCGTGCAGGGCTCCGAGCCCGAGCGCTTCCTGGTGCGCTTCACGGACGAGCCTGCTCCGGCACCTCCGAGGCCCCTGCGACCCGTGCTGAGTGAGGTCAGCCTCAAGGAGCCCATGGTGGGCTCGGACGAGGCGGGCAGCGGCGACTGGTTCGGCCCCCTGGTGGTGGCCGCGGTGCGGATCGATCCCGAGCAGGCTGCCGAACTGGCGGAGTTCAACCTGAAGGATCCCAAGGAGCTGTCGGACACGCGCACCCTGCGCCTGGCCGCGATCCTGCGCGAGCGCCTCGCCCACGATGTGATCCGCATCGACCCGCCCGAGTACAACCGGCGCTACCCGGACTTCCCGGGCGTCAACGAGTTCCTGACTTCACTCCATACGCAGGCTATCCGCACGGTTGCTCAGCCCGAGGACAAGGTCGTCGTGGACCAGTTTGTGCGCGGCAACCCTGTCAAGGAGGCCCTGGCCGACACGGACCTGCGCGTGGAGGAGCGTCCGCGGGCCGAGGAGGAGCTGGCGGTTGCCGCCGCAGCCATCCTGGCCAACGCCGAGTTCCTGCTGGCGATCATGGAGCTCAGCGAGCGCTACGACATCGAACTGCACAAGGGTGCGGGTCCCCCCACCGACGAGGCGGGCGAGCGCTTCCTGGCTCACCACGGCGAGGCGCGTCTGGCCCAGGTGGCGAAGATGCACTTCAAGAACACCGAGAAGGTCCGCGCGCGCCTGAGCGGCTGAGGCCCCTCCTCGGCCCGGACCCGCGCCGCCGCACCCTCCGCGTCCGCTCCGGCCCCCTCAGGGGCGGACACGCGGCGGCCTCCGCTCTCGGGTGGAAGGCGCCTGCTGGGGGCGGGAGTTGTTCCGGGCGCCGCTACGATGCGCCCGCTCGATGGCCCATCTCCCGCACCTGCTGCTCGCCGTCCTGGTCCTGACGCTGGCCGAGGCCGGCTGGACCTGGGGCCCCGTGGCGCCCTGGGCGGCTGCGCTCCTCGTGCCGCTGCCGCACCTGATCGTGCTCTCGGGGAGGAACCTGACCGGCCGTGGCGCCTTCCGCGCCGGCCTGCTGGTGGGGACCCTGGGCCGGTTCTCCGGGGCGCTGGTGTACGCCCTGCTCATGCTGGGCTGCGGCTGGCTCTCCTGGCTGCGGGCAGCGACTGGGGCCGCCCTCGACCTGGACGGATGGCCTGAGCCCGCGCTGCTCTACGCGCTGGCCCCCTTCGTCCTCTATGAGGCCCTCTCCATCGACGCCCAGTCCCGCAGCGCGTGGCCCCCGGGGCGCGAGCGTGGCCGCTGGCGCGCCTTCCAGCTGCGCATGTTTGCGACTGCGCTGGTGCCCGGGCTGCTGTTCTATGCCCTGGCGCTGGCCGTGGGCTCCGTGCCCTGGCTGCGCGTTCATGTGGAGCAGGTCCAGCTGGCGGGGGCGGTCTTCCTGGTCCTGCTGCTGGTGGGGATGATGGTGCAGCTGCCCACCCTGCTGACCGTGTCGTGGCGGACCCGGGCGCTGGAGGACCCCGAGCTGCAGGCGCTCTTCGCCGAGGTCTCCGAGCGGGCAGGGTTCCGCGCGCGGCGGGTCCGCGTGTGGGAGACCGGCAACCTGGTTGCCAACGCGGCGATCGTCGGGCTGCTGCCCTCGCGCCGCGATGTCCTGCTCTCCGACAGCCTGGTGGCGCAGCTCGAGCCGGAGGAGCTGGCCGCGGTGTTCGCCCATGAGGTGGGGCACTCCCGCTGCAACCATGTGCCCACCTTCCTCGCCTGGGCCATGGCCTTCATGCTGGGCGGCAACCTGCTGGCCGAGCTTGCGGACGGCCTCTTCCCTGGCGCGGGCCTCGTCATCCTCGGGGCGACCTTAGCGGCGTGGCTCCTTGCCTTTGGCTGGATGTCGCGGCGCTTCGAGCTGCAGGCTGATCTCTTCGCGATGCGGACGACCGGCAGCGGTCGGCCTCTGATCATGGCCCTCGAGAAGGTGGGCGGGAACCTGCGCGACATCGGCAGCTGGAGGCACTTCGGGACCTCCCGCCGCGCGGCGTTCCTGGTGCGTGCCGCGGCCGACAAGCTGTGGGCCTGGCGCTTCGAGCAGAGGCTCTTCCGCATCGGCACCGTGGGCTACGGCGCCTTCGCCCTGGTTGCGCTCATCCAGGTCGTGCTGCTGTTTAGGGCCCTGCCCGAGGATCGGACCTGGGCCGCCCTGGCGCTCGGGGACTACGAGGCGGCTGCGCGCCGGATCGAGCGGCTGGTCGACCCCGAGCCCGCCCTGGCGGGGCTCGTGTCGCGGGCGGCCGGCCACGATGCGCTCTCGCCCGAGGACGAGCTCGAGCGGGGGCTGCGCGCCGTGGAGGCAGGCGAGAGCGATGCGGCCAAGGAGTGGGTGGCTCTGGCGGCTCTCCGCGGAGACCGGAGCGCTCGCCATGTGGCGCGCGTGCTCGACGCGCTCGAGCGCGATGACCTGCCCGTCGCCATGGACGGCCTGTGGCTGCTGCCCCGCGCCTGGCGCGCGCTGCTGGGGGCTGAGGTCACTCGCCGCCTGGCCGCGCTGGACGCGTGAGCCGGCGCGCAGGACCTCTAGTAGCCCAGGCCGTTCGAGCGGAGGTGCACGCTGGGATCGCCCTCGCGCTGGAGGACGCCCTCGGTCACGACCCCGAAGACCACCACATGGTCTCCCGTCTCGTGCTCGCCGGACACCGTGCAGTCGAGCCACGCCAGGGCGCTGGCGAACACCGTCGAGCCGGATCCGGTGCGGTGCAGCTCGTGGCCGTCGAAGGGCGTCTGCCCCTCGGGCAGCGGCTTGAAGAAGCCGCCCATGATCCCGCTCGAGGGCTTGTCGAGGACGCTCAGAGCGAAGCGCCCGGAGCTGCGCAGGGCCTCGAGGGGACCCCGGGCCTTGCCCACAGCGAGGGCGACCGTCGGGGGCTCGAAGCCGACCTGCTGCACGAACGAGGCCACGAAGCCCACGGGCCCGTCAGGGGTCTCGACGGTGGCCAGGAAGAGCCCGCAGGGGATGCGTCCAAGGGCGCGGGCGAGGGGGCTGGGATCGGGGCGAGAGTCGGTCATGGCAGGCTGATTCCGTCTTCCTTTTCTGGGGGTCCCGACGATGGGTGCCCTGACCTTGTTATATGCGCCCTGCGGTGGACCCCTCCCCGGGGATCGGCGATAATCGGCCTCTCGCGCGCGAGTCCCCCGACCCGTCCCCGGTCCCCCGCGCGTCCCCCCCGATGACCCCCACTGGACCTGTCCAGCACTTCGGCTCCACTGCCCCCGAGGGGGCCCCGGAGGAGCCGCTCGAGCAGCGCCTCGCGCCCCTCCTCAGGGACCGCGCGTGCCCGAGCTCTGCGCTTGCGCAGGCGCTCGCGGCCGAGCTGCTGCGTGAGTGCGTGCACGGCTGGAGCGCCGAGCCCGGGTTCGACGAGGCCGTGCTCAGCGCGGCCCTCGACCCGATCCGTCGCGAGCAGGGCTGGAGGGCGCCGGTCGCGCGCCTGCTGCGCGCGCTCACGGACGCACCGGCTGTCGCGCGGGTGGATGGCTACGAGGGCAACCTCGTGCGCCACCTCGTGAGCGAGCTCGGTCCCTGGGTCCAGGGCAGCGGAGAGGGGCCTCACTGGTCCGGCCGCGCGCTCTCGCCCGGAGCGCGCTGGGTGGCGCGCAGCCGTCCGCTGGCCGCTCTGGCCTCCGAGCTGGAGACCGGCGCGGTCGTCCTCGTCGCGAGCCCCTCGGAGCATGTGGAGGCCTGTGCGATCGGCCTCGAGACCGAGGTCACCTTCGTGCTCTCCCAGGGAGGCGCGACCCTCGCGGGTCGGCTCCTGGCGGAGAACCTCGTGCGCGGCGGGCGGCGGGTGCGCTTCGTGCACGACGCGGCCCTCCCTGGCCTAGTGGGCGAGGCGGACGCGATCTGGTTCGGCACCGAGGCCATCGGGCCCGCCTCGTTCCTCGCACCGCACGGCGCCCGCAACCTCCTCGCCGAGGCGGAGCGCCTCGGCGTTCCCGCGCGGCTGCTGGCCACGGCCGACCTGCTCATGCCTGGCGGCTCGCTCGAGCTGCCCGCCTGGGCGGAGTCCGAGCCGTGGCGCCTGTGGGAGGACGCTCCCTCGCGCATGGAGCTCGAGCCGCAGCCCTTCGAGCTCTGCCCCTTCGATCCCCACCTGATGGTCGCCTGCGAGCGCGGCCTCGTGCGCCCCGCCGAGCTGGCCGTGGGCGCCCTCGACACCAGTGATCTCACCCGCGCCTAGCCGCGCGGCCCCCCCCTGCCATGACGGACACCCCGACCCAGCACCCGGACCCGCAGCGCGTGACGCTTCGTCCGATCGTGCGCGAGATGAAGGAGTCGTACCTCACGTACGCACTCTCCGTGATCCACTCGCGCGCCCTCCCTGATGTGCGCGACGGCCTCAAGCCCAGCCAGCGGCGCATCCTCGTCGCGATGAACGACCTGAACCTGGGTCCGCGCGCCAAGTACCGCAAGTGCGCGAAGGTCGCGGGGGACACCTCGGGCAACTACCACCCGCACGGCGAGTCGGTCATCTACCCGACCCTCGTCCGCATGGCGCAGGACTTCTCCATGCGCTACACGCTCGTGGACGGCCAGGGCAACTTCGGCTCCATCGACGGCGACCCGCCGGCGGCCATGCGGTACACGGAGGCGCGCATGACGGGCGTCTCCACCGACCTGATGGCGGACCTCGACAAGGAGACCGTCGCCCTCGAGCCGAACTACGACGACACGCGTACGCAGCCCACGGTGCTGCCCGCGCGGTTCCCGAACCTGATCTGCAACGGGTCGGAGGGGATTGCCGTGGGCATGGCCACCAGCATGCCGCCCCACAACCTGCGGGAGGTGTGCGCAGGGATCCGTGCCATCCTCGCGGACGCGTCGCTCGAGGATGTGGAGCTCATGCGCCACATCCCGGGCCCCGACTTCCCCACGGGCGGGATCATCATGGGTCGCAGCGGGATCCTGCAGGCCTACACCACGGGGCGTGGCATCATCCGCCTGCGCGGGCGCTACCACATCGAGGAGTCCGACAAGGGGCCGACGCGGATCGTCTTCACGGAGATCCCCTACCAGACCCGCAAGGGCGGCGACTCCCGCGCCTCGATCATCAACAAGATCGCCGAGGCCGTGAAGGAGGAGCGGATCACGGGGATCCGCGACATCATCGACCTGACGAGCCTCTCCAAGGTCACGGGCGGGGTGGACATTCGCCTCGTGATCGAGCTGAAGAAGGGCGAGGACCCCAATGTCATCGTCAACCAGCTCTTCCAGTTCACGCCGCTTCAGTCCACCTACTCGATCATCAACCTGGCGATTGCGGACCGGCAGCCGCGCACGCTGACCCTGCGTCAGCTGCTCGACCACTGGATCGAGCACCGACGCAATGTCATCCGCGCCCGCACGCGCTACCTCCTGCGCAAGGCAGAGGAGCGCAAGCACATCGTCGATGGCCTGCTGATCGCTCAGGCCAACATCGACCGGGTCATCGAGCTGATCCGGGCCTCGACCGATCGCGACGCGGCCAAGGCCGCCCTGTCGGCGGAGTTCGGGCTGAGCGACCGTCAGGCGCAGGCCATCGTCGATATGCGCCTCGGCAGCCTCACGGGCCTCGAGCGCGAGAAGCTCGAGACCGAGGCCAACGAGCTGACCATGACCATCAGTGACCTGCACGACATCCTGGCCCGCGAGGAGCGCGTCACCGGGATCCTCCTCGAGGAGCTGAAGGAGGTCGAGGACCGCTTCGGCGACGAGCGGCGCACCGAGATCTCCAACGAGGAGGTTGCGGGCGGCATCGACATCGGGGCCCTCATCCAGGAGGACCTGATGGTCGTGACCTACAGCCGCGCTGGCTATGTGAAGCGCCTGCCCCTCGACACCTACCGGGCCCAGGCCCGCGGTGGTCAGGGCATCAAGGGCTCGGACTCCAAGGACGGGGACTACCTCAAGTCCCTGTTCGTGGCCGGCACTCACGACCGCCTGTTGTTCTTCACCAACCAGGGACAGGTCTTCTCCAAGCTCACCTACGAGCTGCCCGAGGGGAGCCGCCAGTCCAAGGGTCGCGCCATGGCCAATGTGCTCGACCTCCGCGAGGACGAGCGCGTCGAGACCATCCTGCGCGTGACCGACTTCGACTCCGAGGCGTTCCTCGTGTTCGCGACCCGCAAGGGCCGGATTAAGAAGACGGCCCTGACCGAGTACAGCCGCCCGCGGTCCAAGGGCCTGCGTGCCATCGTCCTCGAGGAGGGGGATGAGGTCGTGTCGGTCTCGATCGCCCGCCCCGGCGACACGATCATGCTCACCACCCGCGACGGCCGGGCCGTCCGCTTCGACGAGTCCACGGCGCGGGCGATGGGCCGCGCCAGCCGGGGCGTGAAGGGCGCGCGTCTGCGCGGGGATGATGTGGTCATGGGGCTCGTGATTGCCGATCCCGAGGCCTTCCTCCTCACCGCGACCGAGAACGGCTACGGCAAGCGCACGGCGATCGGGGACTACCCGATCAAGGGCCGCGGCACCGGAGGCGTGATCGACATCCGCACCACCAGCCGCAACGGCAAGGTCATCACCTCGCTGCTGTGCGCGTCCGGCGCCGATGTCATTTACATCACGGAAGGAGGCATGATCGTGCGCTCCCACGCCGATGACATCTCAGTTGTGGGCAGGAACACGCAGGGCGTGCGACTGCTCCGGCTGAAGGACGGGGACCGTCTGGTCGCAGCCCAGATCATCGACCGCGAGGACCTGGATCGCTTCGGTGACGAGGGTGAGGTCGAGGCCCCGCCGGAGCCGGACGCCGCCGACCTCGAGGCCGAGCCCGCAGCCGACGAGGACCTCGATGACGAGGTCGCTGGCGACGAGGAGGAGTGAGCGTGGACCTGAAGTCGAGACTGGATGCGGACCTGAAGGCCGCGATGAAGGCTGGGGAGACCGTGCGGAGGGACACCCTCCGCATGGTCATCGCCGCGGTGAAGAACCGGGCCATCGAGGTTGGTGGAGCCAACACCGCTCTCGACGATGAGGCCGTGATGGCTGTCGTCCTGAACCAGGTCAAGACGCGCACCGACAGCGCGGAGCAGTACGACGCCGCCGGGAGGGCCGACCTGGCCGACAAGGAGCGCGCCGAGATCGAGGTGCTCCAGGGCTACCTGCCCCAGCAGCTGGGCGAGGCCGAGACCCGGGCGGCAGTGGAGAAGGCCATCGCCGACACCGGCTCCAGCAGCAAGGCCGACCTCGGCAAGGTGATCAAGGCCGTGATGGCTGCCCACAAGGGGCAGGTCGACGGGAAGCAGGTCCAGCGGCTGATCGCAGAGCTCCTCTCTTGACCGCGGACAGCACGCCGGGGGGCGAGGGCGGTGCCAAGACGGGGACGAGCCCCGAGGCGGGGGATGGTCACGACCTCACCAGGCGGCACAGGGCCCTGGGGATGCGTGCCGGGCTGGTCTCCGCCCTGACTCTGATCAGCCGCATCGTGGGCTATGCCCGCGAGGCCGTCACCGCGGCCCTGTTCGGCAGCTCCTCCGCCATCCTCGACGCCTTCCTGACCGCGTGGAGGGTCCCGAACCTGTTCCGCAGGCTTTTCGGTGAGGGAGCCATCGCGACCTCCTTCCAGACGGAGTTCTCGGAGGTCGAGGGCGAGGAGGGGGAGGCCGCTGGCCGGGCCTTCTTCTGGTCGGTGTTCGGGATGCTCAGCAAGATCCTCGTCCTCTTGACGGTGGTCCTCGTCGCCTTGGTCTGGCTGGCGCCCAACGAGCTCCCCGTTCCGGGCCTGACGGAGGTCTGGCCGCTCCCCCGACTCGCCTGGCTCGGGCCTGAGCCCGAGGCCGTGCGCGAGATCACGATCCGGCTGCTGCCGTTCCTGATCGTGATCTGCCTGACGGCCGTGACGAGCTCGGCCCTGCATGTACGCGGGCTCTTCGGAGCCACGGCGGTGGCGCCCGTGATCTTCAATGTCGTCTGGATCGGCACGCTCGCCCTGCTGCTCCGGTCGTTCCCCGATGCCCTCCAGCGCACCGAGCTCTCGAGCCAGCTCGACATGGCGCGCTTCCTGACCTGGGGCATCCTCCTCGCAGCGGTGGTGCAGGGTCTGAGCCTGCTGCCCAGTCTCCTGCGCAGCGGCCTCGCAGGCGGCGGGCGCCCATCGCCTGCCCGTGCGCGCCGCAGCCCGCGCGCGGTCCTGGTGCGCGCAATCCCCCTGGCCATCGGCGCCGCGGTCTATCAGGTCAATGTGATGATCGACGGGATGATGGCGGTCTCGCTGCTGCCCGAGGGGGGCGCCGGAGCGCACTACTTCGCGACGCGCATCCAGCAGTTCCCCATGGCGATGGTCGCCTTCGCGGCGACGACGGCAGTCTTCCCAGCGCTCAAGGCGTTTGGGCAGAAGGGAGACCTTGTGGGGATGAGCCGGCTGCACTCCCAGACGCAGCGCTCGGTGGCCTACCTGGCGCTGCCCGCGACTGCGGGCCTCCTCGCCCTGGCGTACCCGATCGTGATGGTGATGTTCGAGTACGGCTCGTACGGGACAGAGGGGATCGCGCGGATCGAGAGCGCGCTCCTGGCGCTCTCCCTCGCGGTCGTCCCCGTCGGCGCCACCGGGCTGATGGTGCGCTGCTTCTACTCGCTGAACGACTTCAGGACGCCGGTGATGGTCTCGATCGCCATGATGGCCCTCAACCTCGTGCTGAACCTGTGGTTCATCCTCGGGCTGGGCCTGGATGCGGACGGGCTGGCCCTGGGAACCGCGACGACGAGCTGGCTGGCCCTGGCCCTGCTGTGGCCCCTCTTCCGCAGTCGTCACCGGCTGCCCGCCGGGCCGCCGGGCATGCTCCGCTCCCTGCTCACCTCGGCAGTCGGCGCCCTGGCCTGCGGCCTCGCGGCCGGCCTCGCCTACCGGGCCCTCTGCGGCCCGCTGGTCTCCCTGCTCGAGTCCATGGGCCTCTTCGACGAGATACGGACCTGCCGCAGGGCCGCCCAGGCCCTCGCCGTGCTGGCTTCGGTGGGCCTTGGGGTGGTCGCCCACTTCGGCGTCACCCTCGCCCTGGCCTCCAGGGAGGCCCAGGCCATCCTGGCGCGGCTCAGGCGCTCCGGGACCCGCTGAGCGTAATCGGGTGGGCGATCGGGCCAGACGGCTTGATCCCGCTCCGGGGTCGGGAGAAGATCGACCCGCGCGGCAGGGGAGGGCGCCACCTCGGGGAAGAGGGGGCGCCTGGCGTTCCTCTGCCAGCACTCGCCCGCTCCTAGGACGCACCCGACCGACCCGCACTCCGTGAATCCCTCCACCCTGCCGCAGACCGACGAGGCCCCCGCCAGCACCTCCATGGATCCCGCCAGCCACCTGCGCTGCGTCGATCCCCCGGCCGACCTCCCCGATCCCGGGCTCTCGGAGAATGCGGTCAAGGTCCTCGAGCGACGGTATCTGAAGAAGGACCTCACGACCGGTGAGGTGTGCGAGACCCCGCGCCAGCTCTTCTGGCGCGTGGCGACCTGCGTGGCGGCGGCCGAGGCGCTCTACCGCCCAGGGGACGCGCAGCACGAGCTGACCATCGCCCGCGACTTCTACGGGATGATGGCCTCGCGCACCTTCATGCCCAACAGCCCCTGCCTGATGAACGCGGGGCGTGAGATGGGGATGCTCAGCGCTTGCTTCGTGCTCCCGGTCGAGGACTCGGTGGACGGGATCTTCGAGTCCATCCGGGCCACGGCTCTGATCCAGAAGGCGGGCGGGGGAACCGGCTTCAGCTTCTC
The DNA here is from genome assembly GCA_016779225.1 of Planctomycetota bacterium. GTDB lineage: Bacteria > Planctomycetota > UBA1135 > UBA1135. The sequence continues at coordinate 11,729 of JADHNZ010000047.1, forward strand.
GCGCCTGCGGCCGCGCGGGGACCAGGTCTCCAGCTCTGGAGGCACCACAGAGGGGCCCCTCTCCTTCATCCAGGTCTTCTCGAAGGCAACCGACGCCATCCAGCAGGGTGCGTTCCGGCGCGGGGCCAACATGGGAATCCTGCGCGTGGACCACCCCGATGTCGCGGACTTCATCGTCTGCAAGGACGACCGCACGCAGCTGACCAACTACAACATCTCGATCACGGTCACCGACCCCTTCATCGAGAAGCTGCGGGAGGATCCGGGCCAGGTGCACATGGTCCAGAACCCGCGCACCAAGGAGTGGTCGCCCCTCGCCAAGCTCGACGGGCAGCGCCAGCCGACGGGCGCCCACTGGACCGTGGGCGAGATCTGGGACGCGATCATCGATCACGCCTGGGAGAGCGGGGAGCCGGGGGTCGTGTTCATCGACCGCATCAACGCGCGGAACCCCATCAAGAATGTGGGGATGATCGAGGCCACCAACCCCTGCGGCGAGCAGCCCCTGCACCCCTGGGACTCCTGCAACCTCGGCTCGATCAACCTCGGCATCCTGGTCGAGGGAACCGGCTCGAGCGCGGCCTTCAACTGGGACCTCTACAAGTCCGCGATCCACACGACGACGCGCTTCCTCGACAATGTCATCGATGTGAACCACTACCCGCTGCCGCAGATCGACAACATGTCGAAGACCACGCGGCGCATCGGGCTGGGCGTGATGGGGTTCGCGGATGCGCTGTACAAGCTCGGCATCCCCTACAACTCCGAGGCGGGCCTGCAGTTCGGCGAGGAGGTCATGCGCGTCATGAACGAGGAGTCGCACCTCGCCAGCGAGATCCTGGCCGAGGAGCGCGGCGTGTTCCCGGCCTGGGAGGGCTCCGACTGGGAGGCTCAGGGGCGCAAGCTGCGCAACAGCTACACCACCACCGTGGCGCCGACCGGGACCATCTCGATCCTCGCGGACTGCAGCGGGGGCATCGAGCCCATGTTCAGCCTGGCCTTCAACCGCCAGATCATGAAGGACAGCCAGGGCAACCCGACCATCATGCGGGAGGTGAACTATGTCTTCCGCGAGGCGGCCCAGGGCGCGGGCTACTACAGCGACGAGCTCGTGGACGCGATCATCGAGCGAGGAACCGTGCACGGGGTGGAGGGCATTCCAAAGGAGCACCAGGACCTCTTCGTCACCGCGCACGACATCACGCCCGGGTGGCACATGCGCATGCAGGCCGCGTTCCAGCGCAACTGCGACGCCTCGATCAGCAAGACGATCAACTTCCCCAACTCGGCGACCGCGGACGATGTGCGCGCGATCTACGAGATGGCGATCGACCTCGATGTGAAGGGCGTGACGGTCTACCGCGACGGATGCCGGGACATGCAGCCCATGGCCCTCAAGAGCTCGACCAAGGCCGCGACGCCCGAGGCCACTGCGGCCCCTGCTCCGGCGAGCGAGCTGCTCCCCATGAAGCTGCCGGAGATCATGAGCTGCCTCCGGATCCGTCAGATGACGCCCTTCGGCAACATGCACATCAAGGTCACGGTCGACCCGGTCAGCGGCATGGAGCGCGAGGTCTTCGCGCAGCTGGGCAAGGGCGGCGATGTGGCCAACTCGGATCTCGAGGCCATCTGCCGCATGCTCAGCCTCTGGCTGCGCTCCAATGGCAGCCTCGAGCGGGCCATATCCCAGTTCTCAGGCATCGGCTCGAGCCTGACAGTGCCGACCAAGGACGGGCGCATCATGTCCCTGGCCGATGGGCTGGCGACGGGCTTGCAGCGCTACCTCGCGGCGAAGGAGGCCCATGGCCTCGAGGCGCTGCTGCTCGGGCGTGTGGATCCCAACGCCGCCATGCCGGCCTCTCCCGAGCCGGTGATGCCCGCGGCTCCGGCGGCGGAGGCGCGCCCCCGCAATGTGGGGGAGTACAAGCTCAAGTGTCCCAGCTGCAGCGGCACCCTGGCCTTCCAGGAGGGCTGCGTGAAGTGCCACGGATGCGGCTTCAGCCAGTGCTGAGCCGCGCCTGATCCAGGGACGGCAGGAGCCCCGCGCGGACGATCCGCGCGGGGCTCCTCCTGTTTCAGGGGACGCCGGGACGCCGGCCCTCCTGGATGGCGCCGGCTCCCTACTCCCCGCCCGTGACCACGGGCTTGCGGATCGGTCGTCCGAAGATGTCCGTGCCCACCGAGATCTCGGGGGTCTCACCTTCGGGCTGCTCCGGCTCGGGCTGGCCAAGGATGTCGAGGTCGGGGGCCTCGCCCTCGAGGGTCTCGCCGAGGATCGACCTGCGAATGGGGTTGTTCGGCAGGTTGCGTGCGAAGGTCATCCGCGGCCCCTCGAGGGAGCTGAGGACGAGCATGTTGCGCGTGGGCATCTCGAGGTTGAACTGCCGCGAGGTGCCGCCGGGCTCGAAGATCAGCTCCTGGCCCGTCTCGCTGAGGTAAGAGCCGATGAGCGACGAGCAGGTCATGAGCCCGTTGCGGTCGAGCTCGTACTCGGTGAAGACGGTCTGGTAGGCGTCGGGGAGGGGCTCCCGCTTGGTCGCCCACGAGGCCTGGATCTCGAGGGCGAGGAAGCTCTCCTCGATGAGCATGAAGCCCTTGGCCTGACCGGCGGGCAGCTGCTTGCCGATGAGCTGGACATCCATCAGGCGCCAGCAGCCCTGGAGCAGCGCGTGCAGCTCGGCCTCGCCTCCTCCGCGAACCTGGCCCAGGGCGTCACGGGTCAGGACGGCCTGGTCGTCGCTCTCCGGTGCCTGGGCCGGGTCCTGGGCGAGGAGCGGGAGCAGGCTGAGCGGGGCAGCGAGGAGCGTGAGCGTGCGTCTCATGGGTCAGCGGGGCGGAGGCCTGGTTCCTAGACTACGGGCCCCACCCGCGTGCTTGTAGTCAGGCGCTTCGGAGCGTTCCAAGCTCCGACCTGAGCCGGAGCTGCGCGCCCGCCTCCGATTCCCTCTCCCGAGAGCCCCATGGACCCTGTCCCCTCCCAGGCCACCTCCCAGCGGGTCCTCCTGACAGGGGTGGTCGTGAACACCGCGCTCGCGGTGCTCAAGATCGTGGGGGGGCTGCTCTCGGGGTCGCCCTCCCTGCTCGCGGACGGCTACCACTCCCTCGGGGATCTTGGGACCAACGGGCTCGCCTTGCTCACCTGGCGGTGGGCCCAGCTGCCCCCGGACGAGGACCACCACTACGGTCACGGCAAGGTCGAGGCGGCCGCGGCCCTGCTCGTGGGCGCTGTCCTGATCGGCACGGGCGGCGTCGTGGTGTGGGAAGCCTCGCATGGCAGCAGCCCTGCGTACGAGGGGGCCGAGGCCTGGACGGCCCTGGGGGTCGCCCTCCTGTCGATGGGGGCCAACGAGTTCCTGACCCGCATCACCAAGCGAGAGGCCCAGCGGACCGGGAGCCCGACCCTGGCCGCCCTCGCCGCGGACAACCGCTCCGACATGCTCACCAGCGTGCTCGTGCTCGTCGGCGTCTCGGGAAGCTCTGCCGGCCTGCCCTGGCTCGAGGTCGTCCTCACCGCGGTGATCGGACTGTTCGTGGGCTGGATGGGGATCCAGACCTCCAGGTCGGCCTTCGACACGCTCACGGACCGCGTCCCCGATACCGAGCTTCGCGGCCGGGTGCGCTGCCTCGCGCGCGAGCTCCCCGGCGTGCTCGGCGTGCAGGCCATCGCGGTTCATCCCCTGGGGAGCCAGGTCCGCGTGGACATGGAGATCAGCGTGGATGGAGCCCTGACCGTGGCCCAGGGGCACGAGATCGCCCACCAGGTCGAGCAGAGCGTCAAACAGGCGGAGACCTCGGTCGTTCAGGTGGCCGTCCATGTGAACCCGGCCGGGATCTGCCACCTCTGAGCGCGCCCCGGCGCCCTCCTGGGCCCGCGCCTCCGCGCTCGCGCGGGGCTGGGGCTAGACTGCCCGATCCAAACGCCATGCGCTGCACCCCCCTGCTCCCTGCCCTCCTGGCCCTTGCCGTCACCGTCTCCGGTGCGGCGGCCCAGCAGAGGGCGTCTGCCCAACTCTTCACCCGTGTCGAGGGTGACCAGGTGACGGCCGCCATCGAGGTTGCGATCGAGGCCGGCTACCACCTCTACCACGACGACCTCGGCGACTATGTGGGGGAGCCCACAGCCGTGGAGGGCCTCGGTGAGGATGTGGAGTGGACCTCCTGGACCCTCCCCAAGCCCAAGAGCGGCTACGACCCCTTCCTCGAGCAGTTCTACGACAAGCACGAGGGCACGATCGTCATCCGGGGCGAGGGGCTGTTCCTTGGCGGGGACCCCGAGGCGATCGCAGTGCGCATCACCGGTCAGACCTGCGACGACCGCGGGTGCGTCCCCTACGAGCAGGAGCTGGAGACTCTTGGAGCCGGCGCTGACGCGCTGTTCGTCGCGGCGACCTCGCCGGCGCCCTCCGCCACGGGTGACCTGGCGCAGGGGCCCGCGGGCGGCGGCGGGAGCTCGCCCTTCGGGGGCTTCGAGGCCGCCGGACCCTCGGGCGCCGCGGACCAGAAGGCGAGCTTCGTAGCGGAGCTTCAGCAGGACGGCGCCACGGCCCTGCTCACCCTGACGGTGACCGTGGAGGAGGGCTACCACCTCTACGGTGGACCCACCCTCGAGGATGTGGCCCCTGGCGGCGCCATCGCCGTGCCGACGACGGTGGGCATCGAGGGTGCGGGAGTGGAGTGGGCCGCGCCGCGCTTCCCCAAGGCGAAGGGCTACCCCGGGATGAATGAGGACTTCGAGGACATCGAGGTCGCCATCCACGAGGGCACCTTCACGATCGAGGTCCCGGGCACCGTGAGCGGGGAGGTGGGCTCCTTCGAGGTGCGCCTCGCCGGCCAGACCTGCAACGACTCCACCTGCGTGGACTACGCCCAATCGGCCACGGTGGTCGCCCGGGCCGTGCCCTCCGGCAGCCTGAAGGCCCCGGCGACCTCGACCCAGGGAGCCGGCGACGAGCCGTCGAGCGCAGGGGCCGAGGAGGGCGAGGGCGGTGATGAGCCGCCAGCGAAGCCCCTTGGGCCCTTCCTGCTCGAGGCCCTGCTGTGGGGACTGATCACCCTGCTGATGCCCTGCACCTATCCCATGATCCCGATCACCATCAGCTTCTTCACGAAGCAGGCGATCGCCCGGGACGGGAATGTGCTCAGCCTCTCCCTCAGCTACGGCGCGGGGATCGTGCTCGTGTTCATCCTGATCGGGGTCGTGATCGGCGCACCCATCCAGGAGTTCGCGAACAACCCGATCTTCAACCTGTTCATCGCGGCGATGTTCGTGTTCTTCGCGTTCTCGCTGTTCGGGTGGTTCAACCTGCAGCCGCCGGCGTTCCTGATGCAGGCCGCGGGCAAGGCCACCACGACGGGCGGTCTGCTGGGCGTCTTCATGATGGGGCTCACCCTGGTGATCACCTCGTTCACCTGCACGGCTCCCTTTGTGGGCACCCTGCTGGCCCGCGGTGGCGACCAGGGCGTGATGCGCGTGGTGCTCGGCATGGGCGTGTTCGGCCTGACCATGGCGACGCCCTTCGTGTTCCTCTCCCTGTTCCCCTCGCGCGCGCAGAAGATGCCGGGCGCCGGCGCCTGGATGAACACGCTCAAGGTGTTCCTGGGCTTCGTCGAGCTCGCAGCCGCGCTCAAGTTCATCTCCACGGCGGACCTCGCCTACGGCTGGGGGCTTCTGTCCAAGGAGGTCTTCCTGATCCTGTGGGCGGGCATCTTCGCGGTCGCGTCCATGTTCCTGCTGGGCAAGATCAACCTGAAGGGTGAGGAGTCGGGCGCGATCAGCCCTGGCCGCATGGTGGGGGGGACAGTCACCTTCCTCTTCGCCCTCTACTGTGCCTTCCTCACCTTCGGGTTCCGGATGGACCCGCTGCTGACAGCCTTCGCGCCGCCCTACTCCACTGCGCCGGTGCGCACTGGCGCCGCGGAGGGCGGGGAGGACGACGGCCACGGCTCCGAGGCGTGGGCCCAGGTCGTGGACGACTGGGACGGCGCCGTTGCGCGGGCGCGCGCCGCGGACAAGCTGCTGCTGGTCAACTTCACCGGCTTCAACTGAGCGAACTGCCGCGTGATGGAGGGCAAGATCCTCCCCGCCCCGGCGGTCGCCGGGGAGCTCAAGCAACACTTCGTCGAGGCCCGCCTGCACTGCGACCTCGGACCGAACGCCAGGGCGAACAAGGCCATCCAGCAGCGCCTGACCGGGAGCATTGCGCTCCCGATCTACGCCGTCGTGGATCCTGCCACCGAGGAGGTGCTCGGCCTTCAGGAGGGCCTCGCCTTCGCCGACGACTTCCTGGCCTTCCTGCAGGGCGCGCGCGCGGAGCGCTGATCGCCCAGCCTCAGGCTAGACCCAGGAGCTGGCCGCCCTGGTACACGGCGAAGCTCGCGACCCACGCGAGGGCCGTCATGTAGGCGAAGAGGAACAGCGGCCAGCGCCAGCCGTTGGTCTCGCGCTTCACCACCGCGAGCGTGGAGAGGCACTGGCAGGCGAGCGCGAAGAAGACCAGCAGGGAGAGGCCGACGAGGGGGGTGAAGACGCGCGTTCCGTCCGGTCGCCGCGCGTCGCGCACCCGCTCGCGGAGCGAGACCGACTCCTCGTCCACCTCGCCGCCGACGCCGTAGACCAGGCCGAGGGTGGAGACGAAGACCTCGCGGGCCGCGAAGGCGCCGATGAGGCCGACCCCGATGCGCCAGTCGAAGCCGAGGGGCTCGAGGACGGGCTCGAGGGCCTTGCCGAGGTCTCCGGCGAAGCTCGCCTCGAGCTGGGCGGCGTGCTGCTCCTGCTCGGAGAGGCCCTCCCCCGGCTCGACCTGGGGGAACGAGAGCAGGGCCCAGAGAGCCACGGTGGCTACGAAGATCACCGAGCCGGCCTCGCGCAGGAACGCGACGCCCTTGCTCCAGGCTCCGCGCAGCACCGGTCCCGGCTGGGGCACGCGGTAGGGCGGGAGCTCGAAGACGAGCGGCACCGACGGGCCCGTCAGCAGGGTGCGCGAGAGGACCGCCGCGGCGATCAGGGCGATGACCGTGCCGAACAGGTACATGGCGACCATCAGCACCGAGCCGGCGGAGAGGCCGAGCCAGACCTGGGTGGGGAAGAGGGCGCCGATGATCAGCGTGTAGACCGGCAGGCGCGCCGAGCAGGTCATCAGCGGCACGACCATCATCGTCTTCAGGCGGTCGCGGCGGCGCTCCATCGTGCGGGTCGCCATGATCGCGGGGATCGCGCAGGCGAAGCCGGAGAGCATGGGCACGAAGGCGCGCCCGGTCAGGCCCATCGAGCGCATGAGGCGGTCCATCAGCCAGGCGACGCGCGCCATGTAGCCGCTCGCCTCGAGGATCCCGAGGAAGAGGAACAGCAGCAGGATCTGCGGCAGGAAGACCACCACCGAGCCAACCCCAGCGATGAGGCCCTCGGTCACGAGGTCGCGCAGGAGCGAGGGCTCGAAGGTGGCCTGGACCCAGCTGCTCAGCGCTCCGAAGGCGGTCTCGACCGCGCCGATCAGGGGATCGGACCAGGCGAATAGCGACTGGAACAGGGCCCCCATCACCAGCAGGAACAGGGGCAGGCCCAGCAGCGGGTGGAGGAGGACGCGGTCGGCGCGCTCGCTCCAGGCGGCAGCGCCCGGGCGGACCTCGACCAGCAGCTCGGGGAGGTGCGCGTCGATCCACGCGTAGCGCGGCGCGACGAGGAGCAGGTCGGGGTCGAGGCCGCGCTCCTCGGCCCGGGCGCGCTGGGCGAGGACCGCCTCGCGGACGGGACCGGAGACCTCGCGCAGCTCGTCGTCCGCGTCGACCGAGAGCAGGGCCCAGCGGGCCAGGGCCGCGGAGCGGCGCGCGCTGCCGCCGTGGGCGTCCGCGGGCAGCGCCGCTTCGATGGCCTGGAGCTCCTCCTCGAGCTCGGGCTCGGCGCAGCAGGCGGGGAGGGGCGGGGCCACGGGCCTGTCGAGCATGCGCGCGAGCTCCGTCCGCAGGTCGTCGAGCCCCGCGCCGGTGCGCGCCACGATGGAGACGGCTGGCGCGCCGAGGAGGGCCGCGAGCGCCTCCAGGTCCACGCGCCTGCCGGCACGCTCGAGCTCGTCGGTCATGTTGACCGCGAGCAGCGTGGGGAGGCCGAGCTCGAGCACCTGGAGCGCCAGGTAGAGGCTGCGGCCGAGCTGAGTGCCATCGAGCACCAGCACTACGGCCGCCGGCGGCTCGAAGGGGGCGCGCCCCGTGAGGGCGCAGATCGCGATCTCTTCCTCCGCGCTCTGCGAGGAGAGGGAGTAGGTGCCGGGCAGGTCCTCGAGCCGCACCGAGCGGCTGCCCAGGGTGAGGCGCCCCTCGTGCCGGTCGACCGTGACGCCGGGGTAGTTGCCGACCTTGAGGGAGAGACCGGTGAGCCGGTTGAAGAGGCTCGTCTTGCCGGAGTTGGGGTTGCCGGCGAGGACCACTCGCGGCTCAGCCACGGGTCGCCTCCACCTCGAGTAGGCCGGCCTCGGACGCGCGCAGGGAGATGCGTGAGCCCCGGGCCTCGACCTCGAGGAGGTCCTGGAGGCTCGACCGGCGCACCAGGCGGACCGGCGTGCCGGGGACCAGGCCGAGCTCGAGCAGCCGGCGCCGGTGGGAGCGGGTGCCACCCACCGAGGTGAGGGTCGCGGTGGTGCCGGGGCTGAGGTCGCGGAGGGTGGTCATGGAGAATTGAGACTGAATCTCAATCCCATCAGTCTAGCCCGTCCGGAGGGCTGCGAAAGGGGTGGATCCGAAAGGGCTGGATCACTGCAACCCGAGCGGCGGGGGAGCGTCCCTCTTGGGAGGGTGGGGGAGGCGGTGGTCTGCTGCCTGTCCCGGCGCCCCCGGGCACCCCCTCTCCGCCTGGCTCCCGCGCCCCTGCGCGTGCCTCGGCCAACTCACCTGCCTACCATGCCCAGCCCATGTCCCAAGCCCACAACCCCAAGCAGGTGGCCGGCTATGCGGCCGCGGACCTGATCCAGGACGGCACCACCGTGGGCCTTGGAACCGGCTCCACGGTCTGGTTCACCCTCGTGAGGCTGGCCGACCGGATCGCCCAGGAGGGTCTGCGGGTGCGCGGCGTCCCCACCTCCGAGGACACTCACGCCAAGGCCACCAAGCTGGGCATCCCCCTCGCGACCCTGGATGAGGTCGAGGCCATCGACCTCACCATCGATGGGGCCGATGAGATCGACGGGGAGTTCCGCATGATCAAGGGGGGCGGCGGCGCGCTGCTGCGCGAGAAGGTCGTGGCCTCGATCTCCCGCCGGGAGGCGATCGTGGTGGGCCCCGACAAGGTGGTCGAGCGCCTCGGCACGACCTTCAAGCTGCCGGTCGAGGTCGTGCCCTTTGCCCGGGCCGTCGTGTCGCGGGCGGTGAAGGAGCTGGGCGCCGAGCCGCTCCTGCGCATGGCTGCTGACGGCGCGGTCTTCCGCACGGACAACGGCAACGAGATCCTCGACTGCCACTTCCCCGAGGGGATCGCTGACCCCGAGGCGCTCGAGCTCGCCCTCGACGCGGTGCCGGGAGTGGTGGAGTCGGGCCTCTTCCTGGGGCTCGCCCAGGTCTGTGTGATCGGCCACCCCGACGGCCGCTGCGAGGTCCGCGAGAAGTAGCCGCGCACGGCTTCCCGGTGGCGGAACTTCCTTCCGCCCGGGGGCGCACTTCGTTCCTGCTCGGCTGCGGGAGAGGGCCTGGGGCGTGCCCCAGTGGGGTTGGCATCCCCGTTGCTTCATGGGGCTCCCGATGGAGTCCCTTCCGCGCACCGCATCCCCGGCCCGACCGACCGTCGGCCGTCGTGCAAACGCCCCGGCGGGCGTGCCGGCCACCCCGTTCGGGAGTGTGCTGCGGGGCCTGGAGCGTGAGGCCCAGGAGGTTGCTCCGACCCTGCCCATGCCGTCTTGGAGCTGGGTGGGCACCGCGCCCCAGGTCTCTGGCGTGCTCAGCCGTGAGGGCAGCACCCGCGCGCTGGAGGCCTCCGAGCTGGGGGCCGCCCGGAGCGCCGCCCCGCGCGCCTCTCGCGGAGGCGACGCTGGTGGAGATCGGGGTCGGGAGGCTGTTGAGCCCCGCGCCGGGCTCGGTGGCCAGCGTGAGACCCGCGCTACGGCGGTCGGCGAGGGCCGAGCTGCCTCCGAGCGCAGGGCCGCGGCCCAGGCTCCGAGCGGGCAGAACGCATCCGCGTCGGACGCCTCCAGCCCCGGCACTCCCCGGGCGGCTGGCCTGTCCGCGGCCTCGACCCCCGCAGCGCCCGCGGCCCAGCAGGCCCTGGCCGCGCTGGCCCAGGCCGCGCGTGGGCTGGCGCCTGGCGCTGCCGCAGGCTCCGCTGGTCAGACACCTGCCAGCCAGCCCGCTACCCCGCTCACGGGCGCCGTCGCGGTTAGCGGGACCAGCGCCGTCTCGGCGACCTCGTCCACCGCCGCGGCCAAGGCCGTCGCGCAGCCCGCGCGCATGGCGCAGGCCGAGAGCATCCTCGGTCAGGTCCGCATGGCGCTCTCGCCGCGCACCCGCACGGCGGTCCTCCGCCTCGATCCGGCCGAGCTGGGGCGCCTGCGGGTCGAGCTGCGTGTCGACCAGGGCAAGGCCCACGCTCACCTGATCGTCGAGCGCCCCGAGGCCCTGGCGGCCCTCGAGAGCCACCTCCCCGAGCTCCGCGCGCTCTTCGAGCAGCAGGGCCTGGAGATCGAGGGGTTCGAGGTCGTCCTGGCCGAGCCGGGTGACGAGACCCCCTTCGAGGACCGCGGCGCCGAGAGCCAGGCGCGCTCCTCCACGAACGCCTCCTCGGCTGAGCCCGAGGAGGACCTCGACCCGGCGCGCGTTGCGCGCCACCTGACGGGCGACAGCGCCCTCGACCTCATCGCCTAGGAACTCGGACCATGCTCAACGGAATCTCCGCCAACGACCCGCTCAGCCTCGGCGCCAGCGCCGGGCTCCCCACGCAGGAGCTCGACCGCGATGCGTTCCTGAAGCTCCTGGTGACGCAGATGCAGAACCAGGACCCGATGAACCCGACGCAGAACGAGGACATGATCGCCCAGTTGGCGCAGTTCTCCTCCCTCGAGGAGATGCAGGGCGTGAACGAGAACCTCGTCGCTCTGGCCGTGCTGCAGCAGGGCAACGCCCTGCTCGAGCAGATGACCGGCTCGAGCGCTCTGATCGGGAAGGAGGTCACCTGGACCGACGCCGAGGGCACCGAGCACACCGGCCTGGTGGACAGCGTGCGCGTGCGCGACGGCGAGGCGCTGCTGAGCATCGGCGGCGAGGAGGTCCCCCTGATGCAGGTCACCGGCGTCGGAGCCGAGCCCACGGGCTCGAACGACGCTCCCGGGGACGGCTCGGACGAGGGAGACGGCTCCACGGAGGGCTGAGGCTCACGAACGCAAGACGGCACGAGAACGGCCCCAAAACGCCCAAGAACACAGGAATCAGCATGTCACGCTCCCTCGGAATCGCGCTCAGCGGGATGAAGGCGAACCAGCAGTGGATCGACCTCATCGGTAACAACCTCGCGAACTCGAACACGCCCGGCTTCAAGTCGATGCGGGGCACCTTCTCGACCTCGTTCGCCCAGACCCTGCGCTACGCCAGCGCCCCGAACGGGACCCTGGGCGGGCGCAACGCGGTCCAGATCGGCCTCGGTGCCGCGGGGATGGAGACCGACCGGACCTTCAGCCAGGGTGCCCTGACGGGCACGGGTCGCATCTTCGACCTGGCCCTCGAGGGGGACGGCTTCTTCGCGCTGCAGGGCAACAACCGCCGCATGTTCACGCGCGTGGGGACCTTCGGCCTCGACCTGAACCACATGCTCGTGGATCAGGGCTCGGGCTATCCCGTCCTCGATGTGACGGGCAACACCATCACCGTGGACACCGACGCCCTCTTCCCGCCCAGCGCCACTCAGAACCTCGAGCTGCAGGGGAACCTGCCCGCCGTCGTGTCGGGTCCCCTGGCCGAGGTGCTCACGAGCCAGGCCCCGTTCGAGGGGGGCACCCCCGCGATCCTCACGGGCACCGCGTCTGGCCCGGTCTTCGCGACCGGCTCGCCTGCGGGCACGGCCTACACCATGGAGGTCGTCGTGGACGGCGGCGTGACCCAGCAGGTGTCGGTGCTCACCGACGGCGCGGGCAACATCGCCATGGCCGACATCCTGGCGGCCTTCCAGGCCGTTGAGGGCGTGGTTGCGGCCGACGCCGGCGGCTCGCTCTCGCTCACCTCCGTGCGCAACGGCGGCGAGGCCAGCCTCAGCGTGCTGCCGGGAGGGACCAACGACCTGGCGGGCCTGCTGGGCCTGAGCGGCGGGGTGGTGACAGGCGTGGACCAGCCCGTCACGGCTGGCACGGACCTGAATGACCTCACCTCCAAGCTCTCCGACTACGCGGTGGGGGACCAGATCCAGGTCTCTGGCGTGGATGGGGACGGCTCGGCGGTCTCCGCCTTGTTCACCTACGGCACCGACGGCACGACCCTCGGCGACCTTGTGAGCTTCCTCGATGGCGCCTTCACCGGCTCCACGGTCAGCCTGAACAACGGCCAGCTGGTGGTGACCTCGGACACCCCGGGCGAGGCCGACCTGCTGCTCACCCTCGAGGATGTTGCCGGCAACCAGGGCACCTCCGACTGGACCAGCCTGGCCCTCTCGGTCAGCACCGAGGGCACGGATGCCGATGAGGTCGTGGTCTCGAGCGAGGTCTACGACGCCACGGGCGTGGCCCACACCCTCACGCTCACCTTCCAGCGCCAGCCGGACCTCACCTGGTCGGTCAGCGCGGAGGTCCCCGCCAGCGAGGGCCAGGTCCTCGTGGGGGGCCCCGGCTCGCCCCTGACCGGGATCGAGTTCGACGCCGACGGCAAGCCCATCGGCCTGGCCGCGGTGGCCAAGGACATCCAGGTCCAGTGGAACGGCCAGAGCGGCCCCCAGACCATGAGCCTGGGCCTTGGGACGGACGGCGCGTTCGACGGCCTGACCCAGTTCGGTAGCGGCGCCAGCGTGCTCGTGGACTCCCAGGACGGCTACTCGGACGGCGAGCTCGCCAATGTGTTCGTCGAGAAGAACGGCACCGTCGTGGGCTTCTATACCAACGGGCAGAGCCAGGACCTGGCCCAGCTCGGCGTCGCGCGCTTCGCAAACGCGGAGGGCCTCGAGGATCTCGGCAACAACATGTTCGGTGAGAGCGCCAACTCGGGTGCTCATCAGCTGGCGGCGGCCCAGGTCGGCGGCCGCGGCTCGATCCACGCGGGCACCCTCGAGGGCTCGAATGTGGATACGGCCGAGCAGTTCGTGCGCCTCATCGAGGCCCAGCGCGGGTTCCAGGCGAACGCACGCGTCATCTCCACCCAGGACGAGCTCCTGGGCGAGGCCGTCAACCTGATCTGACGGCACACGGGGGCCTGACCGCCCCACTCAGCACCCGCCCGCCGCCCCCGAGGCGGGCAACTCCCCCTGGGAGCCCCTC
>JADHNZ010000048.1 GCA_016779225.1 Planctomycetota bacterium
CACTCCTCGCCCCGGCACGACGCGAGCCACGCCCCGCCATGCTCGGCAAGTTCCTCCTCTTCCTGATCGCCTGTTCGCTGCTCAAGCGGGTGGTCAAGGCGATCCGCCCGGAGCAGGCCCGACTGGGCGGCAAGGGTGGTCGCGGGGAGGACGCCGCCAGCGAGGGGTCTGCGGAGGGACCCGCCCGGGACCTCATCCCGGTGGACCCCAGCGATCCCCTCGCGGGCAAAGTCCTGCCCGGCTCGCGGCCTGGGGCCTGCCGGGACTGCGCCGCGACCTACTCCCTGCCCGGAGACTTCCCCACGAGCCTTGCCCAGTGCGATGCGTGCGGGGGGATCGTGGAGGTCGGGCCGGTGGTGCGGCTGAGCTCGGAGCTGAATCCCTCGGAGCCTGGAAGCGGCGCCGGCCTGCCCAGCGAAGAGACGAGCCCGACGCACGGGCAGCCGCTGGCCGGGGAGGCGCCTCAGCCTGCGTCGGACTCCCCCTCCCAGGGCCCTTCGGTCGACACTCCCACCGCGCAGAGCGAGCTCGAACCCCAGCCCGAGCTCGAGCCCGAGCCCGAGCCCGAGCCCGAGCCCGAGCCCGAGCCCGAGCCCGAGCCCGAGCCCGAGCCCCAGCCCGAGCCCGAGCCGGAGCCCGAGCCGGAGCCCGAGCCGGAGCCCGAGCCGGAGCCCGAGCCGGAGCCCGCCGCCCCCGAGCTCCTCGACCCGGCAGCGTGCAGCCCGGCCGATGGAACGCTCGAGCTCCTGAGCGATCGCGCCCGGACGGGAGTGGCTCTCCGCGAGGCCTTCGCGGCGGAGCACCAGGGCCTCGCCCTGCAGCTGGTGGGAACCGTCCAGCGCGTCGAGTCCTACGGGCACGACGCCCACTTCGGGTCGGTCAAGGGGCCGCGCCTGGTGGTCGACACGGAGACCGAGGGCGTCCGCGCCGTCGTGCTCCTGCCGGAGGGAGCCCCCGCTCCGGAGCGGGGTACGCGCGTCATGGTGCACGGCCGCGCGGTGGGCGCAGACCCCTACCTCCGCGCCCTCTTCCTCGCGGGCGGCGCGGCCACCCCATCCTGAGCGTCGAAGACCGGGCAGGAGCCAGCGCACCCGTCGCGGGGCTCCACCTGCTGGCTATGCTCGACAGCGTGCGCCCATAGCTCAGCTGGATAGAGCACCGGACTTCTAATCCGACGGTCCCAGGTTCGAATCCTGGTGGGCGCGCCACTCCCCTCAGCCCGCTTGGCTGCCGGCGTCGGCCGTTGTGCCCGCGGGCGGCAGGTGGCGCTCGAGCGCCCGCAGCACCGCCTGGTCCGACCAGCCCCCCCGCGCGTGCACCTCACGGCTCCACTCGGGCGCGAGGCCACGGCTCACCGCGCGCAGCTCGATCTTGAGGTCCACGGCCCGGGCCATGGGGAGCACCTGCTCCTCCCCTCCCGTCAAAATGGGCATGGGAAGGTCGACCTGGAGCTCGAGCTGCACGCCGCCAACGGCGCTCAGGAGTCCCGGCTGAACCGGCGCCGCCACGGGACGCAGGCCTGCGCGGAGCTGCTCCCAAGCAGGCAGCGGCAGGCCCTCCCGGGCGGGATCTCCGCCGTGCTCCCGCCAGCGGAGGAGCAGCTCGCCAGCCACCTCGACCTCCAGGCGCTCGGCTTGAAGGGCGAGGGCCACCTCCAGGCTGGCAACGGCACGCTCCACGCGCTGCCAAGCGAGGGCCGTCAGCGCAGCGACGAGGACCCCGGGCAGGAGGAGCAGTCGGATCCAGCCGACCGGGCGAGCAGAGGTCAGGACCACGCCCCCAGGATAGCGGCGCGTGTCGAGTTGGAGTCCAACAGCAAGAGCAGGGGCCCGCATATGTCGAACCGAGGGCCAGACCCGGCGGTCAGCGCTTCATTCACAGCCCCAGGGGTAACTCGGGCCGAAGGTCCGTCGTAGTCGTCCCGCGCCCATGAGACTGTGCCCCTCCTCCCCTCGGACCCGGTCCAGGCCCGCTTGCGCTCCGTCGCCGACGCGCGCGGGCCTGGGCGACCGGAGGGCCGCAGGATTCGTGGCTCTCGCTGCCCTGGCCGCGGCCGCATGCGCACCCCCAGCGCCCGAGAAGCCGGCAGACCCGGCGCTGGCCTTCCTCATGGAGCGCCATGACGGCAACGGGGACGGGAAGATCACCGCAGGGGAGTACGGGCGGGACGAGGCTGCCTTCGCGCGCCTCGACCGGGATGGGAACGGGATCCTCGACGCCGCAGACCTGGAGCGACTCCGTCAGGAGCGGGCGAAGGTGCGCGGCTCCGGCCGGGGCCGGGAGGGCCGCGCGCGCGTGGCCGGGGCCGACCACCGGCCACTGCTCGGGCTCACCGCTCCCGACCTCGTACTCCCGCGCCTCGCCGGGGGTGCCCCCGAACGGCTGAGCGACCTCTGGAAGGAGCGTCCCGTTCTTCTGGTCTTCGGAAGCTGGACCTGACCGCCATTCCGCTCCGCGGCCGGTCGGCTGCGAGATCTCGTCGCGCGCACCCGCGAGACCGTGACCAGTCGCCTCGTCTATGTGCGCGAGGCGCACGCGCTCGACAGCACCTCCCCCCTGGTCGGCGCCGCGTCGCCCCTGGTCGAGCAGCCCCTCCACCTGGGCGAGCGGCGGCTCGTGGCGCGTGCCTGCAGCGAGGCGCTCGACCTCGGAATGGAGATTCTGGTCGACGATGTGGATGACCAGGCTGCGCGGAGCTTTGGTGGCTGGCCAGATCGCCTGGTGATCATCGGAACGAACGGTCGCGTGCTCTTTCAGAGCGCGCCGGGTCCGTGGGGCTTTGACCTCGACGAGCTCGAGAGCGCGCTGGGTGCCCTCCTGGCCGCATCCCAGCAGGGCGAATCCACTGCGCTCCCAGCACTCGGGGGTTGAACCCCAGCGCCGCCTCAGCGGATAGTCAGTACGGTGCCCGCCACAGGCACCTCCCGATGAGAGCCCTCTCCAACCTGCGCCAGGACCTGCCCGCCGGCATCGTCGTCTTCTTCGTTGCCGTCCCCCTCTGCCTGGGCATCGCCCTCGCGAGCGGCGCCCCGCCCTTCTCCGGCCTGGTTGCCGGCATCGTGGGCGGCATCGTCGTCGGCCTGCTCAGCGGCTCACCCCTGGGGGTCTCGGGCCCGGCCGCGGGCCTCGCCGTCATCGTCCTGCGCGCCATCGAGCAGCTCGGCTTCGAGCCCTTCCTCGCGGCGGTCGTGCTGGCCGGCCTCCTCCAGGTCGGCATGGGGCTGGCCCGCGCGGGGGTGCTCGCGTACTTCTTCCCGAGCTCGGTCATCAAGGGGATGCTCTCCGGCATCGGGGTGCTGATCATCCTCAAGCAGATCCCCCACGCCCTGGGCCACGACACGGACGCCGAGGGCGACATGTCCTTCGAGCAGGTGGATGGCGACACGACGCTGGGCACACTCGGGCACATGTTCGAGGACTTCACTCCCGCGGCCATGCTCGTGAGCGGTGTGGCCCTGGCGATCCTGATCCTGTGGGACCGCGTCCTCACCAAGCGCGGCGGCCTGTTCAAGATGCTCCAGGGTCCCCTGGTGGCCGTGGTCTTCGGCATCGCCTATCAGGCCCTGACCGCTCGCTTTGCTCCGGACTGGGCGCTCTCGCTGGACCACCTGGTGCAGGTGCAGGTCATCGGCTCGCTGAGTGAAGTGGGAAGCCTGTTGGTCCACCCCGACTGGAGTGCCTTCGGCTCCCACGCGGTGTGGGTGACCGCCATCACGATCGCTGTGGTCGCCAGCCTCGAGACCCTGCTCTGCGTGGACGCCACGGACCGCATGGACCCCGAGAAGCGCAAGACCCCCACCAACCGGGAGCTCTTCGCCCAAGGCGTCGGCAACATGACCAGCGGCCTCCTCGGCGGACTGCCTGTCACGCAGGTCATCGTGCGCAGCTCCGCCAACATCCAGTCCGGCGGCAAGTCCAAGACCTCAGCGGTCCTGCACGGCTTCCTGATCCTGATCTTCGTGCTGGTGCTGCCCCAGGTCCTGAACCTCGTACCCCTGGCGGCCCTCGCTGCGGTCCTGCTGGTGGTGGGCTACAAGCTCGCCAAGCCCGCCCTCCTCAAGGAGCAGTGGGAGGCCGGCTGGTCGCAGTTCATCCCGTTCACGGTGACCGTCCTAGGCATCGTGTTCACCGACCTCTTGACTGGGATCGGGCTCGGGCTGGGCGTCGCGCTGTTCGTCCTCCTGCGGGCGCACTTCCTGAACTCGCACCTGCTCCAGCAGACCGGAGAGGGCGAGTACCAGCTCACCCTGGCGGAGGAGGTCAGCTTCCTGAACAAGGGCGCCCTCGCAGGCGAGCTTGAGCGCCTGCCCCGCGGGAGCCGCGTCGTCGTGGACCTGCGCAAGGTGGTCCACATGGACCACGATGTGAAGGAGGTCCTAGACGAGTTCAGCGCGGGCGCCGGCGCGCGCTCGATCACCATCGAGCGTCACGACCCGGTCCCGGGACCGCGGACCGTGACCGCGCAGGCGAGCTGACGCATATCGCCCGCGGCGGCTCGCTCAGCGACTGCCGTCGGGCCAGGCCTCCACCCGCAGCACGGGCGCGAGCGCACCGACGGTGAGCCGCTCATCGAAGTGGTTCCAGGTGAAGAGCGAGTCCTCGCTCTCCGGCTCGAGCAGCTGCGCCGCCACCCGCGCCAGGGGCTGGCGTCCGGGGACCAAGAGGGCCGAGGCGCTGGGCTCCGGCACGGCAACCTCCGACCAGGCTCCGGCCAGTCGGACCTCCTGGTGCCCCTGGAAGGGCCGCTCCGCGCGCTCGATCGCCTCCACGCGGAAGCCCCTGCAGGACCCCAGTGCGACCTCGCCGAGCTCTTGGAAGCGCACGCCATGCCGGCTGAGCAGGGCGCGGTCGGCCTCGCTGGGCTTCGGCAAGATCCAGGCTGCGGGCAGGACGCGTCGCCGCCCGGCAACGAAGCGGTCCTGGAGCCCGACCACCTCGCGGCGCCAGACCGGCCGCGCCGCACGCCGCACCCCGAGGCCCTCGAGCGAGACCTCGTCCACCTCCCCCAGCAGCAGAGCGTGGGGCCGCGGGTCGCACAGCCGCGTCTGGTCGCCGAAGAGCGCGGGGCGGCCCTCCTCCAGCTCACGGTCCAGGCGGGCTGTGAGGTCGAGTAGCTCGCCTGCCGAGGCCCGCGCCGCGTCCACGACCCCCAGCACGAACGCGTGCGTGACCTCGATCCGCTCGGGGAAGGCCAGGTAGGAGTACGCCTCGGAGAGCACCGCCACCCGGTTGCGCAGGCCGAGCATGTTGGTGCCGAACCGCGGCCGGTGGTCGTAGGTCGCCCAGCGCGCAGGCACGCCGCGCGTCAGGTTGCCGTAGTCGAAGGCGCGGAAGCCGTGGAGTGCGCGGAGCTGCTCGCGCGCCGGGACGAGCACGCGCTCGCGCGCGAACCGATCCAGCCGCGGGTCGGTGTTCGGGGACAGGCTCGTCGCGTAGGTGAGGTGGTAGCCGTGGTACGACCCGTCGGTGGTGTGGAGGTCGAGGACCAGGTGCGGGTCGAACGAGTTGAGCACCTCGAGGAGCGCGCGCGTCTCCGGCGCCTCGGCCTTCACGAAGTCACGGTTGAGGTCGAGGCCAGCGGCGTTGGCACGCTCCCCCACGCCGCCGTCCGGGCCGTTCTGGCTGACCCGATTCGTGCGCGCAATGCGCTCGTTGCCGTCGATGTTGTAGATGGGCAGGAACCAAGCCTGGCAGTCCCCCCAGCGCGCGCCGTGCTGTCCCTCCGCGGTCTCGCGCAAGAGGCGCAGGACGGCCTCCTTGCCCTCGACCTCGCCCCCATGGATGTTCGCCACAACGAGGATGCGCAGGCCCCCCCGCGAGCGGGCCTCGGCGGCGTCCAGGGTGGGCTGGTCCCCGCCCACCGCGGCCAGGAGCAGGGGCCGTCCCTCGCCACTCGAGCCCGCGGTCCCCAAGACCACCCGGCCGCCGCTGGGGAGCGCCGCGAGTGCATCCAGGAACGCCTGGGCCTCCGCCAGGGTCGTCGTCCGCGCGCCGCCCGTCGCCTCGGGCGCCGTGAGCGGCGCGTCCTGAGGCGGGTCGTGCGGGGGGGCGCCGAGAAGAGGCAGCAGGGCGAGGAGGAGAGCAGACATGGCCTGAGGATAGGGACCCGGGCAGAATCCCAGGAGGCCTCGCCTCGCGCGACCGCCGCCGCTAGGGTCCCCTTCCATGCGCCCCACCCGATCCCGCCTGGCCCTCGCGTGCCTCGCCGCCCTCTCCCTCGCCGCCGCGCTCCCCCGCGAGGAGGTCGTCCTCGAAGCCGGCGAGCTCCGCTTCCGCTGGGCCCCCGACTGGCTGCAGGTCCCTGGCGGCGGTGACCTCGGCAACACCCACGGCTGCGTCGCGCCGCTTCCCGGGGGCGACATGCTGTTCAACACCGACGCCGAGCACGCGGTCGTGCGCGTCTCTCCGGACGGCGCCTGGAAGGCGGCCTTCGGCGAGGACCTGCGCGGCGGCCTCCACGGGATGACCACGAACATCGAGGGCGACCGCGTCTTCCTCTACCTCACCCACACCGGGCGCCACGAGATGGTGAAGACCACCGTGGACGGCGCGGTGGAGATGAGGCTCGGCTGGCCCGAGGCCTCGGGCAAGTACGAGAGCGCCGACCAGTACCGGCCGACCGCCGTCGCCGTGGCCCCGGACGGCAGGATCTTCGTAGCCGACGGCTACGGCCGCTCATGGGTGCACCGCTACGCCGCCGACGGCACCTGGCTGGGCTGCTTCGGCGGGCAGGGCACGGAGCCCGGACAGATGCGGACTCCGCACGGGCTCGTGATGGACACGCGCACCCAGCCGGCCCGCCTCGTGGTGTGCGACCGTGAGAACGGGCGCCTGCAGACCTTCGACCTGGAGGGGAACCTGCTCGGCGTGCACAACGGCCACCTCCGTCGCCCGTGCAGCGCCGCCCTGCGCGGCGACCACCTCGCCATCGCGGACCTGGCCGGCCGAGTCACCCTGCTGGACGAGCGCTTCGAGCTCGTCGGCCACCTCGGCGACCAGCCCGACCCCAAGCTGCGCGCCGTCAACGGCGTGGGCAAAGAGCTCTGGCGGGACGGCG
The DNA here is from genome assembly GCA_016779225.1 of Planctomycetota bacterium. GTDB lineage: Bacteria > Planctomycetota > UBA1135 > UBA1135. Next base: position 7,058 of record JADHNZ010000048.1, read on the forward strand.
AGTTCCTGTCGCCTCACGGCATTGGCTGGGGCGCCGACGGTTCGCTCTATGTCCTCGACTGGAACCGCCACGGCCGGGTGACGCGGCTGGAGGCCCTGCCCGGCCGCTGAGTCCTGCCGAAGGCGGCGCAGGCCTCAGCCGCGCTGGCGCCGCAGCCAGGAGAGGAAGCGCCCCTCCAGGGACTCGGCCTCGAGACCGGGGCTGGAGAGGGGCAGCCCCATGACGGCCTCCCACGCGCCCTCCTGGCGGGCGGGGTCAGGCGCCTGCACCAGCTCGCGCAGGAGCTGACCGAAGCGCGCGCCGCTGTCGCGCGCATTCTTGCCCGCCTCCGTGCGGAGCCAGAACAGGAAGCCCGCACGGTAGGCCCGCACGAATTCGAGCCAGTCCCCCTGGAACGCCGCGGGGAGGTCGCGCCCGAGGGCGGCCGCGCCGAGGAAGGGGCCGCTGACCGTACGCGTGCGGACGCCGTCGTCCGCGAGCAGCCGGAAGTGGTGCTCGCCTCCCTCGCGCCTGTGGTCCTCGATGCCGTCGTTCTGGGTCTGCCGTAGCTTGGTGATGAAGTGGTCGCTGCCGCGGAACTCGCGCCAGCGGGTCGCCGCGGGCATGGCCGGGAGGATGCCGCCCTCCGAGAGTCCCCCGGGGACGAACATCTCCCAGGCCTGGCTGGTGCGCGCCCGCAGGTCCCCGTCGAGGCGCGTGTCGCACTCCTCCTCGGTGGCCACCACGACCTCGAGAGCAAGGCCCGCGATGAGCGCCGCGGGGAGGTGTCCCCCGGACCAGTGCTCCAGCAGCGCGCACACCGCGAGCTGCTCGATCTGCTGGCGCGTGAGGGAGGGCCGGTCCTCGCGGTCCATGGAGGAGCCGTCGGGGTTCACGAGGGACCACACCCGCGCCTCCTGCACGAAGAAGTGCGTCCAGTTCTGCGTGCCCTCGACCCACAGGAAGGGACGCGCCGTGGGATCGAGGATCCCCCCCAGCGCGAGCAGGTCCCCGAACTCGTTGCGATCCCAGGCAAGGAGCACGGGCAGGGGACGCCCCTCGAGCTCGCCCCCCAGCAGCTCGCCAGCCGCGAGGGAGGTGGCCAGCTCCGCGAACTGCTCGCGCTGGCTGTCCTTCCACTCGAGCCGGTCGGCCAGCTCGCCCGGCGTGCCGTCCGCGAACGCCCGGGCCAGGGACTTGCCCTTGGGCTTGGAGAGCAGCTTGACCTCCGCCTCGAGCGCCTTGAGCTGAGCCTTGAGGCGGGTCGCGTCCGGCTCGGTCCACTCGAGCAGGGTCCCCTGGGCCTGGAGGACCCCCGAAGCCACCTCCAATAGGCGCTCGGGCGCGCCGGGCGCGGTGAGGGCGTGGGCGGTCATGTAGAGGTCCACAGCACCCGCGGGCACGCGCACGAAGGCCTGCGCGAGCAGGCTCTCGAGGGAGAGCCCGTCGAGGCCCTCAAGCCCCAGCCGGACCACCGCCTGGTCGGCGCGGAGCTGGTGGTCCTGCGCGGCGAGGGCGAGGGCGGGGGCCGAGGTGAGGGCGAGGGCAGCAGCTGCCGCAAGCGGGCAGAGCGAAGAGAGGGACCGAGCCATGGCCTCTCCTTACGGCCAGGAGGGCCTCGGTTTCGCCCCCTCCCGTGGAAGCGGGGGCTCCCGTGGCGTCAGCGGTCCACGCCGTCGGGTGACGGACGCGAACTGGACGCAGAATCCCGCCGAACCGCCTCGAGCACGAGCCAGCGCGCCTCGTCCAGGAGCTGGAACACGATCGGGTGCTCCGCGCGGCGGAGAACCAGGCGACGCCCGTGACGCCGCAGCACGAGGTGGTCCCGATCCTCGAGGACGGGGCCCACATCCGGAACGGCGAGGGCCGTGGCCCAGGAGCGCTCGGCGCGCTTCTCAGCCAGGTGCCGTGCCTGGCGCTCCCGGCTGCGGGCCTCGTCGCGCAGCTCGCGTGGGGAGGCCTCCTCGAGCGAGGCCGCGAAGGCGGGCTCTTGCTCGGCAGCCGGCTCGGCGCTGGGCGCGGAGTCCACGGAGATGCGGTGCAGGACCCGCGGAGCCACCGGGGCACTGGCCTCCAGGGCCGGATGGCCGGGCCCCGGGTCCTCACCCAGTCCGACCGCCAGCGCGAGCGCCAGGGCGGGCAGGGGCCCAAGGAGCAGGATGGAGCGCCTCACGGGAGGGGTTCTCGACCCCCCTCGCGGCAGCACTGGGGTCAAAGCCCCGAACCGCTGGGGTCGATCCCAACCTGAGGCTCGGCCGCCCTGCGCGTCCGGCGCTCCGCGTCCGCCTCACGCTCCACGAGGCGCAGCTCGTGCAGGCCCCAGGAGCCCAGCCCGAGGGCCACCGCAACGAGCGCGGCCTCGAGCAGGACCAGCTGCCCGGGGGTCATGCCGGTGATGGCTCCCATGTGCAGGGCGCCCTCGTTCTGAAACACGGAGACGATGGCCCCGGGCAGCACCACCACCGCCAGCAGCGCCGCCACGAGTCCCGCCGCCAAGTTGAAGCGCGCACGCTGGCGCGCGGCGCGCAGGGACTCGGGAACGGGGACGGGGACGAGAGGCTCGAGCTCGCGCAGCCGTCCCAGGGCCTGGGCCCGCTCGGCAACGACCTTCTGCATGGCGCGGCCGTGCTCCTCGGAGAGCGCCCAGGCGCGCTCCTCGGCGCGCCGGACCGCGAGCTCCGCGTCCTCGCGCTGGCGCTCGCTGCGGGCCTCCGCCTCCTCCGCGTGCGCCTGAGCGGCGGCACGCAACTCGGTCAGGTCCTCGAGCCGCGCGCGCAGGGAGCCGACCTCGGTGCCGGCGGCCTCGGCGCGAGAAAGCGCCTGCTTCTCGTTCGCCAGCGCCGCCGCAAGCACGCGGCGGTACTCGTCGCGCTCCTGGCGCGCCTTGAGCGTCTCCTCGAGGGCGCGCTGCGCGAGGCGCACCTCCTGGTCCACGCGCTGCTCCAGCTCGCGCACGCGGCGCTCGGCGAGCGCGAGCCTGCGACGGGCCGCATCGGATGCGTTGCTGTCGGCCATGCTTTCCCCTCGGGCCGCAAGCGGCCCGCTCGAATTCTGCCCCGCTCCCGGCGCCTTGCAAGCACGGTGTGCCAAGAAGGGCCGCCCCGCATGGGCACCGATCCAACATCGTGATCCCCGGCCCGTAGCACCGCCTCCAGCGGCCGCCATGGCGCGCGGCTCGCCCACCCCTCCAACCGAGCCCGACCGCGTCCCATGATGCTCCCGATCCGCCCATGAGCTCGACCCCCACGAACCCCGCCGAACGGATGCTCCGCCTGCAGGTCAGGCTCCTCCTCACCCTTGGCCTCCTGCTGGTGGCCAACGGGTTCCTGCTGGTCAAGGCGGACCTGCTCCCGTGGCGCACTCCGGGGCCGCCGGCTCCGGAGACCCTGCTCGACCCCGGGGCCCTGCCCCGGACGGTCCAGCCCGCGGCCGCCCTGGGGAGCGAGGAGGAGCGCACCATCTCCGCCTTCGAGCGCGCGCGCCCCGCGGTGGTGGGAATCTCAAGCGTGGACCTCGCAACCTTCCGCCGCGGCGGGCGCCTCGTGCCGGTCGAGATCCCCGAGGGCACGGGCTCGGGCTTCGTCTGGGACGAGGGCGGCTGGATCGTCACCAACTGGCATGTGGTGGCCAGCGCCACCATGGTGCGGGTGAGCCTCGCGGACGGCGCCGTGCGCGAGGGCGTGCTGGTGGGCGCAGTGCCCGAGCAGGACCTGGCCGTGATCAAGATCGACCCGGCGGGCCTCGACCTCACGGCGATCCCCCTCGGGGACAGCGACAGCCTGCGGGTTGGACAGTCCGTCCTCGCGATCGGAAACCCCTTCGGCCTGGAGGCCAGCCTCAGCAAGGGAGTGGTCAGCGGCCTGCAGCGGGTCATCGACCTGGAGACGGACATCCGCATCCGCGGCGTGATCCAGACTGATGCCGCCATCAACCCGGGGAACTCGGGCGGCGTGCTGCTCGACCTCGCCGGGCGCCTGGTCGGCGTGAACACGGCCATCCGCAGCCGCACGGGGTTCAGCAATGGTGTCGGCTTCGCGGTCCCCGCAGAGCGCGTCAACGAGCTGGTGCCGCGCATCCTGGCCGGCGAGTTCCCCGTGCAGGCCGGGCGCGCCCTCATTGGCGTGCTGATGCTGCCCGATGAGCTCATGCGCGCCCGCGGGCTCGAGGGCGTGGGCATCGAGGAGCTGGTCCCGGGAGGAGGCGCCGAGCGCGCGGGCCTCCGGGGGACCGACCCCGACGACCCCGAGCGCTTCGACCTCATCCTCGCCGTCGACGACGAGCCCGTGACCACCCAGGAGTCCCTGCGGACGCTCCTGGGCAGCCACCGGCCGGGCGACGCGGTGCGCGTGCGGGTCCTCCGCGAGGGCGAGGAGCTCGAGCTCGAGGTGGTCCTGGGCGGCAGCCGCGACCGGGTGCCGCCGGTGCGCTAGGCCCGCACCGCCCCGGGCCTCGAACCCACCCCCATGAGGCGTTAGAACGGGGGGCTGCAACGCGGGCCGCGAGGCCCCGCACGGCGCCCCTGGCCGCGCGGGATTTCTCGCCAACGCCCGCTCGCCCCCCTCGTAGCGCCGCACCCAGCCGCGCACAGGCCATGATCGAACTGCAAGCCCTCACCAAGCGCTTCGGGCCCTTCACCGCCGTCGACGACCTCTCGCTGAGCGTCGGCCGTGGCGAGGTCCTGGGCTTCCTCGGCCCCAACGGAGCCGGGAAGTCCACCACCATGAAGATGATCACGGGGTTCCTGCCCCCCACGAGCGGCCGCATCCAGGTGTGCGGTCACGATGTGGGCACGCACCCCCGCGAGGCCCAGGCTGCCCTGGGCTATCTGCCGGAGGGCGCGCCGCTCTACCCCGACATGACGCCGGCGGCGCTGCTGCGGTTCTGCGGCGAGGCCCGCGGGCTGCGCGGCCAGGCCCTGCGGTCGGCCGTGGACCGCGCCATCGAGCGCACGGAGCTGCAGGGGGTCACCGCCCAGCGCATCGAGACCCTCTCCAAGGGCTTCAAGCGCCGCGTCGGCCTGGCCCAGGCGATCCTCCACGACCCCGAGGTCCTGGTCCTGGACGAGCCCACCGACGGCCTCGACCCCAACCAGAAGGCCCAGGTCCGCGCGCTGATCCGCGAGATGAGCGGGGACAAGGTCATCGTCCTCTCGACGCACATCCTCGAGGAGGTCGAGGCGGTCTGCTCGCGCGCCACGGTGATGGCCGAGGGACGACTGCGCTTCGACGGCACGCCCGCGGAGCTCCGCCAACGGAGCCGCTTCTTCCGCTCGATCGAGCTGCACCTGGAGGGAAGCCCCGAGGGAGCCCAGGCCGCGCTCGCGGGACTCGAGGGCGTGGAGAGCGTGGAGCCCCTTGAGGGCTCCGCGGGCCGCAGTGCATTCCGCGTCTTCCCGCGCGACAAGCGGGCCCTCCTGCCCGAGGTCACTGCCCTGGCCCACGCGCGCGGCTGGTCCACCGAGCATGTGTTCGTGGACCCCGGCCGCCTCGACGATGTCTTCCGCGTCCTGACCCGTGACGGCGCCCGCGAAGAGCGCCCGGGGACCACCTTCGAACAGATGAGCAGCGAGGCTCCCGCGCAAGAGGAGGCCACCCGATGAACGGCACCCTGGTCGTGTTCCGGCGCGAGTTCGCCGCGTACTTCTCCACGCCCCTGGCCTATGTGTTCCTGGCCTTCTTCCTGGTGCTCACGGGGCTCTACCAGTGGGCCTTCATGGGCTTCTACCAGGCGGACCAGGCCAGCCTACAGGCGCTCTTCTCCGGCCTCCCGTGGCTGTTCCTGGCGCTGATCCCGGCCCTGGGCATGCGCCTTTGGAGCGAGGAGCGCCGCAGCGGGACCATGGAGCTCCTGCTGACCCTGCCGATCTCCGTGCCCCAGGCGGTGCTGGGCAAGTTCCTAGCCGCCTGGGCCTTCGTTGGCGTGGCCCTCCTGCTGCTGACCAGCGAGTGGGCGACGGTCGCCTACCTGGGCGACCCCGACCACGGCGTGATCCTGGCCGGATTCGTCGGTGCCTTCCTGATGGCGGGCAGCTACCTGGCCTTCGCAGCCCTAATCAGCGCGCTGACCAAGAACCAGGTCCTGGCCTTCGTGGTCACCCTGGTGATGCTGCTGGTGAACCTAACCATCGGCTTCCCCGGCGTGGCCGACTGGCTCGGCGGGGTCCTGCCCGCGTTCCTGCACCAGACCATCAAGGACACCTCCTTCCTGGTCCGCTTCGACGCGATCAGCCGCGGGGTCCTCGACCTCCGCGACATCCTGTTCTTCCTCTCGTCGGTGGCGCTGTGCCTGTTCGCCAACGCCGCCGTGGTCGACCTGCGCAAGGGGGCCTGACGATGGACCGCACCCGCCTCACCCTGGTCTCGCTGGTCCTCGCGCTGGCGCTCTTCCTGGCCCTCAACCTGTTCACCTCCGTGGGCCTGCGCGGCCTGCGCACGGACCTGACCGAGGGCGGGCTCTACACGCTCTCCGACGGCACCCGGAGCACCCTGGCGAAGCTCGAGGAGCCGGTGGACCTCACCCTCTACTGGAGCGAGACGCTCACGAGTGAGGAGAACCCCATGCTCCACCAGTACGCCCGCCGGGTGCGGGAGCTCCTGGAGGAGTACGAGGCCAACTCGGGCGGCAACCTGCGCCTGGTGGTGGTCGAGCCCCTGGCGTTCTCCGAGGAAGAGGACGACGCCCTCGCCGCGGGGCTTCAGGGCCCCCCCATCGACAACGCGGGCAACCGCCTGTTCATGGGCCTCGTGGCGCGCAACTCGGTGGACGCCACGGAGACGATCCCGTTCCTCGATCCGAGCCGCGAGGCGTTCCTCGAGTACGACCTCACCCGGGCGCTCACGCGCCTCGGCGAGCAGGGCCTGCCCACGGTGGGCGTGATCTCCTCGCTGCCCCTGGCGGGCGGCGCGCCGGCGGCACCCGGACAGCAGCCCGCCCCCGCGTGGGCCATCTGGGAGTTCCTCTCCCAGACGGTCGAGATGCGGGACCTCGGTAGCGGCGCCACCGAGGTGCCGGCCGAGGTGGATGTGCTCCTCGTGGTGCACCCCAAGGAGCTCTCGGAGGAGACTCTCTACGCCATCGACCAGTTCGCCCTGGCGGGCGGGCGCCTGATGGTGTTCGTCGATCCCTTCGCGATCTTCGACGACAGCGCCGCCGGCCCCATGGGCATGGGCGGGGACCGCTCGTCGAACCTGGAGCGCCTGTTCGGGGCCTGGGGCCTCGAGATGGCCGGCGCCCAGATCGTCGGGGACCTCGAGTCCGCAGACGCCGCCCAGGGCAACGACGGACGCCCCGTGCGCTGCCCGATCGTCATGCGCCTCGAGGGGGACAGCCTCAACGGCGAGGACCTCGCCACCCGGGGCCTCGCGGCGGTCATGTCCTTCGGTGCCGGCGACCTGCGCCTGCGCGACGACGCGCCCCTCACGGGATCGCCCCTCCTCACCACCTCCGCCTCGGGCGGAGGCCTGGTGGACGCCAGCCTCCTGCAGTTTGGGTTCGACCCGGGTCAGATCGCCGACTCGTTCCTCCCCGACGGCACGCAGCGGACCATCGCCATGCGCCTGAGCGGCGAGGCTCCCAGCGCGTTCCCGGCGGGCCCTCCCGGCCTGGCCGAGGGCGAGGCGGTTCCTGCAGAGCACCTGGCCGCGTCGGCGGAGACCTTCAACGCGATCGTGTTCTCCGATGTGGACCTGCTGCACGAGTATCTGTGGGCACGGCGCCGCCAGATGCTCGGCATGACCTTCATCGAGCCGGTCAACTCGAACGGCTCGCTCGTCACCAACGCAGTGGACAACCTGACGGGCTCGAGCGACCTGATCAGCCTGCGCACCCGGCAGGAGCAGCGCCGTCCCTTCACCCTGAAGGACGAGCTCGAGCGTGCCGCCGATGAGCGCTTCCGCTCCCGCTACGAGGAGTACAACGCCCAGCTGCAGGCCACCGAGCAGCGCATCGCGGAGCTCCAGAAGCCGTCGGCAGACGGCTCCCTGGTGTTCAGCGAGGACCAGCAGGCCGAGCTGGACACGCTCTTTGGCGAGCGCGACCAGCTGCGCAAGGACCTGCGCAAGGTGCGCTACGACCTGAACGCCGACATCGACGGTCTGGGGCAGCGGCTCCAGCTGCTGAATGTGCTCGTCCTCCCCGGGCTGGTGCTGGTCGTCGGCCTCGTCCTCGTGCTCGGTCGCGGCAACCGCCGCAAGGCCGCCTGATCCCGCACTCGCCATGAACGCCAAGACGCTGATCTTCCTCGCTGGCGGCACGGCCCTCCTGGGCGGCGCCGCGCTCCTGATGGACTCCGGCCGCGGAGGCCAGGCGGCGCAGGACGCCTCCGAGGCCCTCCTGCCGGACCTCTCCGCACGCGCCGGCGCCGTTGCGCGGATCGAGATCGAGGGACAGGACGGGACCCTGGCCCTGGCCCTCGACGGCGAGACCTGGGGGCTCCTCATGGGCGAGTCCTGGGGGAGCGCCGAAGGCGGTGGCTACCCCGTCCAGGCCGAGAAGGTGCGCACGCTCTTGGCGGCGTTCGCCCGCTCGGAGCGCCTCGAGCCCAAGACCTCGAACCCAGGCCGCTACGGGGAGCTGGGCCTCGCGGATGTGCAGGCCGAAGGCTCGAGCTCGAGCCGCCTGCGGATGCTCGATGCCGAGGGACGGCCCCTGGCCGATGTGATCGTGGGCAAGCGCAGACCGACCGGCGACACCAGCTACTACGCGCGCATCCCCGGCGAGCCGCGCACCTGGCTCGCGTCCGGCGAGCTGCGCCTCAGCAAGACGCGCCGGGACTGGCTCGACACCTCCGTGGCCAAGGTCGAGCGCAAGCGCGTCGTCGCCCTGGAGCTCACCCATCCCGACGGCGAGGTCGTGCTCCTGGAGCGGCTCGAGGAGGCGGACGACAACCTGTCGATCACCAACCCTCCCGAAGGAATGGTGCCCTCAAGCGAGTGGATCACCTCGCGCTTCGGGACCGCCCTCGAGTTCCTCACGCTCGAGGACATCGAGCCGCGGGCCAAGCGTGAGGGCGAGCGCACGCGCGCGGTGTTCCGCACGCGCGATGGCCTGGTGCTGGAGTTCCGCACCCTGCTCCGCCCCGCGGACGCGGAGGCCGGGACCAGCGAGCAGCTCCTGGTGGACCTCACGGCCAGCTACGACGAGAACCCGCCCCTGCCCTGGGCCGGCCCCCTGGCCCCCGGGGTGGAGCCGGTCGCCGACCTCACGGCCGATGAGGAGCCCGAGGCGGAGGCTCAGCGGACTCCCGAGGAGGTCCAGGCCGAGGTGGCCGCGCTGAACGAGCGCTTCGCCGAGTGGACCCTCGTCCTTGCGGGCTACCGCAAGAATGTGTTCCAGGCGCGGATGAACGAGCTGGTGAAGGTGGCCCCCACCGAGGAGGAGGCCGCCCCCCTGACTCCCGAGCCGGAGGCCACCGAGGAGGGCCACGAGGGCCACGACCACGGACCCGGCGAGCATGGGGACGAGGAGGCGCCTCGGGACGCCGCGCAGCCCGAGGGAGGCGACACCGCGGGGGCCGCGTCCGAGGCCGCGCCTGAAGTCACGGCCGACGCGAATGACTCGGAGGGGGACTCCGGGAGCGCCCCGGAGCAGGATCCCCTCGAGTCCACGGGCGGCGACGGGCGATAGACCCCAAGCCGAGGTGGCTGCGGGAAAATCGCGGCCGGCCCTGGCGCGTCTCGGCTCCGCCGCCCACCAAGGTGCGGCGGACGCCGAGACACTTCTCGCGCAGGTGCATGGCCCAAGCGTGAGCCCCGGCACGAGCGTCGCTCCGATCCCCCGGGCCGCCCGCCTGCGAGGGCCAACCCGCGGATAGGGTCTCGGCCCGATGACCGCCCAGGCCCCGTCCCCCCAGCGCCCCGTCGACCTGGCGCGCGTGCGCCGGCTGTGGAGCCCTCTGGCGGCATCCTGGGCACTGATGGCGGTGGAGATGCCGCTCCTGGCGGCGGTGGTCGGCCGGCTCCCGGACGAGGCCGTGCACCTGGCCGCCTACGGCGGGGTGGCCTTCCCCATCGCGCTGGTGGTGGAGGCCCCCATCATCATGCTGCTCGCGGCCTCGACCGCCCTGTGCAAGGACTGGGGCCGCTACCTGTTCGTGCGCAGGTTCATGGTGCAGTCCGTGGTTGCGCTGACGCTCCTCCACGCGGCGGTGGCCTTCACCCCCCTGTACGACCTCGTCGCCGGCGACCTCCTGGGCAGCGCGCCCCGGGTGCAGGAGGCAGGCCGCCTCGGCCTGCAGCTGCTCCTCCCATGGAGCGGAGCGATCGCCTACCGTCGCTTCCTGCAGGGGATCCTGATCCGCACCGAGCGCAGCCAGTGGGTCAGCCGTGGGACGACCGTGCGCCTGGCAGCGAACGCCGCCGTGCTCGGCTCCCTGGCGGCCTGGACGGACCTGCCGGGGATCGCCGTGGGCTCGAGCGCCATCTCCGCGGGCGTCCTCGCGGAGGCGGCCTTCGTGGGCTGGGCCGTCCGGCCCTCGCTCGCCTCCCTGAGGACGGCGCCCGCCTCTGGGGACCCGCCCCTCGACCTGGCCCGCTTCCTGCGCTTCTACCTGCCCCTCGCGCTCACGCCCCTGGTCACCCTGCTGCTGCACCCCCTCGGGTCCGCGGCCATGAACCGCCTGCCGCTCCCCCTCGAGTCCCTGGCCGTCTGGCCCGCGGTCCACGGGCTCGTGTTCCTCACACGCTCGGTGGGGTTCGCCTACAACGAGGTGGTGGTCGCCCTGGCCGACGCGCCGGGTGCTGCGCCCGCGCTGCACCGCTTCCGCAATCTGCTCGCCCTCTCGACGACGGGGCTCCTCATGCTGCTGGCGGCAACGCCCCTGGCCGGGCTGTGGTTCCAACAGGCCAGCGGCCTCGGCACCTTCATGGCGGCCCTCGCCGCCGCTGCGACCGCGCTGGCCGTGCCGATGCCCGGGCTCCAGGCCCTCCAGTCCCACTCGACCGGCCTGCTGGTGGCGGCCCACCGCACGCGCGGCGTGACGGAGGCGGTGGTCGTCTTCTTCGCCGTCTCGGCCTCCCTGCTCGGAGTCGCCGTGGCCTCAGGGAGGGTCGAGGAGCCCGGAATCCTCGTGGCCTCGCTGACCTTCACCATCGCGGGCGCCGTGCAGACCGCCTGGCTCGCGCTCCGCGCGCGGGGCCTCGAGGCCGAGCTGCCTCGCGGCTGAGGCCGCGACGCGCGAGGCTCAGTCCTCCTTGCCGTCCGCCGACCGGCTGAGGACCTCCACCACCTCGCGTGCCGCGTCGTTGGGCACGGTGAAGTGCAGGTCGTACTGCAGGAGCTCCCAGCCGCCGTCGCGCCAGCGGGCCACACCCGTACCGCGCAGCTGGCCGTAGCCCTGGTTGGTCAGCAGCTCGTCGAACCAGGCTAGGTCCCCCTCCAGGGCGGCGTGCCGGTTGGAGGGCACATAGGTCCACCCGCGGCCCTGGTCGAAGTACGGCTTCACATAGGCGGAGAATGCGGCCTTGTCCCAGCGCTCGGTGGCGTCCGTGCCCAGGTAGACCCCGTCCGCGGCGATGCGGCCGAGGTAGCCTTCCTCATCCGCCACCGAGGCGGCTGCGTGCCAGGCGTCGAGGAAGGCGCCCAGGGATGCGGCCGTGGGCGCGGGGCCAGCGGCGGCGGGCCCCTCCTCGCGAAGCTCCGTCGGCTCAGCGACGGGCGCGTCCCCCGCGGGCTCCTCGAGGGTCGAGGGTGCGGGCTGCTCAGCGCCGGACTCCACGGGCGCGGGCCCTGGCTCCTGCACGGCCCCGGTGGATGCACAGGCCTGCAGGACCAGGGGGCTGGCGAGCGCCAGCGCACGCAGGGTCATGCGCGGGCGCCAGACGCTCGAGGGGCCGGCTGCACGCGCGCGGGCCGTCGTGGGAACAGGGGACTCGGGGTGCATGGGGACCTGCGCGGAGGCGCTGGCCTCAGGGTGGAGGCGGCTTGCCCACGGCGTCAAGGGCCGGATAGGGTCGCTCTGAATGCGGCGCGCCCTCGATCCCCGGAGCCAGCTCCAGCGCCCCGCAGGGGCGGCCCAGCTGAGGGCGGCCCAGATGAGGACGGCCCAGATGAGGACGGCCCAGATGAGGACGGCCCAGATGAGGACGGCCCAGATGAGGACGGCCCAGCGCGGGGCCGCCGGTCTCGCGGCCCTCTGCCTGTGGGCCGGGGCGTGCGCCCCGGCATCCGACCCCACCGCGCCGCTTGCCGAGTTCGAGCGTGACCTGGCGCGCTCGGAGGAGGCGGCGGCCGAGGTCGAGGCCGGCCCCCTGCGCGCACTCACCGCCTGGATCGGCGGGCTCGAGGTCGAGCCCGCGCGCTGGGGCCTCGACGGCGCGGAGGTGCGGGCCCCGCAGGCAGGTGAGCTCCTGCCCTTTCCGGACGGGACCCTCGAGGTCTCGACCTGGGTGGGGACCGATCCCGCAGCGCAGGACCTGCCCGCCCTGGCGGACCTGCTCCAGCCCCAGGGGAAGCTCGCCTTCCACCGCGCCCAGCTGGACCGCTTCCGCCTCGCTCCCGACGGCCGCGCCGCGACCGGGCGCGCCACCTTCGAGTGGGGTGCCGAGGATCCGGACGGCGGACGCAGCCAGACCACCGCCGTCGCACGCGTGCGAGCTGAGCGCGCCGCCGGGGCCTGGAGTCTGACCGCCGTCCGCCTGGAGCAGGTCACGCGAGCCGCGTGCCCGCTGCCTCCGTTCGTCGATGCCACGGCCGCGGCAGGCGTCACCGACGGCATGGGTCTCCAGAACCAGCGCCTGCTGCAGGAGGGCCTCGACGAGCACCGCACCCTGGCCCTGGGCGGGCTCACGCTGCTGGACTGGAACCGCGACGGCTTCACCGACCTGCTCGCCACCCGCAAGGGCCAGCTGACGACGCTGCTGCTGAACGACGGCCGCGGGGGCTTCCTGCCCGCGCCCCATCCCCTCGAGGCGCCCGCCGAGTCACCCGCCTTCCTCCTCTGGGTGGACCTGGATGGGGACGGGCTCGAGGAGCTCGTGGGCTCCGAGCCCCTGGCCTACTCGGGGGACGAGGCGCGCCTGTCCCTGTGGACCCGCTCGGGCTCCGAGGGCGGAGGCTGGCGGCGCGTGGACGACGCCCTGCGCCTCCCCAACCCGCCGGGCCTGCGCCGCCTCGCGGTGCAGACCCTGGTGCCCTTCGACCTCGAGGGGGACGGCGACCTGGACCTGTTCGTGGCCGTCTACGGCTCCAGCCGCTCGCGCGGCGCCGAGTACAACACCGTCGAGGCGCACGACGGGGCCGACAACCACCTGCTCATCAATCAGGGGGATCTCTCCTTCCGCGAGGAGAGCGAGGCGCGCGGGATCACGGGCAGCGGCTACACCTATGTGGCCACGGCCTTCGACTTCGACGCGGACGGACACCTCGACCTGTTCGAGGGCAACGACTTCGGCCCGAATCACCTGTGGCGCAACCGCGGAGACGGCACCTTCGAGGACCAGCCCGAGCCGGGGCTGACCGGGTTCAGCGCGTACACCATGGGCTCCTCGCTCGCGGACTACGACAACGAGGGCGTGTGGAGCCTCTATGTGTCGAACATGTCTAGCGAGGAGGGCGCGCGCATGGTGGAGCTGCCCGGAGAGCTGAGCGACGCCATGCGCAGCCGGGTGCGCGTGATCGCCCAGGGCAACGGCCTGCACAGGCAGGGCGCGGAGGGCTGGATCGACCACGCGGTCGAGGCCGGGTGTTCGGAGGGCGAGTGGGCCTGGGGCTCGGTGTTCTTCGACCCCGACGGAGACGGGGACCAGGACCTGTTCGTCACCAACGGCTTCGCCTCGCACTCCGGCCAGAACCTCCCCGACTGGCAGACCTACTACTGGCGGCAGGTCCTGGCCGATGCCGGCCACCTGGAGCGCGGGGAGCGCAGCGTGGACGCCAACGCGGACCTGCGCTTCCGGGGCTCGTTCAACGGCTACGAGCGCGACCGGCTCTTCTGGAACATGGACGGAGCCGACCCGGTCGGAGAGCGGCGCTTCGTGGAGGCCGGCTGGCTGTTCGGCCTCGACCTGGACCACGACGGCCGCGCGGTGGCCGCCTTCGATGCGGACGGGGACGGGGATCAGGACCTCGCCCTGTGGACCCTGCAGGGCCTGCGCCTGCTCGCCAACCGCGCGGATCGTGGGCCGGACTTGCACCTCGCCCCGACGGTGTCCGGCCAGCCCGCGGGCGCCCTCGGCGGCGTGGTCTCCGTAACCCAGGGGGGCCGCACCCAGCGCGCCCCGTTCCTGCTCGTGGAGGGCTTCCAGACCCAGCGCGAGGCCTCCCTCCCCTTCACCCTCACCCCCGACGCCGGCGCGGCTGCGATCGAGGTGCGCTGGGCCGATGGCACCCTCGAGTCCTTCGGGACGGTGAGCGGCCCCGGGCACTTCGAGCTCGAGCGCGGGAGCGGGGCGCCGACCGCGCGCCCGAGGCCCACCTGGGAGGCGCCGCTCGAAGCCACGCGCGGCAGGCCCGGCCTCGATGCGCGGGTGCTCGGTCCGAGCGGCCCGGCACCCCTGGCCAGCCCGGGCGCACCGACCCTGGTCCTGTGGTCGGGGACCCCGGACAGCCGCGCGCTCCTCGCCGCCCTGAGCGAGCGCTCCCCGGCGCTCGTGGCGATCGAGGTCGCAGCCGAGCCCGGCACGGACTCCACCCTCCGCACGGTGGGCGCCACCGCCGAGGCCCGCGCCCGCTTCGGCGCGCCGGACCCCGACTCCCCCACGGTGTTCGCCTTCGACTCCCGCGGTGCCCTGGCCCGGGTCCTCCGGGCTCCACTGCCCGACGCCGACGCTCTCGCGCCGCTCCTGGAGCTGCTGGCGGAGGAGCCGGTGTTCCCCGAGCTCGCAGTCGAGGCAGGGCGCCGAGCCCTGCAGCAGGGCCGCTACCGCGAGGCTGAGGGCTCGTTCCGCGCCGCCCTCGAGCGCGCGCCGGGCCGGACGGACGCCTGGGACGGCCTCGCGCGGACGCAGCTGGCCTTCGGGCGGGTCGAGCGGGCCGAGGCCGCCTACGCCTCCGCCGTGGCGGCGGACCCCGACTACGCCCTCGGACACTTCAACCTCGGCATCGCGCGGATCCAGCGCAGGGACCTCGAGGGCGGCATCCTCGCCCTCCAGCGCTCGGCCGCGCTCGAGCCGACAGCGCGCACCCTGCTGGCCCTGGCCGAGGCCCTCGGTGCCGCGGGCAGGCCCCAGGAGGGCCTCGACGCCGCGGCTCGCGCCGCGCAGCTGGAGCCCGGTCCCGACAGCGCCGCCCTGCTGGCCTCCCTCCAGCTGGCCGCGGGAGACCGCGAGGGGGCTCGCCGCACCCTCGAGGCGGCCCTGCCCCTGGCACCCGAGGACCCGCGCCTGAGGGCCCTCGAGCGCCAGCTCGGCCCGCGTTAGACCTGTGCAGCCCTGACTCTTCCGACCGCCCGGGGGCTAGGCTGGCTGGATGAGCGATGTCTTCCAGAG
Organism: Planctomycetota bacterium; assembly: GCA_016779225.1. GTDB lineage: Bacteria > Planctomycetota > UBA1135 > UBA1135. The sequence continues at coordinate 22,459 of JADHNZ010000048.1, forward strand.
GTCCCTGGACCTGCACCAGCACCACCGAGGAAAGCTCGCCATCGCCTCGCGCGTGGGGCTCGACACCCGCGAGGACCTGAGCCTGGCCTACTCCCCGGGGGTGGCCGCCCCCTGTGAGGAGATCGCCGCCGCGCCCGAGCGCGCGCGCGAGCTCACCGTCAAGGGCAACAGCGTCGCGGTCGTGACCGACGGCTCCGCCGTGCTGGGGCTCGGCAACATCGGCCCCGAGGCCGCGCTGCCGGTCATGGAGGGCAAGGCCCTGCTCTTCAAGCGCTTCGCCGGGATCGACGCCTGGCCGATCTGCCTCGACACCCAGGACGAGGACGAGATCGTCGAGACCGTGCGGCGTATCGCGCCCGGCTTCGGGGGAGTCAACCTGGAGGACATCGCCGCGCCGCGCTGCTTCGCCATCGAGGCTCGCCTGCAGGACCTGGGCATCCCGGTGTTCCACGACGACCAGCACGGGACGGCGATCGTGCTGCTGGCGGCGCTCATCAACGCTGCGCGCGTCACCGGACGGCGACTGGAGGACCTCTCCGTCGTGATCAACGGCGCGGGCGCCGCCGGCACCGCGATCGCCCGGCTGCTGCGCTGCGTGGGCTATGGCACCCATGAGTGCGTGCCCGTGCGCGAGGTCATCGTGTGCGACAGCCGCGGAGCCATCAGCAGGAGCCGCCAGGACCTGTCCCCGGAGAAGGCCGAGCTCCTGGGCTACACCAACCGCAACGACCGCAGCGGAGGTCTGGCCGAGGTGCTGGAGGGCGCGGAGGTCTTCGTTGGCGTCTCGGTCGCCGGGGCCCTCGACGCCGCGCTGGTGCGGAGCATGGCCCCCCGCCCGCTGCTCTTCCCCATGGCCAACCCCGTGCCGGAGATCATGCCCGAGGAGGCGCTGGCCGCGGGCGCCGCCGTGGTGGGCACCGGCCGCAGCGACTTCCCGAACCAGGTCAACAATGTCCTCGCCTTCCCCGGGATCTTCCGAGGGGCCCTCGACGCGGGAGCCCCGCGCATCAGCCCGCACATGATGATCCACGCGGCCTACGCCTTGGCACGCACCGTGGAGGAGCCCACCGCCGAGCGCGTGCTGCCGGACCCCCTCGACCCCGAGGTTCCGCGCGTCGTCGCAGCGGCGGTGGAAGCCGCCGCCCGGCGGGAGTTCGCCGAGGCGCTCCGCTGACCGCGGGCCGAGGTCACAAGACGCAGCGAGCGGGCTCGCCCCGAGGACGAGCCCGCTCGCTGTGCTCCTGGGCCGGCTGGCCCGACTGGCAGCCGGATCAGAGCAGCTCGCGCACCTCGAGGTTCCGGAACCAGACCGGATCCCCGTGGTCCTGAAGGGCCAGGTGCCCCGCGGAGGCGCGCCCGTACTCGGGGAAGCCCTTCCACTTGCAGGCCTCCACGCGGGCCTCCCACTCGGGCGTCCAGAGCTCATAGGTGCACTGCAGCCGGTCGTTGAGCCAGTGCTCCACATGGCCGCCGCGCACGACGATGAGGGCGTCGTTCCACTCGCCGGCCGGCCGCGCGTCATCCTCGGGGTTGCCGTGCATGGCGTAGTTCGCGCCAGCCGCGGTGAGGGGATCGCGCGCGTTGTCCCCGAACCAGGCCACATCGAGCACCTGGTACTCGGGTCCGGTCGCGTAGCTCGGCCCGTCGGTCTCGAGCACGAGGTACATCACGCCGGAGTTCCCACGCTCCTCGAGCTTGTACTGGAACCGCAGCTCGAAGCTCTCGAACTGCTGGCGCGTGATGAGGTCGCCGCCACCGCCGCCCGCCAGGCGCAGCGTGTCGCCCTCGAAGACCCACTGGGCCGGCACGGCCTCCTTCTTGTAGCCGCGCCAGGAGGAGGCCTCCATCAGGGAGGTCCAAGGCCCGCCGGAGTCACTGGGCGCCGAGGCGCATGCGCCGACGAGGCCAAGGGTGAGAGCGAGGAGAGAGGTGCGGATCATGCCTGGACCTTGCCGGCTGCTCCGGCGCTGGTGGTGCCCCCCGGGTACAGCAGCGCGAGGACTGCGATGCAGGCCAGGGCGGCGTACATGGGGATCGAGAAGAGGCGGGTGTAGTCGAGGGTCCCGTCGACCGTGGCCCACTCGGCGATCTTGCCGGCGATGACGCTGCCGACGATCACGCCGATGCCGACGATGACGAGGTTGTAGAGGTTCTGGGCACTGGCCCGGACATCCGCGCCGGTGTTCTCGTCCACGACCATGAACGAGACGAAGATGAAGCAGCCGAAGCAGAAGCCATGGAGCGCGACCCCGAGGATCAGGGTCAGCTGCGCGGGGAGAGGGACCTGGTCCACATAGGCGAAGAGCGCCATGCGCAGGGCGTAGGCCAGGAGGCCGAGGCCCAGCAGGCTCTTGCGTGAGAGCCCCTTGGCCACCAGCAGCGGGATGAGGCCGAGTACGAGCGTCTCGCTCATCTGCCCCACGGTCATGATCCCGCCGCCGCCGGCGCCGAAGATGGCGCGGGACCACGCGGGGGCCTCAACCTGGCGCGCCCCGAGGAACCCCTCGGTGTGCACGAAGTAGAACTGGTGGATGATGCTGACGGGGATGGCCAGCAGGAACAGCGTCAGCAGCGGCTGCCGCTTGATGGCGCCGATC
>JADHNZ010000099.1 GCA_016779225.1 Planctomycetota bacterium
GGAGGCGTGCCGGACGCCGATGTCGACCACCCTGCCCTCGCACCTCTCGCTCTTCACCGGCACCCATCCGCTGCGCCACGGCGTGCTCGCGAACCTCAGCGGCGACCGCGTGTTCGAGCGAGACCCCTCGCTCGCCACCCTGCCCGAGGCCTTTGCCGACGCGGGCTATGCCACCGCCGCCTTTGTCAGCGCCTTCGTGCTGCGCCCCGAGGCCGGCCTCGACGCGGGCTTCACGCGCTACGACGCGCCCGAGGGAGCCCAGCGCCCGGGACGCGAGACGGTGGACCGGGCGCTGGCGTGGTGGAGTCGTCATGACGACGCCTCGCGCTTCCTGTGGGTGCACCTCTTCGACCCGCACCTGCCCCACGAGCCGCCCGCGGAGGTGCAGGCCCGCTTCCAGGGAGATCAGCAGGCGCCCGGCATCCTGGCGGCCCGTGGCGTGCCCGCCCGACCCGAGCTGATCGCACACCTCAACGGCTACGACCGCGAGCTCTTCCACACCGATGCGCTGGTGGGGGAGCTGCTCGACGCGGCCGGTGACGAGACCGTGGTGCTCGTGGTGGGGGATCACGGCGAGGGCCTGTGGCAGCACGGCTGGGAGGCGCACGGCTACCTGTGGGACGAGCAGCTGCGCGTGCCTGCGCTCCTGCGCGCGCCCGGCATCGCGCCGGGCCGCGATCCGAACCCCTGCGCGGTGATGGACCTCGCCCCGCGTCTCCTGTCCGAGGTCCCCGCGCTGGCCGGCAGCCCCCTCGCTCGGGCCGTGACCGGCCAATCCCAGCGCACGCGGGTCGCGCTGGGTGCGGGGCACCTCGCCCTCGCCACCGCCGAGCGGGCGCAGGTGCACGCCCTCGAGCGCGCGGGCTGGAGCGAGGGCCCCTGGACCCTGATCCGCCGGGTGCCAAGGTCGGCCCCTGAATCCGTGGAGTACGACCTGTTCCACCTGGGCGAGGACCCCGGCCAGGAGCGCGACCGAGCGGCCGCCGAGGCCGCCGTCGTGCGCCGCCTGGAGGAGCGCCTCCTGCGGACCGCCGCCGATCTGCTGGAGGGCGCCGAGCCCCGCGTCCGCGCCGCCACCGGCGAGGAGCGCGCCCACCTGGAGACCCTGGGGTACGGGGGCGACTGAGGAGGCGCGAGCGGCCAGCGCCTAGTCCTCGAACGCGCTGGCGTCGATGTCCGGGAGGAGCGGCTCCGGGGGCTCCTGGTCTCGCGGGTCCTCGCCCGCCGGCGGCTCCTCGGGGCGGCCGTTGGGCGGCCAGAGGTGCACGAGCCATGAGCCGCGTCCGCGTCCGGGCGTGCGGTCTCGGACCCCAAGCCCTGCGGCCTCCTCGCTGTGCAGGAGCTGCTTGATGGCCTCGAAGAGCCGCGGCACGCCGTCACCGGAGTGCACGCCCCGGCCCGTGATCAGCAGGCCCGGGCTCTGCCCGCGCTTCCAGCGCATGAAGAGCTCCTGGCGCGCCAGCCTGAGGGCCTGCTCCACGGTCTTGCCGTGCAGGTCGAGCTCCCAGGCGGGCTCGGGCTCGCCGGTCCTGCGCTTGCGTGCCACTGCCCCTGGCCCTCACTCCGCGAGGAGCGCGGCGATGCAGGCGACATGCACGATGTCCTCCGCACTGCAGCCGCGGGACAGGTCCATGAAGGGGCGGTCGAAGCCCTGCACCAGGGGGCCGAGAGCCGTGAAGCCCGCGAGGCGCTGCGCCAGCTTGTAGGCGATGTTGCCCGCGTCCAGGTCGGGGAAGACGAGCACATTGGCCTTGCCACCGAGCGGGGACCGCGGCGCCTTGCGCTCGGCGACCTTGGGGACGATGGCCGCGTCGAGCTGCAGCTCACCGTCCACGGTCAGGGAGGGCGCGCGCTCCTTCAGGAGCGCCGTGGCCTCGCGCACCTTGTCCACATGGGGGTGGTTTGCGGAGCCCTGGGTCGAGAAGGACAGCATGGCGACGCGCGGCGTCGTGCCCGCGAGGCGCCGGTGCCCCTCCGCGGAGGCGAGGGCGATGTCCACCAGCTGCTCGGCGGTCGGGTCCGGCACCACCCCGCAGTCGGCGAAGGTGTAGACCTCGTCGCCGCGGATCATCAGGAAGCAGCTCGAGACGGTCTTCATCCCGGGGGTGAGGCCGATGACGCCGAGGCCGGCGCGCAGGACCTCCGCGGTCGAGGCGAGCGAGCCGGCCACCCCGCCGTCGCAGTCGCCGCTGGCGACCAGCGCCGCGCCGAACCACAGGGGATCGAGCAGGCGCTGGCGCGCCTCCTCCAGGGTCATGCCCTTGGCCTTGCGCCGCTCCTGGAGCGCGACCGCGAAGCCCTCGAGGCGAGGGTCGCTCGCCGGGCGGACGGTCTCCACCCCCGGCGGCACGGCGGCCATGCCGCGGGCCTCGACGAGGACCGGCTGCACCAGGCCCTCGGAGGCGAGGCGCCCAGCGGCCTGGACGACGCGCTCGTCGGCCGCCTCGGGCAGGACCACCCGCTTGCCGCGCCGTCGCGCCTTCTCGTGCAGCTCGAGGACCAGGTCCATGGGCTCAGCCTCCCACCGGGGCGGGGGTGGCGTCGAGGACCTCCTGGGGCACCTCGAGCTCCATGCGCAGGAGCGCGAGCCCGTGGGTCTTGCCCTGGGCGTCGGTCTTGAGGGAGGCGCTGCCCCCGCCGCCGAGGGAGTCCTCGAGCAGGAAGTTCAGCACGCGCATGTTGGGGGCCTCGTAGCGCACCACGCCTCCGAGGTTCACGGCTGCCATGTGCGTGCGCACGCGCTCGGCGGTCAGGTGCTCGGCGAGGAACGCATAGGCCGCCTCGGAGCGCGCAAGGATCCCGGCGTTCGAGCCCTCGCCCTTGTCGCCGGAGCGGGCCTGTGCGATGCGATGGAGTTGGACGCGGGGCATGCTCAGCTCTCGAAGACGGTGACCTGGGTAGGGATGCGCTCCTTGGTGACGAGCGCCGGCCAGTAGCCGATGATCTCCTGGGCCTTGGGGCGGCCGCCGGCGAAGCCGGTCACGCCCGGGGGGCCGCTGGTGACCAGGGGCACGAGCTCGGGTCCAAAGCGCGCGACCTTGGCCTTGTCGGGGCCCTTGACGCCGAGGCGCAGCACCACCTCCGGCGGGTCCGCGCTGGTGCCGCCCTCGATCCCGGCGTGGCACTCGCCTGCGCCCACGAACTCCTCGAGCCGCTCGTCGGGCCCGTACTCGAACCCGTCGTACGCCAGCCGGTCCCACACGATCGCGGCGCACAGGCGCGCCTTGGCAAGGGCGTCCGGGCCGCTGATCGTGAGCTGGCCGACGCTCTTCCAGCCGTCCGCGTAGCTCATGGACACCTTGTAGGTCGGCGTGGCGGGCGCGCCCTTGCTGCCGCTCACCCGCACACGGTCCTCGCCGTCCGCCTCGAGGCGGAAGCTGGTGAAGTCCGCGATCACATCCGGGGTCAGGTAGCGCGCCGGGTCGCCCATCTCGTACGCGAGCTGGTGCGTGACGGTCTCCACCGAGACGCGCCCGCCGGTGCCAGCGTGCTTGGTGACGACGAACTCGCCGGAGGGCTCCACCTCGAGCACCGGGTAGCCGACCATCGCGAGGTCGGGGACCTCGCGCCAGTCCGTGAAGTTGCCGCCCGTGCACTGGGCGCCGCACTCGACGATGTGGCCGGCGATGGTTCCGGCGGCCAGGCGGTCCCAGTCCTCGGGGCCCCAGCCGAACTCGTGGATCAGCGGGCCCAGGACGAGGCCCGGGTCGGTGCCGCGGCCGGTGACGACGATCTGCGCGCCCTGGGCCAGGGCCTCCGCGATGGGGAAGGCGCCCAGGTAGACATTGGCGCTGGTGACGCGGTCGCGGATCCCCGCCAGGGGCGCGCCCGTGTCGAGGTTGTCGAAGCCCTCGCCCTCGGCCATCAGCCGGTCCAGGTCGGTGAGAATGTCGTCGCCCTCGACGACGGCCACCTTGAGGCCGGTCACTCCGTGCCTGCGGGCGACCTCGAGCAGGGCGTCCTTGCAGGCGTGAGGGTTCACGCCGCCAGCGTTGGCGACCACCTTGACGCCCTTCTCGACGAGCTCGGGGAGCACGCGGTCGATCAGCGCCACGAAGTCGGTCGCGTACCCCGCCTCGGGGTTGCGCGAGCGCAGCTTCTGCATGATCGACATGGTCACCTCGGCCAGGTAGTCGAGGGTCAGGTAGTCGAGCGGGCCCTCCCGCAGGAGGCGGATGGGCCCGAGGATCGAGTCCCCCCAGAAGCCCTGCCCGTTGGCGATGAGGACCTTGTCTTTCATGTGCGCTCGTGGCTTCGGGGCGGGGTGGGGACGACCGAGTGGCCGTCGCAGTCCCCCCTTCGCGCGCCGAACGGGCAGGGTAACGGCCACGGGCGAGCGCCGTCCACGCTAGGCTCCGGCCCATGGAGCGGACCCTGCTCATCACCGGCTTCGGCGCCTTCGAGGGCGTGGAGGACAACCCCTCCGGCCAGCTTGCCATGGCTCTGCACGCGCCCCCTGCGCGGGTGGGCGTGGAGCTGCCGGTGACCTTCCGGGGCGCGCCGGTCGCCATGGACGCGGCCCTTGCCCGGCTGGAGGGGCCGCCCCTCGCCATCCTGTCCCTCGGAGTCCATCCGGGGGCCGCGTTCCGGCTGGAGCAGCGCGCGACGACGCAGCTGCGCCCCGGGCGTCCCGACAACGACGGCGTGGCGGGCGACGCGCTGGGGCTCGTGGGAGCACCCCTTGAGACGACCCTGGACCTGCTCGCCCTCGAGGCCGTCCTGCGGGCCGCGGGCGCTGGCGAGCCGGAGCTCTCCGGCGACGCGGGTGGGTATGTCTGCGAGCGGACCTACCGCCATGGCCTGGAGCGCGGCCTGGAGCTCGCGGTCCCGGCGCTGTTCCTGCATGTCCCGCCGGTCGGGGTCCTGCCGGTGGCCAGCCAGCTGCCCATCGTCGAGCGTGTCGCCGCCGAGGTCCTCTGCCAGGCCCGGGCCCTCACGGCCTGAGCGCGCTCCTCCCCTTGCAGCGCGCGCCGCTGCGGTCCATGCTGCGGGCATGGCCAAGCGCATCGACTTCTACTACCACCGCAAGGGCTGAACGAGCTGCGTGCGGGCGGACTCCTGGATGGAGGACAAGCCCCTCACCGTCCGTGAGACGGTGAACGCCGCAAAGGAGC
>JADHNZ010000049.1 GCA_016779225.1 Planctomycetota bacterium
GAGGCCTCTTCCTCGAACTCGTTGAACGGGCTCGCCGGCTCGGGGTCCTGGGGCGGCTCGGGGACGACGAACTCCTCGCCATCCTCCTCAGCGGCCAGGGCGGCCTCCCCCTCGGGGAGCTCATCCACGGCGGTGAAGAGGTACCGCAGCACGCGCTCGTTCAGGTCGAAGTCGCGCCGCATCGACTCGGAGTTCCCCTCGGAGAGCTCGAAGTAGGCGATGTAGTAGGTCGCACGCTGGCGACCGGCGATGGGGTAGGCCAGCGCGCGCTCGTCCCAGCGACGGGCGCAGTGGACCGTGGCCCCGTACTTGGTGAGGGTGTCGGTGACGAGGGCCTTCGCCTGTCGCCAGTCAGCGCGGACAACATCGTTGTCCACGAGCACCATGCCTTCGTAGATCTGTCCCAATGGGTTCTCCTTACTTGTCGTGGGTGTGCAGCTGACCTCCGGACAGGCGCCCGGCAGTCAAGGGTTCCAGCGGCTGTGGAACCGCGTCATGCATCCCGAGAGGTCGTCGGTCGTGAGCCAGTCGAGGAGAGCCTCGGCTGCCTCACGCACGCTGATCTCGGCCTCCACCCGCTCCTGGTCGGAGAAGGGGGAGAGCACATGACGCGCCGCGTCGGTTCCTGAGCGCCCGATCCCCACCCTGAGGCGGGGAAACCGATCGGTGCCCAGGTGCTCGATGATGGACCGCATCCCGTTCTGGCCTCCGTGCCCGCCGTGGGGGCGGATGCGCAGGCGCCCGAGCTCGAGGTCCAGGTCGTCGTAGACGACCATGACCTCCGGGGCTCCCTCGCGGGGAGGCTGCTCGCCCGCCATCGCGCTGGCGGCCGAGGCGCCCTCACCGCGCGCGAAGCGCAGCAGCGGAGCGACCGCCTCGCCGGAGCGGTTCATGAAGGTGGTCGGCTTGACCAGGAGCGCGTCGTGCTCGGGGGCGTGAGCCCACTCGAGGCGCCGACTCCCGGAGTAGCCGTCGAGCTTGGATGCGGATTGAAAGAACAGGCCGAGCTCCTCAGCCAGGGCGTCCACGGCATGGAAGCCGATGTTGTGACGCGTCCAGCGGTACTCGGGTCCGGGATTGCCCAGGCCAACGACGAGGCGGGTCATGGGGTCCTCCGGAGCCCCCTCGGGCGACCGAGAGGGCGGAAGAGTGTACTGATGGGCCAGCGGGGGGCAAGCCCCGCTGGCCCGAAGGCGGCCTCAGGCCTCCTCGGAGCCCTCGCCCTCGGCGGGCGCGGGGGCGGCGGCCTTGGCCTCGACGACGGTCAGGACGGCCTCGTTGCGGGCGGCCTCGGCCTTGGAGAGGGTCACTCCCTCGGGCAGGGTCAGGTCGCTCGCGTGGAGCTGGGTGCCCGGCTCCAGGCTCCCGACCTGCACCTCGATGGCGTCCGGGATGTCCTTCGGCAGGCAGTTGACCTCGACCGAGTCCATCGACTGGTTGAGGGTGCCCTGGGCGGTGCCCGTCACGCTGATCGAGACGCGAACATCCGAGCGCTGGCCGCGGATGACGCCCTTGAAGTCCACATGGTTCACATTCGAGCCCATGGAGTCGTACTGGATCTCGCGGATCACCGCGGACTTCACCTCCCCGCCGATCTCGAGGTCGAAGAGGCTGGCCTCGCTGCGGCGCGCCGCAGCGAACTCGGCCTCGTCGATGCTGAAGTGACAGAGGGCTCCGTCACGCCCCTCGAACTGGAGGCTGGCCGGGATGCGGCCGGCGGCGCGCAGGGCGCGGGCAGAGCGGGAGCCGAGGGTCTCGCGAGCCTCGGTGGCGAACTTCGCTTCGTGGTGGGACTTGGACATGGGGTCTTCCTGGATGGTTCGTCGCCCGTCGGGGCGCACAGGACTTCCCGGCCGCCGGAGCGCCGGGTGGGTTCGGTCAGATCAAAGGGGTGCGGCCGGAGCCGCGTGCATCACGAGAACAGGCCGCTGACGGACTGGTTGTCGTGGATGTTCAGGATGGCGCGGGCCACGAGCGGCGCGACGCTGACGGTCTTGAGGTTCTTGGGCTTGCGCGCCAGGGGGATCGTGTCGGTCACGAGCACGGTGTCGACCGGCGCATTCTCCAGGCGCTCGACCGCGGGGCCGCAGAAGACCGCGTGGGAGACGGCGATCACGATCCGGTCGGCGCCCGCGCGCTTGAGGGTCTCAGCCGCCTGAGTGATGGAGCCGCCGGTCGAGATCATGTCGTCCACGATCACGCAGTTGCGGCCCTTCACATCGCCGATCACATGCTCGACCACCGTCTCCGAGCCGGAGATCCGGCGCTTGTCCACGATCGCGAGGTCGGCGCCGAGGCGCTTGGCATAGGCCCGCGCCATCTTGGTCCCCCCCACATCAGGGGTCACGACGACCGGGTTCTCGACGCCCAGCTCCTCCACCGCGTCCAGCAGGACGGGGCGCGCGTAGAGGTGGTCCACGGGGATGTCGTAGAAGCCCTGGATCTGCGCGGCGTGCATGTCCAGCGTCACGAGGCGCTCGGCCCCCGACGCCACCAGCGTGTTGGCGACGACCTTGGCGCTGATGGGCACGCGGCCCTCGTCCTTGCGGTCCTTGCGCGCGTACCCGTAGTAGGGCATCACCGCGGTGATGCGCCCCGCGCTCGCCCGGCGCAGGGTGTCGAGGAGCAGCAGCAGCTCGACCCAGTTGTCGTTCACCGGCGGGCAGGTCGGCTGCAGGACGAAGACATCGCGGCCGCGCAGGTCTTCGTCAATCTTGATGTCGACCTCGCCGTCGGGGAACCGGGCCACATGGGCCTTGGCCAGATCGCGACCGATCTCCTTGGCGATGGCCTCGGCCAGCTCGCGGTGGGCGGTCCCGCTGATCAGGGTGATGTCGTCGTAGGTACGCACGTCAGGAGTCTTCGCGGGGGGGAGCGTCGGAGCCTCGGAGGCGGCGGGCAGGCACCCCGGCCCAGGTCTCGCCCGGGGCCATGGAGGCCTTGGTGGTGAGCACCGCGCCGGCGGCGGTGGTGGCGCCCTTCGGGACGCGGTTGGGGCCGATGATGAGGGAGCCGGACCCCACGAAGGCGCCGTCCTCGACCACGGTCGGGTGCTTGCGCTTGCCGTCGTAGTTCACGAACACCGTGCCAGCGCCCACATTGGCCCTCGTGCCGATGGTCACATCCCCGAGGTAGGTCAGGTGCTTGACCTTGGAGCCGGGCCCGACCGTCGAGTTCTTCATCTCGCAGAAGTTCCCGAAGACCGCCCCGTCCTCGAGCACCGCCCCCGAGCGCAGGTGGGCGAAGGGTCCGACCTCGCACCCGGCCCCCACGCGCGCACCCGAGCGCAGCACGCAGAACGGCTGGATCACGGTGTCGGGACCGATCTCGACATCGGCGTCGATCATCGTGGTCGCGGGGTCCTCGATGCGGACGCCGTTGGCCAGGTGCTGCTCGAGCACGCGGGCCTGCAGAGCCCAGCGCACCTCGGCCAGCTGGACCAGCGAGTTGACGCCGCTGGCCTCCTCGGAGTCCTCGAGGGCCACATCCGCTACCGGACGCCCGGTGCGGGCGAAGAGGCCCACCGCGTCCGTGAGGTAGAGCTCGCCCTGGGCGTTGTCGTCCGAGAGCTGGGGCAGCACCTCGCGCAGTACGGCGGCGTCGAACGCGTAGAGCCCGGGGTTGGTCTCGTCGATCAGGCGCTGCTGGTCGTCGCAGTCCTTCTCCTCGACGATCCCGCAGACGGCGCCGTCCTCACCGCGGAGGATGCGGCCGTAGCCGAAGGGGTCGTCGAGCTCCGCGGTCAAGAGCGCCATTGCGCCAGCACCCGCCGCGGACTGAGCCTCGAGCAGCTCCTTCAGGCCCTCCGAGCGCACGAGAGGCATGTCCCCATAGAGCACCAGGACGACGCCGTCCTGCACCTCGGGGATCGCCTCGAGGGCGACCTGCACCGCGTGTCCGGTCCCGCGCGGCGGATCCTGCACCGCCGTGGCCAGTGCGCAGCGCTCCCCCACCGTGAGGCGGGCCGCCTCCTCGATCCGCGCGCCGTCGGCGCTCGTCACGAGGACGATCCGCGCCGGGTCGAGTTCGAGGGCGGTCTCCAGGACCCAGCCCAGCAGGGGCCGGCCGAGGACCGGGTGCAGGACCTTCGGGAGCGCGCTCTTCATGCGCGTTCCCTTGCCTGCGGCGAGGACGACGACCGTGAGGTTGGACATGGGACGGGGGCCGGCCCGGAGCCCGGGCCAGAAAACGCGCGCAGCAGGATAGCGTCCGCGGCGGCGGGTGGGGACGGCACTCCCCTAGGACCCGTGCGTCCCGTCACCGCGCGCCGCCTCGTCCGCGGCGATCCCGAGGCGGCCTAGGCAGGCCAGGGCCTCGGGGAGCCGGTCCCAGGGCACGAACACATGGTCCCGGGAGTAGCCGCAGACCGCCCCCAGGGAGATCCCCTCCTCCGCGAGGGCCCCGGTCACCGCGCCGAGGAAGCCGACCAGCTCCCAGGCCATCGGCGTCTCGAACCGGATCCAGGCGAAGGGTCCTGCCGGGCCCTCCTCGCCCGCGGCGGCGAGGGACTGGACCTCCTCCCAGGGGCCCAGGACCGTGACCTCGTCCTCCTCGCACACGACCTGGCGCGGGGCGGGGCCCGCGAGGAGCGCCCCCAGGTCGAGGCCCGCCCCCGGCGGGACTCCCACCACCCCGAAGGGCCGGGGGAGGGCCGTCGCCCGGGTCCGCCGGAGGGCCTCCTCGAGGGTGCGCGCGGGGGTCTCCATGGGAGCGCAGCCTAGCGCGAGCGCGCGGGGTGCGCCGCGCGCCTCCCCACAGCCCCCGACTCGCCCGCAAGGCCAGGCCCGCGCCCGCCGCGGCGCAACGGTAGGCTCTCGCCCGTGACCGACCCCCTCCGCCGCGCAGCCTCTCGCGCCATGGGCCTCCTCGCCGACCTGCCCGTCCCCCGGCCCCTCCGCGGACCGGTCTACCGGGGCTACGCGCGGGTCACCGGCGCCAATCTGGAGGAGGCCGGGCTGCCCCTCGAGGCCCACCCCTCCCTGGGCGACTTCTTCACCCGCCCCCTGCGCGAGGGCCTGCGCCCGGTGGACCCCGACCCGCTCGCGGTGGTCAGCCCCGTCGATGGGCGGGTGCAGCGCGTGGGCCCCATCGTGGAGGGGCAGACCCTGCAGGCGAAGGGCCGCCCCTACGCCGTGCGCCAGCTCCTCGCGGGGGTCGGGGAGGACATCGACCTGGAGGGGGGCTGCGCCATGACCCTCTACCTCTCCCCCAGCGACTACCACCGCATCCACAGCCCCTGCGCCGCGGCGATCAGCGAGGCGCGCTGGGTGCGCGGACACTGCCTCTCGGTGGCGCCCAAGGTCCTCGACCGAAGGCTGGTGCTGCCCATCAACGAGCGCTGCGTCCTGCGGCTCGAGACCGCCCGCGGCCCGCTCCTGTTTGTCCTGGTCGCCGCCCTCAATGTGGCCCGCCTCATCGTCCGCGACCTGCGCCCGGACGAGGCTGGCCCCCTGGCGCCGCCGCTCCAGCGCGCTGCGGGCGAGGAGCTGGGCCGCTTCGAGCTGGGCTCGACCGTGATCCTCGTGGCGCCTCCCGGGGTCCTGGCCCCCGACCCGTCCCTCGCCCCGGGCTCGGTGGTGCGCCTCGGCCGGCGCATCGGATCCTTCCTCCCCGCATGAGCCTGCCCGCGGACCTGCTCCAGCTCGTGCGCCTCTCGGTGGCCGCCTGCCGGGGCGACTGGGACGAGCTGCGAGAGGTGCGCGCAGGGGCGCCGCCTCCCGGCCCCGACCGGCGCTGGCGCGAGGCCCTCCTCCAGCTGCACCTGTTCGCAGGCATCCCGCGGACAGTCGAGGCCTGCGCGGTCCTCCAGGCCGCGGGCGGACTCGGGGTCCCCGCGCCGGAGGAGCACGAGCCCGCCGACGGCCGCGACGACGCCCGCGGTCTGGCGCTCTTCCAGGCCCTCTACGGGGACGCGGCTGCCTCGGTGCAGGAGTCCCTGCGCGCAGCCCACGCCGGGCTCGCGCGGGTGGTCCTGGAGCACGCCTACGCCGCCGTCCTCTCCCGCCCCGGACTCGAGCCCGCCGAGCGCGAGGTGCTGGCCGTGGCGTGCCTCGCTGCCTCGGACCTGGAGCGCCAGCTGGCCAGCCACGCCCGCGGCGCAGCGCGGCTCGGTGTGCCGCTCGGCTGGATCCTGCGCGCGGTGGAGGAGGGCTCCGCGGCCCTCGAGCCCGCCCGACAGCAGGCTCTCGCGGAGGTTGCCAGGCGCTACGGACAGGCCGCCGCGGAAGGCCACCCGGACCGCGGCGCCTCCTAGCGAGCCAGAGCCCGAGGGCGTCCCTCGACCAGGAGGCCCGTCACGCGCAGGGGCCCGATGGAGCGGATCGCCAGCTCGAGCGTTCCCGGCACCTCGGCCGGGGCCCGGCGCCCCGAGAGCGGGACCCGCCGGCCGTCGATCCGCAGCTCCTCCACCGCCAGGGTGCCCGGCTCCAGCAGCACCTCGAGCTCGAGGGGCTGGGTCCGCGGGAGCCCGTCGAAGCGGCCCCGCGGCGTGGCCGCTCCCGGCTCGAGCCCGGCCCAGGCCTGGGGCAGGGGGCCGGTCAGGAGACGCACCTCGGGGTCCGCGTCCCGCCCACGCAGAACGAGGTGACGGTCGCCCGCGGAGAGCGCCACGAGGGTCTCCTCCTGGAAGGGCTCGAGGCGCTCGAGGACCCAGCGCAGCCGCAGCCCGCCTGCCGGGTCGAGCAGGTTGCCCAGGTCGAGGAGCGCCGCACCGGCGCGGGCCTCGAAGGCGGTCCGCCCCGGGAGTCCCGCCGCGAGGGTCAGGCCCCCGGGCCGCGCGCGCCAGAGACCAGGCTCCCAGCCGGACCCGGAGACCAGGGTCGGGTCGAGGATCAGCCTCAGGCGCCCGTCCGCCAGCTGCTCGCGCAGTGCGGCCTCGAGGGCAAGGACTCCAGCCTCGGGGGCTGCAGGGGCGGACCCGGGGAACAGCTCCGCGCGCAGGCTCTCGAGGGCCGCGCGCTGCTCGCCCCCGAGCACGCCGTCGAAGGCGCGCGCCAGGGCCTCTAGGCGCTGGCCGAGCTCCGCCGCGGGGGCCCCGGCGAGGAGCTCCTGACGGAGGCCCTGCAGGCGCACCAGGAACCGGTCCCGCTCGCGCGCGAGGGCGGCGCTGCGCACCTCGGCCTCGAAGCGTACGCGCTCCCGCAGGGCCGCCAGGTGCGCGGCCTCGGCGGCCTCCGGCGGCGCAGCCGCGAGACGCTCACGCGCCGCCTGGGCCTCCCCCTCCGCAAGCAGCAGGAGGACGGGCACGAACCAGCTCGGCTCGCCGGGAGGAGCCCCGCCTGCCTCGTCCACAAGCGCCACGAGGTCGCGCACTGGCAGCAGCGGCAGGTCCACGCCATCCGCCGTCCGGCGGATCGCGAAGCCCTGGGCCTCTCCGTCCCCCCGCAGCAAGAACGCGCTGCCCCCCCGCTCGCCGAGGGGCTCCACCGCCCCGCGCGCCTCGAGGCCGCGCAGGCTCAAGGTCCGCGTCCCGCCGCGCTCCAGCAGGGCCGTGGCAGCCGCGACAGCGGTGGCGCAGGCGCGCGCCTCGTGCAGGCGCGCCTCGATCTCAGGGTGAACGCTCGAGAGCAGGGGCGCCGCGAGCTCAGCCTCCCAGAGCAGGACCGCGTCTGCATAGCGCCGGTCCCGCGCAAGCTCCTCGACCCGCGCGAGGTCATCCTCGTACAGCGAGCGCGAGCGGAGGACACGCTCGTCCGCCTGCTCCGTGCGCAGGCGCTCGAGCACGCGGGAGTGGACGGCGAGCGAGCGCCAGGCCTCACCCTCCGGCACCTCGTCCTGACGAACCCCGCGCTCCAGGAGCAGCTCCGCCCACGCGCGCTCGAAGGCCTCGAGCACGCCGAGGCGGCCGCCAACCAGCTCGCCGAGGGCTCGCTGCTCCTCGCTCAGCACCCGCGCCACGAGCTCCGCGTCCTCCGACCTCCAGCGCGAGCGCAGGTACTCGCGATCGGAGGCGAGGGCCGCCTCGAGTGCCGACGAGGCGAGGGCCTCGTCGACCAGCTCGTCCGGGATGGCACTCGGGTCGATGCCCGCGAGCACCAGCCACTCGACCTCGGGCGTACCGAGGCTTGCAAGGGCGCTGCGGTAGGAGCCGGCCTCGGCCAGGCGCAGGGCCCCGGGGAGGCGCACCTCGCTGCGGTGGCGCTCGAGGGCGCGGCTGGCGGAATCGACCCAGGCCGCCCCTGCGGCGCGCAGGCGCTCGCGCTGGGAGTCGAGGCGCGCGCGCGCCGCGGCCGCCCCGGTGAAGCTGGCGGGCCACTGCTCGGACAGGCGATAGCCGGTGCGCGCCTCCAGGTCGGCGGGCCACTCCTCCTCTAGCGCACGCGAGGCCAGGCGCAGGTCGGCACGCTCGAGGGCCGTGCCCAGGCGCGCCTCCAACGCGTCGAGCCCGGCGGCGACCTCGGCCGCGAGCCTCTCGCCCCAGCGGAGGCGCAGCTCGCCCGCGCGCGGGCGCTGGTCAACGGGCAGCGCGGCCTCGCTCCCTCCACGCTGCATCAGGGTCAGGCGCTCATCCAGCTCACGCAGGGGCACCTCTGCTCCGGCCAGCTCGGCGGCGAGCTGCTCGAGGGGCGGCCAAGGTGCCGCCGCGCCGGACGGGGACGGAGACGCGCCCCACCCGCGCCAGGCGAGGACCGCCCCCGCCCCAAGGGCGACCAGGGTCACGGCCTTCACCGCGCCCAGCCAGGGTCGAGCCTGCCCCGAGGCCACCGGATCCAGGTCCGCCGCGCGCACGCGCGGCGCACGGCGCTCGCGTAGGCGCTCGAGGTCCTTCAGCAGCGCCAAGGCATCGGGGTAGCGCTTGCCCGGCTCGCGTGTGAGGCACTTGCGCAGCACGAGGGCCATGCCCCGCGAGAGGTGGGGCGCGAGGCTGCGCGGATCGGGGATGCGCTGGTGCAGGACGCCGGCCAGGACCTCGGCGGCACTGCGACCCACGAAGGGCGGCCTGCCGGTCAGGGCGTGAAAGAGGGTCGCACCGAGGGACCAGAGGTCCGAGCGCTGGTCCACACTGGCCGCGTCCTTGGCGTGCTCGGGGGACATGTAGTGCGGCGTCCCGAGGGCCCCGTCCTCACCCGTCACCCGCGGATCCACCTCGGCCCACGCGAGCCCGAGGTCCGCCAAGCGCGCGCGCCCCGACTCGTCCACCAGGATGTTGGCGGGCTTCACATCGCGATGGACCACGCCCATCTCGTGGCAGTGCCGCAGCGCATCCACCAGCGGCACGAACAGCCGGATGGCCTCACGCTCGCCCAGGGGGCCCCGCTCAGCGACGCGCTCACCGAGGGAGATGCCCTCCACGAGCTCCATGGCATACCACCAGCGACCGGCGGACTCGCCCATGTCAATGGCGGTGACGATGCCAGGGTGCCCGAGCCGCGCCGTGACCCGCGCCTCGCGCTGCAGGCGAGCGATCGTGCGGGGGTTGGTGCACAGCTCGGGGTGCAGGAACTTGATCGCCACCGGCCGATCGACCGCCTGCTGGATGGCGCTGTAGACGGTGCCGGTGGCGCCCGTGCCGAGCACGCCCTCCAGCCGATAGCCCGGGATCGGCGGCAGGTCGTAGATGTTCTCCGCACGCCGCAGGGGGCGCCGGCGGGGGAGCAGGGGAGCGCGCTGTGCGGGCTCCCCAGCCGGGTCCTGCCCGCTCGTCATGCCCGCACGCCCCACGCCATGGGGGCCATTCTAGCGCGCGTCCGGCGGAGGAGGCGAAGGCCGGAGGGGGCCCCCAGCCCGCCTGCCGGCCTCAAGCCTCGGGATCGACGGTGAAGCGAGCCAGGAAGTCGTCGGTCTTCTTCACCTCGTCCAGGCGCGTGATGAGCATCTCCATCGCCTCGGCGAAGTGCAGCCGCGCCATTACGCGCCGCAGCACATGGATCTGCTGCAGGCGCTTGAGCCCCACGAGCTTCTCCTCCTTGCGCGTGCCCGACTTCTCCACATCGATCGCGGGGAAGATGCGGCGGTCCGCGAGGCGGCGATTGAGGACGAGCTCCATGTTGCCGGTCCCCTTGAACTCCTCGAAGACCAGCTGGTCCATGCGCGAGCCGGTGTCCACGAGGATCGTGCCGAGGATGGTGAGGCTGCCCGCGCGCTCGGTGTTGCGGGCACTGCCGAACAGCTTGCGCGGGTGCTCCATGGCGCGGCTGTCCAGGCCCCCGCTCATGGTCTTCCCGCTGCCAAGCTGGTTGTTGTAGGCCCGAGCGAGGCGCGTGAGCGAGTCGATCAAGAGGACCACCTCCTCGCCCATCTCCACCAGGCGGCAGCAGCGCTTCCAGACCGACTCGGCCAGCTGGATGTGGTGCTTGGGCGTCTCGTCCGCCGTCGAGGCGAACACCTGCCCGGTCTCGAGGCTGCGGCTCCACTCCGTGGCCTCCTCGGGCCGCTCGTCGATGAGCAGCACGAACAGGTGCACATCCGGGAAGGTCTGCTCGATCCCGCGCGCGAAGGTCCGCAGGATGGTCGTCTTGCCGCTGCGCGGGGGCGCCACGAGCAGCCCTCGCTGGCCGCGGCCAATGGGCGCGATGAGGTCGACGATCCGCATGGAGGTGTCCTCCAGGGCGTCCCCCACCGCGTAGTGAAAGTCCGGATCGATCGAGGTCAGGGCCTTGAAGCCCGGCGCGTTCTTCCACGCCTTGGCCGGCTTGCCATCGACCTCGAGGACCTCGGCCAGCTGGAACTTGTGCTTCTGGCCGCGGGAGAACCGGCCGCGAACGACCATCCCCTCGCGCAGCTTCTCCTTCTGGATGAGATGCTTCGGCACGAAGACATCCTGCTTGGTCGGATGACCAATCCGATCGAGGGGCCGGAGCGTCGCGATGCCACCGCGATCGAGGAACAGCATGCCCTCGCCCTCGACGGGCTGTCGTCCCGAGCGCGCCCCCTCCGCCTCGCGCCCGCCCTCGGAGCCATGCTCCGCCTCGGGGGCGTCACTGTCCTCGGGGGCCTCACCGCCCTCGGAGCCGCTCTCGAGGGGCGAGCCCTCCTCATCGCCCTCCGGGCGTGCTCCGCGCCTCCTGCGCCGCCGGCGGCGCCGGCGGCGGCCATCCTCGGCCTCCCCCTCGCCGCCTCCGGACTCGCCGGGGGAACCAGAAGCTTCACGGGAACCGGAGGCCTCACGATCCCCAGCCGACCGGCGCCTCGAACGCACGCGGCCGCTGCCGGCCCCGTCCTCGGACGGGGCGTCGGAGTCCTCGGACGAGGTCGTGGGGCTGGCGTCTCCGCCGCTGCGGGAGCCGCGCGTGCGGCGACGCTTGCGCGGAGCGGCCTCCGAGGCCGTGGTGTCGACATTGGCGCCGAAGGCGTCCGGGTCGGATGAGGACTGAGTCATGGGGAGACGCTCACCACGCGGGGAGCGAGGGTCCCTGGGGGGGAAGGGGACGGCGAGGGCCGTCGGGGACCGGGCCTGCGACCTCGCGTGCGAGGGCGGCGGGCCCGAAGGATGCCGAACCCCCACCAGCGAATGCGAGCCTTGGCTGCTCACTCCCGTGGGCGGGGGGACCGGAGGAGATCGAGGCGCTGGCGGGCGCGTGCCCGCCGGGGCCCAGCCAGGCTCCGGCGCGCCCCTGAGGGCGCCTGCCTTGGACCGGGAACCCAAGGCCGAACCACGGGAGCGATCCCGTGGAGGGTGGTCGGGGTGAGAGGATTTGAACCTCCGACCTCTGCGTCCCGAACGCAGCGCTCTACCAAGCTGAGCCACACCCCGAGGCGCGGGAAGAGTAGGCCGCTCCCCCCCCCCCGTCAACCGGGAAGGGGCCTGGGCTCTCGGTCCGGGGCGCGGGAGGGCGCCTGCGGGCCCATCAGCGGCCCAGGTCCACGAACACGCCGCCGTTCTCCTCGGCCAGGCGCTTCATGAAGGTCTTCTGGAACTCGCCGATGGCGATGGTGTGGACCACCACCTTGCGCAGCTCGTTGGCCTCCTTGACCCCCTTCAAGATGTCCTCGATGTCCACGATCTCGCCGTGCGTCGGCCGTCCATCCGAGAGGAAGAAGACCGTGTCCACCTCCAAGAGGTAGGGGTCCTTCTTGGCCTGGTCGTCGATGGCGAGGGCCCAGGCCAGGGCACCCCAGGTGTTCGTGCGCCCCTTGTCCAGGTTCGCAGCGCCCACCAGGCCGACGGCGGCCAGGTCCTGCTTGCTCGCGCCTCCGATCGGCTCGAGCCTGCCGGTCCAGTCGCCCGCGCTGGACTTCGAGAGCACATTGGCCTTCACGAGCGACTTCTTCCACGGGTCCACATCCGTCGCGAAGGAGAGGATGTTGAACCAGGTCTCCTCACCGAGGCCCTCGACCGTGCGCGCGAGCTCGGTCTTCACGATGTCCATGCGCGAGTACGACGGATAGCCCCCGTCCGCGAAGCGGTCCTTCTCGACCACCTCGCTCTCCATCGAGCCCGAGACATCGATCACGAACAGCACCTTGCGGCTCTTCGTCTGGATGCCGTGATAGGTGGTCGCCTCGCCGGGCTGGGGCTTGTAGAGGGCCGCGTTCTCCGCCTTGCGCTTGGCGAGCTCAGCCAGCTGTGCGTCCGTCGGGATCTGATAGCGATCCTTGAAGGTGCTCCAGAACTTCTCCCAGAGCTCGATGCGCAGGCCGAACTCGCGCGCGGTCAGCCGCTCCAGGGCGGCCACGCAATCATCGGCCAGGCGCCCCTCCTCAGCCTTGAGCCGCTCGATCAGCAGGGGCACGCTGTCGCGGTGCCGCACCTGGCCGAGGGCCGCGATGGCGCTCGCGCGGACCTGCCAGGCCTCGTCCGCCAGGAGGCGTCCCGCCGGCTCGCGCACCCGATCGCTCCCGAGGGCCGCAAGGCCGTCGAGGGCCGCGCAGCGCACGGCGATCTCCCCGTCGTCGCACAGGGGGGCCAGGGCCTCGGCGTGCTCGGGGCGGGCGGTCGCCACGAGGGCCTGCACCGCGCGTCGGCGCACCTCCCAGCTGCGCGCCTCGAGCAAGGCCGTGACGGCCGCTCCGTCGTGCGGGATGGAGCCGGCGGCCAGCACCCGGAGCAGGCCGAGCTGGACCTCCTCCTTGCGAGCCTCCTCCAGGAGCGTCAGCAGGGCCGCGACCTGGGCGGGCTCCGTGCAGCCGCTCAGCACACGCACCGCGGCGCTGACGACCGCGCCGTCCTTGTCTCGCAGGACGGGCTCGAGCACCTCGACGAGGGCGACATCCGGCACGCCCTCCAGCGCCAGGACCGCCTCCACCCGGGAGGCGCTGTCCTTGTACTTCCGGAAGTACTTGCGGAAGTCCTTCAGGATCTCGTCGTCCGCCGCCAGGGCCAGGGTGGCCAGGACGAGGAGCGCGAGCGGCGCCGCCAGCGCGCGGCCGATGGCCGCCGCCCTGGAGCGCGGCCCGCCAAGGGCCTGTGAGCGCGAGGTGGAGAGGGGAGCGTGCCGCACGACCCCCACGCTAGCCGCACGGGCCGCCTGAGCAACCCCCGAAGCCGGACCTCGTACGCCCAGGGAAAGAACCTGGAGACGCCCCGGAGCGTCCTTCAGCTCAGTCCTCGGCCCGGCGCAGGCTCACCGGAGCGCCCTCCTCGGGACTCTCCAGCCGTGCTCCGTGCAGGGTGATGCGGTAGCCACCGTCCTCCCAGAGGGTGATCGCGTCCCCCTCCTGGCGGAGCAGGCGCCCCGTGAACACTCCGCCCGCGGCGGCAACCACGCGCACGCGTGGCTTGCCAGCGTAGTCATGCTCCCGGCTCTCCTGGCCCGAGGCGGCGACCTGGCCGGGGTCGATGCGCTCGACCCGGTCGGTGCGCTGGGTCTCGAGGCTGAGGGCGCCAAGGCTGGTGCGCAGCCAGATGCGGCCCTGGCCAACGGACTCCAGACGCCCCTCGAACAGCTCGCCGCTGAGCATGATCACGCGCACCGCGCCAACCCGCGGGGTGGCGACTCGCTCGGAGCCCTCGAACAGCTCGGCCGGGGGCGTCTCCCCGAGCCAGGTGTCGGTGTCGATGCGGCGCAGGGTCCCCACCACGGGGATCTCCGGCGACGGCGCCGGCCCGGTGGCGTCCTCCGGGACGCGTCCCTGGGACCGTGACCAGAGGATCGGGCTCCCGGTCGCGCCATCAGAGCCGACCTGGTCGGCCCAGAGCACGCCCTCGGCAAACACGCTGGCCACATCCATGGGCTCGTCAACAAGCAGGGTGTGCCCGGTGATCACGGGAGCGGGTCCGACCACGCCTCGCAGGGCCACCTCGGTGGAGGCCACGGCCGGCGCTGCGTCGTCAGGCTGCGGAGCGCGGATGCCCTCAGGCGCAGGCGCTCGCTCGGCACCGTGCGGGAGCCACGGCTGGCTCGGCTCACTGGTGGCCTCCTCGGCCTGCCGCATCACGGCCAGGGGATCGGGGATCCAGACGGCAGGCACTCCGTCGTCGGCACCGGCCGCGACGGTGGCGTCCGGCTCGACGGCCGTCGGCGCCTCCGCGGGCTCGGAGGCCCAGGCCTGCTTGCGCTCGCGGACGAACGCCTCGCTGGGCCCCTCGCCGACGCACCAGGTGATCCGACGGTAGGGGTCCGCCACGAGCTGAGCTCCGGTGGGAAGGGACTCGGTCTGGATCATGAACCAGGTCCGGTAGGCCTCGCCCACCTCAAAGTCCTGCTGCAGCGCGAGGAGAGGCGAAGCAGCGAGGAGGTGCTGGGAACCGGCGCGGGCCGCGAGGGTCGCCACCCGTGCGGGGCCCTGGATGAGGGTGTTGCGCAGGAACACGCTCGGGGCGGGCTCGGTCAGGGCCTGCGCCGAGGCAGAGGCCGCCGGCTTGAGCAGCTCGTCGAAGGCCGCGAGGGTCTTACGGGCCTCGGCGCGCGAGGCCTCGAGAGGCTCGAGGGCGCGCGCCACGCTGGGCGTTGGGGCCTCCGGGGTCTTGGCCGCCCCGGCAGCCGCGCTGGCCACGGGGGCTTCAGGAGCGGCGGCGCGGGGAGGCGCTGCCTGGACCTTGGCCGTCCCCGGCCGCTGGGCGCGGACCGCTCCGGCACCGCGCCCAATGGACTCGAGCACCCGGGGCGAGCCTTGCGCCTTCGCGGGGCTCGACCCACGCGTCGCCGCGCCCGCTGCAGCCGTCTCGGCGCCTGCCGGGCCGGGACCCTCGAGACGAACCCCGAACTCGATCGAGGCCTCGGGAGCCAGGGGACGGACGCTCTGCTCGGCCTCGAAGGCGCCCTGGAGTTGGAACGCGGCAAAGGCCAGAGCGGCCGCCGCCCCGCCCAATCCAAGCCAGCGGAAGGGACGGATCGAGAGGTTCGGTCGCGGCACGCCGCTCTCGGCCCAGCTGCCCTCCAGCACAAGGGGGCGAGCGTCCTCGTCGAGAGCGCCGACCTCTGCGGGCGCGGCTCCCTCGTCGAGCCAGGGCTCGAAGGCGATCTCGACCGGAGCCGAGGCCGACTCCACGGGGCCAGCCTCGCGCGCTCCCTGCTGCGAGGCATCCTCGTGCAGGGGGGCAGGCTCCTCCGCCTCGGCATCCAGCAGCCAGCTCCCCTCGTCGAAGGGCTGGGAGTCTTCGGACTGGGGATCCTCCGGCAGCACCTGGTCGCCCGCGAGGAAGGTGCCCTCGAGCGACAGGTCGTCCGTCAGCGAGGCCGGGGCCGGAGGGGTCGGCGGCTCCTCGCCGGACTCGGGGAGCGGGGTCCTGCCAGGGGCTGAGCCTTCCTGACGGGGGCTCCGGGGCTCCGAAGCGGCCTCACGAGTGTCGTCGTCCTGGAAGAACCAGGAGTCCTGGGGCTGGGCGGGGTCGACCATGGGTGCAGGGACGGAGCCCTGGCCGAACGGCGGCAGGGCACCTCCGCTCCCATCGACACCTGCCCCCCCGCAACCGTAGGCCGACCGAGCCGTCCCCTTAGAGGAGGGCGGGGGTTTGGGATGGGCTGCCAGGGGGTCTCGATTCGGGGCACGGTGCGCCGCCAAGCCCCCCAGGAGCCCCCTCCAGCCCCTCAGCGCCCTCTCAAGACCCGGGCGTTCCCCCGGCGCTGGGTCAGCCCCTCCGTGTCGAAGGCCTCCAGGATCGGGATCAGGAACTTGCGGGTGGTCCCGATCGCGTCCCGCAGCTCCGGGATCGACAGCTCGCCATTCCGCTCACAGTTCTCGATCACGGCCCCTCGCACCTTCGCGTGCGCGGCCCCCCCCAGGAACAGCTCGCCCCCCACATGGACCGCGGCGTCCTGGTCCACGAGCAGGCGCAGCATCTCCTGCACCTGGCGCGGCGGCAGCCCCAGAGCCTGCGCGAGATCCCCGGGCGACGGGGGCTGGGCCCCCCCCGCCTCCAGGGCCGTGAGGACGCGGTCGCGGCGCTCCTGGACCTCGGGCTCCAGCTGCACCTCGCGCTTCGCGGGAAGCAGCGCCCCGCCAGCCTCCCGACGCAGCTCTCCCTCCTCTGCCAGCAGGTCGAGCAGACGATCGACGAGCGACGGCAGGAGCCGTACGCGCGCACGCAGATCGCGCACATCCATGCGTGCGCGCGTGCTGTTCTCCTCGAACCAGCTGGAGAAGCCCTCGCGCACCGCGTCGAGCGAGACGGCCAAGGCTTCCTCGTGGATCCACCGCCCCGGCTGGAGCTCGCGCACGCGCCCACCCTCGGCCAGGGAGGCTAGGAGGGCTGCGACCTCGGCGCGCGGGCGCTTCAGGTCCAGGGCGAGCTCGTCGAGGCTTGCCCAGCGCTCCGGCGCGCGAACAAGGACGGACTCGAGGAGGGCGTCGAGGGAGCCAAGGCTCCGCGCCTGTCGCTCGAGCTCGTCGATCACGAAGCGCTTGAAGCGCTTCAGGCGATAGCGACTCTCCTCGAGCACGACGCCTCCTCCCAGGGTCTCGAGCGGGGAGGCGCGGCGCAGCACGAAGCGGTCCCCCGGCGCGGCGACCACCGCCTCCTCGAGGCGCAGCTGCACGAGCCCCTCGGCTCCCGGCTCGAGCTCCTCCTGGTCGAGCAGCACGACCTCGCCAAGGACCTCGGCCGTGCCCACATGCAGGCGGATGGGCGTGCGGTTCGAGAGCGGACGCCCGAGGCTTGCCAGGGTCCGCAGGGACGCTCCGAGCAGCTTCTGGGTGCGGAAGAAGCCCGGTGTGGCCAGCACGTGGCCGCGGGCCACCAGCTTGTGGTCGATGTCCGTGAGGTTGACCGCGGTGGAGTGTCCTGCGCGCCCCTGCTCCGCGGGCTCGTGGTAGGCCTGCAGGCCCCGAACCTTGCCGCGCTGTCCGCCCGGCAGGACCTCGAGGGTGTCCCCGACCGCGACGCGCCCGGACATCGGGATGCCCGTCAGCACCGTGCCGAAGCCCTTCACACTGAAGACCCTCTGCACGGGGAGCCGGAACACGCCCTCGTCCGAGCGCGGCTCAACGGCATTGGCGAGCTCGAACAGGCGCTGGCGCAGCAGGTCGATCCCCTCCCCTGCGGTGGCAGAGGTGCGGATCACCTCGGCGCCCTCTAGGAAGGTCCCCGCCACCGCCTCGCGCAGCTCCTCCTCCGCCAGCTCGGCCATCTCCGCATCCACGAGGTCGACCTTGTTGAGCACCAGCAGGCCGTGCTGGACGCCGAGGAGGTCCATGATCTCGAGGTGCTCGCGGGTCTGTGGCATCACCCCGTCGTCCGCAGCCACGACGAGGACCACGAGGTCGATGCCGGTGGCCCCGGCGACCATGTTGCGGAGGAAGCGCTCGTGACCGGGGACATCGACGAGGCCCAGGGTCCGGCCATCAGGAGTCCTCAGGCGAGCGAAGCCGAGGTCGATGGTCATCCCGCGCTCCTTCTCCTCCTCCCAGCGGTCGGGGTCGATCCCCGTCAGCGCGCGCACGAGAGAAGACTTGCCGTGGTCGATGTGACCGGCGGTTCCAATGACGACGGGCTGGATCTCCACGGTGAGTCGGACTGCTCCTGCTGGAAGCAGCCTACTGAGGCCGCGCCCCGAGCGCCGAGGCCGTAGCTCCCCACCTCCAGCCCTCACCAGGCAGAGCCTCCCCCCCGCTCCGGCCGCCCCCAGGACGCATCCAGAGGTCCCGGAGGACACCTGGGCCTTAATGTTCTTTTATAAAGAAGGTGTCAGCGCATCCTTGCCAATACAAAAAGATGCGGGTGGGGCGTGGTGCTCCGAGGGGCCCGCTGCAGCCCGCCACGGTGGGCAAGGAGAACTGCCTATGCGGAGAGCTCTGCTCTTCCTGGCGCAGCTTGCCGCAGTCGCGGCCGCAACCGCGCCTTCCCAAGCCCAGGACCTGGTGGCGATCACCGCCGCAGGCACCTGGCACCTCGACTCGAGCACCGGCCAGTGCGCGATCCTCACCCAGCAGGACGAGCTAGAAGGCGCAACGGACGGCGACCTCCCTGGCACCGTCTTCACGCGCATGGACACGCTGGACTTCCTCGTGCGCGTCGAGGGGACCGCCGGCACGCCCGTCGTCCTCGGGATGCTGGACGCGCCGGTCAGGGAGCTGGCCTTCGACGAGCTCGAGGGGCGCCTGTTTGGAACGGATGGGGCAGACCTGTGGCTGCTCCCGGTCCCCGGAGGCCAGGCCGCCCACCGAGGAGCCTTTCACGCCGTCGGCCCAGGCCCCCAACCCGGGCCGCTGCTGGCGCTCGAGTTCGATCCCTCCCGCCGCGCGCTCCTGGGCGCCGACCAGCAGGACCTGTGGATCATCGACCCGGACACGGCCCGCTGCGAGCGGCTGGGGTCCCACGGCCGTGGCTCGCTGGGTGACCTTTACTACGAGCCCGCCACAGGACGGGTCCTAGCCGTGGTGGACAGCCCCTCGGAGCTGGTGGAACTCGACCTGCGCACGGGAGCAGCCACCCACCTCCACTGGCTCGCGATCGGCCCGGTTACAGGCCTCGCGAGCCCGACCGCGCGTGAGGCCGGTGCCCCCTTCTGCAGCGCGGTTCCGAACTCGACCGGCGCGGCGGCCAGGACCCTGACCTTCGGGATCGGGGTCGCCGCCATGGCAAGGCACTCCCTCGTCACCGAGGGGCTCCCCCCCGGCCAGCCCGTGGTCATGCTGGCGAGCCAGGCGCCGGGCTGGATCGGTCCTGGGAATGGGTCGATGGGGCCCATGTGCCTGCTCGGCAGCGTGGCTGTCTTCCGGCACGGAGTGCAGTCGGCCGGGGAGAGTGGCCGCGTCGTGCACGACCTCGACCTCGGCCTGATCCCCACGAGCCCGCTGCCCGTCAGCGTCATGCCCGGAGACCTCTGGCACTTCCAGGCCTGGTACCGCGACTCCGTCGGCGGAGCGCCGACCTCGAACACCTCGCTGCCCTTGGCACTCGAGTTCCTCTAGCGAGACCCCTCGACATCGAACGGGTTTCAGCCCCGTCACCTCGCGCCCTCCGCGTCCCGAGATCGGGACCGGAGGGCGCGCCCCATTTGCGACCTCCCCCAGCCGTGGGGTTCGAGCGTCGACCTCTCCCATGGGCCCGCACAGGGCCCTCGAGAGAGAGACCATGAGCCTGCTTCACACCACCTCCCTGCTTGCCGCCGCGCTCCTCTGCACGAGCGCCGGTACCGCCCAGGACCTGATTGGCATCGCGCCGGACGGCGTCTTCACGATCGACCGCGACACGGGCGCCACGGGGGTGAGCATCTCGCAGTTCTACCTGGACGGCGCGGCCGACTCCGCGGATCCGGATGTGGTCTACACCCGGCTCGACGCCCTCGACCTGCTGGCGCGCGTGAACCTCTCGACGGGGACCGTGGAGGCCCTGGGCACGATGACCCTCACCCCGCGCGACCTCGCCCATGATCACGCGCGTGCGGTCCTCTACGGCACCGACGGCGCGTCCCTACAGGTCATCGCCATCCCCAGCGGCGCAACCGCGGTGATGGGCACCTTCACGGCCAATGGGGGGCCCTGGGCCCCGAGCCCGAGCGGCATCCTCGGCCTGGGCTACGACAACGGTCGTGACCGCCTGCTCGGGACGGACGGCCTGCACCTCTGGGAGATCGACCCCCACACCGCGGCTTGCACCTGGATCGGTGCGCACGGGGTCCCGGGGATCCAGGACATCCATGTGGATGCCGCAACCGACCGGATCTTCGCCGTGACGGCTCCCAACAGTGAGCTGTACGAGCTGGACCCGGACACGGCCTGGGCCATCCGGATCGCACCGCTCCAGGACGGCCCGTTCACTGGACTGGCCTCCAGCGGGAGCAGGACCGCGGGCACCAGCTACTGCGTGGCGGCTCCCAACTCGACCGGAGCAGCGGCGATCACCGAGGTGTTCTCACCCGGAGTCGTGAGCTCGCAGCACCTGCTGGTGGCCACGCGGGATCTCCCCCCCGGCCGCCCCTGCCTGATGCTGGCGAGCCTCGCCCCCGGCTGGATCGGCGGCTTCCTCGGCTCCGAGGGCAACCTCTGCCTCCTCGGCAACATGGCCACCTTCACCGGCCAGCTGGCCTGGGCCGGTCCGGACGGGAGGGTCCTGCAGGACCTGGACCTCATGGCCTTCCCCACCCGGCCCCTGCCCACGGCCGTGCAGCCGGGTGACCAGTGGCACTTCCAGGCCTGGTACCGGGACCAGGGGCGCAGTGGGCCCACCACCAACTTCAGCCAGCCCGTCGCTCTCCTCATGCAGTAGGGCGCGCGCCACGGAGGAGGGCGCCGGCGGTCAGGACGAGAGCCCGTACTTCTCCAGCTTGCGCTGCAGCGCGAAGCGCGAGATTCCAAGGCTCCTGGCCGCCTGGCTCTTGTTGCCGCTCGCCTGCTCGAGAGCGGCCTCGATGGAGCGCCGCTCGAGGTCTGCCACGGCGCCCTTGATGTCCCCGGCCTCGAGGACCTGGACCTCGTCGGAGGCCCCTGCGATCGGACGCGCCTCCAGGACCGAGGCCGAGAGGTCCGCGAGGCGCGCACCGCCCTCAGCCAGGACCACGAGCCGCCGCATCTCGTTCTCCAGCTCGCGCACATTTCCTGGCCAGGAGTGGCGCATGAGCGCGGCGAGCACCTCATGGGTGAGGACGGGCGCCGCCCGGCCAGCCTCCCTCGCGGCGCGCGAGAGCAGGGTCTCCGCGAGCAGGGGGATGTCGTCCCTCCGCGCACGGAGGGGCGGAAGGTCCACCCGCAGGACCGCGAGGCGATAGAAGAGGTCCTCCCGGAAGACGCCGTCACGGACGAGCTCCTCCAGGTCGCGGTTGGAGGCCGCAACCACCCTCACATCGACCCGGCGCACCTCATCCGAGCCCACGGGTCGAACCTCGCCCTCCTGGAGGACACGCAGCAGCTTCTTCTGCATGGCAGGGCTCATGTCCCCCACCTCATCCAGGAACAGGGTGCCCCCGTCCGCCTGCTCCAGCAGCCCGCGCTTGGCCTTGTAGGCCCCGGTGAAGGCCCCCTTCACGTGGCCGAACAGCTCGGACTCGAGCAGGCTATCCGGGAGCGCCCCGACATTCTCCGTGATGAAGGGGCGCTGCCTGCGCGCGCCCGCCCGGTGGATGGCACGCGCAATCAGCTCCTTGCCGGTGCCGGACTCGCCGTGCACCAAGACCGGCAGCTCGGTCTCCACGATGCGCTCCAACTGATCGAAGACGGCCCGCATTGCGTCGGAGGACCCCACGATGCCGGCGAACTCCTGGCGGCCGCGCTCGCGCCCCAGCTGTGCCTGCGTCACGGCGAGCTGTCCCTCCTGGTCACGGACCGTGCGCCCAAGCTGCTCGTTCAGGCGCTGGATCGCTAGGCGTGAGACCTCGAGCTCCTGGTTCTGCTCTCGCAGCGCCGCAACCAGCCGGGCGTTCCGCAGGGCCACCGCGGCCTGCACCGCGAGCAGCTCCACCAGCTCGAGCTCGCGTTGCTCGAATGCGCCTCGCTGCAGGCGGTTGTCGAGGTACAGCACACCCTGCGGACCGGTCTCCCCGGGGACTGGCACGCAGAGGACGGAGCGCAGACGGAGCTCCTCGACCGAGGCCATCCCTCCTAAGCGGCTGTCCTCACCTGCGTCGAGCGAGAGCAGCGCCCCCCCATCGGCCAGGACACGCCCCACGATGCCCGCGCTCAGGTGCCCTCGCGGGGCCAGGACCTCGGAGCGGTCGAAGCTCCTGGCGACCCGGACCTCCAGCTCCGCAGACGACGAGGGCCGCACCTCTCGGCGATCCGGCCCGAGGAGGAGGAAGCCTCGCTCGGCCCCGACGAGCTCCACCGCGCAGTCGACGACCTGGACCAGGAGCCCCTTGAGGTCGGTCTCCGCGACCATGCGGCTTGCAAGCGCCACGAAGGCCCTCAGGTCCCGCGCCTCGGACCTCGTCCCCTCGCTGAGGGTGTCGAAGGCCTCGGAGGGCTCGGCCTCCACGGACTCCAGCGTCAGCAGGAGCTCCCCCACCGCGACGCAGTCGCCGGGCCGGACGGTCGCCTCCCGAACCTGCTGGCCATTCAGGCGCGTCCCGTTGGCAGAGCCCAGGTCCAGGACGCGCACCCCATCGCCCCGGCGCTCAATGCGCGAATGGTGCCGCGAGACCCGTCCATCGCGCGCGACGACATCGTTGTCCGGGGCCCTCCCGACAGTCAGGGCACGCCCAGTGACCGTGAGCTCTCGCCGCTCACCTGCTTCCTCGAGGATCCAGCGCATGGGACGCCGGGCGTGCGATTTCGCTCGCCCGGCTCAGAATACCCTGCAAGGCACCCGCGGTTTCCCCCGTCGCACCCCGCGGGCGTCCCTCGAGGGCCTCAAGGGGCGCCCGGGGCAGGACCTCGAGCCCCAGGCCGCAGGGGGGATTCGCTCGAGGGCCACAATGGGCCGTGACCCGCTGCCCCGCTTGGACGCTGGGACACCCAGGCGGCGCGAAATCCCGCCGCCGTGGCACCTGGGCAGGGTTCCCGAATGGACGATCAAGCAGGTTTTGTTCCAAATTTGATCCAGCAGGCAGTAACCTTCTAGGAACTCGGACTCCCCGAAAGCGTGGCGCCCGAGCCTTCTCTGATCTCCGGACTCTCCCACAAGAACAATGAAACACCTTCAGACTCTCGCCGGTCTGAGCGCCGCCTTCGCGCTCACCGGCATGGCGGTCGCCAGCGATGGCGGAGGCGCCGCAACCCTGAGCGAGTTCCGCCTGGACATGCCGGGCGCGGACACCGAGGAGTACGTCGAACTCGCTGGCACCCCCGGCAACTCCCTCGACGGCCTCAGCTTCGTCATCATCGGCGACGGCACCGGCGGCTCCGGTGTGGTTGAGACCGCCGTCGACCTCACCGGCCAGGTGATCAACGCCAACGGCTTCTTCGTGCTGGCCAAGAGCACCTTCACCCTTGGAGTCGCGGACCTCGTGGATGACTCCATGAGCTTCGAGAACAGCGACAACGTCACCTACATGCTGGTGGCGGGCTTCGGGAACGCCGTCGGCGACGACCTCGACACCGACGACAGCGGCGACCTCGAGAGCCTCGTGGGCTCGGTCGTCGACAGCCTCTCGATCATCGAGAACACCGATGTGCCGGCCTCGGGCGAGTTCTACTACGGCACCCAAGAGATCGGTCCTGACGGGACCTTCGTGCCCGGCGCCGGTCGCCTGTGCCCGGCCCTGGGCGGCTGGGTCATCAGCGGCTTCGACCCCGCTGCAGGTGACGACACCCCCGGTACCGCCAACTACTGCCCCATCCCCGGTGACACCTGCGCCGACGCGATCGCCGTCGCCGCGGGCGCCACGGCGTTCGACACCACCGGCCTGAGCGACTCCGGCTTCCACGACGGCAGCTGCGTCTCGCGCGACGGCTTCACGGACATCTGGTTCGTCTAC
>JADHNZ010000008.1 GCA_016779225.1 Planctomycetota bacterium
TCGATCGCCGTCTCGCTGCTGTCGTCGGAGCTCTGGTCGCGGAATCGTCCCATGGGTGTCCTCGTTCAGGCGGAGTGGATGCGCTGGGCCAGGCGGGTGCGCAGGAGGCGGCGGGCCTCGGTGCGAGCCCTCTGGGCCTGCTCGCGAGCGGCGGCCTCGCGCTGCTTGCGGAAGAGGCGCTGGACGCACACCGACTCGAGGTGTGCGAGGAAGGCGCGATAGGCCTCGGTCTTGCGCGCCAGCTGGTACTGGAAGAAGAGCCCCGGCAGGGCAATGACCAGGCCGGTCTCCGTGGTGATCAGGGCCTCGGAGATGCCCTTGGCGACCATTCCCATGGTCTTGTCCCCCCCACCGCCGGTCGCGAGAGCGCCGAAGGTAGAGAGCATCCCGGTCACGGTCCCCAGCAGCCCGACGAGCGGCGCAGCGCTGACGCAGGTCTTCATCACGCGCAGGTCGCGGTCGAGCGGGACGATCTCGGTGGTGCGGAGCTCGTCGAAGCCGAGGGTCATGCCCTCGATCGAGTCGCCGTCCGCGACCTCGTCGAGGAGGTCACCAATGACGCCCTCGCGCTCGAGCCGGCGCTCCAGCCAGTGGCGCCAGGTGGACTCCTGGACCCTCTGGAAGCCCTTCGCGCGCAGCTTGAAGTGCAGCCCCATGCCCACGCTGAACATCACCAGCGCGATGACCGCGATCGCGGTCATCGCCCAGCCTCCAGAGAGCCAGATGTTCCTGGCTTCTCCCCAGAGGCCGAGGGCCTGATCGATGAGGGCTTGGAGGTCCATGGAGCGCTCTCAGACGGTGGTGCTCGCCGTGGCGTCCTCGCCAAGCAGGTCCGCGAGGACCCGTCGCACCTGGGCCTCGGTGTCGCCGGAGGTCGCCCCCTCGGCTCCACCGCCACCCTGCCGCTCCCGGGGTCCGGCAGCCGCCTGGGTGCGGGCCAGCTGGTTCGTGAACGAGACCGCGGACTTCTCCATCTGGTCCGTGACGCCCTTGGCCTTGCGCGAGAGGAAGGCGTGCAGCAGCAGCGACGGAATGGCCACGATCAGGCCGAACTTGGTCGTGATCAGGGCCTCCGAGATGCCGCCCGAGAGGGACTTCACATCGCCGGACCCGAAGACCGTGATCAGCTTGAAGGTGTTGATGATGCCGGTGACGGTGCCGAGCAGCCCGAGCAGCGGAGCAGAGGCTGCGCAGATCGCGATGAACGGCAGCATCCCCTGCAGCTTCAGGCGGGTGGTGAGGACGCTCTCGTACATCGCCTCCTCGACCAGCTCGCGAGGCTCGTCCATGTGCTCGACGCCGACGGCCAGCATCCGGCCGGTGGGCCCACCAATGCGGCGCACCGCGGCCTGAGCCCGGTCGCGGTCGCAGTCCCCCACGGCGGAGAGCAGCTCCTCCACACGCCGCCCGGAGGGGCGACGGATGAAGGCCATGGTCAGATACTTGTAGAGGGCCACCAGGAGGGCGATGCCGGCCATGCCCCCGATCGGGTACATCACTGCTCCGCCCTTCTTGACATGCTCCAGGAAGGTTTCTTGAGTCGCGGCGAGCTTGTGGGCATCACCGAGGGTCGGGTCCAGAGGCAGGAATCCGGACCCGCCGGTGATGAGGGCGCGGGCCGCCTCCTGGTCCTCGGGCAGGGCGAAGCCGATCTGGGCCGGCTCGAGGGATCCAAGCCGCTGCTCGGCCGTCCCCACGCTCCCGCCAGAGCTCATGAAGAGGGCCGCGGGCCCCACGAGGGCGAAGCGTCCCGGCTGCTGGAGCCCGGTCTCGTCGATGGCTCGTCCCTCGAACAGCTCGCCGCCCAGGGCCGCCTCGAGGCGGTCGAGGGACACGCCCAGGATCCCCGCCTGCGCCCGGTAGACCTCGAGCTCGGAGAGGTTGCTGTTCTCGGGGGCCAGCTTCGCCTCCTCCACCGCGCTGCCGTAGCGCGAGAGCTCCGCGATGTGCAGGCCCGTCTCGAAGCCCTCGAGGTACTGGGTCAGCAGGTTGGACAGGTAGGTGCGCTCGTCGTTGCGCGCCTTGAGCTCCGAGTTGAGGTTGCTGAGGTCGAGGCTGCGCGAGTCGAGGGTCCGCGTGGTGCTCTGGTAGCGGGCACGCACCTCGGAGAGCTCCCCCTGGAGCTCGGCGAGCTGCTGCGCGAGGGGCACCTTCTCGGCGGCGAGCTGCTCACGCAGCTCGTTCAGCGCGGTGACGCTGGCCTCGAGGCGCGCGCGGAGGGCCTCCTCGGTGGCTCCGAGGGAGGGGCTCGCGTCCTGCTCCTGGGCCGGAGCCACAGAGGCGAGGAGGAGGGGCCCCAGGAGTGCCGGAAGCACGGTGATCTTGAGGTTCATCGGGCGGTCTCCGAGGGTCACTGAATGGTGATGGGGAGGCGAACGAAGCGGGCCGGCGCCTCGTTCTTGAGGATGCGCACGGCCTCTGCGATCTCGCCCGCCGAGTCGTTGCGCGCGGTCCAGGTGAAGCCGTCCTCTCCGGACGAGCCCATGCCCGCAGCAGTGCCGTCGTTGCTGACGTAGTAGCCCTGGCTGACGCCCAGGTAGACCGCGGTGACCTCCGCCTGGCGGCCTCCACCGATGTCCCGCACCTCGGTGGTGAGGGTGATCTCCCGGTGGAACTTGTTGACCGCGTTGAGGATCCCCACCACGTTCTGGAACCGCTCGCTGAGGGAGGCCTTGACCTCGGCCCCCTCCGCAGGGAGGCGCTGAGAGAGGGGCTTCACCCGATCCCGAATCGGATCCGGCAGCCGCACGAGGAGAGAGCGGGTCCGGCCCTCCAGCTCGACGATGGTCTCCGAGAGCGACGAGGTCGCCGCCTTCAGGCGATCGTTCTCCGCGACGAGCTCCTCGCGCTTCTTGTCCGCCTCGGCGATGCTGGCCTCCGCCTCGGTGATGCGCTCCTCGAACGAGGTGATCTCGCGCTGCACGAGGCCGATGCGCTCGTTCAAGGACTCGCGGCCGAGCACCCAGTCACGACGCTCCTTGGAGAGCAGGCGCTCGGTCTCCACCCACTGCTCGAGGACCGTCCTGGAGCCGGCGGCCGGGTCCTGCTCGTCCTGCGCGGGAGTGCGCTGCTCGAGCACGAGCAGCAGAGGGAGTGCCAGGAGCGCGGCGGCCCCCAGTCGGCCCCAGGCCGGGCGTATGGAGGTGGTGCGGGTGAGGTGCATGGCGGGTGCTTTGGAGCGGGGGTGCAGGAGGGTGGAGGCCCTCAGAAGGTCATGCGGAGGGACAGGGAGATCGAGTACTCGATCCCGCGTGTGAAGGAGGCCCGGGTCACGTCGTCACCGATGGACTCGTGGCGGTAGACCCGCTCGATCAGCGGGTTGGTCAGGTTCTTCGCCTGGAACTTCAGGCGCAGGCCGGAGCCCAGGTCCTGCGAGGCGCTGAAGTTCAGGGTGTCGTACTCGCGCTGGAAGACGCTCGGCACGAAGTTGCCGTTGTCGATACCAGCTCCCTCGACGAGGGTGTCGCCCTGGACCGTGTAGAAGAGCGCCAGGTTCGTCCCGGTCTTCTCCAGGTCGTAGGTCGTGTAGAGGTTGTAGAGGTGCTCCGGCGCGTTGGTCATCTCACGCGAGGTGAGATCCACGGCGACGCCGGGCGTCGCGAACTGCTCGATCTCGAAGGGCGTCAGGAACACCTCCGAGTCGATCAGGGTCGCGTTGGCGCCGATGCCCAGGCCCTCCGCCGCGCCGTCGAACTTGTGGCGCACCTCGAACTCCCACCCGGAGAGCTCGCCCTTCGGGTAGTTGAGGGCGGTGGTGAACTGGAACTCCTGGCTGCCCACCGCGACATACTCGATGGCGTCCTCGATGTTCTTGTGGAAGAACGACAGGCTCGCAAGACCACCCTCGTAGGGGGTGTAGTCCAGCCGCAGGTCGTAGTTCTCCAGGTTGCTCATCCGCAGGTCGGGGTTCCCGATGAAGATCGGGCCGCCCAGGTACTCCTGCTGCACGACGGGGGTGAGCTCCTTGAAGGTCTGCCGCGCGATGGTCTCGCTGTAGGCCGCCCGGAGGGTCAGCTGCTCGGTCGGCTCGTACACCAGCGACAGCGAGGGCAGCACATCGTCCTGGGAGAAGTCCGCGTCGGCGATCCCGGGCTCGGAGAAGTCGATCTGGCCCGGCGTCCCGAACTGGTACCAGAAGGCGTCCTCCTCGGCGGAGATCTGCACGCCGATGTCGGTCGACTCCAGCCGCGCTCCACCGATCATGTTCATGCCCTCCGCGAGGGGCAGATCGACCATTGCGTAGGTGGCTGCGATCTTCTGGCTGCCGCGATAGTCGATGTCGAAGGTGGACTCGGTGATCGGGTGGTCCTGGCTGCTCCAGGCGTCGCCCCAGGAGTCCTCGAAGCCTGCCCAGTAGCCTGAGTTGTCTCCGAAGTTGCCGAAGGAGTCCTGGAAGAAGTCCCGCGTGACCTCGTCCTGGAACGCGCCAACCTTGAGGGAGCCTGGGTTTCCGTCCGCGCCTACGGTGAACGGGAAGGAGAGGTCCGCGCGCAGCTGCTCGCTGTCCTCCTCGATCCGCTTCCAGATGCGCTGGAGGTTGCCGAAGTTGAAGTTGGCGCCCGGCTTGTAGGGCTGCCAACCGCCGACTTGGAGCACATCGAACAGGAGCTCGTTGGGAGTCCACAGGCCGCCGAACTGACGCTTGTCGGGCTGATCCAGGCTGGCCCCGCTCGAGGACAGGGTCCAGCTCAACTCGGGCGCGTCGAAGTTCGCGCCAAGCCAGGAGCCTCCGCCACCAGGCAGGGTGTGCCGGCCGTTGAGCTGGAGGGTCTTGGTGGTGCGCTCGGTGTACTCGAGGGTCTCGGTGACGAGGTAGGGCGCCGCGTCATCCTCGTCGTAGCCCGGCGAGTCGGGGTCGTTCGGGTCGTAGCCCTCGAAGTAGTAGTCCTTCCCGCGCGTATCGGTGGCACGCGTCGCGGTGTCGGCCGCGTTGCGCGTGTAGAGGCCCGTCAGCCCCAGGAAGTGGCCCTCGGACTCGAGCCCGAAGGTCGCCAGGGTGCCCCAACGGATGGAGTCCTGCGAGCGCACGACATCGAAGAGGTTCGTCTTGAAGTCTCCGTCCTGCGCGGTGCCCTGGGTCTCCTTGGGGGTCATGCCCGCGCCGGGCTGGTTGACCCACCACTTGTCATCGATCCCGTTGTCGTAGAAGGAGGAGTCCTGCTCGTAGAACACGCCCCCGAAGCCCCCGAAGGTCCACTCCCGGTTGAGCTCCATGCGGCCTCCGCCGCCTAGGGACCACTTGTGGTTGGTAGGCGCCTGGCCGGGAATGGTGGAGACGGCCCCTGTCCAGTTCTCGCCGAGGCTGCCCAGCTGGGGATCTCGGCCGCCGTCGTCGCGACCCCAGAAGGACACGCCACCCCCGCGGTAGGTGCGGAACTTGGAGTTGTTGGTCGCCTGGGTGTCGTAGCCGACCTGCGAGCTGAACTGGAGGATCTTCTCCTCCGGGATGCCCTTGAGCCGGACATCCACCGCACCGCCGGAGGCATCCCCCTGCTGGTCGGGGGTGAAGGTCTTGGAGACCTGGATCGACTCGATGACCGCCGAGGGGAACTGATCCAGCTCCACGGCGCGCTTGTCCTCGTCCGCCGTAGGCAGGCGCACCCCGTTCATCTGGGAGCTCACATAGCGGTCCGGCAGGCCGCGAATCACGGCCGACTTTCCGTTCTGGACGGAGGCTCCCGCCACGAGCTTCAGGGCGCTGGCCGCGTCACTGGCACCCGCGCGGCTCATCAGGTCGGCGCTGATCGAGTCCATCATCGACGGAGCCTCGAAGCGCAGATTCAGGAGCGCGGCCTCGGTGCCCGCGGCGAACTGGAGGACGTCCTGGACGACGAACTCCTCCATGTCCACAAACTCGCCGGAGAGGCTCACATCGATGTCGGTGAGCCGACCCGCGGTGACCACGACCTCGGCCCGAACCAAGCGGACATAGCCCGGCTTGGAGAAGACGAGGGTGTACTGACCGGCGGGGACCTCCGGGAGGAGGTAGTTGCCCTGGTCGTTGGTCTCGACCTCTTGGCCGGTGTCCACATTCAGGACGCGCGCTGCAGGGAGCGGAGCCTCGAAGTCCGCGTCAAGCACGACCCCGCGAATAGAGCCACCGCCCCCCTGCGCAAGCACGGGGCTCGAGAGCAGGGCCCCGAGGAGGGTCAGCACCCAGAGGAGGGAGGGAGTCGGCACGGAGCGGCTCGGCGGGGGGAACCCAGCAGGCCCGGTCGCTTGGCCTCCTGGCGTCGAGGGGCGGGACGATAGGCAGGCTCCATGAACCAACCGTCAAGGCATCGCGTGCCACAGATAAACTCCCTGCTCAGGAGCCATGAAAGAGTGAAGGAGCCATCAAGATCCTCCGGAGAACGAGGCAAACTGGGGCCCCTGAGGACCTCGTCTTCACACTCGATTCGCTGCGACGGAACTGCTGACCGCTCGGTCGAGGCGTGCCTTGAGGAGGCACACTGAACCGCCCCTGCCCTAGTCCTGCACCGTGCCCCACCCAAGCCTCCCCAGAGAGCTCTTCCGCCTGGACGGGCGCGTCGGTCGCGCCCAGTTCCTCGCGGCGGGCCTCGGCTTGGCGCTGCTCAAGTATGCGGTAGAGGCCACGGTCTGCCTGGCCGTCACGGGAGTCTTCTGGGATCCGCTGACCTACCTCGATCCGACCTTTGGCCAGCGCCTCGGAGACATCGATCGGCTCCCCCCCGCCTTCCTGGCGTTCCTCGTGGTGTTCACGCTGCCGTTCCTCTGGATCGGCGTGGCCATGTGCGCGCGCCGGGCGAGGGACGCGGGCCTCTCCGTGTGGTGGTCCCTGGGCTTCCTCATTCCCTTGGTCAACTACGCCGTCCTCGCGGCCCTGGCGGCGTGGCCACGGTCGGCGGCCTCACCCCCGCGACAGCGCCCCGACGAGTTCACCCTCCGCATGACCCTCCTCGGGGTCGGCCTGGCAGTGGGTCTGGTGACGGGGATCATCGCGGTCTTCACCCAGGGCCTGTCCTACTACGGCCCCGCGCTGTTCCTCGGCACGCCGATGCTGCTGGGCGTGCTCGTGGGCTATGTGACCAACCTGGGCACGCGGCGAACCGCCGGCTGGACCGTCGGAGCCGTCACGCTGTCCCTGCTCGCTGGCTTCCTGGCCATGCTCCTGTTCGCCCTCGAGGGAGTGGTCTGCCTCGTCATGGCCTACCCCGTGATGTGGGCTACGGCGGTCCCCGGCGCGCTGGTGGGACGCGCCATGGCGCGCATGGCCGTGACCCCCGACCGAGGCCTCGCCTGCCTCATCGTGATGCTTCCTCTGGGGGCCCTGGCCGAGCGAGAGGTGACTGCGCACGGCCTCCGCGAGGTCGAGAGCTGGGTCACGATCGACGCGCCACCCGAGGCGGTCTGGGAGCATGTCGTGTCCTTCAGCGAGCTCCCCGAACCTGAGCACTGGCTCTTCCGCACCGGAATCGCCTACCCGTTGCGCGCGCGCATCGACGGAGAGGGCGTCGGCGCCATCCGCCGCTGCGAGTTCTCGACCGGCGCGTTCGTCGAGCCCATCACGGCCTGGGAGCCCCCCAGCAGGCTCGCCTTCACGGTGACCGAGCAGCCGGTTCCGATGGAGGAGTGGAGCTTCTACGCCCACCTTCACCCTCCCCACCTGGACCGCTCCTTCCGCAGCGTGCGCGGGGAGTTCCGGCTCCTGCCCCTCCCCGGCGGGCGCACGCGCCTCGAGGGCAGCACCTGGTACCAGATGGAGCTCGGCCCTGCCGCCTATTGGAAGGTCTGGGGGGACTGGATCCTGCACGCCATCCACGGACGAGTGCTCGATCACATCAAGGACCTGGCCGAGGGGGCCTGAGCCCCCCCGGCACGCGGCGCCCCGCTCAGCGCACGCCCGCGGCCTGCAGGGCCTTCGAGCCCCCGACCACCGGCAGCGTCAGCGAGCAGCCGGCAAGGTCCAGGGTCAGCTCCGTGCCAGGAGCCGGCCACAGCGTGAAGTCGCGATCGCTCGAGAACACCATCAGGCCGATGCGCTGCCCGGCCGGGATGACCTGGTCATCAGGCTGCAGCTGGAAGCGCAGGTCCACGAACTGGCCCGGCTCGAGGGGGCTGCTCGTGCGCGGATCGTTGCGGTTCTGAGGGTCGGCCCAGCCGCGGGTGATGATGTTGGCGTTGATGTCACGCGTCTCGGTCCAGGGGAGGGAGACGACCCACACCGACAGGTTCGCCGCGGCCTTCGAGGAGGCCACGCGCAGGCTGACCTCGGCGTAGCCCGAGAGGTGCACGGGAGCCGTCAGCTCGGCGGTCTGGAACAGCAGGCGGTGGCTCGACTCGGCAGCCGCCGCCAGGGAGGCCCCGTCCTTGCTGACATCGTCCACGAGCGTCTGCTTCCCGCGCCCGCGACGGCCCGAGAGGTCGCCGGCGCCGGCACCCTCGCCGCCGGGGTGCAAGGTCACGCCGGCCGCCTCGGGGTGGGGATACTGGGGATAGGCCGTGGGCTTGTTGCGGCGGTCCCCCTCGCGGACCACCCAGCTGCGCGGGAGCTCCTCGACGCCGTTCTCGACCCCGCAGACATAGCGCGTGAACCAGCGGTTCATCAGGTCGAGCGGCGGCGGGCCGCCATGGCCGCCCTGGTGGAAGTAGGCCATGCACGGCACGCCCTTCTCCTTGACGGCCTCATAGATGCGCACGCTGTGCTCAGGCATCACATTCCAGTCGTTGAAGGCGTGGGCCATCAGCACCGCGCACTTCAGGTCGTCGAGCTGGTTGAGGTAGTCGCGCCCCGCCCAGAAGTCGTTGTAGTCCCCCGTGATGCGGTCCTGGCTCTCGGCCATCTCCTTGTCGCGCACCTCGCAGTCGCACCACTCGCGTCGCGCCGGCCAGCCGCTGTGGATGAAGTCGTAGAGGACATCGATGTCCTCGCCCATGTAGCCGCCGGGGTGCCGCACGAGCCCGTGCGAGCGGTAGTAGTGGTAGTAGGAGGTGTTGGGCGCGACGGGGATGATGGCCTCGAGGCCCTCGACCCCGGTGGTCGCTGCGGCGAGGGGAAGGGTGCCGTTGTAGGAGGTCCCGGTCATCCCCACCTTGCCGGTGGCCCAGTAGGCCTTCACCTCCTGGTCGCCATCCACCTCGGTGAAGCCCTTGGCCCGGCCGTTCAGCCAGTCGATGACGGCCTTGGGCGCCAGGGACTCGTTCTTGCCCCCCACGGTCGGGCAGCCCTGGGACATGCCGGTCCCCGGCGAGCAGGAGTGGATCACGGCGAACCCGCGAGGCACCCAGCTGCTCACCTCACCGTTGGCGATCGTGGGGCGGCGCTGCTGGTGAGGGATGCCGTCGGGGTGGGTGTGAGCCGGGGGCTCCTCCCCCAGCTCGTGGCTCGGGTCCCAGAAGAAGCTGCGGTCGTTGCCCGCGATCCCCGCGAAGTAGGGGCTGGTCTCATAGATCACATGGACCTTGAGGTCCTCGCTGTCGGTCTGGGCCGGTCGCGTGACATCCACATGGACGCGGTCGAGCTTGCCGTCCCCGTCGCTGTCGAACTCCGTCTCGACGAACAGGTCGTGCCGGATCCACTGCTCCTTGTCCTTGAAGGCGGGGACCACCTGGGCCATACCGTCCTCGAAGACCATGCCGGCCTTGTCCTGGGGGGCGGAGAGCAGCGGCGGGAGGGCCGCGAGGCAGAGAGCGGAGAGGACCATGGGCGGATCGTACCCCTCGGGCCTCGCGCTGGTCAGGCAGGTCGGGCGAAGCCCCTCGGGAGTGCGCCTCCGCGCAGCCTGGGGGGTCTCTGCGAGGCCCGAGTGGGGAGCGCCGCGCCCGACCCGCCTTGCGCGCCCTCGCCCAGCGGAGGACCATGCGCGCCATGCGCCTGACTCCTCTCCTGCCCCTGCTCCCCCTCCTCGCCGCAGCCCTGCCCTGGTTCCTCCAGCCCGACGCGTCCCGCCGCGCCGAGGAGTTCGAGTTCGCCAACGGGACCATCGACCTCGGCATCGTGGTGCGTGATCTCGAGCGCTCGGCGGCGTTCTACGGTGAGGAGGGCCTCGGCCTCAGCGCCAAGCGTCCCTTCAGCGTGCCGGGTGAGTTCTGCAGCAAGGCGGGCCTCACCGACGGGAGCGGCCTCGACATCAAGGTGTTCCGGCCGTCCGCCGCGACCCCGGGCACGCACACGGGCATCAAGCTCATGCAGGCTCCCAAGGAGGCCGCAACCAGCAAGAACGGCACCATCCTCGAGGAGCTCGGCTACAGCTACCTGACGATCTATGTCACCCACCTCGACCCCATCCTGGAGCGCCTCGCCAAGAGGGGCGTGAAGCCCCTCGCGGAGGGCCCGACACCGCTCCCCGGACAGGGCCCTGGCGGGACGCTGCTTGCGCTCGTGCCCGATCCCGACGGGAACCTGATCGAGCTCATCGGGCCCCGGTGAGCGGCCCTGCGCATCCTTGTCCGGGCTTCGCGCAAGGCATGACGGCCGACCAGCCGATGGCTGAAGGGTGAAGCCCCGCCTCGCCGACCTCCTGCCCACCGGCGCCCTCGTGCCGGGCCTGGCTGAGGACCTGGACCTTGCTGGCGCGGGCAGCGGGGAGGAGCTGCTCGCGAGGCTCACCTCCGTGGGCCCAGGGGTGTGGTCCCTGCCCCTGCTGACCGCCAAGGGCTGCGAGGCCCTGCGCGCAGATCTCGATGCCCGCGGCGCGCGCGAGTCCACGGGCGCCGGCCCGAACTCGATGCACAGCTACGGTGCGGTGCTCGCCGATCTCGGCCTTGGACCGCTGGCCACGGCCCTGCGAGCGGAGCTGGTCGCGCCCATCGGCCGCAAGCTGTTCGCGTCGCTAGGAGGCACGGACCTGACGGCGGAGCACGGGTTCCTCGCCGAGTACGGAGCCGACGCGGACGAGGAGCTCGGCTACCATGTGGACGACAGCGTGGTGACGCTGAACCTCTGCCTCGGTGAGGACTTCTCGGGCACCGAGCTCTACTTCCGCGGGGTGCGCTGCGACGAGCACCGCCAGACGCCCTGGAGCCCGAGCGAGGTCTTCGAGCTGGACCACGAGCCGGGCCAGGCCATCCTGCACGCCGGACGCCACCGCCACGGAGTGCACCCTCTCCGGCGCGGCCGCCGCCGGAACCTGATCCTCTGGTGTCAGGGAGAGGCCGGACGCCGCCTCGCCTCGGAGTGCGGCCCCTGGTGCGGCCACGCCGGCTGAGGGCCCAGAAGCTCGAAAGGGAAGCGCACCTTCCCCCAATAACCCCGCTATGCGACTCCTCCTCGCCCTGGGCCTCACGGCAGGCCTGCTCCAATCCGCATATGGATTCCTGGCCACCTTCGAGCCTGGGATCGACCCCCTCCCCTGGCGACTGATCTACGCGGGCGCGGCCCTGGGCTGCGGCATTGGCCTCGGTCGGCTCGCCCGGTCACGGCACGGGCAAGGGGCCTGACGCGCGCGTCGCCCCGATCAGGGTCGCCCGACCGAGTCCAGCCGCTCGAGAACCGGCTTCAGCACGCGCGTCCAGCGCTGATAGCCCTCAGCGTTCAGGTGCAGGCGATCCTCCACGAACCAGCGCGGGTCGGGCCGCCCCTCTGCATCCAGAAGCCCCGTGGCGGTGTCCACGAACTCGAGCAGCGGTTCGTTCGCGCAGCGCTCGGCGATGAGGCGGTTGGTCTCCAGCACCGCATCTAAGTGCTCGACCCTGGACGGCGTGGGGCTGATCGCGATGTAGACCAGCGGCGTCGCGCGGCAGCTCTTGCGCGCGACGCGCACCAGCTGGTCGAACTGCTCGAGGATCCAGGTGGGCTGGCGGGGGTTTGAACCCGAGAGATCGTTGGTCCCCGCGAACACGACAATGACGCTGGGATCATGGGGCGTCACGAGGCGGTCGAACCAGTGCACGGCGTCGAAGATGCGCGACCCGCCGAAGCCGCGGTTGAGCACCGGCAGGGGGGCCATGTCCGCGGCCAGGGTGGACCACCTGCGGATGCTGGAGCTGCCGAGGAACACCAGCGGCCGCGGCGCATTGGGCGTGCTCTGGACCAGGCGGTCGAGCTCCTCGGTCCAGCGAGCGGGATCCTCTCCCTCTGGGATCGCCGGAGGACCGGGGGCCACAGGCAGCAGAGCGAGAGCGGCCAGTGCGGCCAGTGCACCCAGCGTGCCCATCCGCCCGACAGCTTGCGTCCCCATGGCAGGAGCCTATCGGCAACCTGCGCAGCACCGCCAGCGGCCGTGGCCGTCTCCTCTGCACTCGCGCTCGCCTGAGTTCGCGCTCTGGCGGGGCCGCGTCCGCCGCGCTCGCTAGGATCGGGGCATGCGCCTGGCACTGCTCCTCGTCCTCGTTGCCTCCGGGATGACCTGGCTCGTCTTCGACGAGGGGACGCCGGCGGCGATCCCTGAGGTGCAGGCCCCGGTTGTTGCCGAGCCCGCGGAGGCCGCACTGGAGGGAGGCCAGGCGGCAGAGTCTCTGCGCACCGAGGCCTCCCTGATCTCCGAGGAGGATCGCGCTGCCCGGCAGCCGCGTGAGGAGGTCGCGACGCGCGGGAGCGTCACGGGCCGCTGGCTGCTCCCCCTCGAGTTCCAGGAGATGAACCTCGCGCTCATGGCTCGCCAGCCTGATCCGGAGAGCGGGTGGCGCTCTCCCAAGGCCCACCTCTTGCCCGTGCAGGAGGATGGCTCCTTCCTGCTGGAGGGGCTGACGCCTGGCGAGGTACGGGTGGTGGCCGAGCGGAGCCTGCTCTTCGGCAAGCAGGAGGTGCTGAGGTCCTCGGGCGAGGTGGTGGCCGGTGAGCAGCTGGACCTTGGAGACCTCGACCTGCGCAGCCTGGCCTGGCTCGCCCGCATCCGCGTCGTGGGACCCGACGATCAACCCATCCCAGGCGCGATCGGCACCCACAACTACCCCAACAACGAGGACATCGAGATCGTCGCCGGGGCCGCCCGCGTCACCGTGAGCAGGGTCGAGGACACAGCCTGGTTCGGGGCGCCTGGCTTTCGCGCGCGCCGCGTCGAGACCCTGCTGGACGGCATGACCATCGTGCTCGAGCCCGCGCCGAAGCTCACTCTCGAGCTCACGAACCCGGAGGCCCTGCCCGCTTCCCCCTGGCAGCTGACCGTGCAGGTGCAGCCGCGTGAGGGCTACGACAACTGGATCTACATGGTGTGCGTCACCTCGCCCGAGACGGCGGTTGTGACGCCCACCACCGAGGTGTCCATTCCCATGCCCACGGACGACATGATCGCCCGCTGGAGCCTGGTGGACGGCTCGAGCACCTCCAGCTCCCCGATCAAGGTCCAAGCCCTCGGCGTGGCCGACCCTGAGCTCCTTGCGGTGGGCGAGACCGGGAGTCAGCTCCGCGTCACCCTGGACCCCGATGCCGTCGCAGCGTTCGTTCGCAAGGCCGAGGCCCAACGGTCCGCGCGCGCAGAGAAGCAGCGCATCCGCGAGGAGGAGCGCCGCGCTCGGGAGGCGGAGGCCGGAGGTGACGAGGAGTGAGCCTGCTGCTCCTCCTCGCGCTCGCCCCTGCGACCGCGACTCCAGCAGGGCACCACGGCGATGATCCCGTTCAGCGGGTC
Organism: Planctomycetota bacterium; assembly: GCA_016779225.1. Taxonomy (GTDB): domain Bacteria; phylum Planctomycetota; class UBA1135; order UBA1135. The sequence goes on from JADHNZ010000008.1 coordinate 13,527, forward strand.
GCGGACGCGTTCCAGGAGTCCTGCACCTCTTGCCACGGAGGGGAGCGGCCCAAGGCCGGCCTTGACCTGGGGGGCGATCCGGGCGAGCTCCTCGCCCGAGACCCCGAGCTGTGGCGGGAGCTCATCGGCCGCGTGGAGGACGGGGACATGCCGCCGCCCCCTCGCGCGGGAGACACGGCCGCGCCGAGCCTGACACCTCCAGCGCGCGCCGCCCTGCTCGCCGACCTGCGGGCCGCCGCCGGGCCGCCGAGCCCCCCGCGTGCCGCGACCCTGCGGCGCCTGACCCGCTTCGAGTACGAGCGCTGCGTCGAGGATCTCTTCGGCGTGCGGGTCGAGGTCGAGGATGTCTTCCCTGCGGACGCGGCCGCCTACGGCTTCGACACCGTGGGCGATGTCATGTTCCTGACCGATGTGGTGGTCGAGCGCTACTTCGACGCCGCCCAGCGCGTCCTGGAGGAGGTTGCGGCAAGCCGCCGCGCGCGGGCCCGCTTCGAGGGCGAGCCCGAAGCCGTCCTCCGCGCGCTCCTGCTGCGCGCCTTCCGGCGGCCGCCAACCGAGGAGGAGGTGCAGACGCGCCTCGCCCTTGCCGAGCCGACCGGCGGCCTCGTGGGCGGACTGCGTCTGCGCTCCGCGCTGCTCTCGGTCCTGGTCTCGCCTCACTTCCTGTTTCGGGTGGAGATCGACCGGCCGGGCGTCGAGCCCCGCCCCCTGGATCCGTTCGAGCTGGCCACCCGGCTCGCCTTCACCCTCTGGGCCCAGGGACCGGACGACGAGCTGCTCGAGACGGCCAGGACCGGCGCGCTGATCGAGACGCGGGTGCTCCGGGCCCAGGCCCAGCGGCTCCTCCGCGACCCCCGCAGCCGCGCCCTCGCGGACGGCTTCGCGAGCCAGTGGCTGCGCTTCCGCGAGATGCCCACCCGTGCCGTGGACTTCCGCGTCTATCGCGGGTTCGGGGACGACCTCAAGCGGGACCTCTACGAGGAGAGCGCCCTGTTCTTCGACGCTCTCGTGCGCGAGGGGCTCCCAATCACTGAGCTGGTGGCCGCCGACTGGACCTACCTCAATCGCCGCCTCGCCGCTCACTACGGGCTGCCCGAGGTTCGTGGTGGTGACCTGCGACGCACGGCCGTCCCGCCGGATCAGCGCGGCGGCGTGCTGGCCCAGGGGAGCACGCTCACCCTCACCTCGCACCCGACGCGCACGAGTCCGGTGCTGCGCGGGGCGTGGATCCTCGAGGCCCTCTTGGACGCGGCGCCGCCGCCTCCTCCCCCCGATGTGGCTGCCCTTCCAGCCTCCGCACAGGATGCGCCCACCTCGGTCCGGGAGCGCCTCGAGCGGCACCGTGCGGAGCCGGCCTGCGCAGGCTGCCACGCGCGAATCGACCCCCTCGGCTTCGCGCTCGAGGCCTACGACGGCGTCGGCCAGCTGCGCTCGGAGGATGGGGGCCGTCCCCTCGACAGCCGCGGGACGCTCCCGGACGGCAGGGAGATCGAGGGCCTCCAAGGGCTGAAGGACCACCTGGCTGGCGACCCCGCCCGCCTCTCCCGCGCATTCCTGCAGCGGCTGTTCGTATACGGCATCGGACGCCCCGCAGAGGACTGGGACACCCCTGCCCTGGAGCGCGCCCTCCAGAACGCCGCGGCAGAGGGCTGGTCCATGCAGGCTCTCGTCCTCGAGCTGGTCCTCTCGAAGCCCTTCCGCAGCCGCGGCGTCCGAGACTGAGAGGTCTCTGGGTGCGGCCCCGGGCGCCCTGCCTTGGGCGCCCGCTCGACCGCCCCTACCTGCGCGCGCGCCCGCGCGCCGCGCGGCGTGAACCGTGCTTCTGAAACACCCGTCGCGCATGGTCGCGCGTGTTGACGCGCGCGCGGACCGTGGAGAGGCGCTCGCGGGCGGCGCGCACCGCCGCCCGGGGATCGACGACGGGCCGCGGGTACAGCGCGTCGAGATCCACGCCGAGGGAGGCCAGGAGGAGAGGAGGCGCCTGGTGAGGAGCCGGGAGGAACTCCGTGGGCACCGGCGCGAGCTCGGGGACCCAGCGGCGGATGAAGAGCCCCTCGGGGTCCTGGTCCCGGGCCTGCTTCTCGGGCGAGTAGATCCGGATCGTGTTGATACCAACGACCGCGGCCTGCATCTGGACCTGGGACCAGTGGATGCCTGGCTCGTAGTCCAGGAACAGCGGCGCGAGGATGCGCCCGATGTCCTGCCACCGCTGGGCGAGGTGGTGGGTCCCGAAGCTCACCAGCATCGCGCGCATCCGGAAGTTGATCCAGCCCGTTGCGCGCAGGCAGCGCATGCTGGCGTCGACCATGGGGTAGCCCGTCTCACCGCGCGCGAACGCCTCCAGGAGCGTGCGATCCTCGTGGCCCTCCACCATTCCCGCGTAGGCCGGGTTCAGCTCGTGCTCCTCCATGTCAGGCGCGTCCTCGAGGCGCTGCATGAAGTGGCAGTGCCAGGACAGGCGGGACTGGAAGCTCGCGAGGGAGGGCAGCCAGGTGGCCGGAACAGCCCCCCCAACGCGCGCGTCCTCGCGCAGCTCCTCGATCCGCTCCTGCGTCCGCTGGGCGATGCGACGCAGAGACACCGTCCCGAACGCGATGTGCGTGCTCAGTCGCGAGCAGCCCTCCCAGGCCGTGAGGGGCGACGCCATGTCCGCGCGAGAGTTCACCGAGCGCTGGTGCAGGAACGAGTCGAGCAGCGCCTGCCCCGCCGTCTCCCCTCCGGGCTGGGCACCCACCCGTGGGGTCGCCAAGACCTGCAGCTCCGCGAGGGTCGGGATCCTCCCCGGCTCTGGCAGGCTGCCTCCCAGAGGCTGCAGGCCCTCGACCTCCGGCGCGGTCGGCAGGCTCATGCGCTGGCTCCACTGACTCGCCCACCCGTCGCGCGTGCGCAGCCGTCGCACCACGCCGTGCTGCCACGGCTCCCTCCAGGTCACGCCGCGCTCGCGACACCACCGCGCAACGCGCAGGTCCCGGTCGAAGGTCCAGCGGTTGCCGGTCTCCTGGTGCGACCAGAGGTCCGCGAACCCGAGCTGGCGATGCAGTCGCTCCAGGTGCTCGACGGCGCTGCCCGTGCGAACGAGGAGCAGGCCCCCGCGCGCCTCCCACTTCGCGCGGAGCTCGACCAGGGAGTCCAGGACGAACTGGATGTGGCTGGCGTCCGTGTCCGGGTGCCGCAGCAAGCCCTCCTCGAAGACGAAGAGCCCAACGACCGGGCCCTGCCGCGCGGCCTTGGCCAGAGCGCGGTGGTCGTCGAGGCGCAGGTCGCGCTTGAGCCAGACCAGCTGGATCCCCATGTGGAGAGGGGTTCGCCGGCGGGGCGGCTGCGGTTTCGCGGAAGGGGGCGTTCCGAAGTGGGGTCCGGCGGGGCGCCCGGGAGGGGACAGCGGCCTAGGCTGGGGTCATGGTGCCGAGGGTCTTGCAGCCGGGCAGGAGTGGGGGGAGCACGCGCCTCGAGGGCGTAGGCCGCCGCCTCCCCCACCCTCCCAAAGGGACGCTCGGCGGTTGCGCCCGGTTGCGGCCGGGCCCGCGCGGTCCGCTACGGGCCCTCTGCGGGGCGGTCGCGGTCGCACCCGGCGCCGCGCTCCTGCTCGCAGCCGCGCTGCTCTCCGGCTGCGCGAGCTCGGAACACGCGCCCGAGGACCTGCGCCTGGTGAACTGGAACACCTACCACCTGTTCGACCATCGCGCGCACCTCACCCCCGCGACGGAGTGGCTCGCCCAGGGTGACTTCCAGGTCGCCGCCCTGCAGGAGCTAGTGCAGACCACCGAGGAGGAGCTCCTCCGCCTGGCCTCGGCGTGGTCCCACCCACACGCCGTCCTGCACAAGGAGTCGGGCTACGCGGTGGGTCTCACCAGCACCGCCCCCATCGAGGTCGTGGAGCGCCGCGTGGAGGGCTTCCACCACGGCTTCCTCCACGCGCGCACGCACGGGCTCGACCTGTTCGTGGTGCACTTCTGGCCCGGGAAGATCCACGAGGCAGAGCTGGTGGCCGAGCGCGCCGCCAGCCTCGCGCGCGCAGGACGCCCCGTCCTGGTCCTCGGCGACTTCAACGGAGAGATCGCTAGCGATGAGCCCTGGCTCCGGGAGCAGGAAACGCTCGGCGAGGTGGTCGAGGGCCAGCGAGTGTTCGACTTCCGCATCACCGACGCCTTCCTCTCTCGAGGCCTCGTCGACCTCATCCACGAGCACGACCCCGAGGCCCGCTACACCTTTGGGTCGCCCGCGCTGATCCCCCGCTGGTCCCCCGACATGGAGCATGTGGCCACCAAGCGACGCCGCATCGACTTCGCCATGGCATCCCCCTCCGTGGCGGCCCTGGTGAGGGGTGCGCGAGTCGAGACCGACGATGCGTCGGTCGGCAGGTGGTCCGATCACTATCCTCTGCTGCTCGACCTCGCTCAGCCCTGAGGGCTCCGCCCAGTCCCAGCCCGAGCCAGCCGACCTCGACGGCAAGCACCATGACCGAACCGCAGATGCCCGCGCGCATGAAGATCGGCGAGGGCCGCATCAGCGGCGCCGTGTCGATCGTGTTTGGCGCGATCGCCCTGGGAGGCGTGCTCTGCTTCCACTTCCCGGAAGCCCTCACGACGCCCGAGTTCCGCGAGCAGTACGAGGTGGGCTTCCTACGCAGCCTGCTCGGTGGCTGCCTCTTCCTCGCGTACGCCTGCGCCCTGCGCAGCCTGATCGCGAACCAGGCCAAGCGCGCGGGCCTCGTCGGCGGCGGCCTGGCCACCCTGGCGCTCCTGCTGGGTGGTGCCGGGGTCGAGGTCGAGGCGGTTGGAGCCAGCAGCTTCTACCTGAGCCTGGACTGGCTGCTGCTCGACCTGATCGCGATGGCTCTAGTCTTCGTTCCCCTGGAGCTCTTCCTTCCCCAGCGCGGGAATCAGACGCGCTTCCACCCCGAGTGGCGCACGGACCTGGCCTACTTCGTGATGGCGCACCTGTTCGTGCAGGGCATCGCGGCCATGAGTGAGAGGCCCGTACGCCTGTTCTTCACCGGGTTCGCGGACGATCTCGACAGCCTGCGTGCGACGGTCGGGAGCCTGCCGTTCGCTCTGCAGCTGTTCCTGGCCCTGCTGTCCACGGACCTCTGCCAGTACGCCCTGCACCGGCTCTTCCACACAAACCCCTACCTGTGGCGCTTCCACGCCGTGCACCACAGCACGCGCTCCATGGACTGGCTGGCAGGCTCGAGGCAGCACCTCGTCGATGTGGTCGGCACGCGCGTGTTCGTCTACCTGCCCCTCTTCGTCCTCGGGTTCTCGCCCGGGGTGTTCTATGCCTATGTGGGGATCGTGGCCGTCCACGCCGTCCTCAACCACACGAACACCCGTCTCCGCTACGGCTGGCTGGAGTGGTTCATCGTCTCGCCCCGGATCCACCACTGGCACCACGCCCACGATCCGGCGGCGTACGACAAGAACTTCTGCGTCCACTTCCCCTGGATCGACCGCCTCTTCGGGACCTACTACGCGCCCGGCGATGCCTGGCCGGGGCGCACCGGGCTCGACGACGCGGCCTTCCCGCGCGGCTTCCTGGCCCAGCAGGTGGACCCCTTCGTGCGGGATCCCTTCAAGGGCGCGCCGAGCGGCGCCCCGTCGACCCGCTGAGACGACCGCAGAGGCCACCGCTCGCGCAGGTCCAGGGGATGCCCTACCGTAGAGGCGTGGCCCAGCCCTCCCCCCTCGCATCCCGTCGTGCCCTCCTCCGCGGAGCGGGAGCGACCCTGGCCCTTCCGTGGCTGGGGTCCTGGGCCGAGGCTCGCGGAGGCAGCGCTGCCGCCCCGGTTCGCCTGGGCTTCTTCTTCATGCCCAACGGCGTGCTGCCGAGCGCGTGGCAGGTCCAGGGCGAGGGCGCCTCGTTCCAGCTCTCGAGCACCCTGGCTCCCCTCGAGGCCCACCGACAGCGCCTGACCGTGCTCTCGGGTCTGCGCAACAAGAACAGCCTCTCGGGGGAGGGGCACTATGTGAAGACCACGGCGCTCCTCTCGGGGGCGCCGGTGCACAAGACCGGCGGCCGCGACCTGCGCGTCGGGACGAGCGTCGATCAGGTTGCGGCTCAGGCTAGCGGACACCTCACGCCCCTGCCCTCCCTCGAGCTGAGCCTCGAGCCCGTGCGCAACATCGTCGACATGGGCTACAGCACGGTCTACGGCGCCCACATCTCCTGGAGCGCACCGGACCGCCCCGTTCCCCGCGAGCGCAGGCCGCGCGCCGTGTTCGACCGCCTCTACCGCGCATCGAGCCTCGGTACGGATCCACGCCACGCCTCCATCCTGGACCTGGTGCGCGGCGAGGCGCGCAGTCTGCAGCGGCAGGTGTCGTCTGAAGACGGGGAGAAGGTCAGCGAGTACCTCGAGGGCGTCCGCACCCTCGAGCAGCGCGTCGTCGCCTTCGCGGAGCGCGCACAGGCGGACCGCCTCGCCGTGGCCGCGGGCGCGCGACCCGAGCGGGACCTACCGGATGCCTATCCGGCCTACGCACGCCTGATGCTGGAGCTGCTGGCCCAGGCCTTCATCACGGACACGACGCGCGTGGCGAGCCTGATGTGGGGCAACGCGGTCTCCGGCCGCAGCTTCTCCTTCCTCGACGAGGTCTCGGGCGGGTTCCACCCGCTGAGTCACCACGAGAAGGACCCCGCCAAGCAGGCCCAGTACGCGCGCATCAACCGCTGGCACCTCGAGGAGCTGGCGTGGCTGGCGGACCGGCTGGCCGCCGTCCCCGAGGGCCCAGAGGGAGAGACCGTGCTGGACCACTGCGCCCTGCTGTTCGGCTCGGGGCTCCGCGATGGCAACGCCCACTCGCCGCACGATCTGCCCATCGCCGTGGTCGGCGGAGCCTCAGGGGCGCTGCGCACGGGACAGCACCTGGCGAGCCCCATGCACACGCCCCTGTGCCATGTGTTCGTGGATCTGCTGAGGGCATTCGGCGCGCCGGTCGCTCGCTTCGGCGACGCCGAGGGCGGCCTCCCCGGCCTGTCCGCGTGAGCGGCGGAGCTGCGCCAGGCTGAGCCGTAGGTCGGCGAGGCTCTGCCGTGAGCCCCGCCCTGCCAGCTCAGGGCAGGAAGCGCTGCGCCAGGGCGCCCAGCAGCACGAGGGCGATGCCTGTCAGCAGCAGCCAGGTCGGCGGACGGGTCACATTGCGCCGGAGACGCCATGAGGCCGCCTCTAGGCGCTCGGCCCCCGACCCCGGAACGAAGACGAACGCAAAGCGCCCCTTCTGCTCGACCTCAAAGGTCTCAAAGGTCTTGCTCCCCGAGCGGTCCCCGCCGAAGACGCGCGTGATGAGGCTGCGGCGCTGCTTCCGCGTCTGGGTGATGTCGAGGGACTTGGACACCACCATCTCTCCGCCGGGGTCCAGTACGCGGGCCTGCGCGGCGACGAGGGTGCGCAGGCCGGCCTCCGCCTCGACCTCATAGTCGAAGAAGACCGCCAGCGGACTCATGGACGGGTCGAGCTCCACCTCGACGCGCTGCTCCTGCCCCTGAGCCACGGTCACGGGCAGCGAGAACTCACCCAGCTCCTCACCGCTGAGGAAGGTCAGCGCAAGCGAGGTCCCGACGAGGAGCGCACCAGCGAGGAGCAGGAGCATCCCGAGGCGGCTGCTACCGGAAGCAGAGCGATCGGCCATGCACCGACCCTACGGAACCGCTGGCCCCGCTGCCTCAGCGAAGCCGAAGACCGCGCGCTGCGTCCAGGGCCACGAGCACGCGACGGGGCGAGCTGGCCACGCCGCGAGCGTCTCGGACGCGGTACCAGACCACGGCGTGACGCCAGGGGAGCTGGGCCAGAGGTCCCGTCGCGGGAAGCTCATAGCGGATGCGCCCGGTGCTCGGGTCCACCGAGGCGCTGCCCACAAGGGGCGGACTCAGGAGCTCGACGGTGGCCGGATCGAGACCCTGACCCAGGTCGTTCTCGAGAGGGTCCACCTCGACCGCGGTCGCGCCCGGAGGTAGGGCGACGCAGTCGTCGAATGCGACTGGGGCCAGCCGAGTCCACTCGACGGGCAGGCCAAGGGAGGGATCCACGGTGGTGGTGGCCGGCGAGCCCTGGCCCACCAGCACGAGCCGCGAGATTCTGTCCCTGCGAACCTCGAGCCGCGAGGTGCCCTCCACGATCAGCTCGAGCCTCTCGGGCCCCGAGGCCACGACCTCGATCTGCTCTCCCGGGGCCTGCTCGGTCCACACGAGGCTGTAGGTCGCGGCGTCGTGACCGGTCTCATCGGCCTCGAAGCCCGCGCCGCTCGTGAGCCACTCGTCGCCCGTGAGGTGCTGGCCCAGGGTGTGCGCGCTGGTCATCTGCACATAGCGGCCGATGATGTTGCCGGCGACCCCCATGCGCTGGATGTCGAGCACAGCCCGCGGGGCGAGCAGGCTCGCGTCGAGCTGGGCATTGGACAGGGTGAGGCTGGAGCCCTCGAAGGCATTCACGAGAACGCGACTCGCCTCGAGGCCCGTCAGCTGCAGGGTCCAGGAGCTCTGCTCCCACACGCCACCCTCGATGTTGAGGAGGGCCGCTGAGCCAGAGGGGACGCTCAGCACGACCTGTGAAGCAGCCTCGAGCTGCGCGGTCGTGAGCTGGAAGATGTTCAGGTCCATCTCGGCTCCCTGGAGCTCGAGGTGGGGACCGAAGGTGCTCACGACCCCTGTCGCAGGGCGCAGGCCAAGCTCGACGGACTGGTGGCGCAGGATGCGCCGCAGGGCCTCGTCATCGAACAGGTCCTCGAGCCGCGGGCCCTGGGCCGCATTGCGGAACTGGACGGTGGGGTCCACATCGAGCAGCGTCCCGTAGACCGCCTGACCGTTGCTGACCGTCCCGCTGCGCATGCGCAGCAGGCCCCCAGAGATCACCACATCCTGGCCGGCCGTCAGGCTCGGATCCTGGCCCACCACGAAGTGGTGCAGCTCCACGAACTTGTTCCCACACACGCGGCCTGGCAGAGCCGCGGAGTGCAGGTGGACGCCGGTGGTCCCCCAGACATCGAAGCTGGAGGCGGGTCCGAAGGGAGTGGAGCCGCTCTGGCCCAGGGCCGAGCCCGCTGAGAGGGCGGCAGCCAGCAGGAGGCGACTGGAGACGGGGTTCATCGGTACGGAAGGCCAGGTCTCAGTCCGAGACATGGTTCGATGTCCCACTTTGGAACGGGCGGCCGAGCTCCGCCACAAGGAAGTTCCATTATTAGCCACAAGTCGCTTTCTGTGACCTATTTTCCTCCCCGAGCCTCCCCTAAGCCCCCTCAGAGGCCCTCGGAACAGCTCAGCGTGTGGCTCCGCCGCTCCCCCACCTGCTCGGGATGGTCCTCCGCCAGGTTCCGCCGCTCCCCGGGATCCACCAGCGGGTCGTGCAGCTCCGGTCGCGATCCGTCCAAGTCGCTGAGCAGCTTCCAGCGCCCCAGACAAACAACCAGGTCTGGCAGATCCTCGAACCCGTAGAAGCTCTTGTGATCGGGCGGGCGAAGACGAGCGGCCGCTCGCGCGTCCTCGGCGGCGCCCCCATCCCCGCGGACAACGCCGCGGGCCCTCGGCTCGGTCGGGCCGTCGCGCGCTAGGCCTGGGCCTTCTAGCGAGAGCGCACGGGCCGCTGAGGCCTCGAGCTCACTTGCCGGGGCGCGTCTGGCGGCTCAGGGACTCGATTTGATCGGGGGTCAGGAAGGCCTCGAGGTCCGCGCGGGTCTGGTCCGCGCTGTCCTGCTTCATGGCGCCCAGCTCCTCATTCGTGTAGCTGCCGCTGTTCCACGCCTGGCTGAGCTGCTGTGCCCGGTCCAGCTGCGCGAGGAGCGCGACTCGCAGCTGGTCGGGTTGATCACCCACGAGCATGAGGGACTCGGTCAAGGCCGCGACCTGCTCGGTGATGCGATCCTCTGCTCCAGCCAGCTTGCTCGCGGCACGGTCCTGCGCGTCACGCCGCTTGGCGTCCGCCTGGCGCTGCCGCAGGTCCTCGAGGGCACCTTCGACCGCAGTCTGGAGTCCACCCCCGGAGAGGCGCATGTCCACGCTCGCCATCCAAGAGCGCAGCTCCGTCTCGCTGAGCGGCAGGGTGGCCTCGGCCGGGCTGGCCTCCTCCACGGACCTACGCGCCTCCTGGCGAGCGGTGAGGCTGCTGACCTCCATGGCAAGCTCATCCAGCTGAGAGCGGAGCCCAGCGACCTCGTCCGAGTCCCCGGGCTGCGACTCGAGAGCGGTGGCCGGAAGCGCTGGGGCCGCCGGGGGGGCCTCTGGTGCCGATGCGAGGACATTCGCGAGGAGGGCGCCCACCGCGCCCCCCCCGACCGCACAGACCAGAAGCAACAGGGGCGACGCAGGTTGAGATGCTTGGCTCATCGTCATGGCGCCAATATACGAAACGCTTCGTAAAATGGCAACCCGGCGCGCCCTCCGGCCCCGCCCACGCTCCCAGGCCCCGGGGCAGGCCCCTCCACCTGCCCGCCGCCCTCCTTGATCGAATCCTCACAGCGTCTCCTCCCGGAGCCGTCCTAAGGTCCCGAACCCTGGACCAAGGCCCCCCCATGCACCGAACGCTCCTCTTCCTCTCGCTGCTCGCCTCGTGCACCTCCACCGAAGGCACCCGCTGGGAGCCGACCATGGGACTCGGTGTCCAGACGGCCGGGAGCCACAGCGAGGAGATCTGGCTGAGCGGGCCAGGCGGGGCTGAGGCCAGCCGCGGCTCGGTCGAGCGTGAGATGGCAGAGCTCACCTTCGGGGTCACCCACACGACGACGGACGGTGAGGCCGACCAGCGGGACTGGTTCGCGGGGGTCAAGCTCGGCTTCGGTGAGCTCGAGTCGAGCCCGTCCCTCGGGGGCGGCGACACCAACCTGGACGAGCTGTCGATCGGCGGCATCTGGTACCTGACCGCGAACCCGAGCTGGACACCCTATGTGTCGGGCTGGGCCGTCTCGAGCAGCCCCGCCAGCCCCAGCCTCGAGGAGCAACTCTCCCTATCCCTGGGCGCGGGCGTTGAGGTCGCCATGGGGCCGCAGTTCGCCCTCTACAGCGAGCTGAACTACCTCGATCCGCTCTCGGACTCCGACGCCACTGGCACCGTCGGTACGCCTCCGGTGCCCGCGACGGGCACCCGCGACTACCGCGGCCTGGCGCTCATTTTCGGGATCCGGGCCCGGATCGGCCTCACGGACTGAGAGCTCCAGCGCCCTCAGGCGAGCATCCCCGGCACCACCTCGCCGAACACATCCGTCAGGCGGTAGCGGCGGCCCTGGAAGCGGTAGGTGAAGCGCTCGTGGTCGATGCCGAGCAGGTGCAGGAGCGTCGCCTGCAGGTCGTGGACGCTGACACGGTCCTCGGCGGCGTTGAAGCCCAGCTCGTCGGTCGCTCCGTGGGTGTGGCCGGCGCGCACGCCGCCGCCCGCGAGCCAGTAGGTGAAGCCGTAGGGGTGGTGATCGCGGCCCTGGTTCGGGGCCCCGAGCACCCCCTGGCAGAAGGGCGTGCGCCCGAACTCTCCGCCCCAGACCACCAGCGTGTCCTCCAGCAGGCCTCGCTGGGCCAGGTCCTTCACCAGCGCCGCCGACGGCGCGTCGGTGTCCCGACACTGGACCTCGAGCTGGGTGTTCCAGTTGCGGTGCTGGTCCCAGCCGGCGTGCAGCAGCTGCACATAGCGGGTCCCGCGCTCGACCAGGCGGCGCGCCATGAGGCAGTTGTAGGCGAAGCTTCCCTTGCGCCGCACATCCGGCCCGTACATGGCCAGCACGCTCTCCGGCTCGCCTGAGAGATCCGTCAGCTCGGGCACCGAGGTCTGCATGCGGTAGGCCAGCTCGTACTGGGCAATGCGACTCTCGATCTCCGGATCTCCCACCTCCTCCGCGCGACGCGCATTGAGGGCCGCGAGGTCGTCGAGCACCCCGCGGCGCAGGTCGCGGGGCAGGCCGTCGGGATCGCGCAGGTAGAGGACCGGATCTCCGAGGCCGCGGAACTTCACGCCCTGGTGCCGCGAGGGCAGGAAGCCGCTGCCCCAGTACCAGTCGTAGAAGATCTGGCCGCAGGTCGCATCCTGGTCGCGGGAGGTCATCGCGACGAAGGTCGGCAGGTCCTCGCTCATGCTCCCCAGCCCGTAGGAGAGCCACGAGCCGATGCTGGGGCGCCCGGGTCGCTCGCTGCCCGTGAGGAAGTAGGTGATGGCGGGCGCGTGGTTGACCTGCGTCGTGTGCAGGGACTTCACAAAGCAGAGCCGATCCACGATCCCGGCCGTGTGGGGCAGGAAGCTCGACACGGTCGCGCCGCACTCGCCGTAGCGCGCAAAGCTCGGGAGGTTGCCGAGCAGCGGCTTCTCGCCCTGCCCGTCGAGCATGGAGCTGAAGCGCACGCCCTCGACGAAGCTCGGCGGGATCTGCTGACCGTGCAGCTCGCGCAGCTTCGGCTTGTGGTCGAAGGTGTCCACATGCGATGGCCCACCGTTCTGCAGCAGGTAGATGATCCGCTTGGCGCGCGCGGGGTGGTGCAGGCCTGCGGAGCCGACGCGGCCGCCCGCAAGGTCCTGCGCGGCGGCGGACTCCTGGCCGAGCAGCCCGTGCAGCGCGAAGGCCCCTGCTCCGGCCGCGGCGCGGCCGAACAGCGCACGACGGGTCACCGCGGCGCTGGCGTCGCGCAGGGGCGTGGGCTCGGGGTCTGTGGGGCGCATGGGGTGAGGAGGGCCGTTGCAGGCCTCATGGACGCGTGAGCACCTCGTCGAGATTCAAGAGGACGCCGCAGACCACGGCGTGGGCCGCGAGCAGGGACCTCGGCGCAGAGGACTCCACGGAGCTGGCCCCCACCGCGAGCAGCGCGTCCGCATCTCCGGGGTGGGTGTCGTACCACTCGAGCGCCTCGGCGTGGCGGTCCTCGAGGATGTCCAGCTCCTCGGTCTTGGGATCCCGCGCGGTGGCCGCGCGGAATGCCCAGGCAAGCTGCGCGCGAGTGCCCTCCGCGGCCGCCACGGCCCGCTCGCCAAGCTTGCGCGCGGCCTCCACATAGGCCGTCTCATTGAGCGTCGTCAGCGCATGCAGGGGAGAGCTGGCGCGGCTGGGTCGCACCTCGCAGGTCTGCCGCTTGGCCCCATCGAAGAAGACCGTTGGCCCCACGATGCGCCGCCAGAACACATAGAGGCTGCGGCGGTAGAGCGCCTCCCCTGAGTCGGGGTTGTAGCGGATGGTTCCGAAGGTCGCCTCGGCCCAGACGCCCTCGGGCTGGTACGGCCGCACGGGGGGGCCGCCCAGATCCCCCACCAGCAGCCCGGAGAGCGCGAGGGCCTGGTCACGCAGCATCCACGACGGAAGGCGATGGCGGGACTGCCGCGTGAGGCGCGCGTTGCTGGGATCCTCCTCCAGGTGCCAAGGGCGAACCCGGCTGCTCTGGCGATAGGTCGAGCTCAGGAGGATGTCGCGGTGCAGGGCCTTGAGGTCCCAGCCGCTCTCGACGAAGCGGCGGGCCAGGTGGTCGAGCAGCTCGGGATGCGAGGGGGCCTCACCCTGCCGCCCGAAGTCCTCGGGTGTCGCGACCAGCCCGCGCCCGAACAGGCGCTGCCACACGCGGTTCACCGTGACCCGCGCGGTGAGGGGATGCTCGCCCGAGACCAGCCAGCGGGCCAGGGTGAGTCGGTTGCGTGGAGCCCCCTCGGGCAGGGGAGGCAGGAACGCCGGCACGCCCGGCTGGACCGCGTGTCGGGGCTGGTCGTAGCCACCGCGCTCGAGGAGGTGCGTGGTCCGCGGCTGGGCCAGCTGGTCCATGACCATCACCACCGGCGCAGAGCCACGCAGGGTCTCGAGCTCCTGCCGAATCGCGGACCGCCGCGCCTCGTTTGCCTCCCACCAGGGTGCGTTCCTGCGACGGAAGAAGGTCCGCAGCTCGGCTCGGGCCTGCGGACCCCGCTCGGTGACCGGCTCCGCAAGGGCCGCCAGCGTCGGAAGAGAGAGTCCCTGGACACGCTCCTCCGCCACCCGGAAGTACACGCCCGCGCGGCCGCCGGTGTTGACGACCTTCAGCACCAGCCGGTGCTCCCCGGGCGTCAGGTCCAGCTCCAGGCTCTCCTGGTCGGGGGCCGCTCCGCGCGCCACATTCCGCGAGAGCACCTCGACCCCGTCGAGCCACACGCGCAGGGCATCGTCCGACCCCAGGGACAGGCGCGCACCACGGTCGGTCGCGGCCCGCACCGTACGCGTGAGGTACACGGCGCCGAGGTCCGCAGGCAGCTCGAAGACCTCCCCATCCACGAGCCCCGGCTCCAGGTGCCACCCCGGAAGCGCCGCTGTCGTCTGGCCCCCGGCGAGGACGCGCGCGAGCTCGTCCTCCTCCACCGCGGACTCCGGTCCGTAGGCGTGAGCGAAGCTCCCCGAGGCGTCTCCGCCCACCGCGGGGAAGGGCTGGCTGACCACCCAAGGCCCCCACTCCAGGGGCTCGGTCAGCCGAGGGTCCTCGCGCAGCCGCGTCCGCAGCTGCTCCTCCCACGCGACCTGAGCCGCATCCAGCTCTGCGTCAGGCGCCCGGCTCTGCTCAGCGAGCTCACGCTGCTCCGCCTGAAGCGCTGCCGTCCGCGCCCGCTGGTCGGGGGTCAGGTAGGTCAGGGTGGGGCGCTCGCGCCCGCCGCTCCCGCGCCCCGTGTCCGAGGTCTGGTTGAAGAAGTCAAAGAGGCCGTAGTACTCCTCCTGGGAGATCGGGTCGTACTTGTGGTCGTGACAGCGGGCGCACTCCATCGTGAGCCCCATCCACACCGTCGCGGTCGTCTCCACCCGGTCGAACACATTCTCGACCCGCGTCTCCTCGAAGATGCGCCCGCCCTCGCCATTGGTGGGGTGGTGGCGGTTGAACGCCGACGCCAGGACCTGCTCGGGCGTTGCGTTCGGCAGCAGGTCGCCAGCCAGCAGCTCGACCGTCAGCTCATCGAAGGGGCGGTTCTCGTTGAAGGCCCCCACGAGCCAGTCCCGCCACGGCCAGCTCTGGCGCGTGGGGTCCGCCTGGTAGCCGTCCGTGTCCGCATAGCGCGACCACTCGAGCCAGTCCCAGGCCATGCGCTCCCCGTACTGCGCCGAGGCGAGCAGCCGGTCCACCAGGTCGGGATACCTGCGCCAGAAGGTGCCGCCGAGCGCCTCGTCGAGCTCCTCCGGCGTGGGCGGCAGCCCGGTCAGGTCCAGGTAGAGACGCCGGACCAGCTCATGCGGCTCGGCGTCCTCGCTCGGCGCCAGCTGATCGGCCTCGAGCGGCGCGAGGACGAAGGCGTCGATGGGCGAGCGCGCCCACTCGGGCTTCCCGTGGGGCGGAGGCTGAACCTCAGCCACCGGCTCGAAGGCCCAGTGCCCGGACCAGGGTGCGCCCTCCTCGATCCACCGCACCAGCACCTCGATCTCAGCTGCGCTGAGGCTGAGGCCTGAGTCCACCGGCGGCATCTGCCGTGCGCCCGTTGCATGCAGCCGGGTCACGAGCTCGGAGGCCTCCGGCTGACCGGGGACCAGCACTCGAGCCGCCCCCTCGGCCGTGTCGAGGCGCAGGTCGGCCTCCCGCGTCTCCTCATCCGGCCCGTGGCAGGCGAAGCACCGGTCCGACAGCAGCGCAAGCGCGTCCTCCCCCTGGGGACCGAGCGGCGCGGCCAGGGCAGCGGCGAGGAGCGACAGCATGCCTCCAGGGTAGTCCAAGCCACGCGCCCGTGGAGCCCGCGGACGCTCTGGGGAGCGAGTCTCGGCGGGGACAGGCCTCGCGAAGCGGAGGGACGATCGCCGTTCCTTGTGCCCCTCAGCCGAACCAGTTGCCCACAGTCGTGGAGAGGCCGCCCGCGAACAGGATGCCCGTGATGCCGGTGATCGCGAGCAGCATCGCCACGACCAGGCGCCTCAGGATGGTGGCCCTGCGCTTCAGCACCCGAATGTGAAGGACGATAGCCCGGATGGAGAGCGCGGCCGAGGCGGCCGCAAGGAGCGTGACGACCGGCGCCCAGTGCAGCTCGTGGGGCCGATTGGCATTGGAGACATCGTGGAGAAACAGTGCCACGGCACTGAGCGCTGCGAGGACCGCGAGCACCGTTCGGGGCCCGGGGTCAGCCGGGAGGGGGCGCTGGTGCTCGCGGAATCGCATGGGGGGATCGTACCGAGGCGGGTTGGCCGCGCCGGTCCGGTGGCTCGGGCCGCTCGGCCTGTCAGGGGCCTGCCCTGCCCCGTCCATACAGGTCAACCACCACCTCCCCCGCCCACCCAAGAGGGACGCAGCGGCGCGCCGCGGGTTGCAGGCCAGGCCGCCAGCGAGGGACCGCACATGATCACGAGGGCGGGAGCTCAGGCCCCACGCGCCACGCGCCTACGGAATCCGTCCCTCCGGGCTTCGGCCTTGGACGGACTCCATCCATCCACGCCGGGCCTACACTCCCCGCAGTCGCCCCCGAAACTCCCCGGAGCCCACCCCTCCTCACGACAACGAGATCATGAGCACAGCCAAGCTTCTTCTCCTCGCAACTGCTGGCCTGGGAGTCCCTCCCGCCCTGTCCGCGCCAGCCCTCGCGAGCCCGGCCCCTCAGGCGCTCACCCCCATGGAGGTCGAGGCGGCAATGAACTCGGCCTTGGCGAAGGTCGGCCCCGTGCGCTACCGAACGAAGTACACCGTCTTGGCCGACGACTTCTCCCAGGTCCTCATCTCCGAGGTCACCGTGGGCTCAGCGACGGTGCTGCCTGACATGCCTTTCTCTCGGCGTCTGCAGGCCAGGATGAAGGCCGAAGGCAGCCTCGGGATCACCGAGGCGAGCTTCGATGGGGAGCGCCTCCTCCACCAGATGCCCGACCAGGAGTCGGTCTGGGAGATCCGCTTCAAGCCGGGCGACGGCTTTCCGGTGCTCGAGCTCTGGCAGGCCATCCTGCCGGGACTTGGGGACCACGGCCCGCTCCCCTGGAAGGACGCCCTCAGGAGGCTCGAGCCCGAGGTCAGCCATGGAGAGCATCCCTGCTGGGCCCTCGCGGCGAGGCTCGAGAGACGCTTCGAAGCGCAGCAGGAGGGTGAACCTGACCGCTCCGTCCTCGAGGCCGTCGTGCTCATCGACCAGGCCACTTCTCTCCCCCGCAAGCGCATGGTCACGCAGACCCTCTGGGCGGGCGAGGCTGAACTCTCGAGGTTCGAGACCTCGATCGAGCTCCTCGGTGAGCTCGTGCGGTTGAAGGAGGAGCCCACGGACTTCCTCATCGAGGTGCCTGAGGGGTGGGAGCTCATCGACGCCACCCCCAAGGCGCCCGCTCTGAAGATCGCAGTCGGGGAGACCGCGCCCGAGTGGACCCTTGAGGACTTCAGCGGCAAGGAGCACAGCCTCAAGGAGCTTCGCGGCCGCGTCGTGCTCCTGGACTTCTGGGCCACCTGGTGCGGACCCTGCCGTCAGGCCATGCCCACCATGCAGGCCCTCCACGAGGAGTTCTTCGACAAGGGCCTCACCGTGGTCGGGATCAGCCTGTTCGAGCAGGAGGGCGGAGACCCTGCGGGCTACTTCGAGAAGATGGGCTTCAACTACCTCGGCCTCTGCAAGGGAGAGGCCGCAGGCAAGGCCTACGGGGTCGGCGGCATCCCTCACCTCGTCGTGATCGACCGCGAGGGTCGCGTCGCGTACCAGCAGGTGGGCTTCGGCCCCGGTGAGACGGAGGAGCTGAAGTCCCTGATTGCTCGCCTCGTCAACGAGTAGGCCCGCGTGACCCCAGCGCCAACGAACTGCCGCCCCGCGCCGAAGGAATCGGCCCGGGGCGGCAGGATCGGATCAGCTCGGGGAGTGGTGAGTCCCGAGCGTCACCTCAAAGCTTCTGGATCTCCCAGACGGTGGTGGTCCCGCTGACCTCGTTGCCCACCACGAGCAGGGGCGTGCCGGTCGGAGACTGTCCCTGCGGGATGAACAGCATCCCCTCGGGGCCCAGGTCACCGGCGGTCCCGGCGGCGGCGTCGCCCGCGAAGTCGCGGTTCGAGAAGTAGCCGATGAAGGCCGGGGCGCTGGGGATCGTGCAGTCGTAGGCCACGATTGCTGACTGGCGCTCGAAGCCGACGAAGGCGACGCGGCGACCGTAGAGGCGACCGATCTCGACGCCCTCGGGCTCGGGGCCCTTGTCGTCGGAGCGATCGTCGAAGGTGCCGTTCTCGTCGTTGGTGCTGTTGAAGTCAGCGGGCGCGTACTGAGCGATCAGCTGCTCGAACTGGGCGCCGCTGTCGAAGACCAGGTTGCCGTCGAGGTCCCAGATGCTGAACGAGCGCGCTCCGTACGAGTACAGCTCTTCGTAGTCGCCATCTCCGTCGGTGTCGCCATTGGCGAGGGTCGTCTTCAGGCGACCGAGGTTCTCGTTGGCCTGGAGGAAGGCCGCATCTGGGAAGGCCACCGGGTCGAGGGTGAGGTCCTTGATGCGAGCCTCCTCGGAGTACCCGCCGTAGTCACGGGAGTCCCCCTCGTTGGCGGTGATCAGGAAGTCACCGCTCGGAGTGCGGAACGACTTGATGGTGTCAGGCATGAAGAAGCCCTTGACCGGCCAGCTCTGGATGTTGATCCCGCCGTCCTGGTTGCTGGGATCCAGCTCGTTGCCCGCAAGGCTGTGGTCCTTGGTGCCGAGGGGCCTGATGTCGAGGACGGTCGCGCTCTGGATGTCGACGATCGCAAGGGCGTTGTTCTCCTGGCAGGCCACATAGGCACGGCGGGAGTTCTTGGAGACGGCGATGTACTCGGGCTCCATGTCCTGGGCGAGGGTCGCGCCGGGACCGAACACGCGCACGCCGGGGACGCCGCCGTTGAAGGCCTCGAAGCCCGCGTCGCGGACATCGGACTGCTGAAGCCCGGTGATCAGGCCACTCACATCGATGACGCTGATCGAGCCGACGGGGTCGATGGTGTAGTCGTCGCTGGGCTGGCCCTCGTTCGCGGTGAGCACATAGTTGCCCGACGGCGTGAAGGTGATCATGTCGGGCAGGTAGCCCACCTGGACGCTGCTCAGGAAGTTGCCGTCCGTGTCGAGGAACACGGCCATGCCGGGATCGGTCTCCGGATCGGCCTTCACCGCGACGGCCACAACCGGCTGGTAGGCCACGCCACCCAGCCCTGCGACCTTGCCGCGACCGACATCGATGCTGGTCAGACCGCCGCCGTAGGGGCTCATGTCAACGGTGCTGACGAGGGTCGGGTGCGAGGGGTCCGCGATCGAGACGACATCGATGCTGTTCGCGAACGCGTTGACGATGAACAGGCGCTGCGAGTTGGGGTCGTGGGCAACGATCTCGGCGGCGCTCTCGTCGAAAAGGCCGCTCTCGTAGGTGCCGAGGGGGACGAGGTCTAGGTCGAGGGCCGGCAGGCCCTGGCCGAAGGTCACCGCCGGAAGGCCAAGGGCGCTGGCGGTGAGGAGCAGGGGGTAGAGCTTCATGGTGGGGGAGTTCTGGAGGGAGAATTCGCGGCATCCAGGCCGCAGCGTGAAGCTAGGTGGCTTCCGTCGGGCCGCCCGTGAAGCCCCGGCGAATGGATCTCCAAGGGCGTGTTGCCCTACAAAGAGCCGCAGCGAAGCGTGACGGCCCAGAGATGAATTGCGCGCTCCTGGGTATGGCTTCGGACCAGACGCAGGCGACTGCCCAGCGGGGGTTTCGAGAGTTCCGGGCACACCTGCACGCGATGAATGAGTGCGGTGAGGGGGTTGCTCCCGCGCGAAACATGGCTTCACACGCGTACACACTCCGTTTGCACCTCCCCAAGAGGTCCTTCAGGAACACGGCTGCGTCCTCCGGGCCCTAGGCTGCAGCCATGCATCTGCGCTTGCCCCTCTCCCTTCTCCCGGTGGCTGCCGGCCTGCCCCTTTCCGCCTGCGCCGCCCGGCCCGTTGAGCACCAGGTCCTCGTCCAGGGCAACGGCCAGCTCGCCATCGTTGAGCCCGACGGCTCCATCAGCTGGAGCATGGACTGGGGCGGGATCCACGACCTGCATGTGCTCCAGAGCGGCAATGTGATGGTCCAGCGGGGGGCCCGCGAGGTGGTGGAGATCGATCGCAGCACCAAGGAGGTCGTGTGGTCCTACGACAGTGCGTCAAGCAGCGACAACGAGGGACGGCCCGTGGAGGTCCACGCCTTCCAGCCGCTCGCGGACGGCCGCTTGATGATCGCCGAGAGTGGTCCCGCGCGCCTTCTGGAGATCGAGCGGGCCACAGGCGCGGTCGTGGCCGAGATCCCCCTGACCGTGGACCGGCCGCACCCCCACACCGACACGCGCCTCGCTCGCAAGCTCGAGAGCGGTCACTACCTCGTCTGCCACGAGGGCGACGGCAAGATCCGCGAGTACGCCCCGGATGGGCAGGTGGTCTGGGAGTACGAGGTGCCTCTCTTCGGCCGCGAGCCCGCGGGCGGGCACGGTCTGGAGGCGTTCGGCAACAAGGCCTTCAGCGCCCTGCGGCTCCCGAACGGCAACACCCTGATCGGAACGGGGAACGGACACAGCGTCCTCGAGGTCACTCCGGACAGGGAGGTCGTGTGGAGCCTGCACCAGGACGACCTCCCGGGGATTCGCCTGGCCTGGGTGACCACCCTGGAGGTGCTCCCCAGCGGACGCCTCGTGATCGGCAACTGCCACGCGGGCCCCGGACAGCCCCTGCTGGTCGAGATCGACCGCGACACCAAGGAGGTGCTGTGGACCTTCGACCGCTACGACACCTTCGGCAACTCCGTCCCGAACACGCAGCTCCTGGACGTCCGCGGCTCCCTGCGGTGAGGGAGCCGCTCAGCCGCCTCGCGCGCCGCTGAACCTCAGCGGCGGCGACGGCGAGGTCCGCCCCTGCGGCGTCCACCGCCGCCAGCAGACCCGGAAGCACCGCCTCCGGCAGACCTGGAACCGCTGCCGCCTCGACCTGGGCGACCGCCGCCAGCGCGGCGCTCACCGCTTCGGCCATCGCCCTCGATCCCGGCACCGAAGGCCTCTCGCGGAGCGCCGTCGCTCCGGCGAGAGCGCTTCAGGCGCGGCGGGTCCTCTCCGCTGACCTGCACCGGAGGCGGCGCGGGTGCCTCGAGGCGTCCGCCCACGCGGCCGAAGCCTCCCCTGCGCGCGCCGCCGAGACGGGTCGAGCCTGCGCGCCCCGTGCCGCCACGGTCGCCGCCCCCGCGGGCGCGTCCGCCCGCCGGACCGCGGCGATCGGAGAGCTTGGTGCCCTCCTCGCCGCCGAAGTCCCGAAGCTTGATGCGCTGGATCGACATCTTGAGCTTGCGCTCGATGTCCTTCACGGCGGAGAAGTCCTCGTGGGTGACGAAGGTGCAGGCCTTCCCGCTGCGCTCCGCGCGGCCGGTTCGCCCGATCCGGTGGGTGTAGGCATCCGGCGTGTTGGGCACGTCGTAGTTGATCACGTGGCTGACCTGGGCCACATCGATCCCGCGCGCGGCGATGTCGGTGGCGACCAGGACATCGAACTGTCCTTTCCGGAAGCCCTCCATGGCCTTCTGACGCGCG
This sequence comes from Planctomycetota bacterium, assembly GCA_016779225.1. GTDB lineage: Bacteria > Planctomycetota > UBA1135 > UBA1135. The sequence continues at coordinate 34,915 of JADHNZ010000008.1, forward strand.
CTCTGGCTCATGTTGCCCTGGAGAGCCACGGCCCGGTGCCCCATGGCATCCAGGTCGCGCGCGAGCCGGCGAGCGCGGTGCTTCGTCCGCAGGAACACGATCGCGCTCACGAAGTCCTTCTCACTGAGCAGGTGGCGCAGGAGGGCCGTCTTCTTGCGCTCCTCCACCGGGTAGAGGGCGTGGTCGATGGTCTCGGCCGGCGCCGAGTGGGCCAGCTCGACGGTGTGCGGCTTGTGGAGGAGCGAGTCCGCGAAGCTGCGGATCTCGCGGGGCATCGTGGCCGAGAAGAGCAGGTTCTGGCGGCGGGGGGGGAGCTTGGCGAGGATCCGCTTGATGTCGGGCAGGAACCCCATATCGAGCATGTGGTCCGCCTCATCGAGCACGAGGATCTCGACGCCGTCGAGCTTCGCGTAGCCCTCGCGCATCAGGTCGAGCAGGCGGCCGGGGCAGGCGACGACGACCTCCGGACGGGAGCGAAGGCCCTTGATCTGAGGGTTCTGGTTCACCCCGCCGAACACCGTCAGGGCGCGCATCCCGGTGTACTTGGCGAAGGTCTCGAACTCCTTGTGGATCTGGATCGCCAGCTCGCGGGTCGGCGCGAGGACGAGCGCACGCGGGTTCTTGCCGCGCCCCTCCCTGAGCCTGTGGAGGATGGGCAGCGCGAAGGCTGCGGTCTTGCCGGTGCCCGTCTGGGCGAGGCCGAGGACATCCCGGCCCTCGATTACCTGGCGAATGGTCTTGGCCTGGATCGGCCGGGGCTCCTCGTAGCCGGCCTCCTGGACGGCCTTGAGGATGTTCGCGTCGAGTCCGAAGGTGGCAAAGCCGCCCTTCGAACCCTTCCTGGGGTTCGCTGCAGTCATGTCGATGATGGGGTTGGAGTGACCGTCCCCCCGCAGGGGAGCGGCTCCTGACCCATCCAGCAGCAACAGGTGAGGCGAGAGTTGTAGGGACCTGGTCTCCGGCTGCGTGCAGCGCGGGACTCTGCTGTCGTCCCTCGCGGCAGGGGCTCGGGGCTCCTGGGAGCCAGCATTCCTGCCCGCGATGCACAAGAGGCTAACCCGGATCGCCCCCCGAGCACGCTCGCGAGCCTCAGGAATCCGCACGACCTGGCCGTGATTGCCCGCCCGTCCAGGGCAAGGGCCCACCGGGCAGGCAGGCTCTGAGCATGAAGTCCGCCCTCCCCCGCCTGCTCCTCGCAGCCACGAGCGTCCTCCTCAGCGCCTGCGCGGCGCTCAGCGGACCACAGCCTCCGACGCGCGTGCTGCTCCTGGGAGACTCCATCTCGATCGGCTACCACGCCGAGGTGGTCGAGGCCCTCGGTCCTGAGTTCACGGTCGTGCGTCCCATGGCGAGCCCCGAGAAGGGCCGCGCCGAGAACTGCGAGGGCACGACGAAGGGCGTGAAGGCGATCGGGCGCTGGCTGGCCCTCGAGGGCGGCGACTGGGACATCGTCCACTTCAACTTCGGCCTCCACGACCTCAAGCGCGTCGACGCCAAGACCCGCAAGAACTCCGACGATCCCGCCGACCCCAACCAGGCGGACCTCGCGACCTATGGCCAGCAGCTCGCCGTGATCACGGACGCCCTGCTCGAGAGCGGGGCCGACCTGATCTTCGCGACCACGACGCCCGTTCCCGAGGGCGGGGTGCGCCCGCACCGCGATCCCGAGGATGTGCAGCGCTACAACGACGCCGCGCGCGCGCTCATGCAGGAGCGCGGCGTCGCCGTCGACGACCTCTACGCCTTCGCACTCCCGCGCCTCGAGGAGATCCAGGAGCCGGTGAATGTGCACTTCACCGCCGAGGGCTCGAGGGCCCTCGGTGAGGAGGTCGCACGCGTCATCCGGAGCGCTGCCAGGCGCTGAGACCTGGACCCAACGCCAGGCCGCCGCGCGCGGTCAGGCCTCAAGGCGTCTCGAGCGCAACGCCGCAGTAGCAGCTGGCCGGCGCGCGCTCGTCCGCGCGCGCCCAGGCCTGGTCGACGGCGGACTGCAGGGCCTCGGCCTCGGCAAGCCTTCCCTGCAGCGTGAGGGCCTGCTGGAGACCGAGCAGGCTCCACGCGTTCCCGGGCAGCTTGGCGAGGTCCGCACGGTAGGTGGCCTCGGCGGCGGCGCCGTCTCCGGTCGCGACCTGGATCGCGCCGATGGCGTGGCGGACAGGCACGGCCCAGGGCGGGGGCTCCGTGTAGACGAGCTCCCGCTCGACCAGGACGGCCTGCTCCAGAAGGGTGAGAGCCGCGGCCGGATCCCCCTCACGCCAGAGCAGCTCCGCCTCGGCGACCTGGCGCGCCAGCCCGAGGACCACCTGGGCGGGGTTGAAGCTGATCCTCCAGCCCGCGGGGACCTCGGCGCACGCCACATCGAATGCGGCGAGCTCCGCGCGAGCCTCCTCGGTCCGCCCGAGGTTCGCCAAGGCGACCGTGCGGCCATACAGGCGGGCGGCGCGCGACACGCGGCGGAACTCCGCGGGCTCCGCTAGAGCGAGCAGCTCGTCCCAGCGCCCGAAGCGGACGAGGGTGTGCGCGTGGATCATGAAGTGCCCGTCGATGAAGGGCGCGAAGGACCGGTGCAGGTCGTCGGGCAGCGTGTCCTCCATGCGCTGGATGAACTCAAGGGCCAGCGCCAGCCGTCCCTCCATCATCGCGGCGTAGACCACGAAGTGCAGGTTGTGCACGAAGTAGTTCAGGTAGAAGGTCGGCTGCCTGTACGCGCTGAAGTACTCCTGGTCGAGCGTCGCAGCGCGCAGGTTCGACTCCACCGCGTCCTGGTAGCGCCCGGTGTTGGCGTAGATATGCGAGGGCATGTGCACCAGGTGACCGCTCCCCGGCATGAGGCCCGCCAGCCGATCCGCCGCAGCCAGGGCGCGCCACGGATCCGCCGAGGACTCCACGATGTGGATGTAGAAGTGGTTCGCCCCAGGGTGCTCGGGGTGCCGGTCGAGGACCTCCTCGAGCACCGCCACGGTCTCCTCGGCCTGTCCCAGTGCACGCCCGTCCCAGGTCCAATAGTCCCACGGCTGCAGCAGCATCTTCGCGTCGGCGAACAGGGTCCCCACATCCGGATCCTCGGGGTGAGCCTCCCAGGCCGCCTGCATCGCGGCGTGGTAGGCCTCGTCCAGCGCGCGCCGATCGCCAGGGATCCGGAGAGGCGTGCGGGTCGCAGCCGCCCGGATCAGGGCCTGCTCGACCGCGGTCGCGCCGCCCGCGAGGCGCAGGGCCTCCTCCGCGGCCACATGCGCCGCGGCGGCCTCCTCCGGGGTCACGGACTGGTTGTTGATGTCGACCGCGTACGCCATCGCCACTCCCCACCAGGCCATCGCGCACTCGGGTGAGGCCTCGGCCGCGCGCGCGAAGCAGGCCGCAGCCTGATCCTGGTTGAAGCCGTAGAGCAGGCGCAGCCCCTGGTCGAACCAGGCCTGCGCCTCCGGGCTCGCGCCGGAGACCGGCCGTCCATAGGTGCCGATGGGCGCGCTCTCGAGGGCATGGGCGCCGACCGTGGCGAGCAGGTCCGCGGGCTCGGGGAGGCGGCTGGGTGCGAGGCACGACGCGAGTGCAACGAGGCCGGAGAGGAGGAGGCAGCGCATGTCGAGATTCCATGCCCTCCATCCGCCGGCGTCCACCGCGAGCCGCCAGAATCGTCCTTCGCCGCCTAGACGCGGCCCAAGAGACGCTCCAGGCGTCGCCACAGCCCCACGCGCATGAGCAGCGGATCGATCAGGCCCGAGCTGATGCAGAACCAGCCGTCGAAGGGCGCCTTGTGATGCCGCGCATGCCGGGCGGGCGTGAGGATGACCCCAAGCCGCTGCAGGGCCCGAACGGGAGCCGGCGGAGCCTCCATGTGAGCCCACCGGTGGACGAGGTTCGTCACCACGACGCCCAGCAGCGTGAAGAGGACCACGCCGCCGAGCGCGAGGCGCACCGGTCCGTCGAGCGCGACGAGGTGGGTGACCGCCACGAGGGTCGGCAGCGCGAGGAGCGCCGTGCTGCCCACGAGCTCGACAGTGCCGTGGGACACCATCGCCTGGGGGTCCTCATGGTGCTCGCGGAAGGGTGCGATGAAGCTGGGACCCACGACGGGCGTGCGCTCGCTGCCCAGGGTGTCCCCGGCCCAGTGCACCAGACCCGAAAGCAGGTCCGCGAGCAGCCAGCCCACCACCGCGCTGCCCGCGAGGGTCAGCGCTTCGGCCACGCCCGCGACGGCCTCGGACAGCCGACCGGCAAGCACGCCGGCGTAGCACGAGAAGGCGAGGAGGGAGCCCCCCTCCAGCGCGACGACGGCGAGTGGCCTGTGCGGGCGAACGACCACGCTTCCATTGTGGAGGCAACGGGCACCGCGCTCAGATCCAGATCACCGGTTCCGCAGGCTCGGGGTCCCCAGGCAGGCACGCAGCCTCCCCAGAGGCGATGCGGGCCGCGGTCCACGCGGCGGCGGCCGCATCCAGGAGGTCATCCACGGGCGCGGCTCCTGCAGGGCCGAGGTCACCCGGAAGGACGATCCCGGCAGCCTCGAGCGCTCCGCGCCGCAGGTAAGAACCCTCCCAGGTCTTCTTGGGCGGCAGCTCGGGCATGCCCGTGAGCGCAAGGAACGAGAGCTCGGGGTGGACCTCGAACGCCCGGCCCGCATCCCGCAACGGGAGGGCCTCCAGGATGCGGCGCCGCAGGCCGTGGCTCTGGCGCGAGACGCCCTTGCCCGTGAGCTCGCGGCAGAGAGCGCTCGCGCGCGCATGGTCGGGCTCCTCGAGGACCTCGAGCGGCGGGATCGGATAGAGCGTGCTCCGACGGCGCCCCAGACGCGCGCGCCCGAGCGTGTCGCAGCGGCGGTCGGCGCGCCTCGCGTCCCGCGCGCGTGTCGCGCCCAGGGGAATGTCGATGGCGAGAACGCTCGCAGCCCCGGACCACTCCACGAGCTCCGTGAGAGTGGCCGCGAAGTGAGCGCCGTGGAAGCGTCCGGACGCCAGGGCCACCGCCACCCAGCCGAGCACCCCGCCGACCTTGGCCGCATCGACGCCCACGGCGAAGGGTGCGCTCACTTGCGAGTCCTCAGGTGCGCGGGCTCGTCGGGCATCCCGTCGAGTGCTGCCTGCAGCTGCTCGCGCAGCCCGCTCGGCTCCTGCTCGGCCGCGAGCGGCTGCTCCTCGTCCGGGTCCTCGACGCAGTCGAACAGGCGGCCATCGTCGTAGAGCTTGTGCCGCTTCGTCCTGGCCCAGCGTGCGCGCGGGTTGCGCCTGCTGCCGGGCGGCCGCGGGTTCGAGTACTGGGTCAGCACCTCGCGCGGAGCGCCGCGCTCTCCGCGGAGCTGGGGCGCGAACGAGACCCCGTCGAGGGGACGGTCCGTAGGGACGGAGGTGTGGGTGACCTCACACAGAGTGGGCAGGAAGTCGCTGAGGTCGACGAGGTCGTTGCAGCGGCGCCCGGGATCAGCCACCCCCGCGCCCCACGCCACGAGCGGGACGCGCGTGCCCGCGTCCGTGGAGCGCGTCTTGCCACCCTGCACCTCACGGCCCCAGGCGCGGGAGGTGATGCTCTGGTGGGTGCCGTTGTCGCTTGTGAACAGCACCAGGGTGTCCTCCGCCAGTCCGAGCCGCGCAAGGCCGTCGAGGATGCGCCCAACCTGATGGTCCACGCGTCCGATCATTGCTGCAAAGCGCTGGGCGCGGTCCTGCCCCTCGGGTGCGCCCGGAACCGGATCGAACGGATCGTGGGGCAGGGCCATCGGGTACCAGGCAAAGAACGGCCGCCCGTGCGGCTCGGCGGCGAAGTCGAGCAGGGCATCCACGAACACATCCGGACCGTAGGCCCCCTCCACCGTCTCCAGGACGCCGTCGCGGTCCACCTGGGGGTCGTGGTAGCGCGAGCCCAGGCGCTCCACCTGCCACAGACACCAGCGGTCGAAGCCCGCATCCCTGGGGTGAGTTCCGGTGCCGGCCTGCTCCCCATAGTGCTCGGCCCCGAGGAGCTGCCACTTCCCGAAGGCGCCGGTGGCGTAGCCCCTGCCCTGGAGCACCTCGGCCACGGTGCGCTCGTCAGGATCGAGGATCGAGAAGCGCGTGTAGTTGCGCAGGTTGCCGCGCCCGGTAAGGAGCTTCACGCGGCTCGGCGTGCACAGGGGCTGGGCGTAGCAGTGGTCGAACTGCAGGCCCTCCGCCGCCATCCGGTCGATGCGCGGCGTCGAGTAGCTCTCGCCTCCGTACGAGCCGAAGCACTCGAGGCCCGCGTCGTCGGCGAGGATCAGGACGATGTTCGGGAGGGAGATGACCTCCGCGCTCGCACCCAGGCCCCGGGGGGGGCTCTCGCAGGCCGCAAGGAGGGCCAGCCCCAGGGCGACGAGGCCTCGAGCGCTCACGCCCGGCCGGCTCCGCCATCGACGATCGAGTCGAACACGCGCACCTGGGCCCAGTTCTCGTGGTTCTCCGCGATGAACTGCTCGTGCTCGGGCGCCACCTGGTAGGCGTCGTGCGTCGCCCGGTCCGTGAAGGTCACATGCAGGGCGACATGGAAGGCGCGGTCGTTGACCTCACGGTCGAGCTCGGGCTCGAGCCCTCCCACGCTGAACCACTCGACCCCCTCGTGATCACGCAGGTGGCGGTGGCAGGCCGAGACGAGGCGCTGGATGGCCTCGTCGGAGCTGTCCTTGAGGGTGAAGAAGACATCGTGGGAGAGCATGGCCGGATGATAGCCGGAGGAGATCGCGCGTTCGGGAGCCCGCTCCCCCGCTGAGCCGGCGGGGCGATGGACGGGATGCTGAAGGCGGACTAGGGTCCAGGCATGGGAGCCCCTCGCCACGCAGGCGCGCTGACCGCAGCCGCCTTCCTCCTCGTTCCCGGCCTCCTCGCCCAGCAGACCCTCCAGGGGTCACGGCGGCCGGGAGCCGCCCGCGAGGTCCTCGAAGGCGCCCCGCTGGGCACGACCCCGGCCCCCTGGAGCGAGCTCGACCACCCCGCAGGCCCCGGCCCGCTCTGGCTCGACGCCGCGGCGCCCCTACCCACCAACGCCTGGTGGTTGAACGCCGCCCTCGGCTCAGGGGACTGGCCGATCAACCCGATGCCCTACTCGGTGCGCGCCTTCGAGGACGGCCTCTCCATCTGCCGGCCGGGGCTGAACACCCAGGAGACCTTCGTGATGCAGACGCACCTGGACAACCTCCGGGTGCGGGCCGTGGAAGGCCTGACCTCCCGCAAGGTGACGGCATACGACCCCCTCTCCGTCGAGCTCAGCTGGAGCTCGGGCGAGCACCAAGCCATGCGCGCGCCGCTCGTACGCGGGATGCCATTCGTCACCTGCTTCTTCGACGAGGCCACGCCTGAGCTGACCACGATCCACGCGGTCCTCTCGCTCAGCGGCCAGGGAGGCGCGCCAGGCACGACCTCCACCGGGACCCAGCACAGCCTCGAGCTCAACAACGGCCAGACCTGGGCCCTCTACGCCTCCGAGCCCCTCACGCTCACCATCGAGCCGGGGAATCGGGTGCGCGCGGCGGCGGCCTTCAGCGGGTCGCTACGAGTTGCCCTGACGAGCGCCATGGCCCAGCCCGTGCTGGATGCCTGCGCGGGTCGCATTCCCGTCGGGGGACGGGTCCGCGGCAGCGTGAAGGGCGACACGGGGACGCTGCGGTTCGAGTGGAAGACCATCGGCACGGGGCCGCTGCTCATGGCCACGCTCCCCCACCACCGCGACCTCCTGAGCGGGACGACGGCCACCGACCTCACCTACTCCACGCTCAAGGGGGAGATGCGTGCGGTGCAGGGGACCGAGTGGGTCCTGACGCAGCCCCTGCCTCCGGTGACCTGGGGCGCACCGCGCCCGATCGCCCCGGACAAGGAGCCCGCCGTCCGGGCCGCGCTGCTCGCGGACACGGGCACGCCCGTCCAGGCCCCGGACCCCTACTTCGGCGGCAAGGAGCTCGCCAAGCTCGGACGCCTGGCGCTGATCGCGGACGAGCTGGAGGAGCAGGGCGCGGCCGACCTCGTGCGGACGCGGCTCGAGGCCGCGCTGGAGCCCTGGCTGACCGGAACGAACAGCCAGCCCCTCGCCTATGACCGCACCTGGGGCGGCGTGCTCGTCGCGGGTGCAGTCAACGACCCCGGCCTTGCCTTCGGGCAGGGGTACTACAACGATCACCACTTCCACTACGGCTACCACATCTATGCGGCGGCCTGTCTGGCGCGCGTGGATCCCGAGTGGGTGGAGGCCCGAGGAGACGCGGTCCTGCACCTGATCCGCGACATCGCCAACCCGTCGGGCCAGGACCCGCACTACGCGCGCCAGCGGCACATGGACTGGTTCGCGGGACACTCCTGGGCCAGCGGCCTGTTCCCGTTCGGGGACGCGCGCAACCAGGAGTCCACCTCGGAGGCCGTCAATGCCTGGTACGCGGTGGCCCTGTGGGGGCTCGCGACGGGGGACGAGCGCGTGCGCGACCTCGGCCGCCTGATGCTCGCCACGGAGATCCGCTCGGCTCGGCGCTACTGGCAGATCCCCAGCACGAGCGACATCTACGCGGAGCCCTTCAAGAGCCAGCGCGTGGTCGGCGTGCTCTGGGGCATGAAGGTGGACCACTCCACCTTCTTCGGCAACGCGCCGGAGCTGATCCACGGCATCCAGATGCTGCCCTTCACCCCGATCACCGAGCAGCTGCTGGATCCGGTGTGGATGGAGGAGAGCTACCCGGACTTCTCCTCGAACCTGGCCGCCGCAGGGACCTGGGCGAACTTCATCTGCATGGGGCGCGGGGTGTTCGACCCGGACGGCGCATGGACCATGGCCCAGGGACTGTCGAGCTGGGACAACGGCAACACCCTGGCCAACACCCTGTACTGGCTCGCGACGCGGCCCTAGGGGGCTCGGTTCCCCGGCCCCGGCGACGAGGGTCCCGGGTGTCGAAGTCGTCATCCCCTGGCCCCTTGACGGCGCCGATGAGGTGAGTTGATCTCACGCTCGTGCGGCGCCTCCTCTTCCTCCTCACGCTCCTCCTGCTGACCGTGGCGGCCCCTGCCGCACGGGCAGGACAGCTTGGGGCCCAGGCGGAGCAGGACCCCGTGCGCCTCGGCCAGCGGTTCGCCGCAGACGAGGATGAGGCCCCGCAGTCGCCGCACCCGGCGTCCCCCGTGGATGTCGAGGAGGACGAGAGCGAGGAGGAGGAGTCCAAGGAGGGCGGTCCCGCCTTCGTGGACCTTCGCGCAGACCGCTGGGCCGGCGCGCGCCGGGACCTCGGGCTGGCGCAGGTGATCCGCAGCTGGGCCTCGTCCGTCCGCGGCCGCTCGTGCGCGTCGAGGGGCCCGCCGGCCCGCCGCGGATCGACCGCGGGCTGAGCCGCGCTGCCCGGAGAGGGAGCGCAGCGAGACCGAGGTCGCTCCGCTGCGCCCCATGACCCACCAGGGTCCGCTCTGTTCCGTGCTCCTCGACCCACTGGAGGTGCTGCATGCACTCCGCCACCGCGACCTCGGTCGCACCCAAGCCCGCCAACGGGCTCGCTGGCCTCCGCCACTGGCGCCACGACGCGCTCGCCGGCCTCGTCGTCTCCCTCGTCTCCCTCCCCCTCTCCTCAGGGATCGCGATCGCGTCCGGCGCGCCGCCGATCTACGGGATCATCTCCGCCATCATCGCGGGACTCGTCTTCCCGTTCGTGGGCGGCTCGTTCGTGACGATCTCAGGGCCCGCCGCCGGACTGGCCCCGGCGCTCCTCGCCATCATGGCCGCCCTTGGAGGCGCGGGAGATGCCGATCATGTCGGTGCGGGCTATCCCCTGCTGCTGGTCGTCATCTCGATCGTGGGGGTGATCCAGATCGTGATGGCGAGGCTCAAGCTCGCGCGCTATGCGGCCATCTTCCCAGCGAGCGTCGTGGAGGGCATGCTCGGCGCGATCGGCGTGCTGATCCTGATCAAGGCCCTGCCCCTGTTCTTCGGGTACCTCGAGCCGATCCACGCGCACCACTTCAGCGAGTACCTGACCGAGATCCCGCACTGGGTGGCGGGAGCGAACGGCGACGCCCTGACCGTGGCTGCGGTGTCTCTCGTCCTGATCTTCGCGCTGGTGAGCCCGCTGGGCCAGAGGTTCGCGCTCTTCCGGACGGTCCCCCCTCACCTCTTCGCCGTGGTGGTGGGCGCTGCCCTGGCAGCCCTGCTAGGGCTCGAGGACGCGTTCCTGATCTCGGTCCCAGCGAACCCCCTCTCGGGCGTCCAGCTGCCGGACTTCGCAGGAATGCTTGAGCGACCGGATCTGTGGAAGGCCGCTCTCCTGGGCGTGCTGACCCTCACGATGATCGACGGGGTCGAGTCCCTCGCCACGGCGCAGGCCATCGACCGCATCGACCCGTTCAAGCGGCGCTCCGAGCCGAACCGCCTGCTGGCGGCGATGGGCCTCTCCAACCTGATCTCCAGCCTCCTCGGCGGCCTGACCGTGATCCCCGGCGGGGTGAAGAGCAAGACCTGCATCGAGGCCGGTGGCAGGACGCTGTGGGCGAACTTCGTCAACGCCTGCTGCCTGCTCGTGTTCCTCTTCGTGGCCCCGGCACTGGTCAGCCTGATCCCGAAGGCCACCCTGGGCGCGGTGCTCGTCTACACCGGATGGAAGATGATGCACCCGCGCATCGCCCGTCACCTGGCCCACATCGGCAGCCAGCAGGTCGCGCTGTACACGGTCACGCTGGTCGTGACCCTGTTCACGGATCTCCTCGTGGGCGTGCTCGTGGGCACGGCCCTGAAGCTCGCTCTGCTCACGGCCTACGCCTTGCGCTCAAGTGGCCCGACCTCATGCCCCGGGGTGCTCGGGATCGTCGCCGACCTCTTCCGTGACCCCGTGATCGAGGAGGTCGGCTCCGGGGAGCGGCGCCGCTACCGCGTGGGCCGGCCGCTGGTCTGCTTCAACGCCTACAAGCTGATGGAGCCCCTGGACGCCTCCCAGGAGTCGGGGACGGTCGAGGATGTCACTATCGAGCTCACGCCAGAGGTCCGCGTCGTGGACCACACCGCCATCGATGGAGTCTTCCTCGCCATGGACGCGGCCACGCGCATGCCCCTGCGGGTCGAGGGCCTCGACCCCATGCGCGCGCTCGGCACCCACCGCAGCGCCGTGCGGGTGCAGGCGGCCAAGGCCTAGCGTCCGGCCTCGGGCGGCCGGGAGCCAGGAGCCTCTCGGTCACCCCCGCTGGGCGGAGTGAGCCGCTCGGCCTCCCGGGCCAGCGCATCCCTCATGCGCTCGGCGAGCCCCGCGTGCTCCTCCGTGCGGTCGCGCGTCTCCCCCGGATCCTGCTCCAGGTGATACAGGCCCGCCGCTCCGCCCCCGTCCTGAACGAGCTTCCAGGGCCAGTCCACGAGGGCGCGCCGGCGCCCCGAGAGGAACGGGATCGGCCTCGTCCGCCGCCAGGACTCACCGCGCAGCAGCGGGGCCAGGGAGACGCCATCCAGCGCCTCCGGAAGGGGCAGCTCGAGGAGCGTGAGCAGGGTCGGCAGCTGGTCGGTAGTGACGCCGGGCTGGCTCACGCGCAGGCCGGCGGGGAGCCCCGCAGGCCAGACCACGAAGGCCGGCGTGCGCAGGCCACCTTCATGCACGCTGCGCTTGCGGCCCCGGAAGGGCGCAGCCGAGCCGTAGGGATGCCGGCCGTAGGCCTCGGCGGAGAGGCGGTCGTCCTGACCGGGCACCCGCTCGGGCCCGTTGTCGCTGCAGAACCAAAGGAGGGTGTCCCGAGCCGCGCCGCGCTGCTCCAGCCGGTCCCAGAGGCGACCAACCTGCGCGTCGATGCCCGCGACCACGGCTTGGTAGGTCGCATCGGCCGTGCCTGCCCAGGGCTCGGTCGCGGCCTCCGGCGCCACGAGGGGCAGGTGCGGGCCGTGGAACCAGAGCACCGCCAGGAAGGGACTCCCCTCGTCCAGGGACTGCTCGACGAAGCTCTGCGCGCGCTCCACGATCAGTCGCGCGTCCTCCCCGTCCAGGTCCTCCACCATGCTCTCCCCGGGCCCGGTCCAGTACCGCGTGCCGAATGGCCTGCCCGTCTCGGGGTGCACCATCGGGTCCCAGGTCGGCACCTTCGCCTCGGTGGAGAAGCAGGTGTCGAAGCCCCGCTCCCACGGGGGCGCGTAGTGCTCCGCCTGCTCCGGCCGCCCGCCGCGATTGCTGTCCCGAACCTCGCGCGTAAGGGTGCCCAGGTGCCACTTGCCAAAGTGGCCCGTGCGGTAGCCCTCTGCTGCGAGCAGGGTGGCCAGGTTCGGAACCTCAGCGGGCAGGTGTCCGGTGTTCGCGTTCGGGATGCCAAGGGCCACGGGATGCCGCCCGGTCAGGCAGGAGGCGCGCGTGGGTGAGCACACCGGCGCGGCGGCGTAGAAGGTCTCGAGCACGACTCCGCGAGCGGCCAGGGCGTCGAGGGCCGGGGTCCGCGCCACGGCGCTCCCCGCGAAGCCCGCGTCGGCCGCGCCCTGGTCGTCCGTCATGATGAGGATCAGGTTCGGGCGCGGAGAGGACGCGACTTCGGGCGTGAGGACAGCCTCCGCGGGCAGGCAGGCCGCGGCCGTGAGCAGGGGCAGGAGGCGAAGAGAGGCTGCTCGCATGGGGGCACTCTACCCCCGCTCCCGCGCGCCCAGCGGCTGATCCAACCGGGTCGCTAGGGTGTGAGGAGCCATGAAGACCCTCCTCCCCCTCTGCTGGCTCGCCGTCACCTCGTTCGCGGCAACGGACTCGAAGCCTTACTGCCTCAACGATCCCTCGTCGAGCGATCGACTGCTGGTCGTGCAGGAGTTCCGCGAGGGCGACGACCTCCCCTGGGATGTCGACCACGGCAATCACCTCGATGTGCTCAAGACCGACACCGGCGAGGTGTTTCGTCCGGATGTGATGTTCACGCCGAAGGTCGTCCTGCCCGGCGACCTGGACCCGCGCGACGGGCGCGGGGCGAAGGTGCCCGAGGGCCTGCACCTGCTCGTCTGGGAGCTGGCCCGGCCCACCCAGAAGTGGAGCTCGATCCAGCGACTCGCCGGTCACTACGAACTGACGCACGGGGGCGAGACGCGCTGGGTCGACGTCCCGCTGATGCTCGAGCAGGGTGCTGACCCGATCGACTGGGAGGACGAGACACTCGAGGAGGCGGGCTTCAAGCTCAAGGCCCGCATCGAGGGGCTGCGCATGCTGCAGGTGCAGATCACCGAGAGGCCCTGGGAGTTCGACGAGGCCGTCCTCCTCGACGAGGACGACAAGGAGTTCGCCTACCAGGGCTCGTCCACGACCGGCGACGTGTGGACGCAGTCGTTCGAGATCGGCGATCGTGAGCTCGAGGGGCTCCGACTCGTCGTGAGGATGGACGATGGGACCGAGCACACCCTGGACAAGTTCTCTGAAGGCGCTAAGTACAAGCGCGCGAAGGGCTCCTCCTGGAAGAAGGCCGGACTCCAGCTCGAGACGCGGGTCGCCGTGGTTCCGCGCTTCAGCGCAAAGGGCACCGGGAACTTCGACCTCTACCGCAAGTACCGCTGGCTGGACGCGAAGGGTCGCGCCCTCGACCTGTGGCCGCGGTCGAGCGCGAGCGGTGGCGGCAAGGCGTTCGCCACCGACTGCATGGTTCCCAGCGAGCTCCCCAAGGGCGCGCGCCTCGAGCTGGGCCTGCTCGTCGGTGCGAAGACCGAGAAGCTCCTCTACGAGCACCTCGACATCCCGGCGCCGCGCTGAGGGCCGCCTCCCGCGCCCGGGAACGGGCTCAGCGGCCCGGCCTGAACTGCTCCTTGCGCAGGCCGTGCCGGCGGAGCTTGTCGTAGAGGCTGCGCGGCGTGATCCCGGCACGCAGCGCAGCCTGGCCCACGCGCCCTCCCGTCGACCTCAAGAGGCGCGCGAGGTAGTCGCGCTCGAAGGACTGGAGCAGCTCCTCGCGCTCTTCACGCAGGGGGCGTAGGCCCGCAACTCCGTTCCTGTCCTTGCCCTCCTCCTCGATGCGCGCTTGCCCGCGCCTCTCCACCGCCTCGCCGTCACCCTGCAGACGGCTGATCGAGTCGGGCAGGTCCTCCACCCCGATCTCGCGCCCAGCGCAGAGGACGAGCGCGCGCTCCACTGCGTTGACCAGCTGCCTCACATTGCCTGGCCACTCTTAGGCACAGAGGGCCTCGAGGGCTGCAGGAGTGATTCCATCGACCTCCTGGCGTCCGAGGCTCGTCCTGAGGTGCCCGATGAACATGCCGACCATGTCCGGGATGTCCTCGCTGCGTTCGCGCAGGGGTGGGACCTCGAGGGTCACCACGTTCAGGCGGTAGTAGAGGTCCTCTCGGAAGCGCCCCTTGCGAACCAGAGCTTCCAGATCTCGGTTCGTCGCAGCCATGACGCGAACATCGATGCCGATGAGCTCCTCCCCCCCGACGCGCTGGACGCGACGACGCTGAAGAACCGAGAGCAGGTTGACCTGCAGGTGCAGGGGCATCTCTCCGATCTCGTCGAGGAAGATCGTCCCGCGCTCCGCGAGCTCGAAGCGCCCTCGCTTCAGCCGCTCGGCCCCGGTGAAAGCGCCGGGCTGGTGGCCAAAGAGCTCCGACTCCAGCAGGGACTCGGGGATCGCGCCGCAGTTGACCGACACGAAGGGCCCTGAGGCCCGCGCGCCCTCGTTGTGGATCGCCTGAGCCAGGCGCTCCTTGCCCACGCCCGTCTCGCCAGTCAGGAGGAGGCTCGAGTCCGTGTCAACGACCCGGTTCACGAGCCTCAGGAACCTCCGCATCCTGGGACTGCGGGAGGCGAAGTCCACGAGGGCCGGCTCGCCCGTGGCGATCGGGATACGTGCGGCGGGGCGGCGGACATCGATCAGCGCACGCCCGCGCGCACGCGCGGTGTCGAGGAGCTCAGGCACTCCTGCCAGGGGTTGGTGCAGACCCGAGACGAGGTCGAGTCCGGCCTCGAGCGCTTGGATCAGGAACGGGATCCAGCTGGCATCGAGCACGCCGCCCTCGTTGGCGACTCCGAGCAGGAGGGACGACGCGCCCCTCGATGCGGCGGCCTCGGGATCGAGGTCGGGGAGCCGGAGATCGACAGCCGAGGGCTCGGTGCGCCACTGACCCAGGCACTGCTCCGGGCGCCAGTGAAGGACTCCCGTGGCGGTCTTCACATCCAGGCGCGTCGGCGCGTCGCCAAGGAACAGCAGGTAGGGGGTCCGGATCATGGCTGGTTGGAGGAGTATCTAGGGTTGAGGGCGATCTCTCACCTGGCCTACACGGAACAAACGCATGGACATCCAGGCCGAAGGTGTGCAGGGTGCCCTGCATGCCGCGCTTGACCTGGCTCCTCTTGGCCCTAGGGGCCTGTGCTCCCACCGGGGACGCGCCCTCGCTCGAGGAACCTGCGAGCGTTGCGCCTGCCGAGGCCGCTTCCGAGGAGGCCCGGCCCAAGAGTGGCGAGACCCCCGCCCGGGACGCGGTGGGTCAGCTCCTCCAGCATCCCGGCACCTGGAGCCTCGGCAAGCTGACCCTCACCATCGAGCTGCGGTACGAGGCTAGGGAGCTCGAGGACGCCGCGCAGGCGGCCATCCGCCTCGAACCGACCCTCGTCGCCCAACTGCAGCACCCCCTCGACGAGGGCGGTTTTGGGAGCTCCCTGGTGTTCAAGGACACCGACCAGGGCTGGTTCGTCTTCGCGGAGGACCCCAGCCGGATCTGGGGCTATGACGGGAACGAGGTCCTTGGCCGGCTCACCGAGTCAGGCGGCGGCTTCGAGCTCAAATACCTCACCCTCGATCAGGACTGGGCCGTGGATGGCGTCCCGATCCCGATGGAGGTCGTGGAGCGCATGCCCCAGCCCATCCGGGACCTCTCGGGGCACTGACTTTCGGCTCCCGCTCGCGGCACCCACACACGACACCGCCGAGACGAACAGCGCCCCGCACGGAGAGGTCCGCACGGGGCGCTGTTCGCCTCGATCTCAGGTGCGTCAGAGGCGCTCGTAGAGCCAGACGAAGGGCTTGCGCTTCGCCGCCGGCACCAGCTCCTCGAGCTGCTTGCGCACGGCCGCGACCTCGCCGTTGGCGTCGGAGAGTCGGCTCTTGAACCGTCCGTAGACCGCCGCGGAGGCCGCGCGGCGCTGCTCGCCGGTGAGCCCCTCGGGGAGGGTCTCGAGCTCCGCGTTGTACTCCTCAAGCACGACCTGGTAGGCAGCCTGCTGGACCTCGAGCTCCTCGCGCAGGGCAAGCACCTTGGCCTGCTCCTCATCGTTGAGCTCGCGACCCGGAGGCGTCCAGCGTGAGTAGCCTCCGACGATCAGGTCGAGGTCACCGTCACCGTCCCAGTCCACGACCTCGGGGTACAGCCCCTCGCTCGGTCCCGTCGCCTCCGGGACGCCCTCGGGCGCGACCCCCTCGAGGAGCACGCGCGGCGCGGCGAAGACCGGCGCCCCCACCTTGCCCGTGTTCACGAGCAGCAGGATGCGGCCAGGCGTCTGGGCGTCGCCAAAGGTGCCGTAGACCAGGTCCTGATCCCCATCGCCGTCCCAGTCCACGAGGCGCGGAGCGGTCATCTTGGCCTTGTTCTCGAGCGGGACCCCGCCCGCAAGGACTGCCTGGTTCTTGCCCGTGAAGCGGGGCGCCGCGTCGGTGCCCTCATTCAGCTGGAGGAACAGCCGCCCCTCCTCGTAGGTGCCCTGGAGCAGGTCGAAGTCCCCGTCCCCATCCCAGTCGAACGCCAGCGCCGAGATCCCGCGGATGTTGGCCGCCTCGCCATCGGGCATCGCGCGGCCCGTGGTCAGGTGCGACTCCTCGTCGTAGTCCCAGTAGTACGAGACGAGGATGCGCTCCTTGCTCGCGTCGTAGAGCAGCTCCGGCTCACCGAAGCCGGCCTCGCTTCCCCAGCTCACATGCGGTGAGCCGTCAAAGATGGAGGTGACATAGTCGCTGTGGCCGTCTCCGTTCAGGTCCACGAACTGTGAACCCATGCCGATGCATCACCAGTTCGAGAAGTTCAGCTGCGTGCCGTCGGTCTTCTCGAAGGGCTGCTCACGCTCCATCCCCTCCGTGCCGCGCCGCGACCAGGTGATGCGCCCGGGGAGGTCGCCAAGCACGAGGTCGAGCTTCCCGTCCCGGTCGACATCATGGGCCGCCGGCGAGGGGTACATCTTGGTCCCGCCGAGGGGCTTGTCCGCCCCCGTCATGAGGGCCGGCGGGGCAAAGCGCGCCTCGAGGCTTGAGGCCCCATCACCGGCCGGAGCCAGGGCGGACGCGAGGAGGAGAGGCAGGAGCGTCATGCCTCCACTCTAGCGCGAGGCACGCGGACCGCCTCCGCCCGGGGTGCCAGGGCCCCCGAGGCACGGGACCCTAGGATCGAGGCATGAGCACCCACCCGTGCCGACCCCTCCTCCTCTCCACCCTGGCGGCCCTGGCCGCCGTGGCCGTGGCACCCGCAGCCGAGGCCCAGAGAGACAAGCCGCCCGTCCCGGACCTCACCGCAGGCGATCAGCCCGACGACAAGCACGACTGGAACCTCGGGCCCACCGGCGCGCGCGGCTGGATGTGGGGCTGGAAGCTGGAGACTGCCGAGGCGCGCCAGGTGCTCATCACCCGGGTCGCCGCGGGCTCGCCCGCGGACGGGATCCTCGAGCCCGGCGATGTCCTCCTCGGGCTGGGCAGCACGCCGTTCGAAGGCGATCCGCGCCGGCTGCTCGGAGACGCCATCACGGCGGCCGAGGCCGCGGATGGCGGGCTCGAGCTCCTGCGCTGGCGCAAGGGGGAGGCCGAGGCCGTGACCGTGCCCCTCCCAATGCTCGGCGCCTACGCCGAGAGCGCACCGTTCCGCTGCCCAAAGTCCGCCGCCATCCTCGACGCGGCCTGCGCCCACATGGCGAGCCACATGAAGGGCGACATCGACGGCATGGTCAACGCCCTCGCGCTCCTGGCTACTGGTGAACCCAAGTACCGCGATGCCGTGCGCGACCTCGCTCGGCAGGTTGGGGACCCCTCGACCGACCTCAGCCTGGAGGGCCGCACCTCGGGGCTCTTCGCCTGGCAGTGGGGCTACCGCCTGCTGTTCCTGACCGAGTACTACCTGGCAACCAAGGACCGCAAGGTCATGCCCGCGATCGTGGAGTACGCGACCACGATCGCCCAGGGCCAGAGCGGGGTCGGGACCTGGGGCCACGGGATGGCCTGGCCCGACCTCAACGACGGGCGACTGCACGGCAAGCTCGGAGGCTACGGAGCCCTCAACCAGGCGGGCCTCATCTGCCACCTTGGCCTCGTCCTGGCCGAGCGCTGTGGCGTGCGCGACCAAGAGGTGCGTGACGCCATCGTCCGCGCAAATCGCTTCGCGGTGTTCTATGTGGGCAAGGGCGCCATCCCCTACGGCGACCACCGACCGGGCTGGGATGTCCACGACGACAATGGCAAGGACGGGGTCGCGGCTCTGATCTTCGACCTGCAGGGCATGAGCGAGGAGGCGCGCTTCTTCGCGCGCATGACCACCGCCTCCTACGGGGAGCGCGAGCGTGGCCACACGGGGAACTACTTCTCGTACCTGTGGGGGCCGGTCGGCGTGATGCGCGCGGGCCCCGAGGCGGTGAGCGCGTTCCTGGCGGAGCAGCGCTGGTACTACGACCTGGCGCGTGCGCACGACGGCAGCTTCCCCTACCAGGGCGGTGCCGGCATGAGCGGCGGCGAGCACAAGTACGGGAGCTGGGACTGCACGGGCGCCTTCGTCCTCAGCCACACCTTCGATCGGGGTGAGCTGTTCCTCACTGGTAAGGGCGCCTCAGAGGCGCTCATCCTCGACGGTCGCGAGCTGCGGGAGACGATCGCGGCCGGGCGCGGGTTCGACAACTGGTCCCTCGCCAAGGAGCACTACGCCGCCAAGGACCCGCGCGAGCTCTTGGAGCTGCTCCAGAGCTGGTCCCCGGCCGTGCGCTCGCGCGCGGCCGACGCCCTCGCGGCCGCTGCTGGGGACCCGCTGCCCGAGCTCCTGCGGCTGCTGAAGCGGCGAGACCTCGAGAGTCGCTACGGCGCGTGTCAGGCCCTCGCAGCCCTGGGTTCAGAGGCGGCCGAGGCCACTCCGCAGCTCCTGCGCCTCCTCGGCGAGGACGATGTGTGGCTTCGGATCCAGGCCTGCTATGCCCTCGCCGCGATCGGGGAGCGCGCGCGCGAGGCCGCCGTGCCCATGCTGGAGCTCGCCCTGAGGGACGACCCGGAGGATCCGCGGGGCTTCACGCAGCGCTACCTGGCCTTCTGCCTCTTCTACCCGGGCGGAGCGCTCAAGATGCGCGGCCTGCTCTCCCGCTCGGTGGAGGGCATCGACCGCGAGCTCCTGCGCCGCGCCATCCTGCGCCTGATGCAGAACGACGATGGGCGCGCCCGCGGTGCGGTCGCCCAGGTCTTCAAGCTGATGACCCTGGACGAGCTGGCGCCGATCCTGCCCGAGATCCTCGAGGCCGTTCGGACGCCCAGCCCCAGCGGCGTCATGTTCTCGAACGGCATCCGCCTCGCCGGGCTCGAGTTCCTGGCACAGCACCGCATCGCCGAGGGAATGGAGCTCTGCATCGCCGTCACCGAGATCGACCAGTGGGGCAAGCAGGACCGCATCGTGAAGTGCATGCAGGCGCTGCAGCGCTACGGAAGTGCGGCCGCGGAGGTCCGGCCGCAGCTCGAGGATCTCCAGCGCCGTCTGAGAGCGCACAAGGAGTCCAAGAACCTCGGCAAGCAGCTCGCCCTCGTGGCGGAGACCCTCGCAGCGCTCGATGCGGGCCCTCTGGGGCCGCCCCTGCGGACGGCGGAGGAGGTCGTCCGCGCGACGCGGCACGGCAGGTAGGGGCCCCATCCCGAGCCGCGCGGGGAGCTCCCTCCCATGACACGATGAGGGCTGGCGCGGTGCGCCGGTCCCGAGTTCCATGGAGCCCGAGCAGGAGGTGCTCCATGACCAACGACGCCCAGGGACCCGAAGACAGCAAGTTCGACGACGAGGAGCTCGAGGAGGAAGAGGACGGCGACCCCGACGAGTGGCTCGGCGGGGAGTGCCTGCTGACCGTGGAATGGGACAGCGGCATGGCCGGCGGCGGGGAGCTGCTGCACTTCCACCGCTTCCCGGACGGTGAGGTCACGACGGCCTCATGGGGCGAGGAGTCCGCCCGGACCTTCAAGGACCTCGCGGAGGCCCTGGACCACTTCTTCCCGGGGTGCGCGATCGTGGAGGGGGACTGGGTCGCCGAGCGCTCCAAGGAGATCGACGCCATCGCGCCTGATTGCTCCTACGCCTTCATCTGCGGAGTGCTGTACACCCGCTGGGACAACTCGTGGGTGAGCCCCGACGGGGAGTACGAGCTGACGCGGACCCCCAAGGGTTGGACCGACGAGCCCTGGCAAGAGGACTGAGGCCGACCCCGCGCGCTGCGTTCACTGCGGCCGCCACCAACCGTCGAGCAGCGCCAGGAGCGCCGCGCGGCGCTCGGGCTCCTCCACGGGACGGCTCTCAGCCGGATCCTCGGCGAGGTGGAAGAGCTCGAAGCCGGCCGTGCCCTCGCTTGAGTCCTCGTGTGCGAGGAGCTTCCATCCCCCGTCGACCACGAAGCGTGTGACCAGGCTGCGGGCAGGAGCGTCGAGGTCCACCACATCGTGCGTGTAGGCCGCGCCGAAGACGGGTCCGCGCGCATGCTCGCCCTCCGACCGGACAAGGCGCAGGTCATGGCCGGGCCAGGCCTCCGGCACCTCGACCCCGCAGGCCGCCAGGATCGTCGCCGGGATGTCCACCGAGCTGACGGGCACCTCGCGACGCTCGGCGCGCTCGATCCCCGGCCCCTGCAAGACGATCGGCGTGCGCACGCCGCCCTCGTAGGCGGTGCGCTTGCTGCGCGGCGCATAGCCATTGCCGTCGGTGCGCTGGATCCAGCCGTTGTCGGTGACCAGGACCACCAGGGTGTCCTTGCGCAGGCCCTTGGCATCGAGATACCCGAGCAGGTCTCCACAGGTCTGGTCGAACCAGGTGCACATCGCGCGGTACTTCGCGACAGGCAGCGGGACGCCCTCCTTGCGGTAGCGCTCGAGCAGTTCCTCCGGAGGATTGTGGGGCGTGTGAGGAAGGAACGGGGCGTACCAGAGGAACCACGGATCACCAGCCTCCTCCGCCGAGTCGATGAAGTCCGTCGCAGGGCTCATCCGCACCCGGCCGATGGTCAGCCCACGGTCGCCATGGCGTCCGCCGTGGGCCGGGCTGCCGTGCGTCATGCCCTCGGTGAAGCCTCCGCGGGTCGCGGCACCCTCCCACCACTTGCCGGTCTGCATGGTCCGATACCCAGCGGCTCCGAGGAGGCTCGGCAGCGTCACGGCGGCATCGATGTGGCGCAGCATCTCCGCCCGGTTCGTCCCCTTGGGGGGATCATTGCCGGTGATCTTGTGCTGGTGCGGATGGAGGCCGGTGGCCAGCGTCGCCAGGCTCGGACGGCACAGCGGCGCGGCCACATAGCCCCGGGGAAAGACGAGGCCACGGGACGCGAGCTCGTCCAGATGCGGAGTCGCCACCACCTCGCTCCCCATGAAGCCAAAGTCCGTCCAGTGCTGGTCGTCCGAGATGATCAGCAGGACATTCGGCCGCTCCGCCCGAGCCTCTGCGAAGGTGGAGACCAGGGCGAGGGACCAGACAACGATGGAGAGAAGGGAGCTGCTCATGGGCGCGCAGGGACATTGTCGGCCGCGCCGCAGGGGGATGCCATGCCCGGATCGCCAGCGCCCCGGCGGGGACACCAGCCAGCCGCTAGGCTCGGTGGCATGGACCTCCCCCGCCGCACCCTCCTCAGCGCCTCGGCGCTCGCCGCGCTCGCGCTCCTCGCCTCGGCTCGCCCCGCAGCCACGCAGGCACCCAAGCTCAAGGTCTTCCTCCTCGCCGGCCAGTCGAACATGGTGGGAGCCGGGATCGTGCCCGCCACGCGCAACGAGGGCCGAGGGTCCCTCGAGGGCCTCGTCACCGCGCAGGAGACGCGCAAGCGCTACGGCCACCTCGTCGACCGTGAGGGCCATTGGATCACGCGCGAGGATGTCCTCGTCACCTTCCGCGGCGGACGCGAGGTGGACGGACCGCTCGGCCCCGGCTTCGGCGGCGCCGAGGATCAAATTGGCCCTGAGCTCGGCTTCGGAACGGTCGTAGGGGACCACTTCGACGAGCCCGTCCTGCTGATCAAGATCGCCTGGGGCGGCAAGAGCATCGGCGCGGACTTCCGCCCACCCAGCGCAGGCGGCGAGGTCGGCCCCTCCTACAAGGACCTGTTCCGACTGTACCGCGAGGCCCTCGCAGGCATTGGCGAGCGCTTCCCCGACCTCGAGTACGACGGGGTCGAGCTGCTGGGTATCGGCTGGCACCAGGGCTGGAACGACCGCGTCAACCAGGCCTTCAACGACGCCTACGAGGAGAACCTCTCGTGCTTCATCCGCGACGCGCGCAAGGAGCTCGAGGCCCCGGACCTCCCCTTCGTGATCGCCGAGACCGGCATGAGCGGCCGCGAGGAGATCCACCCCCGCGCGCTCTCCCTCATGAAGGCCCAGGCCGCCGTGGCTGACCGCAAGGAGTTCAAGGGCACCGTCGCCTTCGTCGGCACGCGCGACTTCTACCGCCCCAAGGAGCAGTCCCCCTCAGGCCAGGCCTACCACTGGAACAACAACGCCGAGACCTACTACCTCATCGGCGAGGGCATGGGCCAGGCCATGCTCGGGCTGCTGAAGCGGTAAGCGGAACCACAGGAACCGCCCGATCCCAGGCGAAGCGCGGTTTCAGGACAGCAGGCCCCGCATCAAGCTGCCTTCCACATCCGTCAGGCGGCGCTCGATGCCGTTGTGGTAGCGGGTGAGGCGCTCGTGGTCGAGGCCGAGGAGGTGCAGGACCGTTGCGTAGAGATCGTGCACCGTGGCCGGCCGATCGATCGCCTGGTAGCCGAAGGCGTCGGTGGCTCCGTAGCTGAAGGGGGCCTTCACGCCCGCGCCGGCGAGCGCGACGGTGAAGCCGCGGGGGTTGTGGTCACGGCCGCTGGCGCCCTTCTGGAAGGTCGGCATGCGTCCGAACTCCGTGACCAGCATGAACAGCGTGTCCTCGAGCAGCCCGAGGGCCTTGAGCTCGTGCAGGAGCGCCGCGGCGGGGCGGTCCAGGATCGGGCCGTGGGTGGCGTACTGCTGCTCGAGATGCTTGTGACCGTCCCAGTTCCCGACGCCCTCCCCCATCGCGTAGGCGCCGTTGAACAGCTGCACGAAGCGCACTCCGCGCTCCACCAGGCGGCGTGCAAGCATGCAGTTGCGCGCGAAGCCGGCGCGCACGGGATCCGGATCATCCGCACCGTAGAGCCTTCGGACGGCAGCGGACTCGCCGTCGAGGGCCATGGCCTCCGGCACCGACAGCTGCATGCGTGCGGCGAGCTCGTAGCTCGCGATGCGCGCGCGGAGGCCCGGGTCCTCACCGCGCTCCCGCATGTGCCTGTCGTTGAGGCCCGCGAGGAACTCGCGGGTGCGGCGATCGCGCCCCGCCTCAACCGGCGCGGCGAGGTGCCTGGGCGGCCGCTGGGCCGAGAGGGGCACGCCCTGGAAGGCTGCGGGCAGGAAGCCCGGTCCCCAGTTGTTGGCGCTCGACTGGGGCACGCCGCGCGGATCGGGGATCGCTACGAAGGCCGGGAGGTCTTGGTTCTCGGTCCCAAGCGCATAGCTCACCCAGGACCCCGCCCCAGGGAAGCCCTCCAGGGTGAACCCGGTCGACATGAAGTTCTCACCCGGGCCGTGCGTGCTCGTGCGGCTCGTCATCGAGTGGATGAAGCACAGGTCGTCGACCTGCGCGCCGAGGTGAGGCAGCAGGTCGCTCGTCCACTTGCCGCACTCCCCCCTCGGACGGAACCTCCAGGGACTGCGCGTCAGGGCGCCGTTCTCTCCCTGGAAGGTGACGAGTCCCTCCGCGCCGGGCAGCGGCTCGCCGCTGCGGCGCTCCAGCTCCGGCTTGTGGTCGAAGGTGTCGAGATGGCTGAGAGCACCGGAGCAGAAGATCTGCACGACCCGCCTCGCTCGCGGCGCGAAGTGCGGCGGGCGCGCAGCAAAGGGCGCCTCCGGCCGCACGAGCACCTCCTCACCGCTCGCCCCCAGGGCCAGGTCGGCGAGCGCGACCTGGGCCAGGCTGCCGACGGCTCCGCGCAGCAGGCCGCGGCGGGTCGGTTCAGGGGATGAGGAGGAACTCATTGGAGTTGAAGAGGGCGCGGATGAGGGCCTCAAGACCGTCCGTTGCCGTGAGCTCGAGCGCAGCAGCGAGGTCGGCCTCGCCGGGTTCACGCCCGAGGACGCGGCGGAAGCCGTCCGCGACCTGGCTCCGGGGCTCGCTGGGATGCTCGGCGCGGATGCGCTGGGCGAGTGCGGCGGCCTGCTCCAGAACGAACGGTGAGTTGAGGAGCGCCAGGGCCTGGATGGGCGTCGTCGAGCGACCCCGCTCGGGGCAGACCTGCCCGCCGTCGGGCGCGTCGAAGGAGCCGAAGGTCCCCTCGCGCTCCATCCGGACCTGAGTCATGTACAGCAGGCGCCGCAGGCCCAGAGGGCCGTAGTGATCCAGCGGCTCGTAGTTCCTCACATAGTTGTCGTTGGGCTCGAACGCGCTGAAGCCCGGTCCGCCCGGCGTGCGATCGAGGGTGCCCGTAACCGCCAGGAGCGAGTCCCTGAGCACCTCGGCCGCAACGCGTCGGGCCGGGAACCTCCACAGCAGCCGGGCCTCGGCGTCGAGCGCGGCTGCGCTGGCTCGAGGCCGCGAGCGCTGGCGCCAGGTCGCGCTCGTCGCGATCAGGCGATGCACATGGCGCAGGCTCCCGCCCGCAGCAACGAGCTCGCAGGCCAGCCAGTCCAGGAGCTCGGGATGGCTGGGCGCGGCCCCCATGACGCCGAAGTCGCTGGTGGTTGCCACCAGCCCCGTTCCGAAGTGCCACGCCCAGAGCCGATTGACGAGCACCCGCGGGACGAGGGGATTGGAGGGGGCTGCCAGCCATGCGGCCAAGGCGGCTCGACGCGTCACCTCGGACGCATCCGGAGCCAGCTGCAGGTCCCCAAGGATGGCAGGCAGGCCTGGGGCGACCTCCTCGCGCGGCTGCGTGACCTCTCCCCGATACAGGAGGCGCGTGGGCGAAGGCTCCTCGAACCTGCCGGCGTAGGCCCTGGGGCGCTGCTCGAGCACTGCCAGCTCTGCCTCGGCATCCTCATGCCTCTGCAGCAGGAGCTCGGCCTGCTCGCGTCCCGCCCCCGCGGCCAGGGTGCGCGCGCGCGCGAGGAGGGCGCCCTCGCCTGGCGGCAGCCGATCCGCGCCGGACGCCACCTCGATCCAGGGGCCATCCCCCAGGCGCACCTCCACCCGATAGTCGCGCGCCAAGCGGTCCGAGAACACGCCCTCGCGGTCACGAGCCCAGGTCACGCGGTCGAGCGGCCGCGCCTCCGCAAGCTCGAGCTCGACCCAACCGCTCCCAGCCTCATTCGAGATCCAGGAGTGGTCGTTTCCATACCGACCGTCGGTGAGGTGCTCCCGCCGGTGGCGCGGGTTGCCCGCGTAGTCCCCGCTCGTGGAGGCCTGGAGACCGCGTGCGAGGTTCTCGAGGCCAGAGAAGACCTCCAGCTCATCCAGGCAGGGCTCGCCGGGGCCCACCGTGGCGAGGATCGTGAACCGCACGCGATCCGCCAGCACGGGTGCGAAGCGCTCCTCGTTCCCCCGAGCCTGGACCGCGCTGCGCAGCTCCACGGGCGCGTCCGCCACGAGCTCCTCGAGCTCGGCCCTCGTGCCGCGCAGAAGCGCCTCGAGCTCCGCGCGCCGCTCGTCGTCCCCTGGCTCACGCAGGGGCCGCACGCCGTGCTGGACTCCGGAGAGCAGGGCCTCCATGGCGAAGTACTCGCGCTGGCTCAGCGGATCGAACTTGTGGTCGTGACAGCGAGCGCAGGCCACCGTGAGCCCGAGGAACCCCGTGCTGACCGCATTCACCATGTCCGCCAGCTCGGCCTGCCGCTGCTCGGCCGTGAGCACCGGATCAGGGCTCTTCACCTCGTCCCAGGCCCCCGCCACGAGGAAGCCCGTCCCGGCATCGTCGCCCAGCACATCACCCGCGACCTGCCGTCCGAGGAAGGCCCCATAGGGCATGTCCGCGCGGAACGCCTCAACGACCCAGTCGCGGTAGCGCCACGCACCCTCCCGCGGCTGGTTCATCTCGAACCCGTGCGTCTCGCTGAAGCGCGCGAGGTCGAGCCAGTGGCGCGCCTGGTGCTCGGCGAATGCAAGCGACGCCAGGAGCTCGTCGACTTGCTCCTCATGGGACTGGCCGGACCAAGGATCCACCGGGGCAAGGCCGCCCAGGACGAGGTGAGCTCGCCGGTGCAGGACGGCCGGCTCGGCCTCCTCAGAAGGCGTCAGGCCGCTGGCGTGCAGCCGCGCGAGCACGAACGCGTCGATGGGGTTGCGTGCCCAGTCGTCGCCGACAACCGTCGGGACCTCCGGCCTCAGGAGTGGCTGGCTCCACCAGGGCGCTTCGCGCGGCTGGCGGCCGCCGCCCTGCAGGGCTCCGAGAAGGAGCAGGGGAGCCGCGAACGCGATCATGCCCCGAGTCTAGCCCCGCAGCGCCGATCCGCCTCCGGCCCTGCCTCAGCGCGCGCGCCAGAGACCGCGCTCGCCGGCGGTCTCGACGCCGACCGCGCTCGGCACGCGGTCCTCGGGGAACCGCTGGGACTCGGCATTGCGGAACAGGAAGTGGTTCGCCACATCGTGGCTCGAGCGCACGACCAGGGTCTTGCCCACGCCAAGCGTCCGGCCATCCGCATCCGCCACCGCACACGATGCCCCGTCGAGCACGCGCAGGTTCGTCACGGGGGTGGACCACCCCTCGTCGAGGACGAGCACCAGGTCGCGCAGCTCCCGCGGACCCGCATTCGTGAGGGAGAGCGACCAGGCCAGCCCCGAGCCCGCTCGGTCGGGCTCCCGCTCCAGGCGCACCCTCAGCTCCTCCACCAGCGCACCGCCCACGGGCTCGAGCCGGACCCGCTCGGGCCCACCTCCGCAGGCCACGAGGCCCGTGCCGAGGAGGCCGAGCAGGCAGGTCCACGCCTCTCGGCGGGCCGCAGCCCTCGGCCGTCGCCTCCTCAGAAATCCACCCGCCATGATGCGAGGCTAGCGGGTCGGGCACCGGCGCGGGGCGGGCCGCGCCATCGAACGGCGCCGCAGGCCCCCGCCCGCACTGCCCCCGAAAGCCACTTCAGGCCAGCGCGCCACGCACGGCGCGCAGGGCAAGCGCGATCAGGACCGCGCCGGCGAGCATCACCATCCCTGCACCCCCTCGAAGGGCCTCGCGCGTAACGCCGGGATCCATCAGCTCCTCTCCGCCAATGCGCACGCCGTGGACGCGCGGCTTGAGGACGAGCTTCGTGAGGAAGCCGCGCCCCTCGAGCACCCCATCCGCATCCGTCACGAGGTCAACCACCTGCCCCTCGCCGAGCCGAGCGACGAGGCCCTCGAAGCTCGGCGTGCCCTTGCGATACAGCACGAAGGTCGTCTCCTCGCCCTCCAGACGCAGTCGCAGGGCATGGATGCGCCCGTCGCTCGAGCGCAGCTCGCGCGTGGCAATCGTGCCCGTCCGCAGCTGCAGGTCGAAGGCCCCTCGAGACAGGTGCCAGCCGTGCTCAAGGAGGGCTCCGCCCAGCAGGGCGAGGAGACCGCTCACCACCACCTCGGCCCGCACACCGCTCCGCGAGGAGCTCGGAGGGCCGGCCTTCGACCGCGCAGGAGGCGCGAGCCTGCTAGCTGCAAGGAGCAGTCCAGCGGCCACTGCGAAGGCCACACAGAGAGCGCGCGCGAGACGCACCTCACGCTCCGCCCAGCGGGTCGTGTCGGCCAGCGGGATCAGGACCCTTGGACCAGCAGCAACCTGCCAGGCGTCGGGGGCCACGGACAGCCACCCGGCTTGGTCAGGCTGCGCGACCCACAGGGTGAGCGACTGCCCCTCCTTGATCGCCTGCTTCACGGTGACCCAGCCCGCGCCCTGCTCTGGCCGCAGGACCACGCGGCGAGCGGGCGAGCCCATCGAGAAGCGCAGCAGAGCCGCCTGGTCCTCGACGGCGTTGGGCTGACCTTCGAGCTGCTGCAGCTCGTCGAGCGCGGGGAGCTCGAGCCCGGCGCGCGCGCCCAGCATGGCCGCGAGGAGCGCTGCAGCCGCGGCGAGCAGGTCGAAGAGGAGCGAGCGGCGGGGATTCACCATGGACGAGTCGCCCGCAGAGCATGGCGTGTCGCACGGGGAGGGGTGGCAGATCCTCGCGCTTGCTTGGCCGCCGAAGCCCGCAGCCTGCGAAAGCCCCGGACTGCCCGATGCCCCGTGCGCGCGGCAGGTCGCGCGCTAGCCTGGGGCCATGCGCCTCCTGCTCCTCGCGGCCCTCTTCGCTCTCTGCGCTCCTGCGTTGTCCGGAGAGCACGCTAAGCAGCCCAACATCCTCCTCGTCCTCGCTGACGACCTCGGCTACGGGGACCTTGGCTGCTACAACGACCAGGCCAAGGCGCCCACCCCGCACCTCGACCGGCTGGCTGCCGAGGGCCTGCGCTTCACCGACGCGCACAGCCCCTCGACCGTCTGCACGCCGACGCGCTACAGCGTCATGACGGGCCGCATGGCCTTCCGGACGGGGTATCGCGGCGTCTTCACGGGAGCGGGCGGCCCCTGCCTCATCGAGCCGGAGCGCCCCACCCTCGCAAGCATCCTGCGCGACGCGGGCTATCGAACCGCTTGCGTGGGCAAGTGGCATGTGGGGCTGACCTTCTTCGACGCGGAGGGGAGTCCGATCCACCGGGACGGCCTCGATCCGGTGAAGCGAGTCGACTTCGCCCGCGGGGTCCGCGGCGGGCCCGTGGACCGCGGGTTCGACTCCTTCTTCGGCACGGCCTGCTGCCCGACCACCGACTGGCTCTACGCGTGGATCCAGGACGACCGCGTGCCGGTTGCGCCTGTGGGGATCGTGGACAAGAGCGCGCTGCCCGAGCACCCCTACTCCCGCGACTGCCGCCCGGGCCTCATCGCACCCGACTACGACCTCGAGCGCGTGGACCTCGAGTTCCTCGCCCGCAGCCAGGCCTTCCTGCGCGAGCACAAGGCCGAGCGGCCCGAGCAGCCGTTCTTCCTGTTCCACTCCATGCAGGCGGTCCACCTGCCGTCCTTCGCAGCGCCTGAGTTCCAAGGCAAGAGCGGAGCGGGCCCGCACGGGGACTTTCTGCTGGAGATGGACGCCGTCGTCGGCAGCCTGCTCGCGACCCTCGAGGAGCTCGACCTCGCAGAGGACACGCTGGTCCTCTTCACCAGCGACAACGGGCCCGAGATCGCCTCGGTGGTCCACATGCGCCAGGACCACGACCACGACGGCGCACGCCCCTGGCGCGGCATCAAGCGCGACCAGTGGGAGGGCGGCCACCGCGTGCCGATGCTTGCGCGCTGGCCCAAGCGTGTGCCCGCAGGCGCCGTGACCGACCAGCCCCTGTGCCTGACCGACCTCTTCGCTACCTGTGCGACGCTGGCGGGCGTGGCTCCTCCCGCCGCGGGTGGAGAGGACAGCTTCGACCTCTCCGGCGTGCTCCTCGGCACGCACGAGGGAGGGCCCGTGCGCCCCGTGCTGCTGCACCAGACCTGGACGAACCGCCTGGCCCTCCGCGAGGGACGCTGGAAGTACCTGGACCACCCGGGCTCGGGCGGCAACCGCTACGACCGCGGCCCCCTGCAGGCCTTCGCCCTCGAGGACACGGTCCCGGATGCCAAGGCCCAGCTCTACGACCTGCTCGAGGACCCGGGCGAGACCAAGAACCTCGTCCTGGAGCACCCCGAGCAGGCGGCTCGGCTCAAGGGAATGCTCGACGCCCTGGTGCTCGCTGGACGCAGCGCGCCCCAGCGTTAGGCGGGGGACCCGGACGGCTCCTCGTCACCGACCCGGCCGGCCTCGGGGGCACGCCTCGCCCGGGCGAGCCCCGTCTCGACGAGCAGGCGCGTGAAGCCGGCATGCCCCTCGGGCTCGTGAGCCAGGATGATGTCGGCCGTCCCGGGGTCCGAGGGCGGGTAGTACACCCCGCAGTTCGGGTTGATCTCGAGCATGTGCGGGACCCCGTCGCGGTCCACGCGCACATCGCAGCGGCCAAAGCTCGTGCCGCCGAGGGCCCTGAAGAACGCAGCCCCTGCTTGGCGCAGGCGGGCGTCCAGCTCAGGGTCCGTGACGGGCCCACACTCCATCCCGTCATAGTCCTGCCACTTGAGCTTGGCGTGCTTGAAGGCCTCGCCGCGTGGAAAGCGGTACTGAACGGGGACGAAGGTGATGGGATCCTGCGGATCGGTCGGGTTCTCGGCGACGAGCACCGCGCACTCCACCCCGTCGATGTACTCCTCGATCAGGGCGGCGCCGTGCTTGCGCATGATCTTGCGCGCCTGCTGCCGCAGGCCCTCCGGCGTCCGCACCCGCGACCGACGGCTGATGTCGACGCTGGCGTAGCTGTTGTGGTGCTTCACGAACAGCGGGAAGCGCAGGGTCGCGGCGGCTCGCTCCACATCCTCCACCGTGCTCGCAACCAGCCCCCTGGGCGTGGCCACCCCCACCGAGGTGCAGGCGTCCTTCATCTGCTGCCGCGTGGGCTCATAGAAGTCCGAGGTCGCGCCGGTGAACGCAACCCCATGCCGCTCGAGGGTCCGCACCACCTCGATGCCCGGGATCTCCTGGCCCTCCGCCCCGTCGCAGAGGTTGAAGAAGAGGTCGTGACCCCGCGCGATCTCGGCCTCGACGGCGGCGACCGAGCTGTGCTTGTCCCTCAGGGTGCACAGGGTCCACTCCGCGTCCGGCACGAAGGGTCGCGGGTCACAGGGCCAGTCGTCGGCCGGGAACGGGACCGTGTCCAGCTCCTGGTTGGTCAACAGACAGATGCGCACCGGCGCATGCTAGCGGCTGTCGCCTGAGGAGGCCCGGCTCCAGAGGCTTCAGCGCGCATCGCAAGGGCTCAGCCGGGCCCTTACCATGCCCCTCTATGAGCGCAGCGCCCAACTTCAAGCAGGAGCTGACCGGGGTCTTCGGACACCCTGTGGCCGAGAATCCGAGCCAGGCCATGGTCGAGGCCGCCTACCGCCACCACGGCCTCGACTGGCGCTACCTCACGCTGGAGGTGCGGCCCGAGGACCTCGCTGCCGCGGTCGCGGGCGCACGCGCCATGGGCTTCGCAGGCTTCAACTGCACGATCCCCCACAAGGTCGCCGTGATCGAGCACCTCGACGGCCTGGGCGAGTCCGCTGCGCTCATGGGTGCGGTCAACTGCGTGGTTCGCCGGGGTGACCAGCTCATCGGCGAGAACACGGACGGCAAGGGCTTCGTCACGAGCCTGCGCGAGCTCACCGACCCCGCGGGGAAGCACCTCGTCCTCTTCGGGGCCGGCGGCGCGGGACGCGCGATCGGGGTCGAGATGGCCCTAGCGGGCGCGCGTCGCATCACCGTGGTCAACCGCACCACCGAGCGCGGCCAGGCGCTCGTGGACCTGCTGAACCAGCGCACGAGCACCGAGGCGGAATTCAGAGTCTGGGAGGGCGACCACCGCATCCCAGAGGACGCCGACATCGTCGTGAACGCCACCTCCATCGGCCTCTACCCCGACCTGGACGCGCGCCTCGCCTTGGATGTGGACACCCTGCGACCGGAGCTGGTCGTTGCGGATGTGATCCCGAACCCACCGCGCACGCGCCTGGTTCGGGACGCCGAAGAGCGCGGCTGCCGCGTCATCGACGGCCTGGGCATGCTCGTGGCCCAGGGCGTGATCGGCATCGAGTTCTGGACCGGCACCAGCCCCGACCCGGCCGCCATGCGGCGCGCCCTCGAGGAGGTCTTCGGATGCTGAGCGCCCGCCTGCTCACAGCCCTGGCCGCGGTGACGGTCCTGTCCGCCTGCACCGCGCCCGGAGGCGCCCGCTCCGCGGTGGAGCCCCCCACGCCCCAGCACGCCTGGCTCCAGCAGCTCGTGGGCGAGTGGGAGCTCAGCTACCGCGCAGACCTCCCTGACGGCGAGCCCATGGAGTGGACGGGGACCGAGAGCGTCCGCGCCCTTGGGACCCACTGGGTCCTCGCCGAGAGCGCGGCGGACAGCCAGCAGGGCGCGTTCGAGGCCACCCTGACCGTGGGCTACGACACGGGGCGCGAGACCTTCGTCGCCACCTGGATTGACTCCATGCAGACGAACCTGTGGACCTACGACGGCAAGCTCGACGACGCGCGCCGCACCCTCAGCCTGGTGCCCACCATCGCGGCGCGCGCGGAGGTCCCCGACCCCACCCGCTACCGCGACGACCTCGAGGTCCTGGACCCCAACCACCGCGTGCTGACCTCCTGGTACCTCTCGGACGAAGGCACCTGGGAGCGCTACCTCACCATCGACGCCCGCCGCGTGGACTAGGCCCTGCGCCGCCGGCTCAGGAGGCGGCCCAGGCCGCCTGCAGGGTCTCGGCGAGGGTGCGGTACTCGGCCTCCCGCGGGCTGCTCGTGCGCCAGGCCAGGCCGATCTGGCGGGAGGGCCCTTCGTCCGCGAAGGGCAGCACGCGGAGGTTCGGGACCGCCGCGGCCTCGCGCTCGACGGCCAGCTCAGGCAACAGGGTCACGCCCAGGCCGGACGCCACCATCTGGGTGATCGTCCCCAGGCTCGACGCCCGGAAGCCGCTCATCTCGTCGGCACCTGCGGCCGTGCAGAGCGGAAGAGCCTGCTCCCTGAGGCAGTGCCCTTCGTCCAGGAGCAGCACATCGCGGCCATCGAGGTCGCTCAGCTGAGCCGCCTCCGCGCCCGCCAGCTCGTCCGTCGAGGGAACGGCAAGGACGAATGGATCCGAGAAGAGCGGCAGGGTCTCCACCGACCCCAGGTCCAGGTCGATCGCCAGCAGCAGCAGGTCGAGCTTGCCCGTCTCGAGCTGCTCGAGGAGGCGCCCGGTCATGTCCTCGCGCAGGTAGACCTGCAGGTCCGGGAAGGCCTCGCTCACGGCGGGCAGGACGCGGGGGAGCAGGTAGGGCCCCACGGTCGGGATGACCCCCAGCCGCAGGGGCCCCGTCAGCGGCGCGCCAAAGGACCGCGCCAGCTGGCCCATGCGGTCGGCGGCCGTGAGGGTCTCACGCGCGCCGGGGACCAGGGCCTCCCCCGCCGCGGTGAGGCGGACGCCGCGCCGGTCGCGCTCGAAGAGCTGCACGCCCAGGGTGGCCTCCAGGCCGGCGATCTGCGCGGACAGGGTGGGCTGGCTGACGAAGCAGGCCTCGGCCGCCTTGCGGAAGTTGAGCCGCTCCGCGAGGGCGACGAAGTACTCGAGCTGGCGGAGGGTCGGACGGTCCATGGCGCCCCGCGAAGATAGGGGCCACGGCGGGGGGGCGCCACGGGCGCGCCGGTCGACGGGGAACAGGCCCATGTCCAACGCGATCCTCATGCGCACGCCGCCGCTCAGGGCGCACAATGGAGGCATGACTCAGTCCGCCGTCGAGTTCGTAGGGTCCAGCCGCATCCACATCTCCCTGACCACGCAGCGCCTCGGCGTGGCCAAGGCGTTCTATGAGGTCCTCTTCGGGCAGGAGCCCACCAAGGTGCGCCCCGGCTATGTGAAGTTCGAGCCGGCGGAGCCGTCCGTGAACCTGACCCTCAACGAGAGCGTGGGCACCGCCTCCGGCGCTTGCGCCGCCAGCCACTTCGGCATCCAGGTGAAGTCCACGGAGGCCGTCGCGGCCGCGCGAGCGCGGCTGGAGAGCGTGGGGCTCAGCACCACGGTCGAGGAGAGCACCGCCTGCTGCTACGCAGTCCAGGACAAGGTCTGGGTCTGCGATCCCGACGGCAACCGCTGGGAGATCTTCGTGGTCACGCAGGCCGATGTGGCCCAGGCTCCCTCCGAGGCCGGGGCTTGCTGCGCGCCGAGCCCGGCCCCGTCCGCGCCGCCTGCAAGCGCCTCCTGCTGCGAGCCGGGAGCAGGCGCCTCCTCCTGCTGCTGATCGCTCGCCCCGCGCGGCCCGGCAGGAGCTGGGGCAAGATGGGGCGCATGACCCTGCGGCCCCTGACGCTCCTCGCCCTCGCCCTCGCGAGCGCTCCGGCCTTCGCCGAGGGCGAGCTAGCCCTGCACGCTGCGTTCGGGGACCACATGGTCCTGCAGCGCGAGCAGCCCGTCCGCATCCGCGGCACCGCGGCGCCTGGGACGGCGGTGCGGGTCCGCCTGGCCGGGCGCAGCGGAAGGTGCGAGGCCCTGGAGTCAGGCGCCTGGGAGGTGGAGCTCGGACCCCTGCGCGCGGGCGGTCCCCACGAGCTCGAGGTTCGCGCGGGGACCGAGACCCTCACGGTCGAGGACATCCTCGTGGGCGAGGTCTGGCTGTGCGCCGGGCAGTCGAACATGCGCTGGATGGTGAGCCAGTGCGCCACCGCGGCCGAGGCGCTCGCCAGCGCGGACATCCCCGAGCTGCGCCTCCTCGACCAGACGGGCGCGGCGAGCCCGAGCGCGCGCGCCTGGACGGAGGCCGAACTGGCCGAGTGCACGCCCGAGCGCTTCTACCGCACAGAGGGCTGGCGGCCCTCCACCGCGGAGACCGCGCGCACCTTCTCCGCCGTCGCGTGGTTCTTCGGCCGGGACCTTCAGGCCGCCCTCGGCGTTCCGGTGGGCCTCATCCACAACGCCATCGGCGGCACGAGCACCGAGGCCTACCTGGACCCCGCGACCCTCGCGGCGCACGAGCTCCTCGCCGACGGTCCGGGCTGGCTCGATGACCCTCGCGCGCCCGAGTGGCCGCGCCAGCGAGGCCGCCAGAACCTCGCCGGCTGGCTCGCACGCCCGGAGGGCCCCGTGCCCGGCCACCCGTTCCAGCCGGGCTTCCTCTTCGAGGCCGGCCTACGCCCGCTGGCCGGGATGGGGCTCGCGGGAGCGCTCTGGTACCAGGGCGAGTCCAACGCAACCCTGGCGGACATGAGCCGCGCGTCCGATCCAGCCTGGGCGCGTGCGAGCCTCGAGGCCCTGGTCGGCGACTGGCGGCGCCTGTTTGGGCGCCCCGAGCTGCCGATCCTCATGGTCCAGCTCCCCGGGATGCAGCGCGCCTGGATGGAGTATCGCGAGGTCCAGCGCCAGGTCGCAGGCACGCCCGGCGTGGCCCTCGCCGTCACCCTGGACCTGGGCGACCCGCGTGATGTGCACCCGCGGCGCAAGCGCGAGGTGGGCGCGCGCCTCGCCGCCCTGGCCCTCGCCGAGGTCCACGGCAGGCGCGCAGCGCGCAGCCCGGAGGTGAGGCAGGTCCGCGCCCAAGGAGACCTCTGCGTCGTCGCGTTCGACCACGCCCCGGACGGCCTCGTCACCCAAGGCGGGGAACCGGTGCGGGGCGTCGAGCTGCTGGATGCGGAGGGGACCTGGTACGCCGCCGAGGTCGAGCTCCAGGGAGCCACCCTGCGTGCGCGAAGCCCAGCCGTGCACAGCCCCCAGGCCGTGCGCTACGCGTGGGCTCCGGTCCCTGACGGCAACCTGCTCGGCAGCGAGGGCCTCCCGGTCGGACCCTTCGTGGAGCGCCCGAGCGCAGGCGGCACGAAGCAGCGCTGAGCGCGGCGTGCCGCTCCCTGCGGGCCGCTGCCTCCAGATGCAGCGGGGCCCCCGGAGAGTCGTCCTCCCCGGGGGCCCCGCAGGTCCAGGCCTTCGACTCAGGCGTCGAAGCGGTCCAGGTTCATGACCTTGGTCCAGGCCGCGACGAAGTCGTCCACGAACTTGTGGCCGGCGTCGGCGGAGGCGTAGACCTCGGCGAGGGAGCGCAGCTGGGAGTGGCTGCCGAAGATCAGGTCCACCGAGGTGGCGGTCCACTTCAGCTCGCCCGTCGCGCGGTCACGACCCTCGTAGGTGTCGTAGCCCCCGCCCTGGGTCCAGACCGTGCCCATGTCGAGCAGGTTGGCGAAGAAGTCGTTGGTCAGCATCCCCGTGCGGCTCGTGAAGACGCCGTTCTTGGAGCCGCCGCTGTTCGCGCCGAGGACCCGCAGGCCGCCCACCAGGACGGTCATCTCGGGGGCCGTCAGCGAGAGCAGGTTGGCCTTGTCGACGAGGGCCTTCTCCGGGCGCAGCCAGCTGGTGGAGCTGAAGTAGTTGCGGAAGCCATCGGCCACCGGCTCCAGGTGACCGAACGACTGGACATCGGTCATCTCCTGCGTCGCGTCGGTACGGCCCGGGGTGAAGGGGACCTCCACCGGGTGACCCGCAGCCTGGGCGGCGAACTCGATCCCGGCCGAGCCCCCGAGGACGATGAGGTCGGCCAGGGAGACCTGCTTGCCCTCGCTGGCCGAGTTGAAGCGCTCCTGGATCTCCGAGAGCTTGGCGAGCACCTTGCCGGTGCGCGCGGGGTCGTTGGCCTCCCAGTCCTTCTGGGGAGCGAGGGCCAGGCGGCCCCCGTTGGCACCGCCCCGCTTGTCGCTGGCGCGGAAGCTGGAGGCGGCGGACCAGGCGGTGAAGACCAGGTCGGAGACCGGCAGGCCGGCGCCCATGATCTGGCTCTTCAGGCTCTTGATGTGACCGGCGTCGATGGTCCCGGAGGTCGCGGCCGGAACCGGGTCCTGCCAGAGCTGCGGCGGAGCCACCTCGGGGCCAACCAGCAGGGACTGCGGGCCCATGTCGCGGTGGGTGAGCTTGTACCAGGCGCGCGCGAAGGCGTCGTCGAACTGCTCGGGGTTCTCGTAGAAGCGCTTGGAGATGGCCAGGTACTCGGGGTCGGTGACCAGCGCGAGGTCCGTGGTGAACATCACCGGCAGGTTCTTCTTGCCCGCGATGTGGGCGTCGGGAACGGTCTGCGGAGCGTTCTTGGGCTTCCACTGCTTGGCGCCTGCGGGGCTCTCGGTGAGCTCCCACTCGTACTTGAAGAGGTTCTCGAAGTAGCCGTTCGACCAGGTGGTCGGGGTGTAGGTCCAGGCGCCCTCGAGGCCGCTGGTGATGGTGTCCTCGGCGTTGCCCTTCCCGTAGGAGCTGGTCCAGCCGAAGCCCTGCTCCTCGATGTTGGCGCCCTCGGGCTCCACGCCCACATGGCCCGCCGGGTTGGCGGCGCCGTGGGCCTTGCCGAGGGTGTGGCCGCCCGCGATGAGGGCGACGGTCTCCTCGTCGTTCATGGCCATCCGTCCGAAGGTCTCGCGGATGTCCCGCGCGGCGGCCATCGGATCGGGGTTGCCGTTCGGACCCTGCGGGTTGACATAGATGAGGCCCATCTGGACCGCGGCCAGCGGATCAGCCAGGTCGCGGTCACCGCTGTAGCGCCCGTCGGCGAGCCACTCGCCCTCGGGACCCCAGTAGATGTCGGTCTGGGGCTCCCAGACATCCTCGCGACCGCCGCCGAAGCCGAAGGTCTTGAAGCCGGAGTCCTCGAGGGCGCAGTTGCCGGCGAGGATCATCAGGTCCGCCCAGGAGACGCTCTGGCCGTACTTCTGCTTGAGGGGCCACAGCAGGCGGCGGGCCTTGTCCAGGTTGCCGTTGTCCGGCCAGCTGTTCAGGGGCGCGAAGCGCAGGGTGCCGTCCGCGGCGCCGCCGCGGCCGTCGCCGACCCGGTAGGTGCCGGCGCTGTGCCACGCCATGCGGATGAAGAAGGGGCCGTAGGTGCCCCAGTCGGCGGGCCACCAGGCCTGCGAGGTCTTCATGAGCTCGGTGAGCTCCTTCTTGAGGGTCGGCAGGTCGACCTTGGCGAAGGCCTCGGCGTAGTCGAACTCCTCGTCCAGCGGGTTGCCCTTGGGGGAGTTGGCGTGCAGGACGGTGAGGTCCAGCTGGTTGGGCCACCAGTCCCCGTTGTCGTAGGAGCTGCCGGCGGGCTCGTTGCCCACGAGCTCGGCGCGGGGGGCGGGCTCGAGGGTCGCGCCGGTGACGGGACAGGTGCCGCCCGAGGCCATCGCGGCCTCCTGGGCTCCAGTGCTGTGGACGCCGGCGGCGTGGGCACCGGCGGCATGGCCCTGGCCGTGATGATCGGGGCCGGACGCGCACGCGGCCGGGAAGAGGCACAGCGCAGCCAGGCTGGCGGCGGCGCCGGCGGAGGGGAGTCGGTGGTTCATGGGGTCCATGGGGTCTCGGGGTTCACCCGCGGGTGCGGGGGATCTGGACGCGGCGCGGCCCTCCGGAGGGAAGACCGCTCGATCAATGTGGCCCAGGGAGGGGGCCCCTTCTAATCGCAAAAGCCGATGCTCCTGATAGGGATTGCCGATTCGGGAAAGCGCGGCCGCGTCTGGGGAGAGCTCGCCCCGACCCAGGTCCCGGATTCCACGAGGCTGCATCCCCTCGAGCGCGTCCTGGGCCAGGCCGGTAGGATCCGCCCCGCCATGCCCGAGAGCTCCCCCTTCGAATATGTCCTCGGCTCCGGCGACGGGGAGCTGGCGCGCCTGGCGAGGCAGCAGGCCGTGTGGTCCGACCAGACCGAGGCGTGGCTGGACCTCCTTCACCTCGAGCCTGGAGCGACGGTCCTCGACGCAGGCTGCGGCCCGGGCGAGGTGCTTGCGCGGCTCGCGGGCAGGGTCGGGCCCGACGGCTGCTTGGTGGGCATCGACGACTCCGCGCGCTGGATCGAGGTGGCGGGAGCGCGGGCAGCCGCCGAGGGCTGGCCGCGGACGGAGCTGCTGCACGGGCGCCTCGAGGAGTGCGCCCCCAAGGGCGACCTCGACGGGCGCTTCGACGGCATCTTCTGCCGCTGGGTGCTGTCCTTCCCCCCTGATCCCGGCGCGCTCGTGCAGCGCTTCGCCGAGTGGCTGCGACCCGGGGGACGGCTGGTGGTCGTGGACTACAACCACGAGGGAGTCAGCCTCTTCCCTCGCTCGGAGGGCTTCGCCGCCGTCATCCGCGCCACCCGTGCGTGGTACGAGAGCATGGGTGGCTCGACCTTCGTCGCGGGCGACCTGCCGCGGCACCTGCGCGCTGCGGGGCTCGACCTCGTCGAGCAGCTCCCCGTGGTCCGCTCGGGGCGTCCGGGCTCGGCCGTCTGGAACTGGGCCGAGGAGTTCTTCATGGGGCACAGCCACTCGATGGAGGAGGCTGGCCTCCTGACCGGGGCCGAGGGGGAGCGCTTCCGGACCGAGTGGAGCGAGCGGCGTGCCGACCCCGATGCCTGCTTCTACTCGCCGATCGTGGTGGGCTTCGCTGCCGTGAAGCCACGGCGTGAGCCCTGAGTCCGACGGAACCCAGGACCGGCACGCATCACGCCCCAGTTGGTCCGACTCCCCCCTCCCGGAGCCCCCGCACCGTCTCGATCGTGTCGGCCTCCTCCGGGGCCTTGTCACGCCGGTACCCCTTGAGGCGCGCGAAGCGCAGCGCGACCGCACCCGGGTACTGCGTGCTCGCCAGGACCCCGTCGAAGGCGACCTCGACGACCAGCTCGGGCCGGACGTGCACGACCGAGCCCTCGCGTGCGACCTCACGCTCGAGGAGCAGCTGCGTCTGGAGCTCGAGGGTCTCGTCCGTCATGCCCTTGAAGGTCTTCCCGAGCATCACGAAGTCCCCCGTGGCGGGGTCGCGGGCACCGAGGTGCAGGTTGGAGAGTCGCCCCTGGCGCCGACCGCTGCCCCACTCGGCGGCGAGCACGACGAGGTCCAGGGTGTGCGCCGGCTTGAGCTTGAGCCAGCGCCCCCCGCGCCGACCGGCCTCGTAGGGGGCGTCGAGCGCCTTCACCAGGACCCCCTCGTGGCCAGCCCCGAGGGCTTGCGCATAGAAGGCCTCCGCCTCTGCGACGTCCCCGGTCACGAGCCGTGGAACGCACACCCCCTCCGGGAGGAGGGCTGCGAGGTGGGCACTCCTGTCGAGGCCCGACGCATCGACGAGATCCGTGCCGTCGCGCAGGAGGATGTCGAAGAACACCGGCGTCAGGGGGGTCCGGACGCGCTCGCGATCGACGTCCAGGCGGCGGCCGAATCGAGCCATCGTCTCCTGGAAGGGGC
Organism: Planctomycetota bacterium; assembly: GCA_016779225.1. Lineage (GTDB taxonomy): Bacteria > Planctomycetota > UBA1135 > UBA1135. The sequence continues at coordinate 74,736 of JADHNZ010000008.1, forward strand.
GCGGACGCCCGTCCCTGGACAGGGCCAGCACCTCACCGTCGAGGACGAGCTCGCGAGCGTCGAGCGATCGCACGAGCTCGACCACCTCGGGCACCTGGGCGGTCACGTCGTGCAGGCTCCGGGACCAAGCGCGGATGACGTCCCCACTGCGATGCACCTGCAGGCGCACCCCGTCGAGCTTCCACTCGAGCGCCGCTCGCCCGAGACTCCCCAGGGCCTCCTCGACGCTCGCTGCCGTCCCGGCGAGCATGGGTTGGAGCGGTCGCAGCACCTCGAGCCGGAAGCGCTCGAGACCGACGCGTCCTTCCGTCAGGGCGGTGAGTGCGACCTCACGCAGGGAGCCACCCAGCATGGCTGCGCGGCGAACCACCCCCGGCTCGAGCTCCGCGGCCAGGGCCACCGCCTCCAGCAGGAGTCCCTCCTGAGCACCTTGCCGCAGCTCCCCGCCGATGAGGTCGACGAGGAGGCGCTGCTCTCCCTCCGTTGCGCGACCGAGCAATTCACGCAGCGCTTCGATCCGCCTCCCCTTGGATCCCGAACCGTGCTCACGGCCAATCCCAGCGAAGATCGCATCGACCTGCTGCAGCGTGAGGGTCGCCGACGGAGCCGGCGCGCAGGCTGCCTCACGCGTGGCCGCTCTACCGAGCCCGACCTTGCCCTGTCGCAGCTCGCCCACGAGGAAGGCGAGACCGATCTCGAGGTCGCTGCCCTGCAGGTCTGCGAGCAGCTCGCTCAGGAGGCGGGCCTTCTGCTTGCGCGAACGCGTGGCGGCCAGGGCCGTTCGCACCTCGACGAGCGTGGAGAGAGCTCGTTCCGAGGGAGGCATCGAGGGCGTGGGAGTCGTCATCGTCGGGAGGACGGTGTTCGTGGACGCGCTGGACCTGGATGCCGCGCGAGGGCTGGTGACCGACCGGTCGTCGAGCTCCATGGGCGTGCTGGCGCACCTGCTCCCAGCGTCGTCCCCGTCCCGGGGAATGCTCGGACTGGACCTCCGAGCTCCGCACGGCAGTCCCAGCGCAACCGCCTCCGACGAGCACGGTAGATTGGGGGCGGGCTCGCTGTGCCCTGCTGACCGATGCTCACCTACCTCCTGCTCCTCGCCGCCGCGCCTGGTCCGGTCGCCGACGTCGGCGCACCGCAGGAGGCGCGGCGGATCCTCGAGCGCTCGTGCATGGGCTGCCACGACAGTGAGGAGGTCGAGGGCGGCTTCGACCTCGAGCGGCTGCTCGCCGCGGACAGGACGAGCCCGTGGCTCTTCGAGTGGCGACGGGCATCGGCCGCGCTCGAGATCGACGCGATGCCTCCGAAGCGCAAGCTCGGACGCGAGGACCGTCGAGTACTGCTGGAGTACCTGGCGGAGGTCGAGGCCCGCGCCCTGGAGGAGGGCGGCGGTCCGGGGTACGAACCCCTGCGCCGACTGACGCGGACGGAGCTCGAGAACTCCCTGTCCGATCTGCTGGAGGTGGACGTGCAGCTCGCCGCGCTGCTCCCGGACGAGCTCGCGTCTGAGGGCGGCTTCGAGGCGAGCTCCGCCACGCTCTTCGTCCACCCGGACTGGCTCGAGCGAGTCGGCGCGGCCGTGCGGATCGTCCTTCGGAGCGCGCTGCCCGACGAAGGGCGCGCCTCCCTCCGTGGGGACCCCGAGGAGGTCCTCCCGCGCTTGATGCGGCGGGCCTGGCGCCGTTCACTGACCGAAGCCGAGAGGTTGGAGGCTCAGGGCCGCCTCGCCGAGCTCCAGGAGACGCTCCCGCCCCGTGCCGCCCTGCGCGAGGCGCTTGCAGCGGCTCTTGCCTCGCCCCACTTCCTCATGCGTCTCGAGGACGTCCAGGTCGAGCCGGGGGAGGTCGGGCCCTTCGCCCTCGCGAGTCGCCTCTCGTTCTTCCTCTGGGCGAGTGGCCCCGACGAGCGCCTGCTCGACCTCGCAGCGCAGGGGACGCTCGCCGACCCCCGGGTGCTGGAGGCGCAGATCGGGCGCATGCTCGAGGACCATCGCGCCCTCGCGCTCGGTGAGGGCTTCGCCGCCCAATGGCTGCGGATCGGGGGGCTGGGGACGGTCGTCAAGCCCGACCCCATCGACGTCCCGTTCATGACCGACTCGGTGATGGCGGCGATGCGCGAGGAGGTCGCGCGCTTCTTCCTCGAGCTCGTGGTGGCGGACCACCCTCTCGAGGCGCTGCTGCAGGCACGCTTCAGCTATCTGAACGAGGAGCTCGCGGACTTCTACGGGGTCGAGGGAGTGCGCGGTGAACGGCTGCGGCGCGTCGCGCGCCTGCCGGCCGAGCGGACCGGCGTGCTCGGCAAGGCGGCCGTGTTGGCCACGACGGCCTTCCCCGATCGGACGAGCCCCGTCGTGCGGGGCAACTGGGTCCTGTCGGACCTGCTGGGCACGCCGCCCCCCCCTCCTCCTCCCGGCGCGTCCGAGTTCGACGAGGAGCTCATGGAGGAGCTGGAGGAACTGTCCGCGGAGGGCCGCATGGCCCTGCATCGCAGGAAGCCGTCCTGCGCCGCGTGCCACGACCGGATCGACCCGCTCGGCCTGGCCCTCGAGGACTACGACCGCTTCGGACGCCTCCGCGACGAGGAGGACCGACTGGCGAGCGTGACGGGGACCCTCCCCGGCGGGGCGCGCTTCCGCGGCGTTCGGGGACTCCGCGAGGGGCTGGTGGAGCACGCCGCCGACGACCTCGCACGCCAAGCCTCGCGCAGGCTGCTGGCCTATGCCCTGGGACGCCCGCTCACCTGGAGCGACGAGCGGACCGTCGTCGACCTCGCGACCAAGCTGCGGGAGGAGGGCTGGGGTGCTCTCGTTCGCGCGGTGATCGCCTCGCGCCCCTTCCGGCACCAGGAGCAAGCTCCGTGATGGACCGTCGAACCCTCCTCCGCAGCACCAGCGCAGCCGTCGCTCTCCCCTTCCTGCCCAGCGCACTGGCGAGGAGCGCTCGAGCGGCTGCTCCTCCCGTGCGCGCGGTCTGGCTCTACTTCCCCAACGGCACGCCCGAGGGGTCCTGGCACCCTCGGCGCGTGGACCGCAGCGGGCGGCTCCGACAGCTGAACGAGGCCATGGCCCCCCTGGAGCGACACCGGGACGACCTGCTCCTGTTCCGCGACGTGTTCATGCCGCGTGGCAACGGGCACGGCGGTGGGACCGCCACCTGGCTCACGGAGGGGGACTGGGACGAGGAGCGCCTCGATCCCGGCGGTCCGAGCGTCGACCAGGTCGCAGCGCGGGCCGTCGGAAGTGACTCGATCGTGCCGACCCTCACGCTGGGCACCCGTCCCGAGGGCTACTTCTCGACGAGCATCTCTCGCAACTGCGTGTCGTGGCAGGACTCCGGGCGGCCGTCCTTCCGGGAGACCGACCCGCGCGTGGTGTTCCAGAGGCTCTTCGGCGCGTCACCGGAGACCGACGCGAGCCTCCTCGACGACCTGCGCGAACAGGCCAACGCGCTGCGGGGCCGCCTCGGTCGAGAGGATCGAGCCAAGCTCGACGAGTACCTCGAGGCCATCCGTGGGGTCGAGCGCCGGATCGCGTTCGCTGCGAACGAGGCCACGGCGCGCCGCCTCGGCGAGGCCCGCGAGCTGGGACTGGGAGCGCCCCCCGAGGCGATCCCGGACGACCACGGCGCGTACCTCGACCTGCTGATGGATCTCGTTGCGCTGGCGCTCTGGTCAGGAGCAACGCGCCTGGCGACGCTGATGCTCGACCATGGTCAGTCGAACCGGTACTGCACCTTCGTCCCCGGCGTGAAGGGTACGTGGCACGCGCTCTCGCACTGGCGGGACTTCGACGGCCGGACCGAGGACGACGACGGCGTCACGAGCTGGTCCTCGCGCCGGTCCAAGAAGGCGATGTATCGCGACGTGGTGACCTGGCACCACGAGCGAGTGGCACGGCTGCTCGACCGACTCGCGAGCCTCCCCGAGGGCGAGGGGCGCCTCCTCGATCACACGCTGGTGACCTACGGATCGAACCTGGCCGACGGACACGAGCACGAGGAGCGTGATCTCCCTCTCCTCGTGGCCGGGAGCGGCGGAGGAGCGGTCAGGACCGGGCGCAGGCTCGCCACCCGCGGCCCCCTGGACCTCTCCAGCGTGCACCTGGCGACGCTCCACGCCCTTGGGGTCGAGCGACGGAGTCTCGGGGAGGCCGACGAGCCCGTTCACTGGGCCTGACCACGGCCAGGGAGGGCGGTTCTTGGGCCGTGGGAGCCTGCCTCGCCTAGACTCGGCCATGCCCAGCATGCTCCCCCTCGGCGCTGCCTTCCTCGGCGGCGCCCTCATGACCGCGTCCCTCGTTCCCACCGAGCCTCAGGACCCGATGGAGGATCCCGGGCCCGAGCACGCCCTCCTCGAGCGCTTCGAGGGCAAGTTCCAATCGCGGATCGAGATCGTCGGCGGCCCGAACGGAAAGCCCTTCGTGGTCCAGGGGACCAGCGAGGCCGAGCTGATCCTGGGCGGGCGCTTCGTCCTCAGCCGAGGCATGGAGGGCGAGGGAGAGGACGCCAAGGAGACCCTCACGCTGCTCGGCTACGACCGCAAGATGAAGCGCTACACGTCCCTGTCGCTCAACTCACAGGACACGGCGATGACCTGGATGTCCGGCACGGCGGACAACGAGGGCACGATCAGCCTGGAGACCTTCGGCAAGGAGATCGGCGTGACGATGGAGTGGATCGACGAGGACCACTACCTCACGGGAGTGACGCTGCCCGCGGGCAGCTCGCTGAAGATCGCCGAGGCCCTCTCCGAGCGTCAGCCGAACGAGGCCGAGGGCGAGGATCAGGACGAGGATCAGGACGAGGACAGCGAGGAGCGCTGACGACGTGCCCTCCTCGGCGTGGCCTCAGTCCCACCACCAGTCGAGGAGCTCACCCGGCGCGAGCGTGTGCATGAGCACGAGCGCGGCGATGTTGCACGCGACGTAGATCCCGAGGGGCCCGGTCGCGGACCGCAGGCGGTCGACTGCGGCGCAGCCCACGAGGCCGACCGGAACGCCGACCATCAGGCCCAGCAGCAGGGCGCTGAAGACGAAGAACGCGATGTCCCCGTGGACGATCAGGGGCTCGGGGAAGCCGTGCGTCCCGAGCGACTCCGGCCAGCCGCCGAGGGCTCCGAACATGTGAACGCCGAAGCTCGTGAAGAGCCCCAGGAACACGGCGGAGGGGATCATCAGCGGCACCCAGGAGTGGGGCCTCCCCTCCCGCTTCCTGCGGAGCGCCGTGCGCACCGAGAGCACAATGACGAGGAGGCCGATGAGGCCTTGCATGGTGATCTGGAGGAGGGGGCCGAGCTGGACCTCGCTGCTGGGGAGGCTGGTGGTGATCTCCATGGAGCCGTCTGGAGGTGGGGCGGGGATGGTACGCCCCCAGCAACGAGGGGCCCGGGCCGAGGACCTCTTCGAGAGGAGCTCTCCGCCGCTTGCAGGATATCCCTCAGCCAGCGATCTCGCCGGCGTTGCGGGCCCCCACGGAGCGCCCCGCGAGGTAGGCGAGGACCAGGTAGAGCGGGACCTCGGCCCACATCCAGGTTGGCCCGCTCACGGTGAGGAGCATCTGGATGCCACCAGCCATGGAGAGGGCCCCGACGATCAGGGCCTGCCGAATCGGAGCCTTGGCCGACAGTCGAGCCGCCACCCAGCCACCGACGAGGGCCTGCCCGAGGTGGGCCGCCATGACGACCAGGAAGGCGGGGGCCGGGAGGGTGTCGAGGTAGGCCTGGAAGGCCTCGGTGTCCTCGAAGGTGGTCCCCTCCGGCATCGGGTAGAGCACGCTCGAGTTGAGCGTGATGAGCGCCATGTTGACGGTCATCCCGACCACCATGCCGAGGATCACGGAGAGGACGCTGCGTGCCATGGCTCGATGGTAGCGACGGGGCCCCGCTCGCGACCCCCTGCAACCGCTCGAGGCCCTGCGCGTCACCCTTCTGGGGTGGGCGGGGGAGGTGGTGGCCTTTTCAGGGTCCAGCTACCAAGAGGCCCCTCAGGCCCAGGGCCTCACTCGAACGCCATCGCTTCCGCCAGCGTCAAACCAGCCTCGTCCTTCGCCGACAGCTGCGGCTCCCCCCCCAGATGCAGCGGCCACTCGATCCCCACCGCGGGGTCGTTCCAAACCAAGGAGTGCTCGTGCTGCGGAGCGTAGTAGTCCGTGCACTTGTAGATGAACTCGGCCGTCTCGCTCGTCACATAGAACCCGTGGGCAAAGCCCGGAGGCACCCACAGTTGGCGCTTGTTCTCTGCGGAGAGAAACTCCCCCACCCACTTCCCGAAGGTCGGCGAGCTCTTGCGCATGTCCACGGCCACATCGAAGACCTCGCCCTCGACGACGCGCACCAGCTTCCCCTGCGGCTTGGGGTTCTGGTAGTGAAGGCCACGCAGGATGCCCCGCGTGGACTTGGAGTGGTTGTCCTGGACGAAGGTCACCGGCGCACACTCGCGCTGGAACTCGTCCTCGCGGAAGGTCTCCAAGAAGAATCCCCTCTCGTCCCCAAAGACCTTCGGGACGCACAGGACCACATCGGGGATGGCGGTCGGGAGGTACTCCATCGAGGTGACGATCAGCCGAGAGCAGGAGAATGGGCAGGAGGAATGGGCGCACCCGTTCCGGCGGAACCCGAGGCGAGCCTAGCCACCTCGTCGGCTCGATGGGGAAGGGCCTTGAGCGAGCCGACGGCACCCCGCGGCCAGGCGCCCGGAGCGCCTCTCGAATCGGCGCCGCTCCCAAGGAAGGGTCTTCGTGACCATGCCCGGTGAGCTAGCCTGAGCCAGCCTCAACGGCACCACCCGCCATGCGCCTCCTCCTCGCAGTCCTCACCCTCGCCGCACCCGCGGCCGCCCAGGTCCACCACCACGCGGACGGCCAGCCGTGGAAGCAGCAGGCCCGCCGCGGACCGGATGCGGAGGTGAAGGGCTGGCTCTACAACCTCGGAGTCACCGGGGTGCGCGTGAAGCTCGAAGACGAGAACCCGACCCACCTCGTCGTCGGGCATGTCTTCGAGGGCAGCCCCGCCGACGGCCGGGTGCGGCTCGGGGACCGCATCGTCGGAGCGCGCGGGCTGAGGTTCGAGACCCCCCATCGCAACGGCTACGGCATGGACAAGTTCGGCCCGGACGGGCCGATCGCGGACTTCGCCGAGGCCCTCGAGCGCGCGCTCGACTCCAAGAAACGCGAGCTGCGGCTGCAACTCGATCGGGACGGAGAGCGCGTGGATGTGAAGCTCAAGCTGCCAGCGAAGGTCGAGCCCTACGGCAAGGACTTCCCCTTCGACTGCGCGCGCGTCGAGGAGATCCGCGAGCGCCTCTGGGAGCACCTCGCCGAGCAGCAGCGGGACAACGGGTCCTGGGGCAACCCGATCCATGACACCTTCATCCCGCTGACGCTGCTGGCGAGCGGCAAGCGGGAGTACCGGGACGAGGTCGAGCGCAGCGTGCGCTACCACGCCGGCAACACCTCGACCGAGGACACCTCGGGCCTCGTGAACTGGAAGTACATGGCCGCCGCGGTGGTCATGAGCGAGTGGTACCTCGCAACGAAGGAGCGCTGGGTGCTGGAGGAGCTGCAGGAGGTGTATGAGTTCCTGTGCACGACGCAGTATCTGGACCTGTCCCAGGTGAACCCGAAGGTGCGCGAGTCCCACCCGGGGTCCTATCCCAAGAACGCCGAGCAGCAGCACGGCGGCTGGGGGCACAACCCCGGCTTCGAGGGCTACGGCCCGATCGCGATGATCACGGCCCAGGGCGCCCTGGCCTTTGCCCTCATGGAGCGCTGCGGGCTCGACATCGACGAGGGTCGTCACAAGGCCGCCTACGACTTCCTCCAGCGCGGCACGGGCAGCAATGGCTACCTGTGGTACGGCGACTCGGTCGCGGGTGACCAGAACTGGGCGGACATGGGCCGCACGGGAACCTCAGCCATCGCCCACTGGATGAGCCCCCATCGCGAAGACCGCAAGCAAGCGCTCCTGCACGCGAAGCTCATGGGTGAGCACCCCCAGAGCTTCCCAGACACCCACGCCTCCCCGCTCATGGGCATGGCCTACGGCGCCCTCGGCGCCTCCATCGACAGGCGCTCCTTCGAAGCCCTGATGACCGCCAACCGCTGGTGGTTCCTCCTGGCCGAGTGCCCCGACGGCACCTTCGCCTACCAGCCCAACCGCGACAACGCCGGCTACGGAGACGACGCCCGCCTCCTCGCCACCGCCGTCACGGCCTTCATCTACACCCTGCCCCTCGAGGGCCTAGTGATGTCGGGCAAGAAGGGGCGCTGACGACCCACGGCCGTCAGATCCTCCCGAGGACCGTCGCAGCGGCGGTAGCCAGGAGGCCTACAGAGCCGACGACGGCAAACGGCCAGGTCGTGTGCGGGGCCGCCATTCCAGGCTCTGTGCAGACGAGACTGGGCAGACGAGACAGAGCACGCCAATAGGAATGGCGGTGAGCCGGATCCGTGCTCGTTTCGCAGGCTACACGAGGTGTGAAGGGAGGCAGGGACCAAGGTGAGGTGATGCGCTGTCACCTGATCACGCGGTAGCCGGGTTCGATGCGGATCGCCCCTCGCTCGACCGTGAAGAAGAGGGTCACGGGAGGAGCAGCGCGCGGCTGACCCCTGCCGAAGCCTGCCGCGCAGGCCGTGAAGGACTTGCGCCCTAGGACGCGGTCCTTCCAGGTCCTCGGCGGCGCGGGTTCACCGGCCCGCCCTGGCATGAACGGCAAGAGCTGCGGGTCGACCGTGAAGCTCTCGCCGTTGTGACTCACCACCAGCAGGCCGCCGTCCCGCTGTGGCTGCAACGAGCTCGGCGCCTCCAAGACCTCGGCGGCCTCCGAGTACTGGCCTTGGCGCAACTGGCGGAGGAAGGTCTCGCAGTCGCGCTCGGGGCTCTCGTTCCAGTGGACCACCGCGGCGACGAGAGCAGCGAAGACGATTGCCGCCTTGAGCAGGGACTTCATGGGGGGCTTGGGTCGAGCCGTTGGAGGGGTTCTCGACGGAGAGCACCCTGATCCTGACAGACCTCCTTGGGTCGCAAGCGGTGGGACTTGCATGAATCTCTTGGGACCTCGACCCTCTCATGCCGGGATCCGCCTGCGACCATCCGCGGGTGGGAATGTGCATCGAAGAGACGGCATGCAGCGAATCCCATCCGTGATGGCGCGCAAGGCAGTGAAGAGGACAGCGATGGTGGTGGCCCTCCTCGCGCTGTCCGTGGAGAGTCAGGGGTCTGCCCTGGCCGGCGACCTGCGGCTCGCGTTCGAGGCGGAGGTCGTGTCGGTCTCCGGGGGCGGTCTCAGCGCGGGTCCGCTCGTGGGGCTGGGGCCCGGGGATGCGGTTGAGGCTCGGTACGAGGTGGCCTTCCCCTTCGCCCTCGACCCCTTCGGCTCGACGGTCTACCCCGTGGACTACTCCGGGTCGACGGCGCTGGGCGCGGGGGGCCTCACCCTCGACCTGGCCGCGAGCGCTGACCCCCGATCCCAGGCGGTGACCTTCAACCCGTTCGAGAACAGCATCTATGCCGAGAGCACCTGCGCGACCTACCTGCTGCGGGTGAGCGTGTGGGATCCGGCCGGCCCTCCGGTGAGCCCCAGCTTCGACCTCTCGGAGCTCGTCGGCAGCGTCCTCGACTTCACGGGCACCCTCCAGCCGATCCTGTTCCTCGAGGAGACCCCGCTGGACCGCCTCGTGTGCCGCGTCGATCGCATGAGGATCGAGGCCGTCTCCCTGGGGACCCGCAGCTGCAGCCCCGCAATCCCGAACTCAACGGGCGCGCCGGCCACGCTCCTGGCCACGGGCACGGCCACCCCCACGAGCCCAGACCTCGGCCTCAAGGTGCTCGGCCTCCCCTCCGGAGAATTCGTGCTGTTCCTCGTGAGCCCATCCCAGGGCTCGGTCCCGGGCGTCGGCGGCTCAGCCGGGACCCTCTGCCTCGGCAGCCCCCTCGGACGCTTCACGGGACCTGGCCTTCCCGGCCTCTCCGGCCCAGCGGGCATCGCGTCGCTCGCGGTGGATCCCACCGCGCTCCCCCTCGGCCAGGGCACCGTCGCGGTCTCCCCCGGAGAGACCTGGCACTTCCAGGCCTGGTACCGCGACGCGAACTCTCCTCAGGGCTCCAACCTCTCGGACGCCGTCAGCATCGGCTTCCCCTGAGCCCGCAGGCGAGGTTTGACGAGCGGCGGGAGGCTCCCAGAGAATCCCGCGGCCACCAGGCCCTCCCATGAGCCCCTACATCCCGAAGATCTGGACCCTCGGCGGCTGCCTTGCGGACCACGCGACGGTGTTCTCCAGCCTCCCCCGCATCGCGGGTGCCTACGCTGGCCCCAATGCCATCGATCCCGACCTGAACGAGTCGGTGATGGTCACGGTGAACTCGGTCAACCAGTGCCCCTACTGCGAGGGTCTGCACGGCCAGCTTGCGCGCATGGCCGGCGTCGAGGGCCAGGCCCAGCTCATGCATGCCGCGACCGAGCAGGAGTGCCGCGCGGTTGTGGACGACCCCGCAATCTCTTTCGCGCGTGTGTTCGCGGAGAACAACGGCCGCGGCGAGGCGGTCGAGGCCGCGTTCGCACAGCTCGCAGACCAGAAGGGTGCAGGGCGCGCATCTTCGGTCCAGGCCCTCTGCTGGTTCCTGCTCTGGGGAAGCCTCGGGGGCAACACGGTCAACGCGCTCCTGGCCCGCTTCCGCGGCCAGGCCAAGCCCGGCTCCTCGCTCCTGTTCGAGCTGCTGTTCTTCGTCTACTACGGCCCGCTGTTCCTCGTGATCGCGGTGCTCAACGCGATCCTGAAGCTTGCCCCGCGCGTCCCCCGCTGGACCTCGGCCGGCATCGGCCTCACCCTCACCGTCGTCGCAGGCCTGTGGATGATCCTGCCTGGAGTTCTTGGGCTCCTCGCGCGACCCCGCCCGCGCATCCTCGCCGCCTGTCCCGCGTGAGTCAGCCGCCCTTGCGGCGGATCAGATAGAGCGGATGGGCCGCGTCGGCCATCTGGTGACCCGTCATCGAGCACCAGGCCGGCAGGTCCACCGGTGCCCCCGGATCGGTCGCGCGCAGGCGCAGCAG
>JADHNZ010000009.1 GCA_016779225.1 Planctomycetota bacterium
GGATCTTCGACAGCGCTGACTGCGCCACCGCGGTCTGCCTGGCGGGCAACGACGACGCCTGCGCCATGAGCACCGGCGCCGGCTTCGCCTCCTCGCTCACCGCCACCCTCGTGACCGGCCAGAGCTACCTGATCCAGATTGAAGGCTGGGGCTCCAGCGACATCGGCGCGGGCACCCTCACCATCACCGAGCCCAGCGCCTGTGATGGCAACGACGACTTCTTCACCCTGGTCTTCGGCAACGGCGACTGCGCCAGCGCCTCGCCCCTGACGAACGGCTACTACACCGGCCTGACCGTCTGCCAGGATCGCCTCGACTTCTACACCTTCACGGTGGCGAACGGCGCGACCCTTGACGCCCAGATCCAGTTCGATCAGGCGACCGCCGACCTCGACATGTTCCTGTACGACGCAGCGACCTGCAACAGCGACCCGGCCGACCCGGGCTGCGCCGGCAGCCTCGCCTGTGGCTACAGCGCCTCCAGCAACGAGACCCTCAGCTGGACGAACACCACGGGCGCCGACGCCTCCGTCACCCTGCGTGTCAACATCTGGGCCAACAACGCTGCGGACATTGCCTCCTACGACATGTCCATCAGCGGCATCGCGGCCTCGAGCGTGAGCGTCGTCTGCACGCCCCCCAACGCGAACAGCACGGGTGGCGCGGTGACGATCGGCGCGTCGAACTCGGGCTTCTTCACCAGCGGCGGCGCCCCGGTGACCTGGCTCAACGCGACCGGCGGTCCGGACGGCGAGTTCGGGTACTTCCTGGTCTCGGCGACCTACGCCGAGCCGGGCGTGTCCGTGGCTGACGGCCTGCTCTGCCTCACCGGCGGCATCGGCCGCTACAACGCGGAGGCTGGCAACAGCAACGGCCTGCGCAACTCGACCGGCACCTTCGCGGCGAGCGCCACGGGCGGGCTGAGCGTGTTCCAGTGCGCCAACGGCCTCACCATCGGCGGAGCCGCCACCGGCTTCAATGTGCCGGACCAGCTCCCCTGGATCGCTGGCAGCTCCATCCCCGCGCCCAACATCCAGCCGGGTGACAGCTTCACCTTCCAGATGTGGTACCGCGACGGCGCCAGCTCCAACTTCTCGGACGCCGTGTCCGTCCAGTTCTGAGCTGAGACACCAGAGAGAGGGACCCGGGCGCTGCCCGGGGTCCCTCAGCCGGCGCCGGCCCCCCTCCTGGGGGCCGGCGCCGGTCGTCTTGGGCCCCCGCTGGGCGGACTGGCCCGTCCCCTGACGCCTCGTCCCCCCGTCCGCTGCTCGCCAGCTGCCGCTGCCTCAGGCATCCGAGGTCTGCATGCGCAGCTCGTTGCGATAGATCCCGAACAGCGTGCTCTTGCTGACGAGCCCCAAGAACCGGGAACCCTCCGTGACGGGCAGCACCCAGGCTCCCAGCTCGTCGAAGCGTGCCAGGGCGCTGGCGAGGTCGGCGTCCGCGGGCAGCGCCGCGACGGTGTCCTCCATCACGGTGCCCACGAGCGTCACGCGCGCCAGCTCTGGGTCGAGCATCAGCTCCCGAACGCTGGAGAGCTCGAGCATCCCCACGAGGCCCTCGTCCGCATCGAGCACGGGGAAGTGGTTCCGCGTTGTCCTCCGCGCGGCGCGCACCAGGTCAGCGAGGGTCATGCCCTCGCGGATGGGAACCACCTCACCGTCCAGGCACTCGCGCACACGGATGTCCGCAAGGATGCGCTGGTCGGTCCCTGGGCGCAGCAGGTCCCCTGCCTCCTGCAGAACCCGCATGTAGATCGAGTGCGGCTCGAACCTGCGCGCGACGAGCAGCGCGGTCACGCTGGTGGCCATGAGGGCGAGGGAGGCCCCGTAGCCGCCAGTGACCTCCATCACGAGCAGGATGCCCGTGAGAGGAGCCTGGAGGGTCGCGGCGATGAGCCCGCCCATGCCCGCGAGTGCGAATGAGCCCACCGGCGCGAGCTCGGCCACCGGGACCCACGGCGCCACGGCACGGTGGAAGAGGACGCCGGTCAGGGCCCCAAGCACGAGGCTCGGCGCGAACACGCCGCCGGGGGCCCCCGAGCCCAGGGAGAGAGAGCTCGCCGCCAGCTTCAGGGTGAACAGTCCGAGCAGGGCGAGGGCCGGGCCGGAGACGCCGTCACCGATCGCGTCCTGGATCAGCGGATAGCCATCCCCCAGGGCGCGTAGCTCGAGCAGGCCCACCAGGCCCACGCCCAGCCCGAACACCGCTGGGGTCCCCACCCGGCCAAGGTACAGGCGCTCGCCGAGGGTGTGGCCGGCGCGGACGCCTCGAGTCAGTGCCACCCCAACGAGCCCGCAGGCCACGCCGAGGACCAGGCAGAGGACGAGGTCAGCGGTCCCAAGAGACAGCTCCATGGGCGCCTCGAAGGCCGGCGAGTCCCCTTGCGCCGCGCGGGCCAGCCCCGCGGCCACCGCTGCGGCGAGGGCGACCGGAGCGAGGGAGAGCGCGCTGACTTCGGCGAGGACGATCTCCATGCTGAAGGCGAGGCCCGTCAGGGGTGCATTGAAGATCCCCGCGATCCCCGCGGCCACGCCGCAGGCCACGAGGACACCGCGGCGACGCTCGTCGAGGTGGAAGCGCTCGCCCACGAATGCCCCCACCGCCGCGCCCGAGTGCACGATGGGTCCCTCGAGCCCTGCGGAGCCGCCGGCACCCACATGCAGCAGGCTGCCGAGCCAACGCGAGACGATCGAGCGCGGATGCATGCGTCCGCCCTCGCGGCAGACCGCGCGGACGACCTCCGGGACGCCGTGGCCGGGAGGCTCCTTGAGCAGGCGCACGACGACCCAGCTGCCGGCGAGGGCCCCGAGCGCGGGCAGGGCGAGGACGGCGGGTCCCTCCAGCCAGGGGGCGAGCAGCTCTTGGAGACCGTGGGTGCCCGCGTGCAGGCCGAGGGCCAGAGCGCCCGCGAGCAGGCCGACGAGGACGGCAGTGGGGAAGATGCGTGTCCACCCCTCCTCGCGCGCCTCGAGCAGCTCGAGCACGCGCCGGAGGGGCGCGGCGTGGCTCCAGCGGCTCTCCGCCATCAGGCATCCCTGCGCATGTCGCGCAGGAGGGCGAGCAGGCGCTCCGCCTCAGGGGCCTCGGTGAGGAGGGCACGGATCGCCTCGTCGTGGAGCACCATGGACACCCGCGCGAGCAGCTCGAGGTGCACGGAGACCGACGGGGAGAGCAGCAGGAGCACCGTGTGCACCGGCTCGCCATCGAGTGCGGCCCAGTCGAGGGGTTCCTCGAGGAACAGGACGCTGACGGCGGGCTGGTCGATCCACCGCCCGGGTGGCCGCCTGGGGTGCGGGATCGCAAACCCGTGGCCGAGGCCCGTGCTGGCCATGCGCTCGCGCCCGAGGACCTCCTCCAAGAGGTCGCTGCGCGCCTCGTCGGGGAGTTCCGGCAGCTGGGCCAGCGCGGCCTCGATGGCAGCGGCCGCGTCGGCCGCCCGCACGCGCCCCACCGCGCCGCGCGCCACGGCCCCGGCCAGGAGGTCGTGGTCGTCGAGCTGCGGGTCGGCCGCCCGCGAGGCCGACCGGCGCAGGCCGCGCTCACGGGACCAGCGCTCGAGGGTGGCCTGCTCGAAGCGCACCTGGGGAAGGCTTCCCCGACAGGGCAGCAGGCCCTGACGGACCCAGCGAGTCACGGTCTCCTCGGGCGTTCCAAGGAAGCGTGCCGCGCCGGCGAGGTCGAACCAGTCCCCCACGCGCGCCTCCCTCAGCGCCCCTCGTAGCGGGGCTTGCGCTTCTCGGCGAAGGCCGCGAGGGCCTCGAGCCGGTCCTGGGTCGGCAGCACCTCCGCGTAGCACGAGGCCTCGATCTCGAGGCCCTGCTCGAGGGGCGCCTCCGTGCCCTGGTCCACGGCACGCTTCGCGGCGCGGACGGCCACGGGGCCGTTGCCAGCGATCTGCTCGGCGAGGGCACGGGCTGCCCCGTGCAGCTCTGCCGCCGGGTGGACGCGGTTCACGAGGCCGATCTCGAGGGCCTCGCGCGCGTCGAGGCGGCGGCCCGTGAGGATCAGGTCCTTGGCACGACTCTTCCCCACGAGGCGCGGAAGGCGCTGCGTGCCTCCCGCCCCGGGGATGATCGCGAGGGTCACCTCGGTCAGCCCAAACCTCGCGTCCTCTGCCGCAACCCGCAGGTCACAGGCCAGCATGAGCTCCGTCCCGCCGCCAAAGGCGAAGCCGTTGACCACGGCGATCGTCGGCTGGGGCAGGGCCTCCACATCGTCCATCAGGGCGCGGATGTTGCGCACGAACTCGGGGACCAGCTCAACGGGCATGGTCTTGCGCTCCTTGAGGTCCGCGCCCGCACAGAAGGCCTTGTCGCCGGCGCCGGTGATGAGCACACAGCGCACGGTGAGGTCCTGGGCGAGGTCCGCAAGCAGGGTGCGGAACCGGCGCAGGGTGGGGAACGAGAGGCAGTTGAGCACCTCGGGGCGCTCGATGCGCAGGGTGACGAGGTCGCCTTCGCGCTCGAGCGTGACCAGCTCGGGCTGGTCCGGCACGGAGGCGGGGAACTGCTCTTGGACGGAGGTCATGGGACTGGGGTGGGCCCGCTGCGGCCGGCGCGCTCGGTCCGGCAGGCTTCGCGGGCACTCTAGCGACCTGCTGCGGGGGATGCGCGCCGCGGGGCGAGCCGGATCCCGGTCGCAGCGCGCACCTCGCTAGACTGAAGCCAGCGAGGCATCTCGGCCCGCGCCCAAGGGAGTGCGCCGCGCGCGCCCCTGGCCCGCTCCACCTCTCTCCTCCCACCGGCCCGCACGCGGGCCCCTCCGATCCATGCACAAGCCCTCCGCACGCACCCTCCACTCCCTGCTCCTCGCCGTCGTGGCCGGCACCCCCGTCCTCCTCCCCACGGACGACGACAAGGTCACCTACGACGACACGCCGCAGCTGCCTGGCCAACCCTACAAGGTGCACGGCGACCGCCCGTGGCCCACGGTCGTGGCCCCCGCAGCCCAGGTGGGCGCGGCCCCGGCGGATGCCGTCGTCCTGTTCGACGGCAGCAACCTCGACGCCTGGCGAGGGGGCAAGGGGGAGGCGGCCTGGGCCCTCGAAGACGGCGCGATGGTCGTGAACGGCACGGGGACCCTCACGACGCGGCAGGAGTTCGGCGATGTGCAGCTCCACCTCGAGTTCGCCACGCCCGCTCCGCCCCAGGGGAGCTCGCAGCACCGGGGCAACTCCGGGGTGTTCTTCATGGGCCGGTACGAGGTCCAGATCCTCGACTGCTTCGAGAACCGGACCTATCCCGACGGGCAGACGGCCGCGATGTACGGGCAGTACCCGCCGCTGGTCAACGCCTGCCGCCCCGCCGGGGAGTGGCAGTCCTATGACATCGTCTTCGAGGCGCCCCGCTGGGAGGGCGACACCCTGAGCAAGCCCGCGCGCCTGACCGTCTTCCACAACGGGGTCCTGGTGCACCATGCCCAGGAGTTCCTCGGCGCCACGGCCCACCGCGCCGTCGCGCGCTATGCAGCCCACGCCGCCAAGGGTCCGATCCAGCTGCAGGACCACGGCAACCCGGTCCGCTTCCGCAACATCTGGGTGCGCGAGCTGGGCGGCTACGACGGCGCCGCCCGCTGAGGTGCAGGCCCGCGCGCTGGGCTGCAGGTCCGCGCGCTGGGCTGTAAGACCGCGCGCTGGGCTGCAGGTCCGCGCGCTGGGCTGTAAGACCGCGCGCTGGGCTGTAAGACCGCGCGCTGGGCTGCAAGACCGCGCGCTGGGCTGGTGGCGGGTGGCCTACGGCCCGTGGCGGGCCCTCTGGGGTCCCGGCGCCTCGCTGCGGGGCAAAGAAGAAGGGGCGGCCCTGAGGGGCCGCCCCTTCTGGTACCTGGCCACCGAAGCGCTAGAGCGCCGCTGCGGGCGTGGCCAGGACGAGCATCGTCTCCACCCTCCAGAACCCAGAGCTCCGGGAAACTGGGACAGGCACCTCCGATCTTTTCTGCAGGAGCCTCCCGGCGGGCGGCCGGGGGCCTCAGGCCCCAGCCAGTGCCCACTCCAGGGCCGGGCCGACCTGCTCCGCAAGCCCCAGGAAGCAGGCCAGGCGCCCCCCATCCCCGGGCAGAGGACAGATCTCCCGGTGGCAGGGCCCGCAGGGCACGGAGATCCGCAGGACCTCCTCCCGGGGCCCCGGCATGGCGGAGTGCCGAGGATCCGTGGGCCCGAAGAGGGTGAGGGTCCGCCCTCCCGCAGCCCGCACCAGGTGGCGCCCGCCCCCGTCGGCCGTGACGGTGAGGCGGGCCGCCCTGCCCAGAGCGGCCAGCAGGCCCAGGTCGGGGGCCGGCTCGCCCAGGCTCCGCGCCCCCGCCAGCTCCACGCCCTCGAGCCTCGCGGCCTCGCCCGGGCCCACGACCACCAGCGCGCCCAGGCCGCGGCTGGCAAGGGCGGACAGGACCGCCGAGAGGACCTCGGGGGGGAGTCCCTTGGCCGACCCCGGCCGGGCCCCGGCATTGACCAGTACGAAGGCCTCCCCAAGGCCGAGGCTGTCGCAGAGCTCCCGGGCGCGCTGCGCGGAGGCGGCGGGCACCGGGAGGCGCGGCGCCGGATCCCCCGGTAGCTCAGCCCCCAGCCCCTGGGGCAGACGCGCCAGGAGCTCGACCGCTACCGCGCCGAAGGGCCGCGGCTCGGGCCGCCCCGCCCC
Source organism: Planctomycetota bacterium (assembly GCA_016779225.1). Taxonomy (GTDB): domain Bacteria; phylum Planctomycetota; class UBA1135; order UBA1135. The sequence goes on from JADHNZ010000009.1 coordinate 6,636, forward strand.
GCGGAGCCGGGCGGGACGCAGGGCCAGGCTCGCCAGCAGCCCGCGGCCGCCCGTGGAGAGACAGGCCACGGAGCCGACCCCAGCAAGCCAGGCCCCCCATGCCGAGCGGGTGGACCCGTCCAAGAGCAGCGCCGCTGCGTGTCCCCGCGCATGGCGCGCAGGCAGGCCCCCCTTCGCCAGGGGCACCCGCAGCGGCGCCTGGCCCAGCACGGGATCGAGCAGCTCCAACCAGCGCGAGGGCCCGACCACGGTGAGGCCCGCGCCATGGGCACGGGCGAGCGCCTCGACCACCGGCGTGGCCATGACGGCGTCCCCGAGCCAGTTGGGCAGGCGCAGCAGCACGCGGGGGGTGCTCAAGGGGCTCCCTCCGCCAGGACCTCGAGGGCGGCGGCGGCGGCCGCCTCGGCAGGCAGCTCGCTGAGGCAGCGCCGCTCGGCGAGCGGGCAGGAGGCCTCACCGCAGGGCGCGCAGGCAAGGCCCTCGAGGCGCAGGATGCGCTGCGCACGGCGGGCAGGGGGCGCCTGGCCGGGCCCGTCGGGACCGAGCGCAAGAACGGCGGGCGTGCCAAGAGCCGCGGCGATCCAAGCCGCCGCAAGGGAGTCCGTCACGAGCACGCGCGCCCGCGCGGCCAGGGCCACGAGCTCGTCGAGACCGGGGGCCTGCTCGAGGGCTCTCGGTCCCGCGCCTTGGGGGCCCTCGGACGCCCCGCCCACAGCCACCGTGAGGGGCGCAAGGCCAGCGCCTTCACCCAGCCCCGCCAGAACCGAGTCCCAGTGGAGGGTCGCACGCGGCCCCGCAGGGCGAACCGCGGCGTCGCCGCCGGCGGTGACGCACAGGGCGAGCGGCGCTCCGCCGAGCCCAAGCTCCGCGAGCCGCCGCTCCACGCTCTCCGCGGCCCGCGGATCCACGCCCAGACGCGGAGAGAGGTCGGTCACGAGGAGGCCGAGGAGGCCGGCAAGGTCCTGGTGCAGGTGCGGCCGCGGGGCAGTCACGACGGCGCGGCCGCCGCTCGTGGGCGGCACGAGCGCGTGGGTCAGCAGGGGGCCCGAGCCGCCGAGGGCCGGACCGGCCACAGTCGGCACGCGGGCAAGGCGGGCGCGCAGGGCGACCGCGGGAGCAGCCTCCAGCAGCAGGAGGGCGTCGGGGAGCAGGCGCTCGAGGGCCGCAGAGGCGGCCTCTGGCCCGTCCAGCTCGAGCACCTCGGCCGCGCCCCAGGAGGAGCCGCGGAGGAGGGGGCCGATCCCCCTGGGGGCCAGGAGGCTCACCCGCCCGAACTCGGCGGCCGCCCCCGCGGCCGCGAGCACCGGGGTTGCGGCCACAAGGTCCTCCGGTCGCCCGGGCAGGAGGATGGCGAGGTGACGGGGGCGGGCGACCACCGCCCCGAAGCGCGGGCGGTGGCGCTCCATGCGCACCCGCCGCGCCCGCAGGGCGCGGAGCAGCTGGCGCCCCTCCGCGCGGCTCAGCCCGCGCGCTGCGCAGTAGGCGAGGAACGCGAGGCGGCGCGGCGCGTCCCCGAGGGAGCGCGGGAAGCTGTGCAGGCCGGCGGCCAGGTCCTTGGCCGCCCAGCGCGCCGGGCGGAGCGGCCGCCGGAGCAGCCGGCCCGCATCCAGGAGAACCAGCTCAGAGGTGCCTGCTCCCTCCGCCGGTCGGACCAGCATGTGCTCCAGGTAGAGGTCCCGGTGGAACAGGCCGGCCTCGTGCAGCCGGGCGACGAGGGACCCGAGCCCGCGGCACAGGCGCGCGCGCTCGCGAGCGGTCGCCGCCGTGAGGGCCTCGGGCAGGGGGACCGCGCCCAGCACCTCCTCCATGGCGAGCACGGAGCGCTCCCCGTCACGCCCGATGCCCAGCGCCCGCGGAGCGGCGATCCCCGCGGAGGCGAGCCACCCCAGGCGCTCCGCCTCGTCGCGGGCCGGCGCGCCGCGCGCAGCCACGAACTCCTTGTGGATCAATCCGGGAGCGGGGCGTGAGGTCCGGCGGCCGGGCACCTGGCGCAGGGTGGTCCCGGTCGGCCCCGCCAGGGCCTCCTCGAGCAGGCGCTGCACCTGGCTCGACGCGGGGGCCCGGCCCGGCCAGTCGCCTCCAGGCGACAGGAGGCGCACCTCCACCCCCGCAGCGACCCGAGCTCCCACGACGCCATGGAACCCGACCGGGGCACGACATGCCAGGGGGGGCCGCGTTCCAACCCGATGCACGACTGAAAAGGAGCAACTCTTCGTTCCGATCGGCCGGTGAGGATGGCACGAATATGGAGTCGGGCCGCGCGACGGTCCGTTCCCTCACCCCCCCCACCCTTCTCCCCCAGCTCGCCACCGGCCGACGCCATGACCTCCGGAGCCACCCTCAGCGACCCGAAGCTGCAGGACGAGTACAACCCGTTCCTGTCCATGGCCAAGGGCTTCGACCAGGCCGCAGACATCCTGGGCCTGGACGAGGGCCTGCGTGAGGTCCTGCGCCAGCCCGAGCGCGAGCTCAAGGTCTCCCTGCCGATCCTGATGGACGACGGCAGCGTGAAGGTCTTCACGGGCTATCGGGTGCAGCACAACTTCCTGCGCGGCCCGTGCAAGGGCGGCATCCGCTTCTCGCCGGATGTGAACCTGGACGAGGTCCGCGCCCTCTCCGCGTGGATGACCTGGAAGTGCTCGGTGGTGAACCTGCCCTTCGGCGGCGCCAAGGGCGGCGTGATCTGCGACCCGCGCGAGCTCTCTCAGGGCGAGCTCGAGCGCCTCACGCGCCGCTACACCGTGGCGATCATGGACATCCTCGGTCCCGACCGGGATGTGCCCGCCCCCGATATGAACACGGGGGAGCAGACGATGGCGTGGATCATGGACACCTACTCCATGCATGTGCGCCGCACGACCACCGGCATCGTGACCGGCAAGCCCCTCGCCATCGGCGGCAGCCGCGGGCGGCGCGAGGCTACCGGCCGCGGCGTGATGATTGCCGCGAACCAGGCGCTGCAGCTGAAGGGCTGGCGCCCGGAGGACACCCGCGTGGTGGTGCAGGGAGCGGGCAATGTGGGCGGCATCGGTGCGCTGCTGATGCACCGCGAGGGCTACCGCGTGGTGAGCATCTCCGACATGTACGGCGCCATCCACAACGAGCGAGGACTCGACATGCCCGCCGTGATGGCGTGGCTGCGGGACCACGGACGCCTCGAGGGCTTCCCGGACGCCGAGGCCGTGAGCCACAAGGATCAGCTCGAGCTCGACTGCGACCTGATGGTCCCGGCCGCCACCGAGAACCAGATCACCTCCCTGAACGCGGACAAGGTGAAGGCCAAGCTGATCGTGGAGGGCGCCAACGGCCCGACCACGGCGATCGCCTCGGCCACGCTGCACGACCGGGGGGTCATGATCGTCCCCGACATCCTCGCCAACGCCGGCGGCGTCACCGTGTCCTACTTCGAGTGGGTCCAGGACCGCATGGGCTACTTCTGGACCGAGGAGATCGTGAACTCGCGCCTCGAGCAGATCATGGTGGACGCCTTCGCCGAGGTCGCCGCCGTGGCGGAGCAGCACAAGGTGTCGCTGCGCACCGCGGCCTACATCCTCTCGATCGACCGCGTCGCCTCCGTGTACCGCCTCCGCGGCGTGTTCGCATGAGCCAGACCCGTAAGCCGCGCTGGGGCGCCCTGCCCCGCACTCCGCTGCTGGACGACGAGTCGCCGTTCAACACGATGATGAGCAGCTTCGACGAGGCTGCCCTCACCATCGGCCTGTCGGAGGACGAGTACCGCGTCCTGCGCAAGGCAGACCGCGAGGTGCAGGTGTCCGTGCCCGTGCGCATGGATGCCGGACATGTGGAGGTCTTCGACGGCTTCCGCGTGCAGCACAACACGGGGCTCGGCCCCTTCATCGGCTCCATGCGCATCGAGCCGGACCTGCGCCTCGACGAGCTGCGGGCCCTTGCGGGCTGGATGACCTGGAAGTGCGCCCTGCTCGGGGTCCCCTTCGGCGGAGCCTGTGGCGGGATCTGCGCCGACCCGCGGGACCTGAGCGCGGGCGAGCTCGAGCGCGCGGTGCGCCGCTACGCCGCCAACCTGATCGGCGACATCGGCGCCGAGCGCGATGTGTTCACCCCCGACATCTACGCCGACGAGCGCGTGATGGCGTGGATCCTCGACACGATCAGCAGCCACGAGCGCGCGACCTCCGCCTCCGCGGTGACGGGCAAGCCCCTGGCCCTGTCCGGCAGCGTGGGCTCACGCGAGGCCGTGGCCCAGGGCCTGCTGGTGATCCTGCGCCTGGCCCTCCCCCACTTCGGGATGCAGCGCCAGGGCCTGCGCGTGAATGTCCAGGGCGCCGGCGTCGTGGGCGGAACCCTCGCCCGCCTGCTGCACGAGAGCGGCTTCAAGGTCACCGGCCTCGCCGATGTCACGGGCGGCCTGTACAACCCCGACGGCCTCGACATCCCCTCGGCCATCGCCTGGCGCAACCAGCACGGGACCCTCGAGGCATGGGACGGCAAGGCCGACCTGGTGGACCGCGACGCGTTCGTGACCCTGCCCTGCGATGTGCTGGTGCCCTGCGCGGTCGCCAATGCCATCCACTCGGGCAACGCCGTCAAGGCCGAGACCAAGCTGATCATCGAGGGCGCGCACGGCCCCGTCTCGCCGCGCGCGGACCGGATCCTCGCCCAGCGCGGGATCCAGGTTGTGCCAGACATCCTCGCCAACGGCGGCGGCGTGGTGCTGTCCTACTTCGAGTGGGTGCAGAGCCGGACCGGCCTGGCGTGGATCGAGCCCGTCGTGCAGCAGCGCCTGGGGCGCTTCATGCGCGAGGCCTGGGACGCGGTGGTCCAGACCGGCGACGAGTTCGACTGCAGCCTGCGCAAGGGCGCCAACATCCTGGCGGTGCGTCGCGTGGCCGACGCCGACCACCAGCGCGGGCTCTACGCCTGAGGCGGCTCGGCCTCAGTCCTGTCCGCGCAGGGCGTCCCGTCCGAAGCGCACGGCGCTGAAGACGAGGATGCCCACGAAGATCACCTGCCCCGCGCCGAGCGCCGCGGGCAGGCGGCTCAGGGCCACGCCTCCCAGGGCCCCCGCCGCGCAGCCGGCCCCCAGCCGCAGGCCCCGATCCAGGTCCACCAGGCCCGCGCGGCTGCGCAGCCACAGGGCCCGGGCGCTGGTGAACACCGCCACCGAGAGGCTGAAGCCACGGGCACCCGCGAAGCCGAGGTCCGGTGCCAGAAACAGGGCGCCGGGCACGAGGAGCAGGCCTCCTCCGATCCCCAGCACCGGCACCACCACCCCGGCCACCAGGCCCAGCAGCGGTGCGACCCACAGGGGGGCGCGCGCGCCCAGCTCTGCTGCGGGCGCATCGGCTTCGCCCGCCAGCACCATCCGCGCAGACACCAGCAGGAACACCACGCAGAAGAGCGCCTTGAGCGGGCGAACCGGCAGGCGCTGGGCGACCACGGCGCCCAGCTGCGTCCCCAGGAGAGCTCCCGGCAGGGTGGCAAGGGCCAGGGTCCAGGGCACGATCGAGTCGCCGCGCACGGCCTCGGACAGGGTCGAGGAGGTGGCAGTGCAGAACACCACGGCGAGGGAGGTGGCCACTGCCCGCGGGAGGGGCACCCCCAGCCCATAGTGCTGCAGGGGGGTCGCGAACAGGCCGCCGCCGATCCCGCAGAGGGAGCCGGTGGCGCCGATCAGCGCGCCGAGCGCGACCTGTAGGGCTCCCGCGCCCCGGCCGGCGTTCGCGCCCTCCGCCCTCACGCCTCGGGTCCGCCCCCGGACGCGGCTTCGCCCGAGCGCGCGCGCTCGAGGACCGCCGTGGTGGAGCGTCCCTGCAGGAGGGGAGCGAGGACCACGCGGCCCCCGTGCTGCTCCACCCACTCGCGACCGACCACGCCCTTGTCGCGCCAGTCCTCGCCCTTGACGAGGACCGCGGGCGAGACGCGCTCGATCAGGGCCGCGGGCGTGTCGTCCTCGAACGCCACCACCCCGTCCACGACCTCGAGCGCGCCCAGGACCTCCATGCGATCCTCCAGTCCGTTGACCGGACGCGTGGGTCCCTTGAGCCGCGCCACGCTGGCGTCGCTGTTGATCCCCACTAGGAGCACATCGCCCTGGCGTCGCGCGAAGCGCAGGTACTCCACATGGCCCCGGTGCAGCACATCGAAGCAGCCGTTGGTGAAGACCACGCGCCGCCCTTCGCGGCGCCAGACCTCGAGCCTGCGGTCCAGGGCCTCGGTGCTGACGAGCACCTTGCCGACCCCGCCCGGGTCGAGCTCCTCCAGCCGCAGGCGGAGCTCCTCACGGGTCACCGCATGGGTGCCCAGGCGCTCCACGACGATGCCGGCCGCCTGATTGGCGAGGGCCACGGCGAGCCCAAGCTCGAGGCCGGCCGCAAGGTGGATGGCGAGGTGGCTCACCACCGTGTCCCCGGCGCCCGTCACATCGTAGACCTGGCGAGCCTCGGCGGGCACGCGCCCCTCCGCCCCGCTCGCGCTGCGGTGGTGGATCCCGTCGGCGGAGAGGGTGATCACCACATGATCGAGGCGGGTGCGCTCGATCAGCTCCGCGGCCCCGGCAGAGACCTCCTCGCTGGAGCGCAGGGCGCGCCCGAGGGCCTCCTCGGCCTCCTTGCGGTTGGGGGTCACCAGGGTCGCTCCCTGGTAGCGCCCCCAGTCGCTTCCCTTGGGGTCCACGAGACAGGGGATGCCGCGCTCACGCGCGGCCGCGATCAGAGCGGCGTTGACCGCAGGCGTCAGCAGCCCCTTGCCGTAGTCCGAGAGGACCACCGCGTCAGCGCGGCCCACGGCCTCACGCGCGGCGGCCAGGACGCGCTCCTCCACGGGGCCCTCCACCGGGGTCGGGTCCTCGCGGTCCACGCGCAGCATCTGCTGCACGCCGGAGAGCAGGCGGGTCTTCTCGATCGTGGGGCGCCCGCCGTCCACCTCCACTCCGGAGGCGTCGATGGAGAGGTCCTCGAGCAGCTCGCGCACGGCGCGCCCCAGGCCGTCGTCTCCAACCAGGGCCACCATGGCGACCTCGCCCCCCATGGCTGCCAGGTTCGCGGCCACATTGCCCGCACCTCCCAGGCGCAGCTCCTCGCGGCGCGCGGCCAGCACGGGGATCGGGGCCTCGGGCGAGATGCGAGCCACATCCCCGACCACATAGCGATCGAGGATCAGGTCCCCCACCACGGCCACCCGCGGTCGTCCGACCCGGGCCAGTGCGCCGAGCAGGCTGTCGGCGTCGAAGGGAGCGCTCATCGTGCGCCCTCCCAGCCAGCCTCCGCGAGCCGGTCCAGGACCGCCATGCGCAGGAGGGGCAGCAGCAGCTCGTGCTGCCCCACCAGCGTGAGGCCGGTCCCGGGAGGCCGGCGAACCACATTGGTCTCCGCCCGGTACTGGCGGATCATGTCGAGGTTGGCGGTGGTCATGCCGTCCAGGCGCCGGCCGAGGTTGATGGCCACGCTGACCGCCTTCAGGAACACCTCGGGCAGCACCACGGCACAGCCCACATTGACCCACACGCCGCCGTCGAGGTCGGCCACGCGGGCGCAGACGCGGTGGAAGTCGGCCAGGGCCGCGGCGCCCAGGTCGGCTCCGTCGCAGCAGGGGTGCATGTGCACGATGTCCGCCCCGATGGCGGGGTGGCAGGTGACGCCAAGGCCCAGCCGCACCGCCTCCGCCGGGACCGAGAGCTCGCGGTGAGGCGCCTCGCGATCCAGCAGCTCCGCGCCCAGGGCGCGGCCGAAGCCGAGGGGCTCCCCCGCGGGAGGGTGCGCACCGCGCTTGGCCGCGCGGGCCAGGCCCTCGCCGGTCTCGCGCGCGAAGCCGAAGTCTCCGGCGGGAAGCTGGGTGTCGACCCTCTCGGAGGTGAAGCCCACCGTGGCGATCTCGAAGTCGTGGATCGCCCCGGCGGAGTTGATCGCGACATCCGTGATGACGCCGCGCCGCATGAGGTCGATGACAAGCGGCGCGAGCCCGACCTTGAGCACATGGGCCCCCATGGCGAACACGACCGGACGGCCCGCCAAGCGCGCCGAGGCCAGGGCCTCGACGAGGGCCTTGAAGTCCCGCCCGGCGTAGATGTCCGGCAGGGCCTCCACAAAGCGCCCGAAGCCGGGCATCGGCGGCGGGACCTCACAGAAGTCCTCACGCCGCACCAGGCTCGGACGCTCGGCGAGCGGCTGGAGCCGGACGCCCCTCATGGGCGGGAAGGGGTGCAGGTCGTCGGCGGTCATGACGGGATCGGGGGTGTTGGGCGCGCTCAGGGCGTCTGGAGCGCCTGCGCGGGCTCCCAGGGCTCGCGGCCGCGGAACCTGTCGTGCAGCCAGAAGTACTGGTCCGGGGCCATGCGGATCAAGGACTCGATGTGCTGATTGACCCGCGCTGCGGCCTCCTCGGGCTCCAGGTCCGCGAACTGCTCCGGACCGAGGACCCGGGGCGCCACGAAGCGGAAGCGCTCGGGGTCGTCCGTCCCCAGGCAGGCATAGACCAGGATCGGCTTGGGCACGCGGCGGGCCAGCACCCCGAAGGTGCGGTCGCAGTTTGCGGGGCGGCCGAAGAACGGCGCCTCGACCCAGCCCCGCACGGAGCGCTGGTCCACGAGCAGCTGGGTGGTGGCCCCCGCGCGCAGCAGGGCGGGGAGAGCCCGCATGGCCCCGTGGCGCGGCAGGCAGAGGGCCCCCATCCGCGCGCGCGAGCGCAGCATGTAGCGGGTCAGGTAGGCGTTCTTGGGCGGCTTGATGATCGCGTAGGCCGGGCCGAGCCCGCAGGGGATCAGGACATGCCCGGTGAGCTCCCACCAGCCCAGGTGCGCCGAGAGCCCCAGCACGCCGCGCCCGTGCCCGCGGGCCTCGAAGAGCTCCTGCGCCTCGTCACAGAGCTCGAGGTCGAAGAACTCGCCCAGGCGCCGGCCCACCATCTTCGCGCGCAGCCGATCTGCGCGCAGGGTGACATCGATGAGGTGTCGGTAGGCCGCGCGCAGGACCTCCTCCACCTCGGAGGCCTCCGCCTCCGGGAAGGCCGTGCGGATGAAGTCCCGCGCGCCGCCGGCGTGCCGCGGGTCGAGGCTGGGCAGCGCGCGGGCGAGCAGCCCCTCGAGCGGGCGCAGGATGCCCACCGGCAGCGCGCCGAGGCCGCCCGTCAGCGCGCGCAGGGCGAGGTACTCCACGAGCGCGCGCGCGCCCGCAGGCCCCTCGTCGAGCTCGGGCAGGGGGACCGCCGGGGTCGCCGGAGGCGCATCAGGGATGCGCAGGTCGTGCAGGGCCTCAGCCATGGTGCGGCTCCGCTGGACGGGTGACGCCCTCGGGAAGGGGCGCCAGCAGCCCGAGGAGCTCCTCGAGCCACGACGCGCCGCGCACGACCTCAAGGCGCACCTCCAGCACCCAGGGGCGCAGCCCAAGGGCCTCGAGCTTGGACGCGTCCTTGAGGGTGCAGAGGATCGGCGGCCCCTCGCGCTCCGGCAGGTCCTCCGCGCGGAAGGCGTGGTGGTCGGGGTGCGCCCGGTGCTCGCGGATGTGCGCGCCGAGGCTGCGCGCGGTGGCCTCGAAGGCGCCGGGGTTGCCGATGCCCGAGAGCAGCCGCACCTCCGTGCCCGCGAACTCCTCGAGGGGCCGCGGCCCCTCCGGGGTCAGCAGCCTGGCCGGCGCGTGGCGCGTGTGCAGCACGGGCACGCCCGGCGCCCAGCCGGCCACGCGGACCTCCAGGGCCTCGAGCGCGGCGGCACCGACCTGGTCCGTGCGCGTCAGCAGGATGGCGTGGGCGCGGGCGAGGGCCGTCGGGGGCTCGCGCAGCAGGCCGCGGGGCAGGAACGCCTCAACAGGCTCTCCTCCAGCGGCCGGCGCGGGCAGGCCGAGGGGGCGCGTGGCGTCGATGAGGACCAGGTCCACCTCGCGAGCAAGGCGACGGTGCTGGAACCCATCATCCAGCACGATCGCGGTGGCCCCGCGGTCGACCAGCCGCCGCGCGCCGGCGACGCGGTCGGGGTCCTGGACATGGTCCACGCCCGGCAGCAGCCGAGCGAGCTCGAGGGCCTCGTCGTTGGGCGCACCCTCGCGAGCACCGTAGCCGCGGGAGAGCAGCGCGGGCCTGTGCCCGAGCGCGTGCAGGAGCTCGACCACCAGGACCGCCGCGGGCGTCTTGCCCGTCCCCCCCGCCGTGAGGTTGCCGAGGGACACCACCGGGACACCCGCCTCGAACGCCCCCAGGAGGCGCCGGTCGTAGAGGGCGGCTCGCAGTCGCGAGGCCCAGCCCATCAGGACCGCCGGCGGCGCCAGCAGGGCCTGGGCGAGCCCACGCTGGGCCAGCCAGTCCTCGGGGCGGCGTCGGGGTTCGGCCAAGGGCGGTGACCGCGCGCTCGGAGCCGCGGGTTCGAGGCAGGAGCCGCCGAGCGCGTTGCCGCGCTGGCCCTTTGTGCGGGGCCGTCCGCGCAGGCGTGCGGGGCGTGAGCTCCGAGGGGAGCCTCGTGAGGCCTTCGCCTCAGAGGGTGGTCGGCGGAGCCGGGTTGTCCTCGTCGGGCACCAGCTCGATGAGGCCGCGCTCCATCTCGAGGAACGCCACCTTGATGGGGTTGGTCTCGCGGGTCTCGACCAGCGGGGAGGCGCCGAAGATCAGCTCGCGCACGCGCTTCTGGAGCAGCGCGGTCTTGTGGAACGAGCCCTGGACGGACTGCTGGAGGCGCTGGGGAAGGGTGAGGTCCATGGAGGAGTGTGGGGCCGGCCGAGGAGGGGGGACCAGGGGCGGGAGCCGGGCCTCGAGAGAGTCTCCCTCGGGCTCGGTGAACGCGTCAGGATAGCGCGGGCCCGGACGGGGGGGCAAGCGCTCGCGCGGGACGGAGCGCGTCCGTGCAGTCCACCTGGAGGTGCGTCAGGCGACTCGGTGGGAAGGCACGGACCAGCGCCTCCGTGAGCCGGGAGCGGGCCTGCAGCTCGTCCTCGAGGGCCGCCAGGCCCTGGAACCGCCCCTGCTCGCCCAGCGCACGCCTCAGGCGCACCTCAGCGGAGGCCTCGACCCAGACGATGCGGTCGGCCGGGGTCAGAAGGGCCGGGTGCAGGCCGAAGGGACACGCCACGACCCGAGCGGCGCCGGCCTCCAGAGGCGCGGAGAGGGCCGCGTCCGCGGCCGCGAGGTCCAGAGCCGCGGCCACCGCGGCCAGGGGCGGGCCCTCCGCCCGCAGTCCGTCGGGGCGCAGCCAGCCGGTCCCGTCCACGAAGGAGGCGCTGCGCCCGGCCGTGCGGAGGGCCTGGGCGAGGTCCTGGGCCAGGGCGCGCGCGCCGCTGAACGGGAGCCCGGTCACCAGCACGCGCGCGGCCCGACCCGGCACCTCGAGGGCCCCGAGCAGCCCCTCCGTCCGGGCGCGCCGCTCCTCCAGGAGCGGCACGAGGGCGTCCATGCCAGGGATGCAGCCCTCCGCCTCGAACTCCTCCCCGCGGGCCGCGTACCCGCGCGCGAGGTGCACATGGGGCAGGCCGTTGGCCCAGGCCGCGTCGCGGTCCCCGGCGCGGTCCCCCACCATCACGGCGTGGCGCGTGCCAAAGGTCAGCAGCAGGTCCTCGACCATGTCGCCCTTGTCGCGGATCCCGGGTGAGTCCAGGCAGCGAGGCTCCTCGACCCACTGCTCGAGCCCGAGCCCCCGCATCATCTGGTCCAGGTAGGCCCCGCTGCAGTTGCTCGCGACGCCCACGCGCACGCCGTCCGCGCGGAGGGCCGCGAGGGCCTCGGTCACCCCCGGCAGCAGGCCTGCGCGCCCCTCGTCCAGGAGCCGATGCTCCTCCTCCACGCAGCGTGCGAGGAGCAGGGAGCGAGCGTCGTCCTCAAGCTCCGGGAACGCCGCGGCGAATGCGTCCTCGAGGGGCTGGCCCACCATGTCCATCCAGACCTCGGACTCCGGCGGCGCGGCGTCGAGGCCGAGCTCCGCGAAGGCGCGCAGGGCTCCCGCGCGCGCGGCGTCCGGCCAGAAGCGGTCCGTGGCCACCAGCGTCCCGTCCAGGTCGAAGATCGCGGCACGCACCGCGAAGCGCTGGGAGGAGGGAGCCGAGCTCATCCGCAGCAGCCTAGGCCGCGGATCGAGCCTGGGCCAGCGGCGCGTCGCGCGGCGGGCACGCGCCTGCCCGGGCGAGGGGATCCCGATCGGAGGGGGGAGCCCGCGGGTGCCAGGCCCTAGAATCGCCCCCATGACGGCGCGCGCCAGAGGAGTCCGCAGCCCGGAGTCGGGTAGCCAGGGGCGGCAGCGGTCGTGCCTCCTCGCGCTCCCGCTCGCTCTCCCGCTCGCGGGTGCCCACGGAGCGCTCCAGGACGCGGCGGTTCGGGGCGATGCGGCACTGGGCCCTGCGGCACTGGGCCCTGCGGCACAGGACCCCGCGGCCCGCGCCGCGCAGGCCGCCGGTGAGGCCCGCGCGCTGCTGGCCGAGCTCTGCGCCACCACGCGCCTGGCCGGCACGACCCCCTCCCGTCGCGCCGCAGAGCTCGTGCGGGACGAGCTCGAGGCCGCCGGCTTCGAGGTCGAGTGGGACGAGCGCGAGGTGCTCCTGTCCCTGCCGCGCCGCACGCGGCTCGTCCTCCACGCGGGGCCCGGCACGGGGCCGCCCCTCGTTGAGCGCCTACGCTCCTTCGATGCGGATGCGGTTCCGCCCGGAGACCTGCCGCCGTTCCACGCCTGGTCCGCCAGCGCGAGCGCGCGCGGCCCCGTGGTGGACTGTGGCTGGGGCCTGCGCGAGGACTTCGAGCGCCTCCTCGCGGCGGGCGTCGACCTCGAGGGCTGCGTCGCACTCTGCCGCTACGGCCGCTCCTACCGGGGCGTGAAGGCGGAGAACGCCCAGCGCTTCGGCTGCAGCGCCGTGCTCATGTTCACCGACCCGGCGGAGGCCGGCCCCGAGCGTGGCCCAGTGTGGCCGGAGGGGCCGTGGATGCCCGGCTGGGCGGTGCAGCGCGGCTCCATCGCGCCCATGGCCCAGAGCCCGGGCGACCCCTCGACCCCGGGGACGCCCTCGCCGGAGCCCGGGGGCGAGGCCAAGCGTCTCGACGCGGAAGCACTTGCGGCCCTGCTGCCGCAGATCCCGAGCCTGCCCATTGGCGCGGACGACGCGCGCGTCCTGCTCGAGGGGCTCGAGGGCTTCGGGCCCGGCCCCGCGGAGGTGACCCTCGAGGTCGACGCTCCGCGGACCCTGCGCACGATCGTGAGCGTGCTCGGGCACCTGCCCGGCGCGCGCCCAGGCTTCGTGCTGGCGGGCAACCACCGCGACTCCTGGGTCCGAGGCGCCAACGACGCGGGCGGCGGAACGGCCTCGCTCCTCGTGGCCGCGCGAGCCCTCGGCCGCCGCGCCGCCGAGGGCTGGACTCCCCGGCACGGGATCTCCGTGGCCTTCTGGGACGCCGAGGAGTCGGGCCTGATCGGCAGCACCGAGTGGGGCGAGGCCCACGCAGAACGCCTGCGCGAGGACCTGCTGCTCTACCTGAACGCCGATGCTCTCGTGGGCGGCCTCGAGTTTGGCTGCTCGGGGACGCCGGGGCTCGAGGCCATGGTCGCCGAGGCCCTCGCGGAGGTTCCCCACCCCGCCGGGCGCTCGGTCGCCGCGCGCTGGCTGGGCAGCCAGGGAGGGCGGCCGGAGCTCGCGCTCCCCGGCTCAGGCTCGGACTACACCGTGTTCCTCCACCACCTGGGGATCCCGATCCTCGACCTCGGCTTCGGTGGCAACGGAGGCGGGCAGTACCACACGGTCTTCGACGACTTCGCCCTCATCGACCGCTTCCTCGATCCGGGCTTCCGCGCCCACGGACTTGCTGCGCTCTCCCTCGAGGCGCTGCTCGTCACCGCTGCAGACCAGGGCCCCCTCGGCCTGGACGAGGCTGCCTTCGCCCGCGGCCTGGCCCTCCACGCGGAGCGCACCGCGGACTGGCTGGGCGCAGAGCGGGCCGCAAGCCTCGCGGAGGCCTTCGAGCGCCTGGGCGCCGCGCACGAGGCCAGGTGGAGGCGCTGGTCCGAGACCATGGACCTAGGGGTCGAGCCCCTCGAGGGCCCCTTCGGCACCTACCCCTCCCTCCGCGCCGCCATCCGTCGGGCGGGAGGCGCCGTCCGGGCCGACGCGGAGCGCCTCGTGGACCGCGCGACCGGTCTGCGCGCCCTGGAGCGCCCGGCCGGGCTGCCCGAGCGCCCCTGGTTCACGAACCGCCTCTGGGCCCCGGACCCCGAGCGCGGCTACGGCGCCCACACCTTCCCCTCCCTGCGCGCGCCCGGAGAGGGGCGCACGGTGGATGAGGAGCTGGCGTCCCTGCTGGACGCCCTCGCGGATCTGTGCGAAGCGCTCGAGAGGAGCACGCGGCGGTGAAGCTCCTGATGGCCTACTTCCGCCGGTTCCTGCGCCACAGGACCCGGCTGCTCCTGGGCGTCCTCGCGATCCCCCTGGCCCAGTCCCTCGATGTCGCCACGACCATCCTGGTGGGCCAAGCCCTGGACCGCGTTCGGCAGTCCAGCGAGGTGGACTGGCTCAGCACCACCCTGTGGCTGCTCGCCGCCGCGGCCATCGGACACGCGTTCTTCCGCTTCTGGCAGCGCTGGCTGATCGTGGTCGTCTCGCGACGCTTCGAGGTCGAGCTGAAGCAGGAGCTCTTCGATCACCTCGTCCGGCTGGACTTCGCCTTCCACGACCGCAGCCGCTCCGGCGACCTGGTCAGCCGCCTGACCGCGGATGTGGAGGCCCTGCGCATGTTCCTCGGCCCGGGGCTCATGTACACGCTCGGCGCCGTCGTGATCGTGCCCATCAGCCTCGGCTGGCTGATGACGCTGAACCTGTGGCTCGGCCTGGCCATCGGGCTGCCCATGATCGCCGTGGGACTGATCATGAAGCAGCTCTCCCCGCGGCTCCACCGCGAGTCGACGGCGGTCCAGGAGAGCCTGGCCGACATCTCGCACCGTGCCCAGGAGGACTTCGGCGGCGTCCGCGTGGTGAAGGGCTACCACCGCGAGGCGGCCCAGACCCGGCGCTTCGAGCGCTCGAGCGCCCAGAACCGCGACAACCAGGTCCAGCTGGGACGCGCACGCGGGCTCACCCACGCGGCGATCAACGGCTCCTTCGATCTGACCTTCGCGGTCATCCTGGTGGTCGGCGGCCTCGCGGCGATCGACCGGACGCTGCCCATCGGCGACCTGTTCCAGTTCGTGGACCTGACCCTCAAGGTGTTCTGGCCCCTGATCGCCCTGGGCTGGATCGCGGGCATGTACCCCAGGGCCGTTGCCAGCGCGGAGCGCGTGGACACGCTGCTGGCCACCCGCTCGGCCCTGGAGGCCCCGGCTGCTGGCACCGAGCTCGCGGCGCCCGCGCAGGGAGGCCTCTCCCTCGAGGGCGTCGGGTTCACCTACCCCAAGGGCACGACCCCGGCCCTCCAGGGAATCGAGGTCCGCGTGCCTCCGGGCGGCTCGCTCGGCGTCGTCGGCCCGACGGGCTGCGGCAAGTCCACGCTCCTGCTCCTGCTCGGGCGTCAGATGGATCCGCAGGAGGGCACCGTGCGCCTGGACGGGACCGACCTGCGCAGCCTGCCCCTCGCCCAGGCCAGGGGGGCCCTGGGCTATGTCCCCCAGGACGCGTTCCTGTTCTCCGTGCCGTATGCGGACAACATCCGCTTCGGCGCGGACGGCGAGCTCAGCGATGCGCAGGTGGCGGAGCTGATCGACCAGGCGGCCATGACGGAGGAGGTGGCGCGCTTCCCCGAGGGCGACCGCACGCTGATCGGCGAGCGCGGCGTCACCCTGTCGGGGGGCCAGCGCCAGCGCACCTGCATCGCCCGCGCCCTCGCCCGCGATCCGCGCGTGCTCGTCCTGGACGACTGCCTCTCCGCCGTGGACACCGAGACCGAGAGCCGCCTCCTCGGCACCCTGCGCGAGGCCGGCTCCGGACGGACCGTAGTGGTGGCCGCGCACCGCCTCTCCACCGTGGCCAGCTGCGATGAGATCCTGGTCCTCAGCGAGGAGGGCACGATCGCCCAGCGCGGCACCCACGAGGAGCTGGTGGCCTGCGACGGCTGGTACCGCGACACCTGGGAGCAGCAGCAGCGGCGGGAGTCCCAGGGGGCTCCGAACCCGGGAGGGGCCGCGTGAGCTGGCAGGACGAGGAGCTCGTCGCCACGCGCGCCTGGGACGGACGCCTGTTCCGTCGCCTGCTGCGCTACGCGGGTCCCCATCGCGGCCTGTTCCTGCGCTGCTTCGCGGTGCTGGTCGCGCTGTTCGCACTGGACCTGGTCGGCCCCTGGATCTGGCAGGAGACCCTTGACGGCCCGGTGACCGACTCCCTGGCCGCGAGCGAGGGCCAGGACCGCGCGCCCTTCGTCCACGCCCTGCTCGTGCTGGTGGGCGCCTATGCCGGGGTCCTCGTCCTGCAGATGGCCCTGCGCTACTTCGAGGTGGCCACCCTGAACCGCACGGGCCAGGCCGTCATCCACGACCTGCGCACGGACCTCTACCGCCACCTCTCGGGCCTAGATCTGTCCTGGTTCGACCGCCGCCCCACCGGCGCCCTCGTGACCCGTGTCTCGAGCGATGTGGAGAACCTGGCGGAGCTGTTCACCTCGGGCGTGGTGACCCTCGCCTTCGACACGGTGAAGGTCGTGGTGGTCCTGGGTGTGCTCTTCACCATCCATGCCCCCCTGGCGCTGGTGGTCACGCTGCTCACGCCCCTCCTGGTGGTGGTCAGCCTCTCCTTCCGCGGCGGCGCCCGGAGAGCCCACAGGTCCGTGCGCGCGGAGCTCGCGAAGCTGAACGGCTACCTCCAGGAGGTCCTGCAGGGCATCCGCGTCGTGCAGTTCTTCGGCCGCGAGGAGCATGTGGGCGCGCGCTTCGCGCACCGCCTCGACCGCTACTACGAGGCCAACAAGCGCACCATCTTCCTGTTCGCGCTGTTCTTCCCGATCATGTCGGTGGCGGTGTACCTCATCCAGGGCGCGACCCTGGGCGTGGGCGTGGTCTCGATCGCCGACCAGGACCTGACCATCGGAGCGTTCCTGCGCTTCTGGCTCTACCTCAACCTCGTCGTCAAGCCGATCCGCGACCTGGGCGAGCGCTACAACATCCTCCAGTCGGCCTTCGCGTCCGCGGAGCGCGTGTTCGAGGTCCTCGACACCGAGCCGACCCTGGTCAGCGGGGACGCCCCTCGGCCCCTGCCTCCCCGGGGCGCAGCTCCCTCCGTCGCCTTCGACGGGGTCGCCTTCGGCTACCTGGAGGGACAGGAGGTCGTCGCGGACCTCGACTTCACCATCGAGCCGGGCCAGACCGTGGCCCTCGTCGGCGCGACCGGCGCGGGCAAGAGCACGATCGTGAACCTGCTCCTGCGCTTCTACGACCCCGGGCGCGGACGCGTGCTCGTGGATGGCATCCCGCTGCCCGAGGTCGACCTTGAGGACTGGCGCAGCCGCATGGGGCTGGTGCTCCAGGAGGACTTCCTGTTCGCGGGAACCGTTCGAGAGAATGTCGTCATGGACCGCGAGGGCGTGGACGACGCGGCGCTCGAGGAGGCCCTCGACGCCAGCCGTGCGCGCCAGGTCCTGAGCGGCCTGGCGGGAGGCCTCGATGCGGAGGTCGCGGAGCGCGGCGCCACCTTCTCCACCGGCGAGCGCCAGCTCCTGGCCATCGCCCGCGCGCTCGCGGGGCGGCCCGACCTCGTGGTCCTGGACGAGGCCACCGCGAGCGTGGACTCGGGCACCGAGGCGCGCATCGAGGAGGCCATCGGTCGCCTCCTGGCGGGTCGCAGTGCCCTGGTGGTGGCGCACAGGCTGTCCACCATTCGCCGCGCGTCGCTGATCCTGGTCCTGGACCGCGGCCGCATCGTGGAGCGCGGCACCCACGAGGAACTCCTGGCCCGCGGCGGCGCGTACGCGCGCCTGCACGAGCTGCAGTTCGCCGAGGGCGTCGACGCCTGAGCGGCGGCGCGCCGCGCCCGCGCTCAGCGCGTGCCCAGGGCGCGCTCGAGCACCCAGCCCAGGGCGAAGAGGCCGGCGCCAATGGCAAGGCCATAGCTCTCCATCTTCATCGAGGAGAGCCCCTCGTCCTTCATCCCCAGCTCGACGCTCATCATCAGCCCGATCAGGATCGCGAGCAGGCCCGCGCCCTCTAGGACCTTGGCAAGGCGGTAGACGAAGCGTCCGGACATGTGGGCAGCTTCGCGGCGCGGGGGCCCGGGCGTCAACCCAGGGTCTCCAGCTGCCGACGCACGGCGGCCGCCAAGCGCGCACCCGTGAGGCTCGCGTTGTCGGCGTCACGGCGGTAGCTGCCCGCATCCGCGGCCGTGGACACGACCTTCTCACCGCGCCCGAACAGGTCGATCTCGTGGGGCGAGGTCGGCGCGAAGAACGCGACCACGCGACGCGCCCGTGCGACTCCCATGTGGAGCGCCAGGCTGTCCGAGGTCACCAGCAAGTCGAGGGCCCCCACCAGCGCGGAGAACCCGCGCAGGGTGAGGTCGAGGGGCGCCTCTGCCAGGTGCGCGGCCGGCGCCTGGGTGCGGATGCGCTGCGCCAGGTCGGCGTTGCGGTCGCGCTCCTCGGGACCGCCGAGGAGGAGGAAGCGCAGCGCGGGGTCTCCCCCCGCAAGTTCCTCGACCATCCGCACCACCTCATCGGTCCGCATGGCCTTGGTCGTCCAGCGCCCGCCCGCGCCGGTGTTGAGCCCCACCAGGGGTCCGCCCGCGCCGGCGGGCACCAGCCCCGCGGCCAGCTCACGCCCGCGCGCCAGCTCGTCCGCGCTGAGCTCGAGGCGCGGACGATCGGGCCGCACGCCGGCGACCTCCGCGAGCAGCTCGGCATGGGTGCGCCGGTTCGCCAGCTTGCGACGGTCGGCCTCCTCCAGGCCCTCGCGGCACAGCAGCCCCATCCCGAACCAGCAGGCGGCGTCGCTCGTGTAGGTCGGGTGTCCTGCCTCGTCGAGACAGGCCCCCGTCAGCGCGGCTCCCGATCGCGCCGCCACTGCGGTGCCCAGGCGACAGAGAGGCCGCTCGTCGTCGAGGGACAGCACGCGGTCGAAGCCCTGGGAGCCCAGGTCCTCGGCGAGGGCGTCGAGCTGGACCTCGGAAGCGGGGTCCAGCTCGAGGATGCGGTGCACGAGGGGGTGGCGCTCGAGCAGGGGTGCAGCCCCGGTCGCCGTGACCCAGGTGACCTCCAGCCCTGCGTCGCGCTCCGCGAGCCCCGGCAGCAGCGAGGTGGTTCGCAGGACATCCCCGAGGGCGCCGGTCTTGATCAGCAGGAGGCGGCTCATGCGCGGGGCCGAGGATAGGAACCCCGCGCCGCCGAGTCCCGGACCGGCCGGCGAACCGCTCTTGCCCCTGCCGGAGGCGCGCGCCGCGCGCGCCCCAGCCGCCGCGAGCGCCTCAGCCCCCGCGCGCGGCTCAGCCGCCGGGGACGACCCACAGCAGCTCGATGCGCTCACCGGCGGCGACGCGCGCCCCCTCCCCCAGGGGCCGGCCGTCGCGCAGCAGGGCGGGGACCACGCAGCCCTGGGCATCGAGCAGCTGATCGCGGTGGGCCGGGTGGCGGGCGGCGAGGGCCTCGACGAGGGCCAGCCCGGTCGCAGGGACGGGCAGGCGGAGGGGCCCGGCCTCGGCCAGCTCCGCGCCGAGGGCGCCTCGGGCCTGGACCAGGACCTCGGCGAGCGCGTCCGCCCCCGACCCACGGCAACCTCCTCCCGGCGTCGCGTGGAGGGGGCGAGCCGCGGCGGACTCGACGCGCAGGGCGAGCGCATGCTCCTCTGGCAGGAGCCCGCCGACCGGGTCCAGTCCGCGCCAGGAGCGGTACCGCGCGAGGGCGGGCGCGAGCTCCTCCTCCAGGCCCTCGGCGAACGGCGCGCCCCAGGCGTGCCGCACGCGATGGGCCGTGCGCGCGAGCGTCGCGCCCCACCTCCGGAGGCGCGCTCCAGGCGCAGGCTGCGCCGCGAGCTCGGGCACGAGCGCACGCGCGAGCGCGTCCAGGTCCAGCACGCCGTCAGCCAGCAGCGCTGCGGCTGAGAAGGCGCAGAAGCCGAGGGCGTCCAGGGCCGTGCTGAGGTCCTCGTGCCAGCCGACGACGAGGCCCTCGTCCGGGCCGGCGGCGCCGTCACCGTCCGCGCCGCTCCACAGGCCCTCGAGCTCGGCCGCCACGGCGCGCAGGCGCCCCGGCCCCGCCTCCGTCAGGAACGGGAACGCGCGCAGGGGGTCGGCCCCACGCCCGCTGACGCGCGTCGCAAGCCGTCCCACGGAGTCGGCGCGGGGCAGCGGAGCCAGCGCGCGGGCGGGACCCGGCTCGGTGAGGAGCCGGTCCACGGACTCCCCCGGGGCCAGGCGCGCCGCGGCCTCGCGCGCATCCATGCCCAGCTCGTTGCAGCGCGCCAAGAGGGCCTCGGCCTCCGCCCCGAAGCGTGCCCGCAGGGGCTCGAGGGCGCTGAAGCGTGCGGCTCCGGTCCCCCCGTCGAGGGCAACGCCGCAGGGCGTGGGACAGCCGCGGCATCCGTGCCTCTCGCCCGGCTCCCCGTGCTCCGCCTGCTCCCCACCGAAGAGCTCCAGGGTGCCGCCAGAGGCGCGAGCTCGAAGGCGCGGAGAGCTGCGCAGGGCGGCCTCGAGCGCGCCGGCCTCACGCGAGCGCGCGGGCCGAGGCGCGCCGGGAACGACGGCAAGGGCCAGCAGGCCGCGCGCCGCGAGGGCGAGGCCCAGCCCGCCGCGTCCCACGCGTGAGCCCGGCTCGAAGCCCGCCGTGAGGTTCGCAAAGGGCACGCCAGCCTCGGCAGCCGGTCCGCAGGCGAGGGTCGCGCACGGACCCAGCTCCGCCGTCAGCGCGGCGTTGCGCGCAGCGGCGGACAGCTCTCGCCAGGCGGGTCGGCGCAGGAGGCGCGCTCCCTCGCCGTCGAGGACGAGCACCCCAGCGCCGGCGGGGTCGGAGCCCTCGAGGACCACCAGGTCGGCGAGGGTGACCAGGCAGGCCGCGAGCTCCGAGCCCACCTGCCCCTCCGCGAGCCCACCCCCGAGTGCCGCGCGGCTGGCGACCTGGACCCGCGCGGCCGTCGGCACGCCCGCCGCCACGCAGGGCCCCACGGCGAGGGTGAGCGGCACCGCGGCGGGGGCGGCAAGGGCGAGGCGCTCGAGCGCGGCCTGCGGGGCTCCGAGGGGACCCGCCGGCTCGGTCTCGAGCCGCGCCTCCACGCCGCCGCCGCCAACGCCGAGGCGAACCTCGAGGCAGCGCAGGGGCGGTCGGAGCGAGTCGGTCATGGAAGCCGACCGCAGGGTATCCCACAGAAGCCTCCACGCTCCGCGTGGGCACCTGGTCCGCGGACACGCGCCGCGGGCCAGCCCGCCCCGGCGTGTACCCTCTCCCTCCGATGACCTTCGGCGTCTTCAACGGCCCCGGCCGCCCCTGGACCCTGGGGCGCGTGGCGGGCATCCCCATCCGCCTGCAGCCGTTCCTGCTGGTGCTCGTGGTCGGACTGGCCCTGAGCCAGGCCCTGAAGCTCGGCTGGCAGGCCGGGGTGATGACCGTGTTCGGCCTGGGACTCGTGCTGGGCTCGGTCCTGCTCCACGAGCTCGGGCACGCCCTCGTCGCGCGACGCCTGGGGGTCGGGGTGCTCGACATCACCCTCTGGCCCCTCGGGGGCGTGGCCATGCTGCAGGGCATGCCGGACGACCCCTCCGTCGAGGGAGCCGTGGCCCTGGCCGGCCCGCTGGTCAACTTCCTGCTGGCGGGGCTGGGCGCGGCCGGCCTCCTGCTGATGGGCGTGCTCGGCCAGGTCACGGCGCCGAGCCCGTTCCAGCTCGAGGTGGTGCAGGTCCTGGTCCTGCTCGTCTGGGTGAACCTCGTGATGGGGCTGTTCAACCTGCTGCCCGCCTTCCCGATGGACGGCGGCAAGATCCTGCGCTCGTTCCTCGCGCGGCGCCGCGGCTGGCTGAGGGGCACGGAGACGGCGGCCCAGGTCGGACGCCTCTTCGCCTGGGGGATGATCCTGTTCGGCTGGCAGTGGAGCCTGATGATGCCCTTCCTCGGGCTGTTCCTGCTCTTCGCCGGCTCCAAGGAGCTGCTTGGGGTGCGGCTGCGCCATGCCATGGGCGGAGCGGCTGACACCCCGTTCGGCCAGGGCGGCTTCGCCTTCGGGAGCCTGGAGGAGGTGCTGAGGCGCGCGACCCAGGGCGGAGGCCCGTTCGCCGGCCAGGGCCCCTCGGGCGACTCCTTCCACGGTGCCTCGGACGCGGGCGAGCAGTCGCCCCGGCGCGGGTTCTCGGAGGAGGACATCCGCAGGATGGAGGCCCAGCGCGGGCGCCTGCGGCGCGACGAGCTCCCCTGAGCCGTGCCCCTAGAGGTTGCCCAGGCGAATCGCCTGGGTCGGGCAGTTGCGCGCGCAGGCGTGGTCGCGGGTGCACTCGAAGTTGTGCGGCTTGAGCACCTCGGCCCGCTCCTCCCCCATGCGGAAGCCCGCGGTCTCGCAGACGGTCTCGCACACGCCGCAGCCCACGCAGCGGGCGGGGTCGATGGAGAGCTTCACATACTCCGCGGGCTGCACCGGGCAGGCGAGGCCTGCGGACGGATCGACCGCGACCTCCTCCCGCGTGGCCGGATGAGAGAGCAGGACCCGCAGGGCCTCGCTCTCCCCGGCAGCGATCACATCGGGCACCTCGTCGAAGTCGAACCGGTGCAGGTGGCCGACCTTCGGCTGGATGAGCACGACGCTGGAGTCCACATGCATGTGCAGCATGTGCTCGACGACCACCTCCTGGGCGATCTCGAACGAGCGGAAGAGGCTCGAGATGGCGCGGTCCTTGAAGTTGGGCGCCTTGTAGGTGCCCTTGACGGTGAGGTCGACCGCCAGGATGCGCTCCGCACCCAGGGCCTTGGCGAAGCGCAGGGGCGTCGGGTCGGCAATGCCGCCGTCGACGAAGTGGCGGCCGCCGTGCTCGAGGGGCTCGAAGACCGCCGGGAGGGCGCACGAGGAGTAGACGGCGTCCACCACCGGGAGGTCCTCGAAGCCGCGCGTCCCCCAGAAGACGCTGCCCCCGGTCTCGAGGCAGACCGCGTTGCACCAGAAGGGAGTGCGCGTGCCGGAGATCGGCCCCTCGGGGAGCAGGCGCTCCAGGCTGCGGCGGAAGCGCTCTCCCTGGTACATGGACACGACCCGCGGGCCGCGCAGGAGCAGCTTCAGCGCGTTCAGGCGGAAGTAGTCCTCCTTCTTGAGGTGCAGCACCTCCTGCTCCAGCTCATCGAGGGGCATCCCCCCCGCGACCATGGCGCCGATCAGCGAGCCGATCGAGGTGCCGACCACCGCGTCGAAGGAGAGGCCCAGGCGCTCGAGGGCCCGCAGGACGCCGATGTGGGCCATGCCCCGCATCCCCCCACCACCGAGGACCAGCACCGTGCGAGGGCGGCCAGGGGTCCAGCGAATGCGGCTCGGGGTCATGGGAGCTTCGTGGGCGAGCCCCGCAGGAGGTCCGACCCCGCGGGGGCGCGGCGCCCCCTGGAGAGATCGACACGGCCGGTGGGTCCTCTTGAGACACTGCGGAGGGAGCAGGTCCAGCTCCGCGACGGGCCTGGACCGGTCGTCCCCCCCGGCCTGCACCCGTCGCCACCCCTAGAGCCCCGCGTCCGTTGGCCCGCCTCCCCCGCACCTTCGACCAGCTCCGCCGCGTGCCTGCGGATCGCCGTGCGCGCATGCAGCAGCTGCTGCTGGAGCGCACCGCTCGGGAGGAGTGGCCCCTGGTGCCGGACCTGCGCAGGCGACTCGCCGAGGCAGGCCTGGACGCGGACCGGTCCGCGCCGCGGGAGCGGCTCGCGGGCCTGATCGCCTGCGGGCTCGGCGCCCTGGCCGACCGTCCGGCGCACCACCTGCGGCCCACCCCCGACCCCGCACGCATCCGCAGGCACTGGGGTGCGAGCCGCAAGCTCGGGCTTGTCCTTGCCCGCGGCCAGGGCGGCAGCCTGCTGCAGCGGGGCTACCTGCCCGTGGAGGCAGCGACCCTCGACCTGCCAGGGCGCGCACCTCGCATCGAGTCCACGGCCCACGACCTCGAGCTGCTCCGCGAGCAGCTCGTGCGCAGCGCCCTGCTCCTGGGGCTCGAGGGCAACGGCCTCGCCGCGGCGCCGGGCGCCGAGCTCCCGGCGCCGCTCGCGGAGGCCCTTGGGGCAACGCCGGCACGGCGCGGAGGCCAGAGGGCTCCGGAGCTGCTCGTGGGCTGCCCGCCTGCCCTCGACCGCGCCCTGGCCGCCGGAACGCCCTCCGCGCGCCTGCTGTGCGTTAGCGGCCTCCCCCACCCCACCCTTCCCACGGCGGTCTGGCTCGGGGCCGCACGGCTCCTGGTCCCGACGCCGCCCGGGAGCCGGCGAGGCTGGCTCTTCGACGACCTCGCACAGCTGCGCCGCTCGGGAGGGTCGGGGGACCTGCTCGAGGTGACGCAGCTTGGGCACCACGGCACGCTCCTCGCGCGGGTGAGCCTCCCGGACTCAGGGTCCTGGGACCTGCTGCCCCCCGACGGAGCCGGCCTCCCGGGGCTCGGCTGGGCTCTCTGAGGCCTGGCGCAGCCCTGACAGGGTGCCCTCCGGAGGCCGCGACGAGAGGCGTGCCAGTCACCCAGCCCCTAGGGGACCGGGGGATGCGCCGCTTGGCGCATCCCCCGGTTGGAGGTGGAGGCCGGTGTAGGGAAGTTCACCGACCTCCGGTGTCCCGCTCGATTCACGCGGTGGGCTCGCAATCCACCGCGGACGCGGAGACGGCTCCAGAGGCTTCCCAGGACGGTCAGGCTCGCAAACTGAGTTCGTCCCACTCAAGAGCGATTGAAATCGTAGCCCCCTCAGGGCCCGAAGCAACCGATTCCCCGCAACAACCCTGCAAATTCGGGGAGGGCCGCCCGTCGGCAGCGCGGTGGACATGGGGCCGGGACGGCTCGTTTCGCGACACTCAAGCTGTCGCGGGACCAGCGAGGAGCTCCCTCGCCACCCCCACCAGCCGGGCCTCCGCGGCCTCCAGATCGGCCAGGCTCACCCTCTCGTGAGGCGTGTGGGCGTCGAGGATCTCGCCGGGTCCGAACAGGAGCGGCTGACCCCAGCGCGCGAGGTGCGGCGCGTCCGTCCCGAATGCGACGACGATGCTCTCCTCGCCGTCGGGGACATGGAAGCGCACCGGCCCGTAGAGGTTCGAGCTGACATGCAGCTCCACATGCTCGCTCAGGCAGGCCAAGAGGCGCTCCTGGATCTGCTCGGGCCCCATCACCGTGCGACCGAGGATCGAGGCCCGGGCCTCCGCCGCGACCACATTGGCCGCCACGCCGCCGTGGATCTCGCCGATGTTCATGGTGCCGCGCCCCACGCCCTCGAGCTCACCCCACTCCGCGGCGAGGACGCGCTCGAGACTCCGCACGAGCTCGTGGATTGCCGACGGTCCGATGTCCTGGCTGGAGTGCCCCGCGCGCCCGTGCGCGCAGAGCTCCGCGTGGAAGACGCCCTTCCCCGCCCGGACGAAGCGGCTGCCGGTGGGCTCGCCTACAACCGTGAAGCGCGGCCTCCACGGATCCGCGAGGCGTTCATTGGCGGCCTGGGCCCCGTCGCTCGTGACCTCCTCCCCGACGGTGAACAGCAGACCCACGCGATCCTCCCCCGCCCGGAGCAGCTGCTCGGCGGCGGCAACCATCGCCACGGCCTGGCCCTTGGCATCGCAGGCCCCGCGGCCGTGCACGAACTCGCGGTCGACGCGCGAGCCGAAGAACGGGGGGACCGTGTCCAGGTGGGTGCAGAACACGACCTCCGGCGCCCCCGCGCGTGCGAGGACATTGAAGCGACCGGGCTCGACCTCCTGTCGCTCCACGGAGAACCCGCGCGCCTCCAGGTCCCGGGCCAGGCTGTCGCCGTAGTCACCCTCGCTGCCGGTGATGGAGGGGACCTCGATGAACTCGACCAGCCGGCGGCCGAGGTCGCTGGCGGCGGTCAAGGCTCGACCGTGAAGCCCACGGGCCCCACGACATCCAGGCCCTGCCCCTGATCCGCCAGGAGCGCGGCGAAGTGGAAGGTCTCTCCGATGAAGGTCCAGGCCCACTGGGGGTCCAGGTGGAACGCGGCCTCGGCCCGTCCCGCGGCGTCCAGGCTCCCGATGAAGCCCTCGCCCACCGTCGTCCGCAGCTGGCCCGCGAGAGCGAAGCCGAAGGCGCGGTCGGCGTTCAGGGGCACGAGGACCCCGCCCACCGTGGTTCCCGGGCTCGTCCCGGCGGCGCTGACCAGCAGCTGGTAGCCGCGGCCGGCGTCGCTGACCGGGCGCTGGAGCCGCAGCGCTGCAGCTCCGCCCTCCGCGGCGCCCAGGGCGTCCCGCCCGCAGTGCAGCTCGACCGGGGGATCGACCTCGAGGGTCAGCGGGGGCCAAAGGAGCACGGGCTTGATGCCGTCGTCGACGCGGATCCCCCACTCCCCGGTCCCGGCGAGTGCCGTGCTCGTCAGCTCGAAGGTGTAGGTCCCGTCCCCGTGGTCCGTGACCGGACCCGGCACCGCGGGGTCCGGCCCCGCGTGGCGCGGCTCGAGGGTCACGGTCGCGCCGCCCGTCACGAGAGGCACGCCCTCCACATCGACCATGCGCACGGTGACCCGGGTCGTCGAGAGCCCGTCAGCGGGCAGGCGCTGATCCGCCGGCTCAACCTCGGAGAGGATCGCGTCCGGCCGCCCCTGAAGAGCCGCGCGCCAGACATCCCAGCGCTCCTGCAGGCCCTCGACCGCGTCGATGTCGTTGACATCGCCCTCCCAGTTGCGGCGCATGTAGTAGGTGCCATTGGCGCAGCCCGAGCCGATGTTGCAGACGCCGTCGATGTCCCCCATGCGCGCGATCACCATGGTCGCGCAGTGCGAGCTGTGCACGAAGGAGGCCGGCGGCTCACCGCAGCTGGTCGGAGCGCTCGGGCTGCAGGAGCAGCGCCCGTCCCCACCTGCGAAGCGCGCCGCCTGCATGGCGGCCATCACCTTGGTGGCCAGGTCGCCCGGCGTGTTGAGGAGCGCGGTCTCGGCGTCGAGCACGGGCAGCCAGCCCACCAGCACATTGCCCTGGATGGCGTAGGAGAGGTCCCCCACCTCGCCGGTCAGGTTCGCAACGGCGGGGCCGCAGTTGTTGCCGGAGAAGGTGCGCGCATCCCCGGTGAAGGCGACGATGCCGTACTGGCGGTCCTGGGGCGCATCGCCCACGGTGAGCAGGCGCTGCAGGACGCGATCCGGGGTCGCGCCCTCCTCGAGGGCGTCCCAGATCAGGCCACGGTTGTAGGCCTGGCTGTCCACCCAGGACTGCGCGGCGGCGCCACCCAGCCCCACGCGGACCACCGGGACATAGCGCCGGATCTGGAAGTTCGGGATGCAGGTCGCGGTCGCGACGCACACCTCCCCCGTCTTGTGGTTGAGGACCACGATGCTCCAGGTGGCTAGAGCGGGAGCGTGGAGCACCAGCAGGGCACCCAGGAGGGTGGACAGGCGACGCAGGAGCGCAGTGCGGAGACGGGCCATGTCCCCAAGGGTACCCCGGCGCCCTGCGTCCCGCAGAGCGGAGCGTGTCATCGTGCCGCCCCCCCCGTGACCGCCCGCGGGCGATCAGGGGGAGGCGCCGGGGCTCAGGCCTCGGCTCCGCGCAGGACGAGGAGGATCTCGCCCGCGGCCACGGCCTGGCCAGCGGTCACGGCCACGGACTCCACGACGCCGCTCGCGGGCGCCTGGATCTCGTTCTGCATCTTCATGGCCTCGAGCACCACGAGGGCGTCGCCCTCCTGGACCTCGTCCCCGGGCTGCACGCGCACCTCAGCGACGAACCCCGGCATGACCGCCTTCAGGGGGCCGCCACCTCCGCGGGCCGCTCGCTCGGCGAGGTGCGCTGCCCGCTCGCGCTCGTCCTCGAGCGAGAAGGAGTAGACATGGCCCGCGAGGGTCACATGGGCAAGGCTCTCATCCCCCTCCACCGAGAGGGCGTAGGCGTCGGGGCCGTGCTGGAGGACCACCTGCCCCAGGCGGTCGATCTCCTGGTACTCGAGGTCGATCGGCTCGCCGTCCACGCAGACCTCGAGCCGGCCGAGGCGCTCGACGAGCTCGACGACGACCTCGCGCTCTCCACACTTCAGGAAGTACTTCACGCCTGACCTCCAGGCTGGCTGCCGCTGCGATCGTCCGCCTGCGCGCGCAGGGTGGCGTCCATGCGCCGGCCGCGGGCGCGCCAGCCGGCGCGATCCGCGGTCGCGGGCGCCAGGGCCCGGCGCTGGGCGAGCAGATGGCGGTGGATGGCGGCCGCGGCCGCCGTGATGGAGAGCCACTCCGCGGGCGGGGCAATGGTGAGGCTCTCCAGGAAGTGCGTGTCGTAGTCCCCGCTGCGGAACCGCTCGTGCTCGAGCACGGTCAGCGCCGCGGGAAGCGAGGTGCGCACGCCCCCCACATTCATCTCCTGGATGGCGCGGATCATGCGCTCGATCGCCTGGGCTCGGTCGGGGGCCCAGACGATCAGCTTGCCGAGCATCGGGTCGTAGGCGAGGCCCACCTCCATGCCGCGGTACATCCCGGTGTCCAGGCGGACCCACGGGCCGCCGGGCGCGCGCAGGTTCTGCAGCACGCCCGTCGAGGGGAGGTAGCCCTGGGTCGGGTCCTCGGCGTTGATGCGCACCTCGATCGAGTGGCCGCGGATGGAGAGGTCCTCCTGGCGCAGCGCCAGGGGCTCTCCGGCGGCCACCAGGAGCTGCTGGCGCACGAGGTCGACCCCCGTGATCTGCTCGGTGATCGGGTGCTCCACCTGCAGGCGCGTGTTCATCTCGAGGAAGAAGAACTCGCCGCCGGACCACAGGAACTCCACGGTCCCCGCGCCTCGATACCCCACGGCGCGCGCGGCCTGGAGAGCAGCCTCGCCCATGGCGCTCCGCGTCGCCTCGTCCAGGACGGGGCTCGGCGCCTCCTCCACCAGCTTCTGGTGGCGACGCTGGATCGAGCACTCGCGCTCGAACAGGTGGATGCCGTTCCCGTGGGCGTCGAACATCACCTGGATCTCCACATGGCGCGGCTGATCGAGGTAGCGCTCGAGGTAGACCCGGCCGTCCCCGAAGGAGCTCACCGCCTCGCCCGAGGCGGCGCGGAAGGCAGACTCCATATCCGCGGGGTCGCGCACCACGCGGATGCCCTTGCCCCCGCCGCCAGCGGCCGCCTTGATGGCGATGGGATAGCCGATGCCCTCTGCGGCCTCCACGGCGGCTGCGACATCATCCACGGGGTCCGTCAGGCCGGGGACGCAGGGGACCCCCGCCGCGACCATGGCGCGCCGGCTCTCGATCTTGTCCCCCATCGCGTGGATGGCGCCGGCCGGCGGCCCGATCCAGGCGAGGCCCGCCTCCTCGACGCGGCGGGCGAACTCGGCGTTCTCCGAGAGGAAGCCGTAGCCAGGGTGGATCGCCTCGGCGCCGCTCGCAAGGGCCGCCTCGATGATCGCGTCCTGGCGCAGGTAGCTCTGCGCCGGGGTCTCCCCGCCGAGGGAGACGGCGCGGTGCGCCATGCGCACATGCAGGGCCTTGCGGTCGGCGTCCGAGTGGACGGCGACGCACTCGATGCCCATCTCCCGGGCGGTCCGAATGACGCGCAGGGCGATCTCGCCCCGGTTCGCGATGAGGATGCGACGGAACATGGCTCAGAGGGGGATGTTCCCGTGCTTGCGGGTCGGGCCGGGCTCGTGCTTGCTGCGCAGGACCTCCAGCGCGCGAATCAGGTACGGGCGGGTGGTGTGCGCCTCGATCACATCATCGACGAAGCCCCGCGCGGCGGCCCGGTAGGGGTTGTTGAAGGTGTCCTCGTACTCCTTCGTCTTCTGGGCCAGCATGGCCTCGGAGTCCTCGGCCTCGGCGATCTCCCGGCGGTGGATGATGTTGGCCGCGCCGGCCGCGCCCATGACCGCGATCTGCGCTCCGGGCCAGGCGATGTTCAGGTCCGCGCGCACATGCTTGGAGGCCATCACATCGTAGGCGCCGCCGTAGGCCTTGCGCGTGATGACGGTCACCTTCGGGACGGTCGCCTCGCAGTAGGCGTAGAGCAGCTTGGCCCCATGGCGAATGATCCCGGCGTACTCCTGGGCCGTCCCGGGCAGGAACCCAGGCACATCCTCGAAGGTCACGATCGGGATGTTGAAGGCGTCGCAGAAGCGGATGAAGCGTGCGGCCTTCTCGCTGGCGGCGATGTCCAGGCAGCCCGCGAGCACCGCGGGCTGGTTGGCGACGATCCCCACGACGCGACCTCCAAGGCGCGCGAAGCCGCAGAGGATGTTGCGCGCGAAGGCCTCCTGGACCTCGAACCACGAGCCGCGGTCCACGATGCGCGTGATGACATCGCGCATGTCGTAGGGCCTCTGGGCGTCCTCGGGCACGAGGGTGTCCAGGGAGGCGTCCTGCCGGTCAGCCGGGTCGTCCGTGGGGACGAACGGCGGGTCCTCCGCGTTGTTGAGCGGCAGGTAGGACAGCAGCCGGCGGACGGCGTTCAGGCTGGTCTTGTCGTCGGGATGGGTGAAGTGGCAGACCCCCGAGCGCTCGGCGTGGACGGAGGCTCCGCCCAGCTCCTCCGAGGTCACGACCTCGTGGGTCACGGTCTTGACCACATCAGGCCCCGTGATGTGCATGTAGGAGGTGCCCTCCACCATGAAGATGAAGTCGGTCAGCGCGGGGCTGTAGACCGCTCCGCCTGCGCAGGGCCCCATGATCGCCGAGATCTGCGGGACGACTCCGGAGGCGCGGGTGTTGCGCCAGAAGATCTCGGCGTAGCCGCCGAGGCTGGATACGCCCTCCTGGATGCGCGCCCCTCCCGAGTCCCCCAGGCCGATCACGGGCAGGCCGTTCTTCACGGCGGCATCCATGACCTTGCAGATCTTCTCGGCGTGGGTCTCGCTGAGGCTGCCGCCAAAGACCGTGAAGTCCTGGCTGTACAGGTAGATCGGCCGCCCCTCCACGAGGGCGTGGCCGGTCACGACCCCATCCCCGAGGATCTGCTGCTGGTCCATCCCGAAGTTGGTGCAGCGGTGGGTCACGAAGCGGTCCAGCTCCACGAAGGAGCCCTCATCCACGAGGAAGTCGATGCGCTCCCGCGCAGTGAGCTTGCCCTTGGCGTGCTGGGCCTCGATGCGCTTGGGGCCGCCGCCGGCGAGGGCTTGCTCGCGCATGCGGAGCAGCCGCTCCTGGGGGGTCTCTTGGCTCATGGTGGGTTCCGGGGGACGGGCTCTGGGACCGAAGGGCTGGGGTCAGGCGTGGGGATCCTCGACGAGCTCCATGAGGACCCCGCCGGTGGACTTGGGATGGAGGAAGGCGATGCGGGTGCCGTGGGCGCCCGGACGGGGGGCCTCGTCGATCAGGCGGACCCCCGCAGCGCGAAGCTGTTCGAGGGCAGCCCCCACATCGGCCACGCGCCACGCCAGGTGGTGGAGGCCTCCACCGCGCTCGAGGAAGCGGCTGACCGGTGAGTCGGCGCCGGCCGGCTCGACGAGCTCGATGCGCTGTCCGCCGGCCCAGGTGACGAGCACATTGACCTTCTGGTCCGCGACATGCTCGGGCTCCTCCGCGCGCAGGCCGAGCGCGTCCCCGTAGAGACCGCGCGCCTCGGCGATGGAGGCGACCACGATGGCCACATGATGGAGGTCCTGGACGACTCCTTGGAGGGGCTTGGGCGGCTGCACGGAGGAGGGCACCGGCGCGACCCTGTGTCCGCTCAATGCGCCCCGCATCCTAGCCCCCCGAAGGTCCCCTGCAAGCCGCGGCGCGGGGCCGTGACGGGTGATTCGAGGCGTGTCCTGCACCCCCCCGAGCTATGCTGACGCTGGGTGACCCGCATGTTCGACCTAGGCCTGATCCCCGCCGCCGGTGAAGGCATCCGCGCCTGGCCGACGACCTCGTGGATGCCCAAGGTGCTGCTCGAGGTTGGGGGCAAGCCGATCCTCCACCGCAACCTGGAGCTCCTGCGGGACCACTTCGGCATCCGCGAGGTGGTCGTGATCGTCGGGCACATGGCGGAGCAGGTCCGGGCGTCGGTCGGCGACGGGAGCGCCTTCGGGGTCCAGGTGCGCTTCGTCCACTGCGACGACCCGAAGATCGGGCTGGCGCGTGGGATCGCCCTGGCTGAGCCTCACCTCCAGCGCCCGTTCGTCACCGTCCTGGGTGACGAGGTCTACCTCGACTCCAACCACGGCGACCTCAGGCCCGACGGCGACTGGTTTGCCTGCTGCGCCGTGCAGCGCACGGCCGACACGCGGCGTATCCAGAAGAACTATGCGGTGCGGCTGGAGGGCGGCCGAATCGTCGACCTGGAGGAGAAGCCCGACCTGCCCCAGACCGACCTGCTGGGCTGCGGGACCTATGCCTTCACTCCGGCCCTGTTCGACCGCATCCGGACCACGCCGCCCAGCCCGCGATCCGGTCGCATTGAGCTGACGGATGTGATCCGGGACGCAGCTCGCGAGGGCCTGCCGGTGCTGCCCTTCCACCTGGAGGGCGACTACCTCAATGTCAACTCGATCGAGGACCACCACACCGCCAACCACCTGGCGCGGACGCGGGCCTTCTCGACCTACCGCACCTCGGTCGTGATCCCCGCGTACAACGAGGAGGACTCGATCGAGTATGTCGTGCGCGACTTCGTCGACCATGTGGACGAGGTCCTGGTGGTGGACAACTCCTCGCGAGACCGGACTGCCGAGCTCGCGCGCGCGGCCGGCGCGCGGGTCGAGACGGTGTCCCTCACCGGCTACGGAGACACGATCAAGTGGGGCCTCGACCACGCCATCGGGGACCTCCTGGTGATCACCGAGGCCGACCACTCCTTCCGCGCCAAGGACCTGGGCAAGTTCCTCGAGTTCCTGAAGGACTCGGACATGGTGATGGGCACCCGCACGACCCGGGAGATGATCGAGCAGGGCTCGAACATGGGCGGCCTGCTGCGGCTCGGGAACATCGTGGTGGGCAAGCTGATCGAGGTGCTCTGGTGGTCCCAGGAGCCGCGCTTCACCGATGTGGGCTGCTCCTACCGAGCCCTCTGGCGCTCGACCTGGGACAAGATCCGCGACCAGGTCCAGGGCGTGGGTCCGGAGTTCTCCCCCGAGATGATGATCGAGGTCCTGCGCGCCCGGCAGCGGGTGATCGAGATCCCGGTCAGCTACCACCCGCGTGTCGGCGGGGAGTCCAAGCACTCCGACGGCCTGCTGCATGTCTCTCGCACGGCCCTTCGGATGCTGCGCCTGATCCTCTCCAAGCGCCTCCATGGCTGACCTCACTCCCAGCCCCGCCGACCCCGACGAGGGGCAGCGCCCGGGCGGCGACGCCCTGGGCAGCCGCGCCGGAGCCACCGAGCTCGCCGCCGCCCTCGCCGGCACGCCCAGCCTCCCGAGCCGACCCGCCGCCGGCCCCTGGGCCCTGCTCGTCCTCCTGCCCCTGCTCTGGCTCGGCTGGACCGGGGTGCGGGGTCTGGACTTCGGTCGCTACTGGGACGACCCCCTCCACCAGAACAACCTCGCCCAGGCCGTGGAGACCGAGCGGCTGCTCCCCGGCTGGTACAACTACCCCTCGGTCACCTTCTGGCTCGGGCTCGCGGCCCTGGCTCCGGAGCTCGCCGAGCGCCCCTTCGGCCGCATGCGCCTGATGCACGAGCGCCGGGTCGGGGATCCGCTCCTCGACCGCGCCGCCGAGGGTCAGGTGCCCCTCGACCTGGGCAAGCCAGGGCTGAAGGAGACGGTGCGCTCCCCGGGCTTCCTGGTGCGCGCACGCGGTGTCTACCTGGCGCTGACCTCGCTCTCGGTGCTGTGGGTGTTCCTGCTCGCCCGGCGCCTGCTCGGCACCACGGCTGGGCTGTGGGCGGCGGCAGTGCTGGGCACGGGCTTCGAGCTGGGGTACCACGCCCGCTGGATCGCACCCGATCCGGTGATGATGCAGTTCACGGCCCTCTTCCTGTGGCTGCTCGTCCGCGCCCGCGAGCCCGAGCACCGGCTGTGGCCCGCCGCGGTGGCTGCGGGGCTGGCCCTGGGCACCAAGTACACCGCCGGGATCCTGTTCGTCCCGCTCTGCTGGGTCGCCGGGCAGCGCGGCGGAGCGAAGGCTGCCCTCGAGTCCCTGGCCATTGCCTCCCTGACCTTCCTCGTGACCACGCCGGGCGTCCTGGTGGAGCCCCAGCTCTTCGTGCGCGATGTCCTGTGGGAGGTCCAGCACTACGGGATCGGGCACTACGGGTTCAGCGTCGAGCCGGGGTGGATGCACCTCTCCCTCGCCCTCGAGTATCTCGGCCTGCACCTCGGCGCCGGGCTGCGCCCACTCGCCGCGATGGTGACCCTGCTGGCCTTCGCGGGGGCGGTGCAGTGGGTGCGGCGCGCGCCGGGTGAGGCGGGCCTGCTGCTGGCGGTGCCGGTCCTGCTGCTCGTGGTGCTGACCCGCCAGCGCGTGCTCTTCGTCCGCAATCTGCTGGTGTTCCTGCCATTCCTGGTGCTCTTCGCAGCCGAGGGAGCGCGCGGCCTGGGGCGCTTCTTCCAGTCCCCCACCATGGTGCCCCTGGCCCTGGGGGCAGCCCTCGCCCTCCCCGGCGCGTGGCTGCAGCACCGTGCGGCCGAGGCCATCGAGGCCCGCGCGCAGGGCTCCCCACTCGAGGAGTTCGCCGCCTGGGCGGAGCAACACGAGGGTCCGCTGGCAGTCCTGCCCGCCCTCGCCGCCGAGCTCGAGGCCGCGGGTCTCTCGCTGCCCGAGCGCGTCGAGGTGACGGACGCTCCGGAAGCGGCTCGCGTCGCGTTCCGCGCCAGCCACGCCGCCCAGGGCGGCAATGTGGAGCTGCTGCGCTCGAACCTGCCCGGCGCGGCGCGGCGCGTGTTCGGCGCGCCTGGAGTGCGCTGGGACTGGTACACCTCCTGGCCCAGCGACCCGATCGTCGTCGCGGACGCAGAGGTCCTGGAGCAGCTGCAGGACTGGCGGCGCTTCGTGAAGGCGCCGGAGCCTGGCCGCTAGACTGGAGGGCATGCACCGCCTCGCCGCCCTGCTGCTCCTCGGGGCCGTCGCATGCGGCGGTGCTCCGGAGCCCGTGGGCACGCTGACCGTCGAGCGCGTGCAGCGCTCCCTGGTCCTCGCACCCGAGGCCGCGCGGGTCTTGCGCAGCGCGGCGGGGAGGGCTGCCGAGGACACGGTGCGCGTGGACACGCTCGCTCCGTCGAAGCGTCGGGACCTCGACACGAGTCCGCTCCCCTGCTGGGAGCTGGGCGTCGGCAGCGAGGTCGAGCTGGACCTGGGCGCGCTGCCGCCCGGGGCGAGCCTGCGGCTGGCGGCCGGATTCGGGAGCGAGGCCTACGCAGGAGAGGCCCGAGGGAGGGTGCGCTTCCGCGCTGCGCTCGACGGCCGCGAGTGCTTCCTCGCGGAGAAGGCCTACGGGCCGGGCGTCCCCGCGGACGACCGCGCCTGGTCGCGCCCGAGGGTCGAGGGCGCCGCTCTGGGCGAGCTCCCGCTCGCGGGCGCTCGCACCCTGCGCCTCGTGACGGAGGCCGCGGACGGCTCCGGCCAGCCCCCTGCGGCCTTCGGCCTGCTCGAGGTGGTGACGCGTGAGGAGCGCGCGCACCTCCCCGCCGCTCCGGACGCGCCGAATGTGGTCCTGGTGGTCATCGACACCCTGCGCGCCGACAGGGTGGGACACCTGGGGCACCCGGGCGGACTGACGCCCCGCCTCGACGCCCTCGCCGCGCGCGGCACCTCCTTCCGCTCGGCCTGGACCGCGTCCCCGTGGACCTGGCCCTCCACGGCCTCCCTGCTCACGGGCCTCGGCCCCCAGGAGCACGGCGTGCTCTCCTACGAGTCCTGCTACCTGGCCCAGTCGCTGGTCACCCTGGGGGAGCACCTGCAGGACGGTGGCTGGGCCACGGCCGCGTTCTCCTCGAACCCCCTGGTCCAGCCCGACAAGCAGTTCGACCAGGGCTTCGGCACCTTCCGCTCCTACGCCTGGGCCCACGGCGCCGAGGTCGCAGGCGACGCGGCCGCATGGATCGAGGCCCAGGCCGCCGCGGGTGCGGGGCGCTGGTTCGCCTATGTCCACCTGACCGACCCCCACGAGTATGTGCCGAGCCCCGAGTTCCGCGACCGGGTGCAGGGCGAGTACCTGGGACCCGCCGGGCGTGACGAGCTGTACGGCCTGGTCGCGAAGCGCCTCCAAGGGCTTGCCGTGGACGAGGCGCGCCTGGCCGCGCTGCTCGCGAACCAGGAGAGCGCCTACGACGCCACCGTGGCGGAGGCGGACGCGGCGGTCGGCCTGCTCCTCGACGCCGTCTCCGGGCTGGGCCTCACCGACCGCACCCTCTTCGTTGTGACCTCGGACCACGGCGAGGAGTTCCTCGACCACGGACTCCTCTACCACGGCAGCCAGCTGCACGAGGAGCTCGTACGCGCCCCGCTCATCCTGGCCGGGCCGTCAATCCCGGCGGGGGTCGCGGTCGCCGAGCCCGTGGAGAACCGCACGACCTTCGACCGCATCCTCGCCGCGACGGGCCTCGCCGAGGAGGCTCCCGCCCCCGCCCCCGGCGCGCCGCGCTTCTTCACCACGAGCCTCGGCGTGGTGCGCATGCCCGGGGCCCCCACCTCGGTGAACCGCGAGGTCCACGGCGTGCGCACGGGGCGCAGCGAGCTGTTCCTGTGGGCGCCCGAGCGCGGGGACGAGCCCGCGTGGACCGCGCTCTACGACCTTGCGGCCGATCCCCAGGCCGCTGAGCCCGTGCCCCAGCCGGACCCCGAGCGCGTCGCCGCCCTGCAGGACCTGCTGGCGCGCTGGATCCAGGCGGGCCTCGAGGTCCGCCCGGAGGGTGTCGGCGGCGGCGCAGCCACCCGCAGCGCCCTGGACGCCATGGGCTACACGCGCTGAGTGGCTGTGGCCGTGGGCCGCCGGGGTCCTCGAACGAGCCGCCGCGGCGCGAGGCTCAAACGACTTCCGGCGGCTGGAAGCGGCCGAACACCCCCTCGAGGGCGCTGCTGACCTCTCCAAGCGTGGCACGCGCCTCGACCGCGGCCAGGATCGGCTCCATCAGGTTGGTCGTGCCGCGGGCGGCCTCCTCGACCGCGCGCAGGGTGCCCTCGACCCGAGCTCCATCGCGCTCCGCGCGGACGCGCTCGAGGGTCTGGAGCACTCCGGCGCGCTCGGCAGGGTCCGGCCGGAAGATCTCCGGCTCCTCCTCCTCGACCTCGTGCTGGTTGACGCCGACCACGATGCGGTCCCCGCGCTCCACATCCTTCTGCCACTCGAGGGCCGAGCGCAGGATCTCGCGCTGCACGAACCCGCTCTCCACCGCCGCGACCGGCCCGCCACGGTCGTCCACCTGGGCGATCAGGGCCAGGGCCTCGGCCTCGAGGGTGTCGGTCAGGTGCTCGATCAGCGGCGCACCGCCGAGGGGATCGATCACCTCGGCCACGCCGCTCTCGTGGGCCAGGATCTGCTGGGTCCGCAGGGCAAGCTGCGCGCTGGCCGCGGTCGGCAGGCCGAGCGCCTCGTCGCGCGAGTTCGTGTGGAGCGACTGGGTGCCCCCCATGATCGCCGCCAGGGCCTGCACCGTCACCCGCACCACATTGTTGTCGGGCTGCTGGCTCGTCAGCATCGAGCCCGCGGTCTGGGTGTGGAAGCGCAGGGCCCAGGAGCGCGGGTCCTGCGCGCCGAACTCCTCACGCATGATGCGCGCCCACATGCGGCGCGCGGCGCGGAACTTGGCCACCTCCTCGAAGAGGTGGTTGTGCGCGTTGAAGAAGAACGAGAGCCGCGGCGCGAAGGCATCGACCTCGAGGCCGGCCTCCACGGCCGCGCGCACATAGGCCCGCCCGTTGGCGAGCGTGAACGCCAACTCCTGGACCGCCGTCGCGCCCGCCTCGCGAATGTGGTAGCCGCTGATGCTGATGGTGTTCCAGGCGGGCGCGTGCTGCTTGCACCAGGCCATCAGGTCCGTGACCAGTCGCATGGAGGGCTGGGCTGGGAAGCGGTAGTTCCCGCGCGCCGCGTACTCCTTGAGGATGTCGTTCTGGACGGTGCCCCGCAGGCAGCTGGGGTCGAGGCCGCGCTCCTTCGCAAGAGCCGCGACGCCGGCCAGCAGGTAGGTGGCCGTCGCGTTGATGGTCATCGAGACCGAGACCTGATCGAGGGGAATGTCCGCGAAGAGCTGCTCGAGGTCCGCGATGGAGTTCACGGGCACACCCACCTTGCCCACCTCGGCCGCGGCGAGCGGATCGTCCGAGTCGAAGCCCAGCTGGGTGGGCAGGTCGAACGCCGTCGAGAGCCCGGTCTGCCCGCCGGCGAGGAGCAGCCGAAAGCGCTCGTTGGTGGCGCGGGCGCTGGAGAAGCCCGCGTACTGGCGCATGGTCCACAGCCGCCCGCGGTACATGGTGGGCTGGACCCCGCGCGTGAAGGGGTACTCGCCGGGCCAGCCCCCGTCGGGGGCCTCGCCGTACAGGGGCTCGAGGGGCAGACCCGAGGGGGTCTGGAACGCCGGGCGTCGCTCGGGACGCTTGGCGGCGGCAGGGCCGTGGGTGCGCTCACACCACTCCTCACGGGAGCTGGAGGTCGGTCGGGGTTCAGCCATGGCGGCAGAGAGCCTACCCCGCGGGCCGAGGGCCCTCTGCCTGCGCCCCGTACCCAAAACTCACGCGGCTTTGGATGAAGGGGGAGGCGCCCTGTGCGAAGGTCCAGGAGAGACGCACGACCCGCGCCCCCTCGGGCTCTGCGCCCCTCTCCTCCCCATGACCGGCCGCCGCCTGCTCCTGATCCTCGTCCCCCTCGCCGTTCTCCTGGCCGCAGCGCTGCAGTGGCGCGCCGGGGACGCTGGAGCCTCCGGCGCACGCCCCTCCGGGCCCGAAGGGCTGCAGGCGCCAGACGAGGGTGCCCCCTCCGACGAGGCCGCGGCTCTGCTG
Organism: Planctomycetota bacterium; assembly: GCA_016779225.1. Taxonomy (GTDB): domain Bacteria; phylum Planctomycetota; class UBA1135; order UBA1135. The sequence goes on from JADHNZ010000009.1 coordinate 45,434, forward strand.
GGGGCGGGCCCCGAGGCCCTCGCCGCCCCGGGAGCGGACCGCGCGCGCGCGGCCGTCCCCGACGAGCAGGTCCCCGCAGGAGCGGAGGCGCTCTTGGGACGGGTGCTGTTCCCGGAGGGCACGCCCGAGGACCCGACCCTCGAGGTCCTGGTCCTGACCCAGGGCATGAGCGGACGCGGCTTCGGCTACCGCCACGCACGGCCGGAGCCCGCGCCGCTCGAGGGCGATGTCCTCGCCCGCGCCAGCGTGGACGCGTCGGGCCGCTTCGCCCTGCCGCGAGCCGTCCTCCTGGAGGCCGAACGCCCGCTGCACCTGGGCCTGGACGGCCGCTTCCTGGCCCTGCCCCAGACCCGGGGTCTCGACCCTGCTGAGGAGGAGCTCGTGCTCGAGCCCGAGGCGCGCGCCTTCGTGCGCCTCGTCAGCTGGAGCACCATGGACGAGGCCCCCCTCGCGGACGCGCTCGTCGTCGCGCGCCCCTCGCTGGAGGGTGCGAATCCCACCAGCCTCTCTCCCACGAACCTGAACTACTCCCTCGAGCGGACCTCCCACGAGGACGGGGTAGTCGAGCTGCGGGCGATCCCGCCGGGCCTGGCCCTGAGCATCAGCGGGAGCCTGGAGAGCGGCCCCCTCGCCCCCGGCCTAGTGGAGCTCGAGGGCCTCGAGCCCTTCGCCAGCCGCGACCTGCGCCTCGAGCTGCGGCCCGGAGCGCGGCTGTCCGGCTTCGTCCACGATCCCGCCGGCGCCCCGGTCCCCGACGCCGAGGTCACGCTCTGGCTGCCCGGCAGGATCATGGGGTTCGACGACCGCGCGCTGCGGACGGCGAGCTGCGACGCCGAGGGGGCGTTCCTGGTGGAGGGTGTCCCCGCGGGCCGCGTGAAGGTCTCCGCGCGAAGCCCGCGCCACCTGGACAGCGCGCGGGAGACCCTGCAGGTCGCCGAGGGCGAGGAGCGCGTCGGACTCGTGCTCGCGGTCGAGACCGGGCGCGTGGTCGAGGGCAGCCTGCGCTTTGCCGACGGCACACCCGCCGCCGGGGTGGAGGTCTCCGCACGCTTCGACGAGGCCTTCATGGCGGGCCCCAGCGCCATGGCCTCCCTGCGCGGAGCCCGTGGCAGCGCGACCAGCGCGCCGGACGGCCGCTTCCGCATCGAGGGCCTCGGCGGCGGCCCCTTCAGCCTGCGGGCCGCGACCGAGCGGGGCGCCCAGGGCGAGGCCCCCATCACCCACCGCGCGCGCCTCGACGGGGTGCGCCCGGGCAAGGAGGAGCTCGAGCTCGTGCTCCACGCCCCCCTGGCGCTCCGCGGCCGCTTGGCCCTCACCAGCGGCGAGCCCCTCAAGGGGTCGGTGGACCTCCTGGCTCGCCGCGTGGTCGCGGGCGACATGCTCACCCTGCGCACGGAGGATCGGCCGCTGCGGGTGCGGGGTGAGGACGAGGTGTTCGCCCTCGAGGAGCTCGAGGTGGGCCTCTGGGAGCTCGAGGCGCGCGCGGAAGGGGCGCGCCTGCGCACCCCGCTCCAGGTGACCCTGCCCCAGGGTCCGGGCGAGGAGCTCCTGGTGGAGCTCGAGCCCGCGGCCCGGGTGCGCGGCCGGGTCGTGGACGCAGGCGGCGCCCCTGTCGCGGGCGCCGCGGTGGAGCCCCAGAGCTCCGCGCCCCAGTGGCAGCGCGAGCTCGAGCGCTCGCCCCTGACGGCCACGGCCACCAGCGACGAGGACGGAGCCTTCGAGTACGAAGCCCTCGCAGGCCCGCTGACCCTCTCGGCTCGTGCGGAGGGCTTCGGGCCGGCGGCCCCTGTCGAGCTGACCCTCGCCGAGGGTCAGGTGCTCGAGGGCGTGGAGCTGCGCATGTCGCGCGGGGGCACGCTCCGCGGCCGGGTCCTGGGCAAGGACGGCGCTCCGGTGAGCGGGCGCCTCGTGACGGCGAACAAGATGCCCGAGATGGACTCACGCGCGGTCACCACCGGTGCGGATGGCAGCTTCCTGCTGGAGGCCCTCGCCCCCGGCACCTGGCAGGTGGTCGCGGTGGACATGGGCGGCATGTCCTCCACCACGACGGCCTCTGGCGAGCCGGACATGGCCGGGCTGCTCCAGGGCCTGGAGATGAACCAGGCCACCATCCGCGAGGGCGAGGAGACCTATGTGGAGCTCGGCCAGCCCAAGGACGACCCGGTGCGCGTGTTCGGACGCGTCACCATGGGCGACGAGCCCTTCGGCGGCGCCCTCGTGAGCTTCTATCCCGAGGGCGAGAAGCTCTACGAGCGCCTCGAGCTGTGCACCGTCCAGGAGGACGGCCGCTACGAGGTCGAGCTCTCCGGGGGCGGCGCGTATGTGGTGAATGTGCAGCGCGTCCTGGGCGGGATCGGGCAGCAGCAGACGGTCGAGCTGGCGCGCGAGATTCCGCGGGATGTGGAGGAGTGGCGCCTCGACCTGGAGCTGCCCCTGGGTCGCATCGTCGGGCGCGTCGTGCGCTCCAACGGGCGCCCGGCGGCGGGCGAGCGCGTCACGCTCGCCGTGGACGAGGGCACGCGCTCGGACAGCCTGTTCGGCGGCCAGTTCGCCGAGCTGGTGGCCGACGAGGGCGGGGGCTTCGAGCTCGAGGGCCTGCGCCCCGGCGTGTATCGGGTGTCGGCCGGCGGCACCTCGCCCTGGAGCAGCGACAGCCGCAGCGGGCTCGGCCGCGTGACCGTGGGCGGCCTGCGTCTCGGGGAGGACCAGACCCTCGAGGGCGTCGAGCTGGTGCTCCCCGAGCCGGGCGAGGCGTCGATCACGGTGGTGGATCCCACCGGAGCCCCGGTCCCCGGGCAGACCGTGTTCGTGCGCGATGCCGAGGGCCGCATCCTCGAGCCGTTCAGCATCCTCGTGACCGACGCTCAGGGGCGCCTGGCCTACCGCGGCCTCGCCCCGGGCACCTACACCGCCTTCGCGCGCGGGCTGGGGACCGCCACGGAGGAGTCCGCCCCCTTCGAGGTGCGCTCCGAGGGGACGGCCAAGGTCCAGCTGGTTGCGGGCGTGGGCACGATCCTGTGGGTGCGCCTGCTCGACGGAGACGGCCAGCCCGCGCGCGGGTCGGTGACCGTGCGCGACAGCGAGGGGCGCATCGTGTCCAGCGCCCTCGGGCTGCAGGATGTGCAGGTCCTCTACATGGAGGGCGCGTTCTCCCCCACCGAGCACCGGCTCGGTCCGCTGGCGGACGGCCGCTACCGAGTGGAGGCCCGCGTCGGGGACGGCGTGGAGGACAAGCTCGTGGCCATCCGCAGCAACGGGGAGAAGCGCGTCACGATCCGGGTGCGCTGACCCGTCAGCGCGGCACGCTCAGTCCTCGAGGGGCAGCAGGTCCGCGCGCTCGCCGCGGGCCCAGGCGTCGAGGCGCGGGCGCACGAGCTCGTCGAAGAGGATCCGCGCGCAGGCAGCCACCGGGATCGCGAGCAGCAGCCCGTAGAACCCGGCCAGCAGCCCCCCCGCGAAGGAGGCGAACAGGATGGCCGGCGTGGAGAGGTCCGTGGTGGGCCCCTGGATGCGCGGCGTGAGGAGGTAGTCGTCGAGCGCCTGGCCCACCTGGTAGAGGGCCGTGGGCGCGAGGAGGATCCACCACCAGCTGCCCTGCAGCCCACCGGCTCCATCGAGAGCCATCAGCACCATGACCACGGGCAGCGCCGCGAGGGTCGCGTAGGGCACCAGGGCCAGGACGCTGATCCCCACCCCGACCAAGAGCGGCGCGGGAGCCCCGATGAGGGCAAAGCCGATGGTGTAGAAGACCGCCAGCAGCAGCGCGATCAGGATACGACCGCGCACGAAGCCGCTGATCGCGCGCTCCATTCGCGTGAGGATCGCCCGCGCCCGCGGACGGTCGCTCTCCCGCACCCAGCCCCACGCCGCCTGGGCGTACTGGGCGTGGCCGGTGATGGCGAAGAAGAGGAAGAACAGGGTCAGGAACCCCATCAGCGCGATCTGACCGACCCACTCCGCGGTGCCCACGGCGAGCCGCGCGGCGGTCCCACCCGTCTCGAACAGTCCGCTGGCCACGCGCTCGCTGTGGGTGCGCACCCAGTGCAGGGCCGTCTCGGCCAGGCGCGCCAGGTCGCCCGCATCGGCACCCGCGAACCGCAGCGCGGAGCCGAGCAGGTCGTCGTCCTCGGGGCGGTGGTCCTCGGCCCGCTCCCGCACCTCCAGCACGAAGCCGCGCACGCCGCGCCAGCTCTCGGGGACGGCAGCCGCAAGGGCCTCGTCCTCGGGCGCCCTCACGCTCGCGACGACCGCGGACGAGCCGCGTGAGACCGACACGGCCACGCGCGCGCCCTGCAGCACCGCGAACGAGGCCCCGAACAGGAGCGGGACCAGGGCGAGGACCAGCCCGGCCCCGAGGACCGCGCTCGCGCTGCCCTTGCGCCCCAGGGGCGTGGAGCGCTCCACGCGCGCCACCAGGGGCTCGAGGAAGTAGGCCAGCAGGGCGGCCAGCAGCACGGGCACCGTCACCAGCGAGAGGGTGTGCCCGAGGCGCAGCAGGCCGAGGACGGCCCCCAGCAGGAGCAGGTCGCGCACCCACTGGATCTGCCAGAGGTGGAGGCGCGCCCAGCCCGGACGCTGCTGGGGATCTGCGGCAGCCATGCGGGCCAGTCTGCTGGCGCCGTCCAACCGGATTCAAGCGAGGACGCTGGAGGAGCCCGCCGATGGCCGTCGCGGCTGCGCACGGGCTAGTGCGGGACCGGCATCAGGGCGCGAGGTGCGCCCGCATCCACTCCAAGAGCGCGGCCATGTCCGCCGCAAGGGGCGACTCGAAAGCCAGGGAGTCGCCGGTCACCGGGTGGCGCAGTTCGAGGCGCGAGGCGTGCAGGCACTGGCGGCGCGGCACGGGGGCCTCGGACGGCAGCGGCACACGCAGGGCGCCCCGGTGCCGATAGACACCGTCCCCCACGATCGGATGCCCCGCGTGGGTGAGGTGCACGCGCACCTGGTGGGTGCGGCCGGTGCGTGGGCGGGCCGCCACGAGGGCGTGGCCGCGGAAGGTCTCGAGGCGCTCCATCAGGGTCGCAGCCTCACGCCCCTCCTCGTCCTCGGGGGCCACGCGCATCCGCTCGGGGTGCCGCGGGTCGCGCTGCATGCGCGCCTCGATCCAGTCGCTCTCGAAGCGCGGCTCGTGGTGGACCAGCGCCAGGTAGGTCTTGCGGACCTCGCGCGCCGCGAACTGGGCCTGCAGGCCCTCCAGCGCCTCCGGAGTCCGCGCGATGACCATCACGCCGCTCGTCAACCGGTCCAGCCGATGCACGAGGCCCCTGCGCCGGGGATCCTCCGCCGGAGCAAGGGGGCCGAGGGCCGCCTCCGCGAGGGTCACGACCGTGTCCCGGCGCGAGTGGTCATTGGCGTGGCTCAGGAGCCCCGCGGGCTTGTCCACGAATGCGAGGTGCTCGTCCGCGTGAAGCAGCGGCAGCTCCTGGATGACGCCCCCCTCGGGCGTGGTGGGCGGCGCGAGCTCCGGCAGCTCCAGCTCCACGGCCTGGGAGGCCTCGAGGACGAGGCCGGGCTTGCGCACCACCTCGCCGTCCACGCGCACGAAGCCCCCCTTGATCACGGCCTGTAGACGGCTGCGCGACCAGTCAGGGATCGAGGCGGCAAGGAACCGGTCGAGACGCTCGCCGGAGGCCATCTGGGGCACCATGAGACGCTTCACGACCCGTCATTCCATCGCCGGAGGGGGCGTGCTACAACCGAAAGCCGAGGGAACCTCCAAGGTCATGATCGGACACCAACGCCCCACGATCCTGCTGGTCGACGACGAGCCCGCGATCCTCGAGGTGCTCGCTGCGGTCCTCGGCACCCAGGGCTTCACGGTCGTGACCGAGACCGAGGCCGCCGTGGCCGCCGCGCTGATCGAGCGTCGCGCGGCGAAGGGAGCCCCGTTCGCTGCCGTGGTGACCGATGTGGTCTTCGATGGACGCACCGAGGGAGACACGGTCCTGGCCGCCTGCCGGAGCGCCTCTCCCCGCACCGTGGTCGTCCTCATGACGGGCTTCCCGGCTCTCGAGGGGGCGGTCTCCGCCATCAAGCAGGGAGCCCACGACTACATCCAGAAGCCGGTGGACCCGGGCGCCCTGGCCCAGCACCTCCACCGCGCCCTCAGCGAGCGCCGCATCCACCGCGAGGAGCTGTCCTACCTGGACCTGGTGGACATCCTCTCGGACATGGTCGCGCACACGATCGAGCGCGTGGACCCCTACACCGCCGGCCACGGCGAGCGCACGCGCAGCTACTGCCGCGAGATCGCCGAGCAGCTGGGCCTCGACCGCAGCACGACCCAGAGGCTGGAGCTGGCTGCGATCGCCCACGACTACGGCAAGATCTACCTGGACGACATCTCCTTCCTGACGAAGAAGGGGCCGCTCACCCCCGCGGAGTACCGCGAGGTGCAGCGGCACCCCGAGGTGGGCGCCAACAAGCTGGGCACCAATCCGCACCTGCTCGAGGCCTGCGCCTACATCGCAGAGCACCACGAGCGCTGGGACGGGACCGGCTATCCGCGGCGCCTCAAGGGCGGACAGATCAGCCCCGCCGGGCGCATCCTGTGCCTGGTGGAGGTGTTCGACTCCCTCACCACCCGCCGCTCGTACAAGGACCCCTGGGACCTGGACAAGACCCTCGACTTCTTCGAGAGCCAGTCGGGGCGGGCCTTCGAGCCGGAGGTCCTCGACATCTTCCTGCGGCTGCTCGAGCAGCACGGTCCGGCCTGGCTGGAGGCCCCGATGCGGGACCTCGAGCAGGCGGGCCTGCAGCCGGGGTCCTGAGCTGCTGGCCGCGGGGCTGCCGCCCCTTGGCCGCCAGGCGCAGACGCGGGCGCCCGAGCCGCCCCACGGAACGGGCTCCAGAGACGCGAGACGCCACGGAGGCCGCAGGAGCGGCAAGGCCTGCGTGACCTCTGGGAGGGTCTCCCCGCCGCAGGGAGCTCGGCGCAGCCCCCCGAGCGAACACCGGTTCCAGGGGCCGGGTCCGCTTGCGCGGGGCCCAGGGATGCCTATCCTCTTTGCCCCCCGACCCGGGCGAAACACGCGCCCGGGCGGTGACTAGGGTCTCCTGGCCCCAACCCCGGGCCCGTCCCAATCTCCTCCGATCCCATGATGCTCCTCGCCCCTGCGATCCTCGCCGCCGCCCCCGCACTGCTGGCTCAAGAGGACACCCCTCCCGGCATGGTCCTGATCGAGGGCGGCCGCACCGAGGTGGGCAACGACCGCAAGGTCATCGAGGAGATGCTCGAGATCAACCCGCGCGCCGAGGGCTTCATCCGCGCGCTCGACGCCGAGACCCCGGGGCACACCGTGTCCCTGGAGGACTACTTCATCGGTGCGACCGAGGTCACCAACGAGCAGTACGCCGAGTATGTCAAGGCCACCGGCGCGGCCCCGCCCTACCACTGGGGCGCCAAGGCGACCGAGGAGGCCCGCGTCGCGTTCTTCCAGGATCGTGAGAACAAGGGCAAGACCTTCGACCCCGCCAAGTGGTGGGAGGACAACTGGCAGGAGCACGCCTGGGAGATCGACCCCGACGACCTGCTGCGTCCGGTCATCTTCGTGAACTACCAGGAGGCCCAGAACTTCTGCGTCTGGGCCGGCCTGCGCCTGCCCACCGAGGCCGAGTACCAGCGTGCGGTCCGCGGCAAGGGCAAGGACTTCTACCCCTGGGGTATGGAGTGGAAGGACAACGCCTGCTCCAGCGCCGAGTACAAGGCTGACAACGCGGTCCTGCTGGCGGGCATGTTCCCCGAGGGCGCAACCGCGGCGGGCATCCACGACCTGGCGGGCAATGTGTGGGAGTGGACCTCCGACCCCTACAGCCCCTACCCCGGCTTCAAGCCCGGCAAGTACAAGGTTGGCAAGGAGAAGCTCGAGCCCCAGCCCACCTGGAACGCCGACTGGCGCGTGGCCGTGGGCGGCTCCTACCAGAACGACAAGATCGCCGCGCGCTGCACCACGCGCCGGGGAACTGACCGCTACCAGCGCACCTCCGGGATCGGCTTCCGCGCCGCTGCGTCCCTCGTCGCCGGCAAGGACCTCTGCGAGCGTCTCTACGAGCGTGAGGTCCGCAACAGCCCCGCACGCTCGATCGGCACCGAGTTCAACACCTCCACGGTGTTCGCGATGGACCGTTGGCAGGGCAAGGCCTCCGCATTCACCGGCATCCAGAGCGCGAAGCTCAAGCGCCGCGGGCACTACTCCAAGTACGAGCTCCCCACCACCTACGGCGTCATCGAGCGCTACGAGTACCTGGTGTTCAGCCCGGTGGCGCTGATCGAGGAGGCCAACGAGGGCACCTGGAAGAAGTCCACGGTGAAGACCGGCCCGGCGGCCCTGGGCTTCCTCGCCACGAGCGAGACGATCAGCAGCCCCGCCCTGCAGCCCGGCACCTACATCGTGAGCTTCCGCGCCGCGGGCAAGCCCGAGGCGGCCGAGGCTGCGGCCGAGGGCGACGGAGGCGAGGGCGACGCCACGGACAAGTTCCGCGGCACCCAGGACGACGAGGGACTCCCGGTCTGGATGAGCAAGATCGATCCCATGGAGGACAACCTGCTCTTCTTCGACTCCAAGACGGGTGAGCTCGCCGCGAGCCTGCCCGTGCGCAAGGCCCCCGAGATCACCAAGGGCGAGGGCGCCGGCTGGAGCCGCTCCACCGAGAAGGTCGAGGTCACGGGTGCGGACGGCAAGCGCAAGTTCGAGGAGCAGCCCCGTCTGACCCTCCGCGCGGAGGTCCCCCACCGCCTGCGCGGCAAGGTCCTGGCCTTCGAGGTCCAGCTGACCGTCGAGCCGGGCCTGATGGACCGGGCCGGCTGGCGCGGCCTCAAGTGAGCCCCGGCGGGCCCCGCTCGCGCGGGACGCCCGCTGCGGACCCCCTCACTCCGGCGGCACTCGCTCGGGTCGCGGTGATCGCACCGTGGCCAGCGCCGCGGGACCCGCGCCGCGTCCACGGCCGCTAGACTCGGCCCGTGGCGACCTCCCCCCTCACCGGCTCCTTCCAGCGCCTCCCCGGGCTCTCCGTTCGGCCCCACCGCTTCCAGGTGCCCCTCGATCCATCTGGGGCGCGGCCGGGGGAGCTCGAGGTCTTCGCCCGGGAGGTCCGCGCTGCGGGGCGTGAGTGCGACGAGCTGCCTTGGCTCGTCTTCCTGCAGGGCGGCCCCGGGTATGAGGCCCCCAGACCCACCGAGGCCAGCGGCTGGCTCGGCCGGGCAGTGCAGGACCACGCCGTGCTCCTGCTCGACCAGCGCGGGACCGGCCTCTCCAGCCCCCTCGATCCGGTGGCCATCGCGGCCCTCGGCGACGCGGAGGCCCAGGCCGCGTACCTCGCGCTCTTCCGCGCCGACTCCATCGTCGCCGACTGCGAGGCCATCCGCCCGCGCGTCACGGGCGGCGCCCCCTGGCGCATCCTCGGCCAGAGCTTCGGCGGCTTCTGTGCCACCCGCTATCTGTCGGCTGCGCCCGAGGGCCTCAGCGGCGCCCTGATCACCGGCGGCATCCCCGGCCTCGAGGCCACGGCGGCCGAGGTCTATGCCCACACCTACCCCCTCTGCGAGCAGGAGCACGACCTGTGGTTCGCCCGCTATCCGGAGGACCGGCAGCGGCTGCTGGACCTGTACGACCACCTCGCGCGCCACGAGGTGCTGCTCACCGACGGCGACCGCCTGACCCCCGAGCGCTTCTCGATGGTCGGCCTGCAGCTTGGGATGAGCGACGGGCTCGAGGCCGTGCATGGGCTCATCGAGCAGGCTCAGCCCGAGGGGGGAGGGCCCAGCGGGCGCGGGTTCGTGCGCGCCTACGAGCGCACGGTGCTCCACGACCACCACCCGATCTTCTCCGTCCTGCACGAGGCCTGCTACACCCAGGGCGCGGCCAGCTCCTGGGCGGCCTCGGCCGAGGCCACCCGGCACCCCGGCCACCCCTCCTCCGGTACCCCCCTCACCCGGCTCAACGGAGAGATGATCCACCCCTGGATGTTCGAGCAGATCGGCGCCCTGCGCCCGCTCGCTGCAGCCGCGGAGGTCCTGGCCCAGAAGACCGACTGGCCACGCCTCTACGACGCCGAGCGCCTCGCGCAGAACCAGGTCCCCACCGCCGCCGCGGTGTACACCAACGACATGTATGTGCCGCGTGCCCTCTCCATGGAGACGGCCGCGCGCATCCCCCGCCTCAGCGTGTGGGAGACCGACGCCTACGAGCACAACGGCCTGCGCGCCGACGGCGCCCGCATCCTGGGCGAGCTCTTGGCGCGCCTCGAGGAGGCCTGAGGACCCATGCCCAGCGACGCTGCGCAGGACGGGTGGCTCGCCGCCGTGCTGCTCCTGGGGCTGGTCGCGGTCCAGGTCAGCCTGACCGTGGCCGTCCTGCTCCGGCCCCGGCGTCGGCAGTCCTCCTCGCTGGCCTGGATCCTGGTGATCCTCCTCCTGCCCGGCATCGGGATCTTCCTGTGGGCCCTCCTGGGAGAGGTTCGCCTCGGTGCTGCTCGGCGCGCGCGCCACGCGCAGCTCCAGGAGAGCGCCCGGGACAGGCTGGCCCCGATCTGGGAGCGTCGCCAGGCGCCCCACCTGCCCGAGCACCAGGAGGCGCTGGCCCGGCTCGGCCTCGCGGTCTGCGGAGCGGCCCCCCGCGCGGGGACGCGGGTCCGCCTGCTGCCCGACTCGGAGCAGTTCGTGCAGGAGCTGGTCGCCGCCATCGATGCGGCCCAGGAGTCGGTCTGCGTCCTCACCTACATCTGGCGCGAGGACCAGAGCGGCCGCGCGGTCGCCGAGGCCGTGGCGCGCGCCGCGCGCCGCGGGGTCGCCTGCCACGCGCTGGCCGACGCGCTCGGTGCGCGGTCCATGCTGGGCGGCCCCCTGCAGCACCTGATGGAGGAGGCCGGAGCCGAGGTGCGAGCGGCCCTGAAGCCGCCGTTCCCGCCGCTCCTGACCGGCAGGATCGACCTGCGCAACCACCGCAAGCTGGCCATCCTCGACCACCGCGTGGCGTTCGTGGGCAGCCAGAACCTGACCGATGCGGACTTCGCCCCCAGCGCGCGGGCGGCGCCGTGGGTGGACTGCAGCCTGCGCCTGGAGGGCCCGGCGGCGGCGGACCTCGAGCAGCTGTTCGCCGAGGACTGGGAGCTGGACGGGGGAGCCTCGCTGCTGGAGGGCATCGCCCCCTGCGCCCCCTTCGAGGACGGTGTTCCGGTGCAGGTCATGGGGACCGGGCCCAACTCGGAGAACGACGCCCTGGTGCAGATCATCCAGGCCCTCGTGCACACCGCGCACGAGGAGGTGATCCTCACCACCCCCTACTTCGTCCCGGACGAGGGGACCCTGGCGGCCCTGACCACCGCGGCTCGCCGCGGGGTCCGCGTAGAGCTGATCGTCCCGCAGCACAGCGACTCACGGCTGGTGCGGGCGGCCAGCCGCAGCACCTACGAGGTCCTGCTCGAGGCTGGCGCGGAGCTGCACGAGTTCACCGGAGGCATGCTGCACGCCAAGACCCTCACGATGGACCGCTCTCTGGCCTTCATCGGCAGCGCGAACATGGACCGGCGCTCGTTCGAGATCAACTTCGAGGTCTCGACCCTGGTGTACGACAGCGACATGGCGAGCCACCTGCGCCTCCTGCAGCGAACCTACCGCGACCGCTCGCGACGCATCGACCCGCACCTGTGGAGCCGACGCGGTCCCCTGCGCCGGATCGCCCACAACGCCGCCGGGCTGCTCTCGCCGCTCCTCTAGGCTCGCGGGGTCAACGCGACCTGTCTACGGCGCGCCTAGAAGCCCGCGAGGTTGCGCGCCAGCAGGTCACACTCGAGCTCGAGCTCGGCCTGGCGCGCGGTCTCCGCCGCGACGACCTCCGGGTCGGCCCCGCGCAGGAAGCCCTCGTTGGTGAGCTTCTTGCGCAGGCCCGCCAGGGCCCCCTCGGCCTTCTTGTGCCGACCGCCCAGGACCTCCTTGAGGCGCTCGAAGTCGACCTCCTCGGAGAGGGGCACCAGCACCTCGAAGCCCGGACCCACGGCCACCGCGCTCGCGGGCGGGCGCTCGACGGTCTCCGCAATGGAGAGGTCCTCCAGGATCGCGAGGGCCTTGGCGCGCCCGGACTGGGCCCCGAGCACGGCACGCACCTCGGCGCTCGGCGCGGCCACCAGGGCCCGCAGGGGAAGGCGCTCCCCCACCATGGTCAGGGAGCGCACGCGCCGCACGGCGGTGACCAGCTCCTGCACGAGGCCCAGCTCGGCCTCGGCCTCGGCGTCCACGGACCCCGCGCTGCCGTCGGGCCAGGGCGCCGAGCACAGCATGCTCGCCGGCTGCTCGCCAATGGTCTCGTGCAGGGCGTCCCAGAGGGTCTCGGTGAAGAACGGCGTGAAGGGGTGCAGCAGGCCCAGGGTGTCGCGCAGCACGCGCACCAGGGTGCCCCGCGCGGCGGCGGAGCTCTCCCCCTCCTCGGTCAGGCGGCTCTTGGCCAGCTCGAGGTACCAGTCGCAGAAGTCGTTCCACACGAACCGGTAGAGGGCCGAGGCCGCGTCGTTGAACTGGTAGGCCTCGAGGGCCGCCGACACCTCCTCGGTCACGCGCGCGAGGCGCGAGAGGATCCAGCGGTCCTCCAGGGCCGTCGCGCCATCGCTGCGCTCCCCGCCCAGGTTCATGAGGACGAAGCGCGCCGCGTTCCAGACCTTCGTGCAGAAGCGGCTGCCCTGCTCGAAGCGGTCGGGGGACAGGCGCACATCCTGGCCCTCCTTGGTGAGCAGCAGGAGGCTGAAGCGCACGGCGTCCGCGCCGTACTGCTCGATCATGTCCAGGGGGTCGATGCCGTTGCCCGCGGACTTCGACATGCGCTTGCCCTTGCCGTCCAGGACCGTCGCGTGGATGTAGACGGTCTTGAAGGGGTTGCGCTCGGGACCCGGGCGCTCGGGCATGAAGGCGTAGCCTGCCATGACCATGCGCGCGACCCAGAGGTAGATGATCTCGGAGGCCGTGGAGAGGAACTGGGTCGGGTAGAAGCGCGCGAGGTCGGGAGCCTCGTGGTCGGGCCAGCCCAGGGTGGCCAGCGGCCACAGCCAGGACGACGCCCAGGTGTCCAGCACATCCGGATCGCGGCGGACGATGGGCTTGCCCGTCGTCGGGTGCGCGTCGCCCACCGCCAGGTCGGTGAGGGAGACGGCCGGGACCTCGTCCTCGTCGTACCACACCGGGATCTGGTGCCCCCACCACAGCTGCCGCGAGATGCACCAGTCCTGCACATTCTCGAGCCAGTGCAGGTAGACCTTGCCCCAGCGCTCAGGCCGGAACTCGAGGGTGCCCTCCTTCAGCGCCTGGATCGCCGGCTCGGCCAGGGGCTGCATGCGCACGAACCACTGCTCGCTGACGAGGGGCTCGATGGGCGACTTCGAGCGGTCGGAGATCGACACGTTGTGCACGATGTCCTCCACCTTCTCGAGCAGCCCAAGCTCGTCGAGCTGCGCGACGAGCTGCTTGCGGGCCTCCTCGCGCTTCAGGCCGGCGAAGGGGCCCCCCTCGCCGTTGAGGGTGCCGTCCTTCTCGAGGATGGTGATGATCGGCAGGCCGTGGCGCTTGCCGCGCTCGTAGTCGGCCGGGTCGTGGCCCGGGGTGATCTTCACCGCGCCGCTGCCATACTCGGGGTCCACCGAGTCGTCGGCGACGATGGGCACCTCGCGATCGACGAAGGGCAGGCGGACCTTGGTCCCGACCAGGGCTCGGTAGCGCTCGTCCTCGGGGTGCACCGCCACGCCCGTGTCCCCAAGCATGGTCTCGGGCCGGGTGGTGGCGACGACCAGGAACTCACCCTCGCGCTCCACCAGCGGGTACTTCAGGTGCCAGAGCTTGCCCTTGCGGGACTCGTACTCGATCTCGTCGTCGGAGACGGCGGTCTGCAGGACGCAGTCCCAGTTCACGAGGCGTGCCCCGCGGTAGATCAGGTCGCGCTCCCACAGCTCGACGAACGCCTTGCGCACCGCGTGCGAGAGGCCGTCGTCCATGGTGAACGCCGTGCGCGACCAGTCGCAGGAGCAGCCCAGGCTCCGGAACTGGCGCAGGATCATGTTCCCGTGCTCCTCCTTCCAGTCCCAGATGCGCTGGAGGAAGGCCTCGCGGCCGAGGTCCTCGCGGGTCTTGCTCTCCTCGGCGAAGAGCTTCTTCTCCACGACCGCCTGGGTGGCGATGCCGGCGTGGTCGGTGCCCGGGACCCAGAGGGTGTCGTAGCCCTGCTTGCGCCGGTGCCGCACGACCACATCCTGGATGGTCCCGTTCAGCGCGTGCCCCATGTGCAGCACCCCGGTCACATTCGGAGGCGGGATCATGACCGTGAAGGTCCTGCCGGAGCCCTGGCCCTCGGCGGGGGGCGTGAAGGCCCCGGAGGCCTCCCAGCGGTCGTACAGGTCCGACTCGATCGCGCTCGGCTCGAAGCGGCTGGAGAGCTCCATGGTGTCGTGGGGCGGGTCCGGGGGCCCTTGCAGGAGGCGTAGGCCGGGCGGACCGGGGGGCTACTTCAACCGCTCCCCAGGGGGGGGTCAAGGAACGGACCTGGCCCCGCCGCCAGTTCCGCGCGACGCGCGCGCAGCCGCGCCGTGACGCCCCTGCGCGCCGCGCCCGGAGGGGCCGCAGGGAGGACCGCAGCGCAGGGGGCTCAGGCCTCCGGAGCCACGCTGCCCCCCAGCGCCCTGCGCAGGGAGGCCCGCGGCCCCTCGAGGAGGCTCTTCAGCCGCCGCCGCGCGCGGCCGGCGTCGAGCGTCGTGTCCGGCGGCCGCGGCCCGCCGGTCTCGACCTCGGCCTGGCGCGCCTCGCGCAGGCACGCGCGCGCCTCCTCGGGGCCCACGCCGTACTCCTCGAGCACGATGCACCCCAGCTCGAAGCGGTTCACGCGCTCCGGACCCGCCAGGTGCAGCAGCCCCGTGTCGCTGCGCCCAAGCAGCTCGACCAGCGCGCGCGCGGCCTGGGTCACCTCCAGCGGCGAGCGCCACTCGTCCACGAAGAGAGACGGGGTCTCGTCCCGCTCGACCGCGACCAGCAGGGAGTCACTGGCCCCCAGACCGCGCCCGCCGGAGTCCCCGATCAAGAGCGGCAGCCGCGCCACCAGGGCCGCCGGACAGGCCTCGAGGACGGCCGCCTCTCCGCGGGCCTTGGTGTCACCGTAGACCGAGACCGGCGCCGGAGGATCCTCCTCGCGGAAGCCCGCCCGGGAGCCCGGGAGCCCAGCGCCGAAGACGAGGTCCGTGGAGACATGCACCAGGCGCGCGCCTCGCTGCCCGCACCAGCGCGCGGCCTCCGCCGGCACCCCCGCGTTGAGCCGCAGGGCCCGCTCGGGCTCGGCCTCGCAGGCCGCCACGCGGGCCAGGGCGGCGCAGGAGAGGACGCGCTTGGGGCGCAGCTCCTCCAGCAGGGCCGTGACGGCTCCCTCGGGCTCGAGGTCGCGGGTGACCCACTGAACGCCGTCGCGCGGGGTGCCGTAGCGCGGTGCGTCCTCGGGGCGGCGCCCCACCGCCCAGACCGGGGGCCCCAGGGGCCGCGCGAAGGTCGCGACGGCGCGCGAGCGGGCCAGGGCCAAGGCGGCCGCGTGGGGCCCGAGGAAGCCCGTTCCCCCGAGGATCAAGGTGCCGTCCATGGGCGCTGATCCTAGCGAGCGCGCCTCGGTCATCGGCCCACCTCCCGCCCCTGCCCGCTACCCTCTGGGCGCGTGGCCGGCTGCCGCCTGGATCGGCCGCGCTCGGCTTGCCCAGGCGAGCCCCGCATCGATGAATCCCGCCCCCTTCGAGCTGCGCGGCCGAGTCCTCGGCCCGGACCGCCCCTTCTTCCTCGCCGGCCCCTGCGTCCTCGAGAGCCGCCAGCTGGCGTTCGACATCGCCGGCCGCCTGGCGGACCTCTCTCGCGACCTCGAGGTCACGATCGTCTTCAAGGCGAGCTTCGACAAGGCCAACCGCTCCTCCCTCGCCGGCGGGCGCGGCGTTGGCATGGAGCAGGGCCTCGAGTGGCTTGCGGCGATCCGCGCGGAGCTCGACCTGCCCATCGTCACGGATGTGCACGAGGCCTCGCAGTGCGCCGAGGTGGCGGCCTCGGTCGATGTGCTGCAGATCCCGGCCTTCCTCTGCCGGCAGACCGACCTGTTGGTCGCAGCCGCGGCCACCGGGGCGGTGGTGAATGTGAAGAAGGGCCAGTTCCTCGCGCCCTGGGACATGAAGAATGTGGCGGCCAAGCTCACGGGCTCGGGCTGCGAGCGGGTCCTGCTGACCGAGCGCGGGACCAGCTTCGGCTACGGACGCCTGGTCGTGGACATGACCGGGTTCCGCTCCATGGCGGACACCGGGCACCTGGTGGTGTTCGATGCGACGCACTCGGTGCAGGAGCCCGGGAGCCGCGGGACCGCGACCGGCGGCGACCGCACCCTGGCGCCGGTCCTCGCGCGCGCGGCGCTGGCCACGGGCTCGGTGCACGGGTTCTTCTTCGAGACCCACCCCGACCCGGACAGCTCGCCCTCGGACGGGCCCAACATGATCCAGCTGGACGCCTTCCCGCAGGTGCTCGAGGAGCTCCTCACCCTGCACGCGGCGCTCCCGCGCGCGCCCCTGGGCGCAGGCGCCTGAGCGGCCGGTTCAAGGGCGCCGCTCGCCTGCCGGCCCCCTGGCCGGCTCAGCGCGGCAGGCCCAGATCCCGACCATCGAGCTCGAGGGCCTCGAGCTCCTCGGCCGACCAGCCCAGGAGGGCCAGCAGGCTCGGGACCACGTCCAGGCTCGAGGCGGGATCGTCCCGCAGCCCCGGCGCCACGCCGCCGCCCAGGAACGCCAGCGGCACCGAGCGGTCGTAGGCGTGCGCGGAGCCGTGGCTCGTCCCCGTGTCGAAGCCCACATAGACCCCAGGCCGCGTGTGCAGCTCGAGGTCGGGCGCCGAGTCGGGCCGCGAGCTGCGCTGGTACATCCCAAGGACCCCGGCCGCACCGGAGCCGATCAGCTCCTCGTAGGTGAACACCTGCTCCACCCAGGAGGCCTGATCCCGCACGACCTGCGCCAGCTCGCGTCGCAGCACCGCCGGGTCCCCGCCCGCCTCACGCACGGCGGCCTCGTCGAGCCGGACCTCCCGGAACTGGATGGTGACGCCGCAGGGGCTGCCGTAGAGCTCCTCGGCCTTCGCGCGCAGGGCCGCGCGCAGGGGACGCTGGTCCGCGCCCGTGATGCGCCGCCCGTAGGCACCGCGCGCGGCCTGGTGCTCGGGCAGGTCCACCACGCCGTGGTCCGCCGAGAGGCACGCCACCCAGCGGCCCTCCCCCACGCGCGCATCGAGCAGGGCGAACAGCGTGCCCAGCCCGTCGTCCGCGCGCAGGATCGTGTCGGTGGCCTCCACGCTGAGCGGGCCCGCCATGTGCCCCACCGCGTCGCAGGCGCTGAGCGAGACCGTCAGCAGGTCGGGGACGGCGTCGCCCCCGAGGTCCGCGCCCTCGACCGCGCGCAGGGCGAGGTCGAGGGTGAGGGCATCCATCAGGGGCGTGGCGTAGACCTGGCTGCCCATACGCGCGAGGGCGCTGGCGTCCGCCTCTCCCTCGGGAGCGCGCAGGGTCCAGGGCAGGGTGCCGTCCCCTCCGGGCAGCTTGCCCTCGCCCGCCCGCGCGTCCGGGCCCGTGCCACGCGGCGCGTCCTCGGCACCGAAACCCGGCGTCCAGGTCCAGCCCGCGGCCAGGGCGGGCCAGGCCGCGCTGGCGTCGCTCGCCCAGCTGGGCAGGCGCTCCCCGTAGGCGTCGCTCGAGAGCCAGCCGCGCCCGCCGCGGTCCCACCACAGGGCGGTCGTGGCGCGCGCTCCGGCCATCCCGATGGCCCCGCGGTCCTTGCCGGACACGCCCACCACCCGCGCCTCCGGCCACCGCTGGCGCATGAGGTCTCCCAGGGTCGCGCGCTCGAGGTTGGAGGCGTCGCGCCCCGAGCCCGCCACCGGCCCCGAGGCCGCGACGAGGCCCGACGGACCGCCGACGCAGTAGACCTTGCTGCCGTCCTTGCGCAGGGTCCACTCGTTGCCCACGACCCCGTGGGTCACGGGCAGACACCCGGTTGCGAACGAGACATGCCCCGGCCCCGTCTCGGAGGCGGCGTAGGGCAGCAGGGCCCCTTGCAGCCGGTGCCCCTCGCGCAGGAAGCGTCCCAGCCCCCCATCGAGGTGCTCGGCCAGCCGGTCGAGCTGCCCCTCACGCAGCTGGTCGACGCTCACCAGCACGACGAGCCGCGGGAGCTCGGCAGAGGCGGCGGGAACGGACGAGGCGCAGAGCAGGAGGGCGGCCAGCATGGATCGCGTGCGGAGCCGCGCATCCGTCGCGCGGCTCGGGCTGCGATGATACCGGCCGCGGCGCGCGGCCTGCCGCGGGCGCCGCGGGGCCCGCCCAGGGCGCAGGCGCCCCCTCAGGAGGGCAGGTCCACCCGGAAGCGCTCGCGGAGGCGGTCGATCAGGCGCGTGTGGATCTTGCAGACCCGCGACTCGGAGAGGCCGGTCAGCTGGCCGATCTCGCGCATCGGCAGCTCCTCCCAGTACTTCAGGTACACGATCCGGTACTCCTGCTCGGTGAGCTTCTGCGTCACGAGGGCCAGGAGCTCGTCGCGGCCGAGGCGGTCGCCGGGGGCGTCGCCGGAGTCATCGGCCACGATCTCCAGGGTCGGGGCCATCTCGTCCCCCCCGTCGTCCTGGGGCATGGAGCCCGAGGGGTTGGTGGGCACACCCACTCCGAAGTAGCGCCGGAAGTCGGCCTGCGAGAGGCCCATGCCCTCGGCGACCTCCTGGTCGTCCGGCTCGCGGCCCAGCTGGCTGCGGAGCTTCTCGGTGGTGCGGCGGCGCAGCTCGATGCGCTGGCGCCAGGGGCGCGGCAGCCAGTCCTGGGCGCGCAGCTCGTCCAGGAGCGCGCCCTTCACGCGCAGCTCGCAGTAGGACTCAAAGCGCACGCCCTTCTCCGGGTCGAAGCCCTCCACCGCGGAGATCAGGCCCACATTCGCCGCGGTCATCAGGTCGCCGGGGTCCACGCTGCGCGGGAGGCGGCGGCCGAAGCGCCGCACGATCTCCTTGACGAGGTCTTGGTAGGCCTCCACCAGGGCATTGCGGCCCGCGTCCGAGCGCTCGGCCTGGAACGCGAGCCAGAGGGCTGCGCGGGCCTCCTGGGCCGCCGCGGCCGGGGAGAGCTGGGGCGCGTCCTCGGCCTCCTGAGGCTCCTCGGCCTTGCCGGCCGCCGATTCCCCGCAGGCGCCCTCATCCGGGCTCGCTGCCGCCCCCGCAGGATTCCCAGCGGAGGTCACGGCCTCGACGGCCGGGTCCACGGCCTCAGGGGCCGCACCTTGTGCTCTTGCGTTCTCGTCCAATGCCCTCGCCCTTCCGCCCCCGTCCGACCCCTGGGGGTCGGCCTGCCTCGGGGAGGGCGTCTCCTGAGCCCTGAGTTACCGATCGCGACCTGGGAATCCAAGACCCTTCGACGCGCGGCCTCGGGCAACGCCCAACAGCCGCCCGGGGCAGTACCCGAGGACCTCCCGTTGCCCCTTGTTTTCGGGCCACCCGTTCCAGGTCGCAATGCGCGAGCGGCGCCTCGTCGGCGCCGCATTTTCTGTCCCTGAACAGGGGCGTCGCGCCCCCTCAGGTCCCCTCGAGGTCGTGCGGACGCGGGTCCGGGGCATAGCCGAGGGACGCCATGACCGCAGCCTCGGCCGCGCGCATGGCCTCCCGCTCCTCGTCCTCGTGGTCGTCGAACCCGCACAGGTGCAGGGTCCCGTGGACCAGGTACAGCGCCAGCTCCCGCGCCCACTCCACCCCGCGCTCCGCGGCCAGGGCCGCCGCGCGGTCGACGCTGGCGTAGACCTCCGCGGCCGCGCCCTCGCCCTCCTCACCCAGGTCGAAGGCCATCACATCCGTGACGCTGGGGTCTCCCAGCCACTGCTCGTGGAGCGAGGCCAGGGTCGGGTCGTCCACCAGGACCACCTCGACGGCCAGGCCCGGCCGGCCGCCGTGGGCGAGGGCCGCCTCCACCGCCGCGACCACCGCCTCGTCCGCAAGCGGACGGGCCTCAACGGTCCAGGTGAGCTCGATCCCCATGGGGGCCGTCGTCCTCGGCGCCGCGCGGGCTGGGCTGCATGTAGGCCTTGACGATGCGCGCCACGAGCGGGTGGCGGACCACATCGGCGGCGGAGAACTCCTGGACCGCGATCCCCTCCTGCCCGCGCAGGCGCAGGACGGCGTCCATCAGGCCGCTGCGCGCCGAGCGCGGGAGGTCGTTCTGGCTCGGGTCCCCGGTGACCACGACGCGCGAGCCCTCACCCATCCGGGTGAGGAACATCTTCATCTGGCCGACGGTGGTGTTCTGGCCCTCGTCCAGGATCACGAACGCGTTCGCCAGCGTGCGGCCGCGCATGTAGGCCAGGGGCGCGACCTCGATCACGCCGGCCTCCTCGAGCCGGGAGAGCGCCTCGGGGTCCAGCAGGTCGAACAGCGCGTCGTAGATCGGCCGCATGTAGGGGTTCAGCTTCTGCTGGAGGTCCCCGGGCAGGAAGCCCAGGTGCTCCCCTGCCTCGACCACGGGGCGCGTGATGATCAGGCGCCGCACCTCGCCCCGCCGCAGGGCGCGCACGGCGGCTGCAACCGCGAGGAAGGTCTTGCCGGTGCCGGCCGCGCCGAGGGCGAAGGTCAGGGGCTCCTCCTCGAGCAGGTCCCAGTACCGGCGCTGGTTCTCGGTGCGCGGCTCCACGGGGCGCTCGCGGAAGGAGAGCACCGAGCGCGGCAGCGGCGCAGGGCCGCGCCCGCCGTGCCTGCCGATCGGAGTGGTGCCCGCGCCCGGGCCGGTGTCCTCACCGCGGCCCGACAGGATCCCCTCGATGGCGCGCAGGTCCAGGTGCTTGCCCTTGCGCGCCTTGCCGAGCAGGTGCTCGATGCGGCGCTTGGCCTCCTCCACATCCGCGGGCGCACCCTTGAGGCGCAGGTTTCCCGTGCGCGCGTAGATGTCGATCTCGAGGGCCTGCCGCAGCAGCTTCGCGAACCGGTCATAGGGGCCGAGGACCAGGATGGCCTCGTCCTGGGAGCGGAGCGGGATGGTGAGCTCGGTCACGGACTAGGAGGATCGATCGAGTTGCCGCGCGCGTCAACCCTGGAATCGCGGGAGGACACGCATCAGACGGCGGGGAGCAGGAGCGGCTGGACCACCAGGAAGACCGGCCCCGTGAGGAGCAGCGAGTCCACCACATCCAGGACCCCGCCCGAGGGGCCGAAGAGGGTGCCGGAGTCCTTGACCCCGCCCGTGCGCTTGAACCAGCTCTCCAGCAGGTCACCCGCCTGGGCGGCGAGGTTGAGCACGCCCCCCAGCAGGGCCGCCGGGACCAGGCCCGGGAGCAGGCCGCCCTGGGCACAGGCGACGCCTGCCAGGACCCCCGCCACGAGGGAGCCCACGCAGCCCGCAACGGTCTTGCCCGGCGACAGGTTCGGGAAGGGGTGGCGCTTCCCGATGGCGTTGCCCACGTAGTAGCCCGCGATGTCGCCGATCTTGCTGAGCAGCAGCAGGACGATCAGGTGCTCGCGCCCTCCGCCCTCGAAGACCTCGCCGACCGCGATCAGGGGTGGGGTCACCCACACCGCGCGGAGCAGGTTCGCGCGGAGGCCGGGGAGGCCGTCGCGGAGGCCGAGCACTCCGGCGACCGCGCCCGCGGCGAGCAGCGCGCGCGGCAGAGCGGGGAGGTCGCCGGGCAGCGCCCCGGGAGCCACGCGCACGACCGCAACGGCAGCGAGGGCGCCCAGGAGCTGCGGGAGCAGGCGCACGGGCGGGGTCGGCCCCATGCGCGCGGCCTCGAGGCTGCCTCCCAGCGCGAGCAGGGCCAGAACCCAGCCGACGAGCTCCACGCGGCGCTCGCCGCCGGGCCCCTCGGCGAAGTGGAGCAGGACGGAGAGCCCCACCACGAGCGAGGCGCCCACCACCGTCCGCCGCAGGATCTTCTGGGCGCGAGTCGTCACGACACGCCTCGCTCGGCCGCGGGCGCGTCGTCGGTCTCGTCAGGCAGGAGGCTGCCGTAGCGCCTGCGCCGGCTGGAGAAGGCCTGCAGGGCCTCGAGCAGCTGGGGCTCGCGGAAGTCCGGCCAGCACAGGTCCGTGACGAACAGCTCGGAGTAGCTCGCCTGCCAGAGCAGGAAGTTCGAGAGGCGCAGCTCGCCGCCCGTACGGATGACGAGGTCGGGGTCCGGCGTCTCGGGGTCGTAGAGGTAGGCCCGCAGGGTCTCCTCGTCGATCGCCTCGGGATCCAGCGTGCCGGCGCGCACATCCCGCGCGGCGCTCGCCAGGGCGTCGGCGAGCTCGCTGCGGCTGCCGTAGGAGAGGGCCAGGCGCAGCAGCATGCCGTCGTTCGCGGAGGTGAGCTCCTCGGTCTCCCGCAGGGTGCGCAGGGCCCGAGGCGGCAGATCGTGGAGCCGCCCGATGCAGCGCAGGCGGACGCCGTTGTCCATCAGCGTGCGGCGCTCACGCCACAGGAACACGCGCAGCAGGCGCATGAGGGTCTGCACCTCCGCGGAGGGCCGCTGCCAGTTCTCGACGGAGAACGCGTACAGGGTCAGGGACTGGACGCCCATCCGCGCGCAGGCGGTGGTGATGGTCCGCACCGAGTCCACCCCGGCGCTGTGTCCCTTCACCCGCGGCAGGCCGCGACGCTTCGCCCAGCGCCCGTTCCCGTCCATCACGATGGCCAGGTGCTCCGGGAAGGGTCCCCCGAGGTCGGGGCGCTGGATCGGGGGGCGGCTCATCGAGGGCGGCGGATGACGGCGTCCCTCTCGGGGCCGACCGACACCATCTCGACCGGCGTCCCGGTCAGGTCTTCCAGCAGGTCCACATAGGCGCGGGCGCGCTCGGGCAGGTCCTCCCAGCGCCGCACGCCGGAGATGTCCTCCGTCCAGCCGGGGACCTCGCGGTAGCGCACCTCGACCCCCTCCACCGAGGGGCGGCCCGCCGGGTAGCGCTGCACGATCTCGCCGTCCACGGCGTACTCGGTGCCGACGAACAGCGTGTCGAAGCCGCTCAGGACATCGAGCTTGGTCACGATCCAGCCATCCGCGCCGCACAGCTCGAGGGCATAGCGCACGGCCACCGCGTCGAACCAGCCGGCGCGACGGGGGCGGCCGGTGGTAGCCCCGAACTCGTGGCCGATGGCGCGCAGGCGCTCGCCGGTCTCGTTGTCGAGCTCGGACGGGAAGGGTCCCTCTCCCACGCGCGTGCAGTAGGCCTTGGCGATCCCCACCACATGGTCCAGACGGCTCGGCGGGAACCCGGCCCCGGAGGCCACGCCCCCCACTCCCGTGCTCGAGGAGGTGACGAAGGGGTAGGTGCCGTGGTCCAGGTCGAGCATGAGGCCCTGGGCCCCCTCGAACAGGATCTGCTTGCCGGCCGCGTAGGCATCGCGAACCTCGGCGCCGGTGTCGCCCACGAAGGCCCGCAGCTGGTCGCCGACCTCGGCGTAGCGCGCGAGCTCCTCGTCGAGGGACATGGGTGCCTCGCCGTGAACGCGCTCGATCAGCGCGTTCTTCTCGGCCAAGGCCGCCGTGAGGCGCACGCGCATCCGGCCCGTGTCCAGGAGGTCACAGATGCGCAGCCCCGTCCGCGCCGCCTTGTCGGCGTAGCAGGGGCCGATGCCGCGGCCGGTAGTCCCAATGCGACCGTCCCCGCGCCAGCGCTCGCTCAGGCCGTCGATGCGGCGGTGGTGCTGGAAGATCACATGGGCGTTGGAGGCGACCCGCAGGTTCTCGTGCGTCACGCGGACCCCGCGCTCGCGCAGCCCCGCGATCTCCTCCAGGAGCGTGAGCGGGTCGATCGCGACGCCGCTGCCGATCACATTGACGGTCCCGGCGTGCAGGATCCCCGAGGGGATCAGGTGGAGCACATAGCGCTCCTCCCCCACGACGACCGTGTGGCCGGCGTTCGCGCCCCCCTGGTAGCGGACGATGACATCCGCATCGGCCGCCATGCGGTCGATGATCTTTCCCTTCCCCTCGTCGCCCCATTGGGCACCAAAGACGCAGAGGCTGGGCATGACGGGGGCGCTGGGGCGGGGCTTGGAACCGGAGCTCGGTGGGGAGAGCGGCGGGCGCAGGGGCGCACCAGCCGGGCGGAGCGGCCGAGGATTGTCCCCGGAGAGGGGGTGGGGCTCAACCCCGCGCGCCGGGCTTTGCCCGCGGGGGCCGCCCGTGGCCTCCGCCGCCGGGAGTGCGCACCTCCAGCTCGTCCCCAGGCGCAAGATCCAGGGCGGCCTGCCCGGGGAGCGGAGCGTCCCTGCGGGCCCCGGCCCGCCGCAGGCTCGCGCCTCCGCGCGCCCCCGGGGCCCCTCCTGCCGCACCCGGAGGTCCCTCCACCTGGCGCTGGGCGCTCCAACCCACCCGCACCGAAGCCAGGGCCTGCAGGCGCCGCACCAGGCCGTCCCCCCCGGGGTGCTTGCCGGCCCCGCCGCTGCCTCGCCGGACGCTGGTCTGGAGCACCCGCACCGGCAGCTCCCGCTCCAGCACCTCCACGGGGGTGTTGCGGGTGTTCGTCATGTGCGTGTGCACCGCGTGGGCCCCCGGCCCCTGCGGGCCCCCGCCCGCCCCGCCCGCGAGCGTCTCGTAGTAGGAGAAGCTCCCGTCCCCAGCGCCCAGGGTCAGGTTGCTCATGGTCCCGCTGGAGGCCGCAGGGATCCGGTCGGGCAGCACGGCCCGCAGGGCCGCGAGCACGAGGTCCACGGCGCGCTGGCTCGTCTCCACATTGCCAGCCGCCACGGGTGCGGGGTAGCCCGCGTCGAGCAGGGAGCCCGGGCGCGTCCGCACGCTCGCGCAGCGGCCGATCCCCGCATTGGTGGGCGTCCCCTCGGGCAGGAGCAGGCGCAGCCCGTAGTGGACCGCGGAGAGGGCCACGGCGTGCACCGTGTTGACCGGATCCGGCAGCTGGTCGTCGGTGGCGCTGAAGTCGAACACCGCCCCATCCGGACCGTGGCTCCAGGACAGCCGCAGGCGCGCCACCCCACCCGAGGCCAGCTCGAGGGTGTCCTCCACCTCGACGGTGCCTGCGGGCAGCTCCGCGAGCACGGCGCGGGTGCGCGCCTCGGTCCAGGCCATGAGCTCACCCGCGCGCTGGACGAGCTCCGGGGCCCCATGCTCCTCGGCGAGCACTCGCAGCCGCAGGGCGCCCGCGCGGCAGGCCGCCAGCTGGGCTTGGAGGTCGGCGCGCCTCTCGCGGGGAACGCGGGTGTTGGCGAGAAAGACGCGCAGCAGGTCCTCGTCCACCTGCCCGCCCCGCACCAGCCGCACCGGCGGCAGGCGCAGCCCCTCCCCGTGGATGTCCCGGGCCGGGGCCATGGAGCCCGGGTGGGCGCCCCCCATGTCCGCGTGGTGCGCCCGGGCCAGGCACCAGAAGTCCGGGCGCCCCCCCGGGGTCAGCCACACGGGCTCGACCACCGTCAGGTCGGGCAGGTGCGTCCCGCCGCGGTACGGATCATTGACCATCGCCACATCGCCCGGGGCGAGCTCGAGGTCCTCGAGCACGGCGGCCAGGGAGAGGGGCGCGGAGCCCAGGTGCACCGGCAGGTGAGCCGCCTGGGCGACGGCCTCCCCGTGCGCGTCGAACAGTGCGCACGAGAAGTCGCGCCGCTCGCGGATGTTCGGCGAGAAGGCCGCGCGCATGAGGCTCTCCCCCATCTCCTCGGCGCACGCTGCGAAGAGGTGGTGGAACACCAGCAGCCGCAGGGGGTCGCCGGCCTTGGCGGAGCGCGGGGTCACAGGTCCTCGGGGTAGTCGAGCACCTGCAGCGGAGCGTGGTCGAGCACCTCCCACGGCACCAGCGGGGTCATGCTCGCCCCCCCATCGCCGCCGCCGCGGCGCCAGACCACGCGGCGCACCACGCGCACCAGGTGCAGCCCGGTGCGCTCGTACTCCTCACGCTCCCTCAGGCTCTGGAACTGCAGGATCTGGTTCTCCTCGTTGGCGAGGGGCTTGCGCGCCACCACATAGATCGAGAACACATTGCTGGTCGTCACCAGCCGCTCGAGGATCGGAGCCTGCTCCTCCGCCTCGATGGTGTCCCAGCTGCGCAGCTCCGCGAGCTCATCGAGGTCGTCGAAGAACTTGCGCGGCGGGACCTCGTTGCCGAACTCGTCGTAGGTCGGCTGATAGTCCTCCTCGTCCTCGTCGACCTCCTCGGCCTCGTTGCGGTAGGCCAGCACCTCGTCCCAGAGCCGGGTGTCCACCTCCCGCGAGTCGAAGAGCCCGTTCAGGACGGCGAGGGGGGCGGTGTTGAGGTTGACCTCGTAGCCGCTCTCGGCATCGGGGCTCGAGTAGGTCGCCGGCGAGGTGTAGATCGTGAGGAACTGGTCGATGGCGTGGACCCGCTCGCCGTCCTGGTCGAAGAAGTCGCGGAAGTGCTGCTCCTGGAAGGGCTCCAGGACGACGAACTCGCGCATGGTCAGGGGCATCGCAGCCGCGTCGGGGTCGGCCTCGCGCTGGCTCTCCTCGTCGCCGTCCCCCGACGACAGCTGCTGGGGCCGCGGCAGGAGCGAGTCGTTGCGCCGCGTCATGTGATCCCGCATCGCGCGCGCCATCTCGCTGGCCTCGCTGCGGTCGAGGTCCGCCAGGGTCCCCTCACGGCAGTTGTCGAGGATGCGGGTGACGATCTCGAGCGCCTCCTCGGCCTCCTCCTCGTCCTCGGCCAGCATGTTGAGGAGGTTGAACTTGCGGTCCTCGTCCACGACGAAGATGCGCAGGTCCTCTCCCCCGATCTCGGTGACCTGGGGCGTCGCCCACGCGTCCATCTGAGAGTCGGAGGCCCCGGTGCCGCCGCCCTCGGCTGGGTCCTTCTCGTCCCCGCCCCCCATCAGGGACGGGTCGACTGCCGCGCCACCCGCGGCCTCCTCCTCGCCCGACTCGGCGACATCTGCCAGGAGGTCCTCCTCCACCTGCATGAACGCCGAGGAGATGGCGTAGTCCATCGCCGTGAGGGTCCGCGTGCGCTGGGCCTCGTTCCGGTCCAGGCCCGTGGTGCGGGCGATCTGGTAGCAGATCATCAGGATGACGATCAGCACCAGGAAGGACAGCATCAGGGCCGCGCCCCGGCGTGAGGCGGGCACCGAGTGGACGTGCTGGGCCATGGCTGAGTGGACGACCCGCGGGGCGGGATCTTCCCCATCCTAGGGCCCGCCTGGTGGCCAGGGCAGCGCGACCCAGGATCGGCAGCGGCTGGGATCGCTCCCTTCGCTGCGTGCCCGGCGTCGAAGAGCCCGGGCCGGCCGCCCGGGCTGGAGCCGGCCAGCAGGGACGGACCACGCCGTAGGGGCCCAAGCGGCGCGCCCGCCCGGAACGGCCGCGACCCCGCCGGGCCGATGCCCAGCGGGGTCGCGACGGGGAGCTCCCCGACGAGGTGGGATCACTCGACGTCGATGCGGTCCCAGCCCGTCCGGGTCTCGGGGACCTCGGCGCCATTGAGGGTCGCGTAGACCTCGATCCGGTCGATGTCCGCCGTGGTGACCTCGTCCCGGGAGCGGACTCGGTACTCGCCGAGACCCGTGAGGGGATCGATCTGGATGTCCTCGGCGCGGTCGAGCATCACGCCGCCAGCCGCGTTCAGGAAGGTCACGCGCATCCCGTAGGCCGTCCCGGTCGCCGCGTCGGTCGGCTTGTCGAGGAAGCCGCGGAACCGGATCTCGTCACGGTCGTCCCGGAAGGACCAGGAGTTGGCGGAGAAGCTCGGGGGCGTCGTCGGGTCGACGATCTCCTCGTTCTCGAGCGTGATGACCATCATGTGGCCCTCCCCGACGAGGTAGCCGATCGCGGCGACCTCGAGGCCCGGGTTGGAGACCATGAGGTTGAGCATGGTCATCGGCTCCATGGGACCCGCCGCGCCGATCGCCTCGATGGGGAAGCGCGGGTCGGGGTTCATCACGCAGACAAGGTCCCCGATCATGAAGGACGTCTCGGCCAGGGTCGCTCCCATGACGATGTTGCTGGCGGAGCCGCCCGCGACGTTCTCAGCCAGCTCGATCACGAGCCCCAGGTCCGGGATGAAGTAGGGGTTGCCGGCCCCGTCCTCGTAGACGTGACCGGCGCTCTTGCAGGTGCCACCGGAGTAGGCCGGGTAGCCCGCGGGGACGTCGGTGGGCAGGGCAACGCCCGGCTGGACCGTATTGGCGTGATCACGAATGGTCGTGAAGTGGTTGGTGATCGCCCCGACCACGCGGCCATCCGCGTTCGCCTGGAAGCGGTCGGAGGCGTAGAGCGAGCGCACCGCTCCCGGGAAGCCCGGGTTCGCGTCACGGCCACCCGGCTGGGCGTTCTCGTCGAGCAGGCGATCGAAGGATGCCGCCGTGATGGCACCGCCAGCGCCATCGCTGGTGCCTTCCAGCCCGACGACCGCGCCGTCGATGGTGGCGGGGACCTTCACGTTGTGACCGTTGGCGAAGATCTCCTGGGTGAGAGGGTCGACCTTCCAGATGGGGCCCTCAACGCCCCAGGTCTCCAGGGGCTGGCGGACGGTGAGGACGGTGCCGTCGAGGAGGGTGGCGGTCGTGCCGTTGTCCTGCGCCTGGGCTGCACCCGTGAGGGTCAGGGTAGCGGCGGCAAGGTAGAGCGATGCTCGGAGAGACATGGTTCTGGGAGTCGTTCGAGGGGGAATCTGGCGCCCGGTCCAGAGGGATGAGTGAGAGGGGCGAGACCCACCGTGCACGACCTCCCCGCTCTTGGAAGAACCGCGTCCTCCGACTGGTCCGTCGAGAGACAGATCGCGCCGGGAACGGCACCTGGGAGCCGCCAAGGCGGCACTCGTCCAGGATCGAGACGCGCCCGCCCCCCATCGGGGGCCGCGTCGGACGCCTCAGTCCCCGAACGCCGCGTTCAGGTCGCCGCCCTGCAGCACGCGGGGGCGGATGTAGAAGAGGATGTTCGTCTTCTCCGTCTCCTGGAACTTGCTCTTGAACAGGTTCCCGACGATGGGGATGTCGCCGAAGAAGGGGACCTTGCTCTCACGATCGAGGGTCCGCGAGCTGATCAAGCCGCCGATGACGACGGCCTGCCCGGGCTCGAGGCGCACCACCGTGGTGGCCCGCCGGCTCGCGATCTGCGGCACCGTCACCACGGCGTTGTTGGAGGAGCTGCCCTGCTGGGTGAACGCGACCGCCGTGCCCGACTGGGCTGAGGCCTCGATGTCGATGTTGAGGATCACCGTGTCCTCCCCCACCACGCGGGGGATGACATACATCTGGACGCCCACATCCCGGTACTGCACCGCCGTGGTGAAGTTGCCGTTGGCGTTGATGTTCTGGACATTGAAGAACGGGATCTGCTCGGTGTTGATGATCTCCGCCCGTCCGCCCTCGCGGGTCACGACCCGCGGGTGGGACTGGATCTCGACACGCTCCTCGGTGGAGACCAGCTCGAGCAGGGCGTTGAACTCGACGCCGTCGAACACGGCCCCCACATTGAAGAGGGCCTCGGTGCCGTTGACCGTGTTCCCGAAGGAGTAGTCCACCGAGCGCACGAGCCCGCCGGCGTTGGGCAGCCCGAAGATCGGCGTCGTCCCGTTCAGAGGCTTGATGCCATAGTCGAAGCGGTCGGAGAGCGAGACCTCCACGATCTTGGCCTCGATCTCGATCTGCTTGACCTGCTCGAGGAAGATCTTCAGGAAGTGCTCGACCTCGAAGAGGACCTCTGGCCGGGCCGTCACGAGCAGCAGGTCCCCCAGGGTCACGGCCGTGGGCTGGGCCATGCCGGGCTTGCGCGGATCGGACCAGGCCTCCACCGACCAGTTCTTGCGCAGGTCGAGCACCACCGCGTCCGCGGGCTGCGCCACGGCGGGATCGGGCAGGCCCGCGCCGTCGGTGCCCGCGCCGTGGATCGGGAAGTCCCCGTAGGTCTGCAGCAGGGAGAGGGCCTTCTCCCCCACGCCCGCCGGGAAGCTGTAGGGCTTCATCACGAACCCGTTCTCGTAGACATAGATCTGCGAGCCGAACTCGAGGTAGGGGTTGATGGGTGTCGGGTCGTTCTGCTCAGCGTCCGCGATCAGCGAGCCGAGATCGTCGAAGGGATCTGCGGGAGCGGCTTCCTGGGCGCCGCCCGCTTCAGCAGCGGCCGGAGGCTCCTCGCCTCCACCCTCGGCTGCAGCGGAGGCCGGGTCCACGGCCGCGGGAGCGCCCGGCGTGTCCAGGCCCGGGGGCGGCACGAGAGCAGAGTCGGTCCGGCCGGGCAGAAGCGGTACGCCAGGAGTCCCGCCCTCGCCGGGGAGGGGAGCCTCCTCCTCGAGGACTGCGGGCTCGATCCGGCCCTCGGCCAGGATGCGCTGGAAGAGCTCCAGGTCGATCGGCCGGTCCTCGGGCTCGGGGGCCTCGGGCGGCGTAGCGCAGGCAGACCAGGTCAGGGCAAGGGCCGCGAGGCCAAGTCCCGCGAGCGGGCGTCGGGGCATCGACCCCGCAGGCCGCCCCGTGGGGCCTGGACGCGCAGAGCCCGCCATACGCGATCAGCTCCCCTTCAGCGAGGCGCGGACGGTGGCGGTCAGGTCGGTGATGCGGTCCCCGCGGCGGTGACGGATCTTCTTCCAGACCGAGCAGTGGCCCCCATCGTTCATGGCCTGGCTGCAGGCGCCGACGACCTTGGAGTGGGCCGCGTTGTGCAGCTCGATCCAGCGGGGAGTGTTCGGGTCGACCTTCTCCTTGCGGATGGTCTCGTACTCGGTGGTGCAGGACAGCAGGGCCGGGTAGTCCACCTTGGCCGGGCTGGAGAGCTGACGGGCCTCCGAGAGGCCGCACAGGCTGTCGTTGCTGTCCAGGACCCAGTCCGTGCCCCGACCGTCGTCATCCGCAGCCTGGACGGCACCCTTCCCATGGAGCTCGTGCGCGGGGGCCATGGCACCGGCGGACGCAACGAGCAGCCCCGTGAGGGCCAGGGAGAGGTGGAGAGTGCTGCGGTTCATGGCTCAGGGGCGGGCAGCGGCGTGCCCGTCCGGGTCGTGGGTCCTGTCGGCGCCCGAACCGGAAGATCCGGTGCCCCACGGGCGCCTCAGGACGAACCGCCGGAGCGGTCGCCACGAGCCGACAGTATGGAGCACAGGGCCCCCAGAATGGGAGCCCCTGGGTGCAAGCGTTCTGTCGGAGGCCCGGGGGGGGCGACGGAAGGCTCTTCGGACCCCGTGGCCCCCATCTGAAGCCCATCTGCCCGGCCTCACGCAGTCTTTGCAGGAGTGCCCAGACCTGGGAAGCTCCTCTCCCCTGCGCAGCGCCGCCCCTGGGGTCCGACCGCCCCCCGCGCGGGCCCGGCGCGCGTCGCCAGGGCGGGTCGGGGCCCGGTGGAGAGCCCCCAAGAGCGAGGGCCCCCGCCCCGGCCAAGGCCGGAGCGGGGGCCCTCCCGCTCAGGGCGATGAGGAGCCTCTCGGCCCCCCAGCCCAGGGCTCAGTCGTCGTAGCGACGGCGGCCGCCGCCGCCCGAACGCTCACGATCCCGGCCGCGGCCGCCGCGGTCGCGATCGCGCCCGCCGCGGTCCCCGCGCTCGGGCCGCTCCTCGGAGCCTTCCTCGCCGCCCTCGGGCGCCGGGAGGGTGGCCTTGCGGCTGACCTTGATCTTGCCGCGGTCATCGACATTGATGACCTCGACCTCGATCTCGTCGCCCACATTGACGACCTCGGTCACCTCGGACACATAGCCGTGGTCGAGCTCCGAGACATGGCACAGGCCCTCGACGCCGGGGAGGATCTCCACGAAGGCGCCGAAGTCCCGCACGCTGCGGACGACGCCCTTGAAGCGATCCCCGATCTCGGGGTTCTGGGTGGTGGCCTGGATGTGGTCGCGGCAGGCCTTCACCTTGGCCGAGTCCAGACCGAAGATCTGCACATTGCCCTCGTCGTCGAGGATCGAGACGCGGACCTCGTAGTCGGCCTGGAGGGCCTTGATGTTCTTGCCGCCGGGGCCGATCAGGAAGCCGATCTTCTCGCTCGGAATCTTGATCGTCTCGCTGCGCGGGGCGAACTCGCTGACCTCGGCCCGCGGACGATCCACGGCCTCGAGCATCTTCTTGAGGATGTGGATCCTGCCCTTGCGGGCCTGCTCGAGGGCACGCTCCAGCAGCTCGCGGGAGACGCCCTTGATCTTGATGTCCATCTGGAGCGCGGTGATCCCGCGACCCGAGCCGGCCACCTTGAAGTCCATGTCCCCGTTGTGGTCCTCGGAGCCGAGGATGTCGCTGAGGATGGCCTCGCGGTCACCGTCCTTCACCAGGCCCATCGCGATGCCCGCGACCGGCTGGGCGATCGGAACGCCCGCGCACATCATCGCCAGGCAGCCGCCGCAGACCGAGGCCATCGACGAGGAGCCGTTCGACTCGGTGATATCGGAGACGATGCGGACGGTGTAGGGGAAGCGGTCCTTGCCGGGGAGGATCCCCGTCAGGGCACGCTCCGCCAGCATGCCGTGGCCGATCTCGCGACGGCCCGGTCCGCCCAGGCGGCGGGTCTCCCCGACCGAGTAGGGCGGGAAGTTGTAGTGGAGGTAGAAGTTCTTGCGGTACTCCTTCTCCACGCCGTCGATGATCTGCTCGTCGTCGGGGGTGCCCAGGGTGGCGCTCACGAGCGCCTGGGTCTCACCGCGAGTGAACAGCACCGAGCCGTGCTGGCGCGGCACGAAGTCCGGGACGATGGTGATCGCACGGATCTCGTCGTGGGCGCGGCCATCGGAGCGGCTGCCGGACAGGATCTGGTCCCGCTCGACCTCGCGCTGCACATCGTGGAAGACGCCCTTGGCGGCCTTCTTGACGGCGGCCTGGTCCTCCTCGGCGACGCCGGAGAGGACGGAGGCCATGCACGCGGCGGCCACGGCGTCGACCGCGGCGTAGCGCTCCTTCTTGCCCTGGGTCTCGAGGGCCTGGGCGATGTCGCCCTTGAAGCCGCCGATCTTGGCCCAGAGGGCCTCGTCGCGCGCCGGGGGCGTGAACTCCATGGCGGGCTTGCCGGCCTTGCCAACGAACTCATCGACGAAGCCGATGAGCTCGCGGATGGTCGAGTGGGCCAGGTCCAGGGCGTCAATCATCTCGCCCTCGGTGAGCTCCTGAGCGGAGCTCTCCACCATGCAGATGCCGCCCTCGTGGCCCGAGACCACGAGGTCGAGGCGGCTCTCACCGCGACGCTGCTCGTCGGTGGGGAAGGCCGAGAGGGCCCCGTCCACATGCGCGATGCGCACGGCGGAGAGGGTGTGCTCGAAGGGCAGCCCGCCGATGCGGATCGCGGCGAAGGAGGCGATCATGGCCAGCACATCAGGGTTGTTGACCCCGTCGTACTGGAGCGTGTGGCTCATCACCTGGACCTCGCCCTTGAAGCCCTCGGTGAACATGGGCCGGATCGAGCGATCGATCAGGCGCATGGTGAGGATCTCCTTGGTGGTCGGGCGACCCTCACGCTTGAAGAACCCGCCGGGGATCTTGCCCGCGGCCTCGGTCTTCTCGCGGTAGTCCACGGTCAGGGGGAAGAAGTCGATGTCCTCGCGGGGCTTGCCCGCGACGACGGCGGCGAACACCTTGGTGTCGCCAAGAGTTGCGATGACCGCACCGTGCGCCTGTCGCGCCACCTGGCCGGTCTCGAGCACCAGTCGCTTTCCTGCGATCGTGGTCTCGATCTGGACGTGTCCTTGGCTCATCGTCCGTCCTCTACTTTCTAAGGGGTTTGTCGAAAAAACGCTTCGAGTTGGTCTTGGGTGCCGGGGCCTAGCGGTCCCGGCGCGGCCCGGCGGGGCAGCCGCCGCGTGAGAGGCCGAGGGCCTCGGTCGCGGCTAGGCCTCTGCGGGCTGCGAGCGCTGCGAGTCGCGCAACGCGCCGACGCCCCGCCTGAGCTCTTCGCTCGAGGGCAGGGCGACAGCAGGGGCTCGCGGGCTCGGTCAGCGGCGGAGTCCCAGGCTCGCGATGAGCTCGCGGTAGCGGTTCACATCCTTGTTGCGCAGGTAGCGCAGCAGGCGCGAGCGGCGCCCGACCTTGGCGAGCAGACCCCGACGGGTCGAGAAGTCCTTCTTGTGGATCTTCAGGTGCTCGGTCAGGTTCTTGATGTCCTCGGTGAGGAGCGCGATCTGGACCTCGGCAGAGCCGTTGTCGCCCTCGGCGCGGGCGTGGTCCTTGATCACTTCGGCCTTGCGGCTGGACTCGATGGCCATGGTGTCGTGGGGCGCGCTGCGCCCGGAGTTGCTTGTCAGTGGGTCTCGTGGGGAAGCCTGCCCGCGGACCAGGTGGCAGGGCCGTCCCCTGCCCCCGAACCGGGGTGGACCAGCGGATCCCGGCTGGTGCGGGGAGCCTCGGGGACCTCGGTCGAGGGCCCTGAGAGAGGCTCGAAGGCCGAAGAGGATAGGGATCTGCCCCCCCCACGGGCGCCGTAGAGCCTCAAAAAGGCCAGGACCGCCCCCGCCCGGTGGGCGAGGGCGGTCCCTGGAAGGTGCTCGAGGGCGCGCGGTGGGCGTGGATCCCGTCCGCGGGGCCCCCTCCGGTCCGGGTTCAGTCCGCGAAGGCCTGGACCTCGCGGTCAGGCAGCCCAGAGAAGGTCCAGGCAAGGACCGCGTCGCACGCGGCCTTCCAGCGGGCCTGCTCGTTGACCTCCAGGCGCACCTCGTTCGAGAGGTCGAAGCGCCGGGTGCAGCGGGCAGTCCAGAGCACCCCCTGGGCCGAGCTCGGGGACTCCATCACGAACTCCAGGTCTACGGTCAGGGAGCGGCGGGAGCGCCAGTTGGAGGTGTCCCACTGGTGCACGACCGTACGCAGGACCGCGTCCTCCCCCAGGGTCCCGGGGCGGTAGCTGGCCTCCATGACCCCGGCTTGAGCGCCCGGGGGCAGGGTGCCGTCCACGAACTCCACCGACAGGGGCGCGTAACGGTGGGCCACCAGGGCGTCGGCGGCGGCCGTCCGCAGGATCGCCCCGGGCACGGTCAGCCCCTCCGCG
Organism: Planctomycetota bacterium; assembly: GCA_016779225.1. Taxonomy (GTDB): domain Bacteria; phylum Planctomycetota; class UBA1135; order UBA1135. Next base: position 80,307 of record JADHNZ010000009.1, read on the forward strand.
GCGAATTCCACCGGCGCGACAACGATGTCGTTGGGGTTCAAGCGGGCCAACTGGGCCGTGGCCCCGCCCTCGACCTGGGGCGGGACATCGGGGATCGCGCTGGGAAGGTTGCGGCAGGAGGCAAGGGCCAGCGCGGCCAGGGCGGCGAGGGAGAGCGGCTTCATCGGTTCGGAACCGTCGCGGGTCGAGGTCGGAAGGGGCAGTCGGGTGCGCCGGCGCTCTCGGGGGGACCGGGCCTGGGGGGGGCCCACGGAGGCGTGGGGTCCGACCGGGCGGGGCCGCGAGATCCGTCGCGGGTCGGCCCGCGAGAAGCGGACCTTTGGAGGGTCCGAAGAGAGCCTCCAGGGGAAGCCTAGGAAACCGGGATCAGCGGAACAAGCGGCCGATCACTGGTTGAACGCGGCCCGCTGGGGCCCGCTCGCGTCCTTCAGAGCGCTGCGCTCCAGGTCCCCGAAGGTGAGATCCCCCACCTCGAGTGCGGGCAGCGCCCGCACCGTCGCCTGCACCTGAAGCCCGGCCGCCAGCGGGAAGGAGGCCTCGTCCAATCCGACATCCAGGACCCACAGAGCCGTGGTCCCCGCGCCGGGCATCAGCTGGAGCAGGTCCCAGGAGCGACCGTTGGCAGCCTCGAGGCGGACCCCGAGCGCGGGGGCGAGCGTCCCCGGGTCAGGGAGCGCCACCTCGATCGGGAAGACGGGCAGGAGCGGCGGGTCCCCCACGCCGGGGGGCAGGCCGTTCACGCCCGTGATGCGCGGGGGCGAGAGGGCGCTGAGCCCCACAGGGTCCGCCCCGGCAACCGACCAGCGCGCCGAGCCCCTCGAGCCCTCCAGGTCCTGGTACGCCACGCGGACCCAGAGGTCCGGCTCGACCTGCCCCGAGAGCACCGCCGACCCGAGCAGGTCCGCGGCCCCAGCCCCGTCGTCGTCCACCACATCGAAGGCCCCGGGCCAGGCGGCCTTGAAGGGCCAGACGGCAGGGGCCAGCTGCTCGGACTTGCCCGCCCCCACGATCCACGGCCGCGGAAGGCCCGGAGACCGCGCCTCCACCAGCACCGTGGGCGCACCGATGAGGTCCTCCCAGTCCCCTGCCGCGAGCTGCAGCGGGATGGGCGAGAGCCCCGAGTCGAGGGCCTGCTCCTGGGTGGGCTGGGCCAGCAGCGGCCCGGGGATGCGGATCTGGATCGGGTTGGGCGTGTTGCCCGCCGGCAGGGGCGGCGCCGGTGCGCGGCTGCCGAAGCCCAGCAGGAAGGTCGCTCCCACGAAGGTCGCGAAGGGCGCGTCGGGGACCGTGACGAGGGCCGACTGGGCCCCGAGCTGACCGGCGGCCATGGGATAGGGGCCGAAGGTGCGCACGATGTCCCCGGCCTCGGAGTCGAGGGTCGCCGGATTCGTCGGCACCGTCGAGGCCACGCCGCGGCCGTCGGCGGCGAGGGTGCGCACGAGGGGGCTCGCGATGTCGAGGCCCGAGGTCGCCGCGACCCGCACCTCGCCCGAGGCGTTGGCTGTCGGCGCGCCCTGGGGCTGGAGGAGCAGCTGCAGGGACTGGGAGTCCGAACCCAGCACCGTCAGCAGGTCGTAGCCGGTGGCGACCGCGGTGACCACGGGGGCCGCGCCGCCAAGGGGCAGCTCCACCTGACCGAGGGCGTCCGTCGTGCCGGGAGCGCCCACGAGGGGCGGCGCCGCCGGAAGCGTCGAGCCGTCGTGCAGGTAGACCTGCGCGCCCTCGAGAGGAGCGAGGGTGACCGCATCGAAGACCCCCACGGTGAGGGTCGCCGCCCCGGCGGCGGGCGGCCCGGCGCCGAGGACCCCGCGCTGCAGGAAGGGGACCGCAAGCTGCGCCTCGGAGCCGTTGAGGGCGCGGTCGAAGACCTCGTACTCGAAGGTCCAGGGCACGAGCGGATCCACCACGCCAATGGGCGCGGGCTGGGCGATGAAGAGCCCTGCCTGCCCAGACATCACCACCGGCGCGGGATCCTGCTCGGGGAGGGGGCCCGCCCCGTCGGGATCGAACGCGTTGGTGACCGGGTTCCCGGTCGTCGGATCCAGCGCGCGCACGCGGACGAAGGAGATCTGCTCCGTTGCGCGGCCCACGAGCACGAGGTCGCGCTGGTCGCTGATGAAGACCTCGGTCGTGCCGCCGTTGGGCCCGAGCTCGGTGACCAGGGGCGGGATCGTGTCGATCTCGATCGGCAGCTCGAGGCTCGCGCCAGCCGGCCGGAAGCGGCGAGCCTGCGAGAGGCGTCCGGCTCGCGAGCTCCAGGCGACGAGGGTCACCTCGCCGTCGGCCAGGTAGGGAGAGCCCAGCGAGTCCACGAACCCGAGAGCCTCGACCCCCGCGGGGACCAGCTGATCTCCCTCGGGCACGGCGACCGTCCGCACCAGGCCAATGGGACCCTGGGTCGCGCGCGAGGCGCCAGTGATCGCCACGCCAAGGAACTGGGCGGCCCCCCCCACGGGCGCCGGATCGAGGAGCTCGACCTCCACCAGCGGCGCCGCGGAGGCGAGGTCTGCGAGCCCGATGGCATCGAAGGGAAGGAAGGGCTTCTCGACGGTCACCGGCGCACGCAGGGTGCCGGTCTGGAAGGCGATCACGGTCTCCTCGAGCGGCTGGCCTCCGCCGCCGCCGCCTCCTCCCCCGCCGCCGCCGCCGCCCTGGCTGCGCAGGTCGGTGGTGCAGGTGACGCGCATGTCCGTCCCCGCGCCCAAGGAGATCGGCTCGCCATCGGCGTCGCGCAGGCTCCAGGTCCACGCCTGCAGCACCGGCACCGGGACCGCGCCCGCCAGCACCACGGGCTTGGCGGGCTGGGCCTGGGGCGGGACGCCCTTGCCGACCTCGACCTTGAGGCTCTGCAGGTTCACCGAGCCGGCGTCCATGGGCTGATCGAAGAGCACGAACACCTCGGTCAGGTCGCCCGCGGCCTCCTCCCCGTCGAGGGGGAAGGACCCCAGCACGCGCGGGGTCTGGGTGAGCTGCACATCGAAGGAGCCGATGGCCCCGCTGAACGCCCCAACCCGGCCGACCACATCGGAGGGCTGGGCGTTCTCCTCCCAGGACAGCTGATAGATCGAGCCCGGCGCGAGGGGCTGGGAGGGGACGAGCAGAGCCACGCGGCCGTTGGCCACGAGGGGCGGGGGCTCCACCAGCGGAACCACGGTCCCGAAGATGGTGTCCACCAGGCGGAAGGCGCCGCTCAGGGAGTCGGCGGCCATGGACACATCGAACTCCACCGCCAGGACCGACGACGGGTGGACGGTCTCCCCGGGGCCGGGGATCAGGGCGAAGGTGCTCGGGCCGTCAGCGTCCAGCCACATCCCCGTCTCGAGCTCCACGGCCGGAGCCGAGCCGGCGGCGCCGGGCCCCCCACCGCTGCTCGAGCCCGCGCCATTGCAGCCTCCCGGGCCAAACACGCAGGCCGGGCTGTCGCAGCCCGGGAGCAGGGCGAGGCTCCCCCCCAGCGCGGTCAGCACGAGGAGCCGGGCGGCGAGGGCTTGACGCTGGAGGGATCGGAGCATGGGACGCGGGTGGGGACGCTCGGGGCGCGAGGATCTTCCAGGCGCTTCCCCCCTGGCGGGCGGCACCGGACTGTAGGGGGCCCCTGGGCGTGACTCCAGCAGGGGCCGGAGCCTAAGGGGGCACGGGGGCGCATGCCGAGAGCGCCCCGCCTCTCGCCAGCCGCGGCGGACCCCACCGCGGCCGGCCGCGGGCCTAGAATCACGACCCCGGGGCGCGCCGCCGGGCCGCCCCCAGGCCCCAGCCACACGCGTCCCCGCCCCCGAGCGCCCCCCCCCTGGCCCCATGCCCGCGCCGCGTTTCCTGCCCCCCCTGCTCCTGGCCTCCGCCCTCGCCTGCAGGACGATCGCGCCGATGGAGGCTGCGACCCCGGACCTCCCGGGGACCGGCTCCGCAGCGCCCGCCGGACCCACGCCTCGGGGCCTCGGGACGCCAGCCCAAGACGCTCGGCGCGCCGCGCTGGAGCAGGCCCTCGCGGCCGAGGACTGGCTGGCCGCCCGCGCGGCCCTGACGCCCCTCATCGTCGAGGCGGGCCGCCAGCAGGCCGAGCGCGCCCTGGAGGAGGGGGACGGCCGTGCGGCCCTGGATGCTCTGGAGGCCCCGATCGACCTGGCCGAGGAGGACCCCGAGCTGTGGTGGCTGCGCGCCGAGGCGGCCATGCGCACCGCCGAGGGCGACAGCCAGCCCCAGTTCTATTACGAGGACGCCGCGGTCTCCTACGAGCGCGCCTTCCGCGCCGGACGCAGCGCGCGCGGCGGGGGGCTCGGACCCCGCGAGGTCGCGTGCCTGGTCGGCATCAGCCGAGCGAAGCGCATGAGCCTCGACCCCGAGGGCGCCCTGACCCTGGCGCGCAACGCGGGGCGCGCGCTCGAGCTCCTCAAGGGGCCGCCCCCCGCGCTGGACCCTCCGCTCTGCGTGGTCTGGGGCCAGGCCGCCTTCGACGCGTTCGTGGCCGCGCTCAACGCGGGCGAGAGCGCGCAGCCCCTGTTCCTTGAGACCGAGGACCAGCTGACCCAGGCCGCCGGGCTCGAGGCGCACAGGCGCTTCGCCCTCGACCAGCTCGCGAACCTCCACCAGTGGAACGGTGACCTGGAGTCCGCCACCGTCTGCGTCGAGCAGGCCCTGACCTACGAGCCCGAGGACGCGGCCCTGCACCAGCGCCTGGTGGGGCTGCTCAACCAGTCCGGGGGCCGGCCCGCGATCCGCGCGCGCTACCGCGCCTGGACCGAGGCCTTCCCGCGCTCCGCGCAGGGCGCGTGGTACGCGGCCGTGACCGCGTTCGAGGACGCGCTCGACGCCTTTGCCGCAGGCAAGGGCGAGCAGGCGGCCTTCGCCGCGGCCGAGGCGGAGTTCGCACGCTGCCGGGACCTCGACGAGGACCTCCAGGCCAGCTGCTGGAACTACGAGGCCTGCTGCCGCAGCGCCGCGGGCTTCCTGCTGCTCGGCTCCGGGGACACGCAGGCGGCCGCGGCCTCGTTCCGCTCCATGGACGCCCTCTTCCCGGGCGGCATCACGATCGCTCTGGGAGACCGCCTCCCCAACGGGCTGGCGGGCCTCGAGTTCGTGCTCGGACGCCTCGCCCAGAGCCCAGAGGACCCGGAGGCCATGGTCGAGGCTGCCGCCATCGCGGACGAGCTCTTTGGCCGCCGCCCGGACGCGGCGAACGACGCGAACAACGCGGGATTCTTCAACCGCGA
>JADHNZ010000050.1 GCA_016779225.1 Planctomycetota bacterium
TGGATGGAGGTCAGCGTCACGGACCTGATGCAGATCTTGGCCTTCGCGGGCTGACCCCACACCCCGAGGACCACCCATGTTCGGCCTTCTTCAGACCCCCGACCTGCACTGGCACGGCCTCAGCCTGCTGGCGCCCGAGCTCACCCTCGTGGTGACCTCGCTGGTCGTGCTGGTCATGGACCTCGTCTGGAAGGAGCGCGACTCCTGGCGCCTGGGAGCCATCTCCCTGGTCGGCCTGGCCGCCGCGTCCTTCCAGCTGGTCGGTGCCGGCGCCACGCAGGACACGGCCTTCGGGCTGGTGTCCATCGACAGCTTCGGGGGCTTCTTCAAGCTCTTCACCTGTGCCGCCACGGCCGTCAGCATCCTCTTCGTGATGCTCGACCGGCGTGAGCGCCGCCACCGCATCGGGGAGTACTACTTCCTGCTGCTTGGCGCCGCCATCGGCATCTTCTTCATGGTGAGCACCAACAACCTGCTGCTGCTCATCCTCGGCCTCGAGCTGGCCAGCCTCTCGAGCTACAGCCTCTCGGGCTTCCACAAGGGCGAGAAGCGCTCTGCCGAGGCGGCCATGAAGTATGTGGTCTTCGGTGGTCTCTCCGCGGGGGTCATGGTCTTCGGCATCAGCCTCCTCTACGGAGCGACGGGCACCCTGGACCTGCGCGTGATGTCGGGCGCCCTGGACGCCGACCCTGTGGGAGAGGGCGTGGCGCGCAGCCTCGCCATGGCGATCGAGCAGAGCCCTGGCCTCGTGGCCCTGGCGATGGTCCTGATCCTCGGCGGGTTCTCGTACAAGATCAGCGCGGCGCCCTTCCACTTCTGGGCGCCTGATGTGTACGAGGGTGCCCCGACGCCGGTGACGACCTTCCTCGCCGTCGCCTCCAAGGCGGGTGGCTTCGGCGCCCTCCTGCGCTTCTTCGGCATGCTGTTCATCGCCCCCGGCGTGGACGAGGCCGTTGCGGAGTACCGGGATCAGATCGGGGCCCTGCTGGCCCTGGTGGCGGCCGTGACCATGACCCTGGGGAACCTGGCGGCCGTGCGCCAGGAGAGCGTCAAGCGCATGCTGGCCTACTCCTCGGTCGCCCACGCCGGCTATGTGCTGGCCGGTCTCGCGGCCATGAATGTCGTCGGGCTGCAGGCCGCGATGTTCTACCTCGCGGCGTACTACTTCATGAACCTGGGCGCCTTCGGGTTCCTGCTCTACTTCACCGGGGTCACGGGCCGTGAGACCTACGACTCGCTGAAGGGCATGGGGCCCAAGGCTCCCCTGATCACGGTCCCGATGGTCGTCTTCCTGGTGAGCCTCACGGGCATCCCGCCGACGGTCGGCTTCATCGGGAAGTACAAGCTCTTCGATGCCATGCTCGACTCCAACGCGGGCCTCGGCTGGCTGGCCGTCCTGCTGGGCATCAACTCGGCGATCAGCCTCTACTACTACCTGCGCGTTGCGAAGGTCCTCTTCCTCGAGACCTCGGACGACCCCGAGCCCGTGCCGCAGCCCCCGATGGCAGGCTTCCTGATCGCCATGGCCGCCCTCACCCTCTGGTTCGGCATCTTCTGGAACCCGCTCTACAAGTGGGCCTCGGAGAGCATGGACCTCCTGGCGGTCATTCCCTGACGGCCACCTGCGCTGAGGACACCGATCCCCTTGCGACCCGCGGGGCGCGCTCCTTCCGAGGAGCGCGCCCCGCGGCGCTGTGGGCAGCAGGTGCTGCGCACTGCGGCGAGGCTGGTGTCAGCCGTCGCCATCCAGCTCGCTGCCGCTTCCCGCGGCCCCGAGGTTGGGGAAGCGGATGGGGGGCGGGGGCGAGCCCCCGAGGTGCGCCAGGCTGGCCTCTGCGACATGCTGGGCGACCTCGCGGCCCAGGACCTCGCCGGCCTGGTCGTCACTGGGGCGGTTGGGGTGCTCGAGGTCGGAGGGCTGGACCATGTGCACGCTGGTGGTCGGGAAGGCGAATCCGACCTCGAGCTGCTCCGCCAGTCGCAGGATGTCGGCGAACAGGCGGTGCTTCTCGCGGAGCTCCGTGCTCCAGTCGGGCGTGACCACGAACGCGTAGACGAGGATCTCGAGCGACGAGGCCCCGAAGCCCGTGAAGTACACCTGATAGTAGTCCTTCCGGGTGCAGGGGTGGCGCCGAATCAGCTCGCGGATCCCCTCGCAGAAGGCCTCCACCTTCTCGGGCGGTGTGTCGTAGGTGATCCCGAGCGTTGCCTTGATCCGCCTGTAGCTGCGGGCTCCCCAGTTGTCGACCTTGGCACTGATGAAGTGCCGGTTGGGGACCGTGATGATCGAGTTGTAGAAGGTCCGGATGCGGGTCGAGCGGAAGCCGACCTTCTCCACGGTGCCATCGATCCCGTCGATGGTGATCCAGTCGCCCAGCTGGAAGGGCTGGTCGAGCAGGACGGTGAAGGTCCCAAACACATTCTCGAGGCTGTCCTTGAAGGCGAACAGCAGGGCGGCCGACCCGATCGATAGGCCGGCGACGACCCGATAGACATCCTCGGTGAGCCGCGACGAGAAGTAGGCGATCCCCAGGACGACCACGAAGATCTTCAGGGTGCGCCGCAGGAGCGGCACCAGCATGTCGTCGAACTTGTTCTCGGTGCGCTGCGCGCGCGCCTTGAAGAAGTCGCAGACCAGGTCCACCAAGCGCCACGCCGCGAGGACGCCGGCGACCGAGTAGATCAGGCTCCCCATGACATCGAGGACGCCGGTGACGGTCTCGTTGTCGATGCTCAGGGTGGGGAGGAGGGTCAAGAAGACCCACCAGGTGACCATCACGCCGAACGGCCTGACGAAGCGCGTCAGCTGACCCTCGTCCAGGCGCACGCGGTCGTTGCGGGCGACGCGACGCGCGCCGTGGCGCAGGAACGCCGATGCGAAGCGCTCGAAGGCGACGGACACGCCGATCAGGCCCAGGAGTCCGAGCCACTGCCAGTTCTCGATCAGGAAGGCCTTGTCGAGCAGGAGGGAGCTCTTCGGGAGCGCGCCGCGGATGGTGTCGGCGAGGCTCTGGGCAGCCTCAGGAGCCTGTCCAGCGTTCAGGAGGGGGGGCGTTGACATGGAGCTGGCACCGATCCGCAGGGGCGACCCGGTCCCGCGAGCATAGCCATGGAGGACACGCGACTCGACCCGCGCCTGGTGGAGTGGTGAGGCGTACATGCAGCCCAGCCCTGAGCCGAGCTCGTGCCCTCACGCAGCTCAGCTCACGCCTTCGCGGCGCGCAGCCAGAGCGTGCCAGCTGCGTGCAGCGCGACGCGCGCTGGGTCGTTGGGGTCCCTCGGGCCCCTCGAGTCCACCACGCGCGCACTCGTGACCTCTGCGAAGCCAGCACAGCGCAGGGCCTCCTCCCACTCGGCGGTCGAGAGCCAGGCCATCGAGAGGCCGACATCGGAGGACCATGCCTCGGTGTGCTCAGACTCCTTGTAGCGGTCGAGCAGCAGGTGCGCCTCACCTCCGGACTTCGTCACGCGCGCGACCTCTGCAAGGGCGCGCGTGAGGTCGGGCGCGTAGTAGATCGCCTCCATCGAGAAGACCCGATCAAAGCGGCCGTCCTTGAAGTCCAGGGCGTCGAAGGTCCCCAGGACATAGCGCGCCCGGCTCGTGAGGTCGTGGGTCTCCTCGGCCTTGGCGATCATGGCGGGGCTGACATCGACCCCGATCGCGGTGGCTCCGGGAGCGGCCTTGCCCAGCAGCCGAGTCGCCCAGCCGTGGCCGCAGCCCAGGTCGAGGCTCTGCATTCCCGGCCGGATGCCCATCTGGCCAATCACCTGCTGGACCACATCGCCGTGGCCCTCCTCCATGCCCTCCGCGCGGCCATTCCCGGCCCAGGAGTCGAAGGTCGTGCGGATCTCGTCGTGGCTCATGCGTCGCAGTCTAGGGCCTCCTGCGGGGTGTTGGAGCCCCGCAAGCGCTGGCGAAGGTGGTTGGATCGAGCGTTCAGCTGTAGACATGAGGGAGGGCTCACGAGGCCCCTCCACAGCGATCTTCCGCTCCAGCTCTCGATTCATGCGATCCCTTCCCCTCCTGTCCATTACGGCGGCCGTCTCCCTCTCGGCTGCCGCCAGCGCTCAGTCGTTCGACTACCCCGACTTCTCCTCGCTCGCGAACCTGAGCCTCGTCGAACGGGCAGCCCAGCTCGGCACCGTGATGCGCGTGCACGACACCGCGGGGACCGGGGGCAACAACCGTGGCGCCATCTGGTACGACCAGCCCATGAATGTGGTCGGCGGCTTCTCGACCACCTTTGAGTTCCAGATCACCGGGGCGGGCTCGGGCGACGGCATGGCCTTCGTCATCCAGAACGAGTCGATCGCGGGGACCCATGGGGGCGTGGGCGTGACCGGTATCGGTCGCCACGCGGCGGCCTGTGGGTACGGGATGTTCACGACCTCCGTTGCCGGGGAGTCCATCGAGAACTCGGTCGCGATCGAGATCGACACCTACACCAATGGGCAGTGGGGCGACCTCAACAACAACCACATCAGCATCCACACGGGCGGCACGGGCGACAACGAGACAGGAGAGGGCCACTCCATCGGTCGCACCGGGCTGCTCTCCACCGACCTGAACGACGGCCTGGTGCACACCCTCACGGTGAACTATGTCCCCGGCACCCTCGAGGTGCTCCTCGACGGGGTGTCGGTGCTGACCACGGCGTACGACTTCAACACAGGCGGCACCTGGGTCGACAGTGCGAGCGCGGTCGGAGGTCTGGACCTCATCGGCGGCACCTCCGCCTGGGTCGGCATCACGGCTGCCAGCGGCGGCTCGGTGGAGAACCACGATGTGCTCTCGTGGTCGTTCACCTCCGGAGCTCCGTCCTCGCTGTTCTGCTCCCCGGCCAACGACCACTCCGGCGGCCAGCCCGTGACGCTTGCTAGCAGCGGCGCCGGCACCTCGGGCGTCTATCACCTCGAGGCTACCGGCGGCCCGAGTGCGGAGTTCGGCTTCTTCCTGGTCTCGGCCGGGGCGAACCCGACGGGCTTGGCGGTCTCGCAGGGCCTGCTCTGCCTGAGCCCGCCTCTGGGCCGCTACAGCGCCACGGCCGGACCCGGCCTGAACAGCCTGGGCTCCTTCGATGCTGGCGGCGTCTTCCAGTCCCTGGCCGGAGGCTCGGCCACGGGCTCAGGCTTCGATGTCCCCGCCGTGCTGCCCCAGCCCCCCGGTGGCGTCATCACCAGCGGCCAGACCTGGCACTTCCAGCTCTGGTATCGCGACGGGACCGCATCCAACTTCTCGGACGCCCTCTCCGTGACCTTCTGAGCCCGGGAGCCCCTCGCTCAGTCCGCGAGCCCCTCGAGGAGGGGGTCCAGAGGGGCGAGGGCCTGCTCCCAGTCGTGGTGCTCCTCCACGAACCGTCGAGCCGCCGCGCCCAGGCGCTGGCGGCTCGCTGCGTCTCGCAGGAGGCCGCGGATCGCGTGGGCCTGCTCCTCCGGTCGATCGGCCACCAGGTAGTGGCGACCGTGGACCGCCGCAACGCCCTGGGTCGCGGAGGTCGTGCCCACCACGGGGAGGCCCATGGCCATGGCCTCGAGCACCTTGTTCTGGATGCCGCGCGCCACGCGCAGGGGGGCCACGGCGACCGCGGCTCGAGCCATCCAGTCGGCCGTGGAGTCGACGAAGCCCGTGACGGTCACGCCCTCGGTCGCTCCCAGGCGCTCGACCTCGCGCGTCGGGCGCGAGCCGACGATGGAGAAGCGCACGCCGGGGAACTCGGCGCGGACGCGCGGGAGGACCTCCCGCACGAAGTGCACGCAGCCGTCGATGTTGGGGTAGTAGTCCATCACCCCCGTGAAGACGAGGTGACCCTCCTCCGCCTCCAGGGGCCGCGGGGCGAACTGCTCGAGGTCCACCCCGTTGCGGAGCACCAGCGAGGGGAAACCGGGCAGGGTGCGCTGGAAGATCTCCTCCTCGAGTGGCGTGCAGAAGATGTTCTGGCGGCTCGCCGAGGCGAGCTGGCGCTCATACCCCTCGAGCAGGCGCCACTCGCGGCGATAGATGGCCGACATGGGCCAGCGGTGCCGGTCGGCGTATTGGCGCCACTTGTCCGAGTCGAGCTCCGCGAAGTGCATCACCCAGGGCAGCTCCAGGGGAGCGAGGAAGGCCCCCATCGAGGAGGAGTACGCGTAGGCCGCGTCGAGACCGGGCGCGAGCCGCGCCACCAGGTCACGCATCTGCGGCGAGTCGAACACGCCCAGGGTCAGCGGGCGCTGTGTGAGCAGCAGGGGGACGGAGCGCAGCTTGGCGCGCCCCATGGCGAGGGGAACGGCATGGACCTCGAAGCCCTTCTCGGCCAGCAGCCGGGCCCCCTCGTGGTCGGCCTCATCGTGCGCGAAGGCGACGACCGTCACCTCATGGGTGCGGGCCATGCGCTCGAGCAGGCGCCAGGTCGTGATCTTGTCCCCGCGGTTCGGGGGATAGGGCACGCGCTGGGAGAGGAAGAGAACCTTCACGGGGGCGATCCTGACACCCGCGAGGAGGCGCTTCCAGGGTTGCGCCTCAGGAGGGGCGCGTCCCGACGAAGGTGCTCCACCTCCCGCGGATGCGCTCCTCCTCCAGGGTCAGCCCCACGCCCTCGATGGCAGCGCGCGTGGCCTCCCGGTGGTGGACGGGACAGCCGCTGAAGGCGAACCAGCCGCCCGGGCGCAGCCGGTCCCGCAGGTCCGCCGCGTGGGCCTGGATCACATCCGAGTAGATGTTGGCCAGGACCACATCGAAGCCGGTGTCCTCGGGCCCCAGCACGCCGAAGTCCCCGGTCCGGAAGGTGCAGCGAGGTCCGACCCCGTTGCGCTCGGCCAGCTCCGCGCCGGCCTCCTCCGAGACGGGATCGATGTCGAACCCCAGGGTCGAGGCGGCCCCGAGCATGGCGGCCGTGATCGAGAGGATCCCGCTGCCCGTGCCTGCGTCGAGGACGCGCGCCCCCTCGATCGGTCGCTCCTGTAGGACCCGCATGCAGGTCCGCGTGGTGGCGTGCCGACCCGAGCCGAAGGACTTGCCGGGCTCGATGGAGAGCAGCAGGTCGTCAGGCCGCAGCTGGGGGTCCTCCCAGCTCGGGACGAGGGCGATCCGCCCGAGGCGGAAGGGACGCTGCACGCGGCGCCAGCTGGTGGCGTAGTCCTCGGGGGGGAGGGGGTGCCAGGTCACGACCAGGTCCGCCAGCTCCTCCACTCCGGTCGAGGTCGCCAGGTCGGCGAGGGCGCCCTCGAGCCGGCTGCGCAGGACGGGCGTGTCCTCGCGGGTGGGGAAGAAGGTGCGCACGAACTCGAAGCCCTCTCGCGGAGGAGCCGTCGCGATGCTCGTGGCCCCGACCACCACGGTCGTGCAGGGGCCCAGGCTCAGGGCCTCTCCGACCAGCTCATGCCAGCCCACGGGGGCCTCCACGCGGACCTCGGTCCAGGACTGCTTGCTCAATAGGGGACCTCGTCGGGGTCGATCTCGAGGGGGCCCTCGGTCGGCGGCAGCGCGGGGCGCGAGGCTCCCTTCGCGGGGGCCTCGGGCTCGTCGTCGTGTAGGAAGGCCGGGTCGATCTCGGGCGGCGCATCCAGGAAGGGGGCCTGGCCGGAGAGGGGCGCCCGGGTCCCCGGCGAGGGATGCTCGAAGCGCAGGGAGTGCCCACGCCGCTCAAGCTCGCGCAGCATACCCATGTGGGCGAAGGCCCGCTCCAGCACGCGTTCCGTCTCCCCTGTGACCAGCGTCGCCCCGTCGTCCTTGCCGAAGCTCGCCAGGGGCAGCTCCTTCTGGAAGGTGCGGTGCCGGCCGTCCATCACGCGCTTGTCGAGCACGAAGACACAGCCTCGGTCGGTGGCGCGCCGCATGAGGCGACCGAACCCCTGGCGGAACTTGGCTAGGGCGCGCGGCATGTAGATCGTCTCGCGCTGGACCCCCTCGCCCATGAGTGCGCACTGGGCGTGGTGGAACGCGTCCGGCACGCCGTAGGGCAGGCGGGCCATCACCAGGTACTCGAGGGTCTCACCGGGGAAGTCGGCTCCGTACCAGAAGGTGTCGACGCCCAGCAGGACCGAGTCCGTGCGGTCGCGGAACAGGGTCGCGAGCTCCTCCTTGTCCGTGCCAGGCATGCCCTGGTACCAGACCGGAAGGTGGTGGGCGCCCAGGTCGGCCCGCAGGGCCTCGCCCACGCGCCGGCAGTCGGCGAGGCTGGTGAAGAGGACCAGCGTGCGTCCGCGTGCGCGCTCGGCGAGGAAGCGCACGAAGGCCGTGGCGTAGTCCAGGAAGCGGTCCTTGTGCTGGACCTCGGGGGCGTCGCGGGGCACGCCCACGAGCACGCGTGCATAGTCGAACACCTCGGGCGCGGAGAGGGTGCGCAGCACGCGCGGCGCGCGCTCCTCGTCCTCGTGGGGCGCGAGCGCACGCTCCAGCCCCAGGTACCTCCGCGCGCTGTCGAAGGAGCCGCGCAGCATCGTCGTCGCCGACAGGAAGGCCGCGCTCTCGAGCTGGGGGAGGAACTGGCTGCCCAGCAGCTCGTGGGGGGCCAGGGGCCGCGCCACGAGCAGCGCCTCCCCGCTCGCCGAGCGCTCGACCTCGTGCCACCACTGCTCGCTGAGCTTGGGCGTGCCCTCGTCCAGTGGCAGCCAGCCCGAGAGGCCCGCGCGCAGCTGGTTCAGGTCCTGGCGTGCGACCTCGAGGCCCCGTCGCATGCGCGGCACGCCGCGGGCCTCGAGCCCCGCCATGCGCTCGTGGAGCTCGGCGCAGAGGGCGTCCAGATCGCCCAGGGCCCGTGCGATCCGGCTGCGGACCTCCACCAGCGTGCTGTCCTCGTAGCTGAGGTACTCAGCGAAGAGCGTGTGCGCCTCACGCAGGCCGCGCTGCGACTCCTCCTCCGCGCGCCAGCGCAGGTAGCGCGTGGCCTGCTCCTCGAGCAGGGCGAACAGCTCCTGGGTGCGCGCCGCAAGCTCGAGGGCCTCGAGCGCGGCATCCCCCACGCTGGTCGTGGGCGGCGCGCTGCGCTCGACGCGGTCGAGGAGGCCACCGCGGGAGGGGTGGTGCAGACGCTCGAGCAGCGCGTAGGCCTCCGGGAAGGCCACGCGGTGCTCCCAGGCGCTGGCTGCGCTGTCGTGCAGGTGCTCGCACTCGTCGAACACCACCGTCCGCACGAAGTCCGGGCTGGCCATGACCCACGCGTGGTTGAGCACCACCACATGGCTGCGCTCGGCGCGGCGTCGGGCCACCTGGGCGGCGCAGGTCCTTCCCGCCTGCTTGCCCATGCAGCATCCGCTGCGTGCGCGGACCTCGTGGATCATGCGCAGCAGGGCGCGTCGGTGCGTCCCGGGGGCCTCGAGCCGCATGGGCGCGCTGCGCGGGAAGCGGTCGAGGTCGCCGTCCATGTCCGTGAGGGCGAAGAGGGCCAGGCTGGTCCAGGCGAGCCAGCGCTCGGGGTCGTCCGTCGGCTCGGGCTCGACCTGGGTCAGGGCCCGCCAGCAGAGGTAGTTCTCGCGCCCCTTGAGGACGGTCACCCGATAGCCCGAGTCCAGACCCGCGCGCGCCAAGGCGGCCAGGGCGCGGGGCACCTCCTGGTCCATGGCCTGCTCCTGAAGAGCGCGCGTGTAGGTCGCGAGGCCGACGCGTACGCCTTGAGTGCGGGCCCAGAGCAGGGCGGGGAGGAGGTACGCCAGGGTCTTGCCCGTGCCGGTGGGGGCGTGGACCAGCAGGAGCTCCTGGGTGCCCAGGACCTCTGCGACGGCGCGGGCCACCGCGTGCTGGCTGGGACGCTGGCAGGCGCTGGGCTCGACGCCGCGCTCCTGGGCGATGAGGGTCGGGAGGTGGACCTGGAACAGGTCGTCCACCAGGCGCAGGTCGTGCTCGGTCAGAGGGCGCGCGTCGGCCGAGCGCGGCGGGAGGGGGTCCTCCTGCTCGAGGCCGCAGGCCATGCCGAACCAGCGGGGCCGTGCTCCTGCGAGGAGGCCGCCGCCGCTGAGGCCCCGCTCGAGAGCCGCGGAGAGCAGGCCGTCCTGGAGCTCGGAGGGCACCTCGAAGAGTCCCCCGGTGCTGCGACACCAGGCCGAGGGGAACTCGACCAGGGCGAGAGCGAGCCCGAGGCGTGATGCGCCCGGTCCGTCGCCGACCTGGAGGCGCTCGAAGGTTCGCGTGTAGCCGACGGCCGCGACCTCATGGACCTCGGGTCCTCGGCGCGCGAAGCGCTCCACCAGGATGGCCGCTCCGAGCACGAGGTCCGTCGGGGCGATGGCCTCCGGCGGCGCTCCTGCCTCCTGCTCCAGCAGCGCGCGCACGAGCCGTGCACCGCTGGTGCGCTGGCGTCCGGGGGCCAGCAGGCAGGCCAGCTCGACGAGGCCGGTGGTGCGCGGGGCCGCCCCCGAGGTCAGGGCCTCCATCCAGCGCTCGAACCCGGCCCCGTCCGGGGCCACCACATCGCAGCCCGAGAGGAACGCGGCCAGGTCCTCTGCCGCCTGCTCCGCCGACGGCGAGCCCACGAAGTCCTCACGACTCACGCCGAACTCACGCGCCATGCGCGCGCTGACAGGCGCGTCCTCGCCGCCGCAGAAGCGGTCGAAGAGCGCCCAGCCCTCGCCCTCCGGGCGCATGGCCGTCAGCCTGAACGCACGGTCGGTGGCCGGGTCGGGCCCTGTGGTCCACAGGACGCAGAACGCCACGGCCGGGCTCCGCTCGAAGGGCAGTCCGGCGCGCTGGAGGGCTTCGAAGGGCGTCGCGCGGCGCACGAAGCCAAGCCTAGCCGCTGAGCCAGGCATCACCCCCTAGGCGCTTGCGCCTGGGCCTTGCTCCGCGCGCGCGTGGGTCGCACCCTCGGGCTCCATGGACGCGCCGCGCTGGATCCCCGTTGCCCTCCTCGAGGACCTCCCCGAGGACGGCACCGGCGTGACCGTCGAGGTCGAGGGGGTCGCGGTTGCGCTCTTCCGCGAGGGGCAACGCGTGCATGCCCTCTCCGACACCTGCCCGCACGCGGGCGCCTCCCTCGGCGCGGGCATCTGTCACGACGGTGAGGTCACCTGTCCCGCCCATGCGATGCACTTCGCCGTGGACGATGGCCGCTGCACCGACGGGCTTCCCGAGCGCGTGCGAGCCTTCCCCGTGCAGGTGGACGGGTCCGGTCGGGTGCTTGTGGCGCGTGGCCGCAGGTAAGGGATACTAAATACCCATCAAATGGGTTCCTGATTGTTGCTATAGCACCCCCTGCGGCCCGTCAGCGGCCCGTCAGCGGCCCTCGACGCACGCTATCCTGTGCGGCTGCTCCGGGTGCCCGGAGCACGAATCCACCCCTGAGCTCCCGAGGAGGCCCCATGGACATCACCGAGATCCCCGTCGACGGCTACCAGAAGGTCGTGCGCTGCCAGGACGCCGCGTCCGGCCTCCACGCGATCATCGCCGTCCACGACACGACCCTCGGGCCCGCTCTCGGGGGCATGCGCATGCTGCCCTATGCGCACGAGGAGGAGGCGCTCCACGATGTCCTGCGGCTGTCGAGGGGGATGACCTACAAGTCGGCCGTGGCTGACACGGGTCTGGGGGGCGGCAAGTCCGTTGTGATCGGCGATCCGCGCACCAAGTCGGAGGCGCTCTTCCGGGCCATGGGGCGCTTCGTGGACGCCTTCGGCGGGAAGTACATCACCGCCCAGGACATGAACATCGGCAACCCCGACCTTGAGATCGTGGCCCAGGAGACCCGCTGGGTGACCGGGCTCGACCGCGAGAAGGGGGGCTCGGGCAACCCCTCGCCGTACACGGCCTATGGCTGCGTGATCGGGATCGAGGCCACCCTCCAGGAGGCCTTCGGTAGCCCCGACTGCAAGGACCGAACGGTTCTGATCCAGGGCGTCGGCGCCGTCGGCGGACGCATGGCCGAGCTCCTCAAGGAGCGCGGCGCGCGGGTGCTGGTGTGCGACCTCTTCGAGGAGCGCGCACAGGAGCTGGCGGCTCGCTTCGGCCTCGAGTGCGTGCCCGATGCGGGCCACGAGGCCCTCGAGTGCGATGTGTACGCGCCCTGCGCCCGTGGCGCGACGCTGAACGACGACACGATCCCGCGCCTGGGCTGCAAGATCGTCGCGGGCTGCGCCAACAACCAGCTCGCTGACGCCCACCACGGGGCCGCGCTGCGCGACCGCGGGATCCTCTATGCGCCGGACTATGTGATCAACGCCGGCGGGATCATCAATGTCTCCATGGAGCTCCTTCCCGGGGGCTACGCGGACGAGCCCGCGATGAAGAAGATTGAGGGGATTCGGGACAACCTCGCGCAGGTCTATGAGATTGCGCGAACCGAGGGTGTCCCGACCCACGAGGCTGCCGACCTGCTGGCCGAGCGCCGCCTCGAGGCCGGGCGCTCCGCCCAGGCCTGATGCCCAGCGCTCCCGATCCGCTCCCCACTGCGTCCCCCGGCCCCGCCCGCCGGGCGGTGACCGTGCTGCTCGCCCTCGTAATGATCGGGCTGCCTCTGATCATCGCCTTCGACCTCTCGGCGCTGCGCGAGGCGGCTCCCGCCTTCCGCGGCAATCAGCCCGGCGGCATGGTCTCCGGCAGGGTGCTCGACCCTGACGGCGAGCCCCTGGCAGGGATCACGGTGCGCCTGCACTCGACCCACTCGGGCGCGCCGCTGCTGGCGGAGACCTCCACTGCGGCGGACGGTAGCTGGAGCCTCGAGGCCCCACCGCTCGAGCTTGCGGCGTATCGGCTGCGCAGCGGCGGCGGCCCCTGGCGCCTGGTGGACCGCGAGGTGGGCTTCCTGGCCCCGGACGGGACGGTGGTGGGGGAGGCCCTCGAGCAGGACCTCGAGCTCCGGCCCGGAGCGGTCCTGAAGGTGGAGCTCGTCCGCGCCGACGGCCTGCCCGTTCCCTCGGGGACTGCGCGCCTGCGTGGCCAGTGGGTGGAGACCGGCGCCATGCGCCTGGCCCCTCGGATCCTCGACCTGGAGCGCCCCTTCGAGGGCAGCCCCGTGGTGCTGGACGGCCTGCCGCCTCTGGACGGCCGCGTGGACCTGGTGCTCGCGGGCGGTCGGACGGTCACCTTCGAGGTGGAGCTGCGCGAGGGCGAGCAGGTCGAGCGCATCGACCTCTGAGGTGCGCGCGCGCCCGCGTCCCTGCCCTCAGAGCTCCAGGATGCCGGCGGCGTGCGCCATGAGGTCCTGCATCAGCGCAGGCTCGAAGGGTGAGCGCAGGCCGGCGCCCTCGAGCAGGGCGAGCACGCTCTGGGTGCCGCCGAGCCGGCACAGCTCCAGGTACCGCTCGAGGCAGCCCTCGTGGTCCTTCGCGTCGAGCATCCCCAGCTGCATCGCGCCCGTCTCCGCCAGCGCGTAGTCGATGTAGTAGAAGGGGTAGCGGTAGATGTGGAGCTGCGCGTACCAGCGCGAGGCCGCGAAGCGCTCGGCGTCCCCACTCCAGTCCACGCCGGGCATGTAGGTCTCGCGGAAGCCGATCCAGGCGGCGTCGCGCTCGTCGGGGCTGGCGCTGGGGTTCTCGTAGACCCAGTGCTGGAAGGCGTCCACGACGCAGACATAGCAGAGGATGTCCACGGCCCCGCTCCAGCGCCCCTTGATGAAGGTGTCGCGCTCTGCCGCGCCGAAGAACTCGTCGAGGTAGGGCAGGCACAGGAACTCCATGCCCATCGAGTGCACCTCGCACGCGTCCGAGGTGGGCCACTGCAGGTCAGGGGCCTCGATCCACTGGCTCTCCCAGCCTTGGAAGGCGTGGCCCAGCTCGTGGGTGAGGGTCCGCACATCATCCTCGTTACCCGTCGAGTTGCAGAAGATGGCCACGCGCCCTTCGTCGGGGAATGAGGTGCAGTAGGCGCCGGCCGCCTTGCCCTTGCGGTTCTCGAGGTCGATCAGCTCCTCACGCCGCATGCGCAGGAAGTGCTCGCGCAGGCGCGGAGAGAGGCGCTCGAGGACGCGGTCCATGCGGTCGAGCTGCTCGGCCACCGGCTCCGCGGCTCCGTCGGGCAAGGAGAGGTCCGGGTGGTAGCCCAGGTCCCAGGGCTTGAGGGTCTCGACGCCCAGCGCGGCGGCCTGGGCCGCGGCCTTGCGCGCGAAGAGGGGTGCGGCGTGCGTGCGCACGGCGTCGCGGAAGGCCTGCACCTGCTCGGGCCCATAGTCGGTCCGGCCCATGCCCTCGTAGCCGAGGGGCACGAAGCCCGCGTGCCCGAGGTTCTTGCCCATCTCGTCCCGCAGCCGCACCTGCTGGTCGTAGAGATCTGCAAGGGCGGGCCGGTTCTCGAGGAACCAGCCGAAGTAGGCCTCGAAGGCCTCGCGCCGGGTGGCGGCATCCGAGGAGCTGAAGCGCGAGCGCGCGCGGGCCAGCGTCATGGCCTCGCCCCCCACCTGCACCTCGCCTGAGGCAACGAGCTTGTCGTAGCGGCTGGCCAGGTCGCTCGCGGCCACGCGCAGCTTGGCGTTGATCGGAGCGAGGGGCCCCTTCTGCACCTCGAGCACCCGCAGGAGCTGCGCACCAAACCGCTCCGCGACGGCAGCGCGGTGGCGGCTCGCGAGGAGGGCGTCGCCGAGGGCGGCATCGTGGTTCTCCACCAGCGGTCGGATCTCCTCGCGTGCGACGCGCTCGGCCTCTTCGGCGGCGGCGTCGCGCATGTCCTTGGTGTAGGCGTAGCTGCGCCGAGAGCCCTCGCCTTGGGCCAGGGCCTTCAGCCGATTCCAGCGCTCGGCCACCGCGAGCCAGGGGGCCGGGTCGTCTGCCTGCTCAGCGGGTTCGACGGCGCTGCGCAGCTCCCTGTAGGCGGCGTCGAACCAGGCCGCCGTGATCTCCTGGGGGCTGTCGGGGAGGTGGAGGAGAGCCATACCGCGGATTCTAGCGCGGCTGGAACGGGAGGACCCCCCGCGCCGGACGGCTGCGGGGGGTCCTCTCCTGG
Organism: Planctomycetota bacterium; assembly: GCA_016779225.1. GTDB lineage: Bacteria > Planctomycetota > UBA1135 > UBA1135. The sequence continues at coordinate 14,843 of JADHNZ010000050.1, forward strand.
GGTCCAGGGTGCGGTAGGAGCCCGGGTTACTCCTTGCGGAGGAAGTCGACGAGGTCGGCCTCGAGGTCCTCGAGCCCGTACTCCATGACCGTCAGACAGCGGTAGACGATGCGTGCGAGGGGCTCGGGGGTGTTCGGGTTGAGCTCCTTCGGGGGCGTGTAGGAGAGGAAGTAGGAGAGCGACAGGCGCTCGACCTCACCACCCTGCTCGCGGCCGGCGAAGGCCCACGGCACATCCTCGAAGGGCAGCACGCCCGTGAGGATCTCGTAGAGCATCACGCCGATGGCCATCACATCCGCCTTGGCATCCCGCAGGAGGAGCGGGTTGTAGTGCGGCGTCGTGGTGATCACATCGCGCTCGTCCGCGCGCAGGGCCGGATCCACGAGGACCACGCTGCCCGACGGCTTGATGAGGATGTTCTCGGGCTTGAGGTCACCGTGGTAGGTGAGCTGCCCCTTGTCGCGCAGCTTCTGCAGCGCGCGCACGGTGGTCAGGAACCAGTTGAGCCGGATCCCCTCGAGGGCGCGGATCTTCTCGCGCAGGGTCTTCCCACGCACGAAGTCCATCACCAGGATCGGCCGGCCCTCGTGCTGGATGCACTCGCGGACCTTGACGACATTGGGGCTCTTGCAGCCGCGCAGCAGCTCCGCCTCATTGCGGATCAGGTCGTCAATCTCGTGCACATCGAGGAAGTCGATGCGGACCCCGTCCTGGCGGAAGAACACCGCCTCGCCGGGGGTCTCGTCGGGGCTGATCCCGGCGGGCTGACGCTCGTCGGTGATCTCGAGGAAGCGGGTGACATAGCGGCCGCCGCCGGCGACATCGCCGACCTTGAGTGCGACCTGCTCACCGGCCTCGTCCTCGGCGCGATAGACGAGCGCAAAGCCACCGCGTGCGATGAAATCCACGATGCGGTAGGTGCCGATGCGTTCGCCGACTTCGAGCTTGATCATGAGATTGGGTCCTGGGAGGGATGAGCCGCCACTGGCGACACCTCCTTGTCGGCCGGAACCCTGTCTCGCATTGAGCGCTTCCAGCGGCCGGCCACCCGATTCCGCAGGGGGGCGGCGCGGGGGGCCAAGAAACCCCGGCCACTGCCCGAAACCCCTCTCAGGGGCGCTGGGAGGGGGTCCCGAGGGGCACGAGCTGGATCTGGGGGTGTCCCAGGATCCCGGCTACGCCCTCCTCGACGGTGCCGGTCACGACCCACTCGTGCTCGCTGTGGGGCCGGGCACGCCACGCCATCCCTTGGCCGTCGATCAGGCCCAGGTCCTGTCCGTAGGCGTTCTGGACCACCAGGAAGCGCCCGCCCTCCTTGAGGTCCTGGCGCACCACGCGGCCGACGACTGCGCCGCGCACGCGCACCTCCCAGGCGCCGGAGACCTCGGAGCGCCAGAGGACCTCGCCGTCCCCCCGGGCCGGCGCCGTCTCCCGCGTGGTGATGCACGAGGCGAGGGCCAGCAGGAGGAGGACCGTTCGTCGCATGTCCTCCTCATCGGCAGGCCCGCCGCGGGGACTGCGTCCCTTCCGCTGCCGGTCCCGGGTCTGCTGCGTGAGCCTGGGGGGTCCGCCCGGCTGGGCTACAATCCCCCCATGGACGCCCATGCCCTCGAATGTCACCGCAAGGCGGGACGAATCGCTGCCGAGTGCCGAGAGTGGGCCCGGGAGAGCATCAAGCCCGGCGTGCGCGTGCGGGATGTCCTGGAGGGCGTCGAGAAGCGGATCTACGAGGCGGGCGCCGCTCCGGCCTTTCCGGCCCAGTCCTCGCGCAACTCCTGTGCGGCCCACTACTGCTCGTCGCCCGACGACGAGATGACCTACGAGGTGGGCGACTGCGTCAAGGTCGACATTGGCGTCCATGTGGACGGCTACATCGCCGACAACGCCTGCTCGGTGGACCTGTCGACTGACGGCCGCTGGACGCCCCTGGTGCGCGCTTCGGCCGACGCCCTGGCCGCGGCCATCGCGACCGTTGGGCCTGGCGTCCGAGTGGGCGAGGTGGGGGCCGCCATCGAGCGCACGATCATGGGCGCGGGCTTCGAGCCCGTGCGCAACCTCACCGGCCACGGCCTCGCGCGCTGGAAGGTGCACACCGCTCCCCAGGTCCCCAACTACGGGGAGCGCGGCGGCGGCCGCATCGCAGAGGGCTCCGTGATCGCGATCGAGCCCTTCGCGAGCACCGGCCGCGGCTACATCCACGAGCGCGGCAAGGCCGAGGTCTTCATGATGGTCCGGCCGCCCATGAAGGCGAAGGGCCTCGACAAGGATGTCCTCAAGGAGATCCAGGGTTGGCGCGGCCTCCCGATCGCGCGCCGCTACTTCAGCCACCTGCCTACGGACGCCGTGGAGGACACCCTCGCCAAGCTGGCGCGTCAGGGCTCCCTCGTGCGCTACCCACCGCTCGTGGAGGAGGAGGGCGTGATGGTCACGCAGACCGAGCACTCCATGTTCGTCGGGCCCGACGGGGTCGAGATCCTCACGACCTGCTGACGGGACACGCGTGCGGGTCGCCCTCGTGACGACGCCCGAGGCCACGCCCTCGGGGATCGGGGACTACACCCAGACCCTCGGCAGGTACCTCGCCGAGCGGGTCGACGTCGTGCCCTACCTGCCGGCCGGCACGGAGGGTGAGGGCTGGTGCGGGCTGGAGGCGCGCCCGGTCACGGCCCTGGGCCCCCGCTCGGCCGACCGGATCCTCTACCAGGTGGGCAACGAGCGCGCGCACTCCTTCATGCTCGAGCCCCTGCGCCGCGTGGGGGGCACGGTCACCCTGCACGACTGGATCCTGTTCGACCTGGCCACCAGCGCGTTCCCTGAGCTGGAGCGCGGCGGCTGGCGCGGGCACCTGGCGGCGTGGCGGTGCGGCGGCCTCGACCAGCGGGCGCGCTGGTACGACGCGATCCGCGCCCGCCGCGAGGGGGTCTCCAGTGAGGCCCGCGCCGCCGGAGGACCGCTGCTCCACGGCTGGCACGAGCCCGAGCAGGGCGGCCGCTGGTGCGCCCCGCGGGCGGGGATCGCCAAGGGGCACGGCGCGGCCATCCTGGAGCTCGACCTGCACCTCCCCGCCGGCCACCGCCTCCAGCTCGAGGCAGGCGGCTCGGTTGTCGCGCGCGTCGACGGCCCCCATGACGGGCTCGTGCGCGCGGATCTCCCCGCCAAGGCCACTGCGGTTGGCCTCTCGGTGCGCGGTGTGCGCGCGGTGGAGGGCGACCCGCGCCCTCTCGGAGCGTTCGTTCGGTCGGCGCGCCTCGGCGGCGCGCAGCTCGACCTGGTCGCTCCGGCGGCCCTGCCCGTCGCCGGTCCCCAGCTCTCCGACGCTCGCTTCGAGCTGTCCTTTCAGCGCCCGGTCGTGCGCTGGGCGGACGCCTTCCTCGTGCACTCTGCCGCCGTTGCCGACCGCATCCACGAGGACCGCAACGCGGCGACCGCAATCGGCCTGGTCCCGCACGGCGTGGACCCCACCGCTCCAGCCCCCGGCGTCCGCGACGAGGCGCGCCGGGCGGTCGGCTGGGACGAACCCGGCGCGATCCTGATCGTGAGCTTCGGAGCCATCCAGGAGCACAAGCGCCCCGAGCCGCTCCTGCGCGCCTTCGCTGCTGCCCGGGCGCATGACCCGCGCCTGCGGCTCGTCCTGGCGGGCGCCCCGCGCCCCGAGCACCTCGACCTCGAGGGTCTGGTTGCCGAGCTGGGCTTGGAGGGCGTCGTGCGGATCACCGGCTGGCTCGAGGAGGGCGAGGCCGTGCGCTGGATGGAGGCCTCGGACTTCTGTGTGCACCTGCGGGGTCCCTCCACCATGGGGACCAGCGGGGGCGCCGCGCGTGCCCTTGGGGCCGGGCGGGCCCTGGTGCTCTCGGATCTGCCCGAGTGGCGCGAGTTCCCCGAGGGCGCCGTGCGGCGGGTGCCGGTGGGTGGGGATGAGGTCGAGGCCCTGGCTGCGTCGCTGAACGAGCTCGGGAGGGACGAGGGCACCCGGGCCGCCCTGGAGCGGGAGGCCCTCCGCTGGGCCAGGGAGGAGGCCGCCTGGCCCCTCGTGGCGGACCGGACCGTCGAGCTGCTGGAGCGCATGCCGGCCCATCGAACGGCCCGCAGATCGCTCTTACAGACATTGAACAAAGAGGCCCAACGCAACGCCGCCCTACGGGCGGAGCGCGAGAACCAGGGCTGAGGCCTGGCCCGCCGGACACTTGTCCTGGCTTCTACGGTTGACCCCGGCGACGGGCTTGTCCCTATGATCCGCCGCCTCGTTCGGCCTGGCTGGCCGTCCGTAAGCGCTGAGTAATGGGCAAGATCCTCGTCATCGTCGAATCGCCGACCAAGGCCAAGAAGCTCACCGAGTACCTGAAGGGCCTGCCCGACCAGTATGTCGTCGAGTCCTCGGTGGGCCACATCCGCGACCTGCCGAGCAGCTCGGCCGAGATCCCGGCCAAGGTCAAGAAGGAGCCCTGGGCGCGGATCGGCATCAATGTCGAGGCCGACTTCGACCCGCTCTATGTGGTGCGCAGCGACTCGAAGAAGCGCATCAACGAGCTGAAGTCCCTGCTCAAGCAGGTGGACCTGCTCCTGCTCGCCACTGATGAGGACCGCGAGGGGGAGGCCATCTCGTGGCACCTGCTCGAGGTGCTGAAGCCCACGGTGCCGGTCAAGCGCATGGTGTTCCACGAGATCACCAAGACGAAGATCCGCGAGGCGCTCGAGGAGACCCGGGAGCTCGACAACTCCCTCGTGGAGGCCCAGGAGACCCGGCGCATCGTGGATCGCCTGTACGGCTACGAGGTCTCTCCGATCCTATGGCGCAAGGTGAAGCCCAAGCTGTCGGCGGGCCGCGTGCAGAGCGTGGCAACGCGCATGGTGGTCGAGCGCGAGCGCGAGCGCATGCGCTTCCGGTCCGCCGAGTATTGGGACCTCACCGGGACCTTCAGCGCGCAGGAGGGCTCCTTCAGCGCCAAGCTCAACTCGTTCGAGGGCAAGCGGGTCGCGACCGGCTCGGACTTCGACCCCGAGACCGGCCGCCTGACGGCCAAGTCGGACGGCAAGGTCGCGCTGCTGAGCGGGGACGACGCGCGGTCCCTCGAGGACCAGCTCGGCAGGAGCAGCTTCAGCGTGATCTCGGCCGAGGAGAAGCCCACCAGCCGCCGGCCCCCTGCGCCCTTCATCACCTCGACCCTCCAGCAGGAGGCGGGCCGCAAGCTCGGCTTCGAGGCGCGCCGCACCATGCGGGCGGCACAGCGCCTCTACGAGAACGGCTACATCACCTACATGCGGACCGACTCGGTCGTGCTCTCCGACCTGGCGCTCCAGCAGGCGCGCCAGCAGATCGAGGAGACCTTCGGCCCCGAGTTCCTGCACCCCGGCGGGCCGCGCTTCTACAAGGGCAAGGTCCAGAACGCCCAGGAGGCTCACGAGGCCATCCGTCCCGCGGGCGACCCTACGCCCCCGCACCCCGAGGTGGTCCATGCCAAGCTCGGAGGCGATGAGGCGCGTCTCTACGAGCTGATCTGGAAGCGGACCCTCGCCTGCCAGATGGCCGACGCCAAGGGCCGGCGCATGACCCTCCGCGTGGGGGGCGAGGTCGAGGGCGGCCGCGAGGCGGTCTTCCAGGCCACTGGCACCGTCTGGGATCAGCCCGGCTTCCTGCGCGCCTATGTGGAGGGCAGCGACGACCCGGAGGCGGCTCTGAGCGACAAGGAGACCGTGCTGCCCCCCGTGGAGGTTGGTCAGCCCCTTGGCCTGGACGCCCTGTCCGCGGAGGAGCACCACACCACTCCCCCGGCGCGCCTGACCGAGGCCAGCCTGGTGAAGGCCCTCGAGGAGAAGGGCATCGGCCGCCCCTCCACCTACGCGTCGATCATCGACACGATCCAGCGCCGCGAGTATGTCTTCAAGAAGGGGACGGCCCTCGTGCCGACCTTCACCGCCTTCGCGGTGGTCTCCCTGATGGAGCAGAACTTCGGCGAGCTGATCGACGAGGACTTCACGCGCCAGATGGAGAACAGCCTCGACGAGATCTCCCGCGGAGAGCGCGAGCGGCTGCCCTACCTGAAGGGCTTCTACTTCGGCGGCGAGCGTGCCGGCCTGAAGGCCCTGCTCGAGAAGGTGGGGGACGAGGTGGACCCGCGCCTCGTCAACACGATCCCGCTCGGACAGGACGCCGCGGGAGAGGAGGTCGTGGCCCGCGTGGGCCGGTACGGCCCCTATGTGCAGAGCGGCGAGCGGCGTGCGTCCGTGCCCGACCTGACCTGCCCGGACGAGCTGACTGTCGAGCGAGCGCTCCAGCTCCTGGAGGACAGCGCCAAGGGGGATGAGCCCCTGGGCGTCGACCCTGCGACCGACAAGCCGGTGTACCTCAAGTCCGGCCGCTTCGGGCCCTATGTCCAGCTCGGGGATCCCGAGGAGGGCAGCAAGAAGAAGCCCAAGATGGTCTCGCTCCTGCGCGGGATGACCCTTGAGGAGGTGGACCTGCAGCTCGCCCTGCGGCTACTCGAGCTGCCGCGCTCCCTCGGCGCCAATGCCGAGGGCGAGGAGGTCCTTGCCCGTGTCGGCCGCTACGGGCCGTACCTCACCTGCGGGACCGAGTCGCGCAGCCTGAAGGATCCCGACAATGTGCTCGACATCACCCTGGAGCGCGCCCTGCAGGTGCTGGCCGAGCCCAAGACGGGCCGCGGCCGCACGCAGGCCACCGCCCTGCACAGCTACGGCGCCGTGGAGGCGCTGGACGGCGTCGAGCTCAAGGTCATGAACGGGCGCTACGGCCCCTATGTGACGGACGGTGAGGTCAACGCCTCGCTGCCCAAGACCGCCGACGACCCTACGGCCTTCCCCCTCGAGCAGGCCCTCGAGCTGCTCGCCGCCGCCCGGGAGCGCAAGGGCAAGAAGAAGACGAAGAAGAAGGCAGCCAAGAAGAAGGTCACGAAGAAGGCCGCCAAGAAAGCCACCACCAAGAAGGCCTCCAAGAAGACCGCCTCCAAGAAGAAGGCGACGGGGGGCAAGGTCGAGGCCGACGAAGCGGAGGAGGCCTAGCCCAACGGCGCGTCGAGGCCGACGAAGCGGAGGAGGCCTAGCCCAACGGCGCGTCGAGGCCGACGAAGCGGAGGAGGCCTAGCCCAACGGCGCGTCGAGGCCGACGAAG
>JADHNZ010000010.1 GCA_016779225.1 Planctomycetota bacterium
GGGGCGAGTTCGGTCGCACGGTCTACAGCCAGGGGCGCCTCGGCGCGCCGGGCAGCGGGCGCGACCACCATGGCCGGTGCTTCACGGTGTGGATGGCCGGCGGCGGCGTGCGCCCGGGGATCACCCACGGCGAGACCGATGACTGGTCGTACAATGTGGTGCGTGGCGGCGTGCACGTGAACGACCTCAATGCGACGATCCTGCACCTGCTGGGGATCGACCACGAGCGCTTCACCTTTCCGCACCTTGGGCTCGACCAGCGGCTCACCGGCGTCGAGGAGGCGCGGGTGGTCCACGAGGTGCTTGCCTGAGGTCCGCCCCTCGTCGCTGCTCGGAGCGGGTCCCAAGTGATGTCCCAGATCGATCCCGGGGACTCGGCGGCGCCTCGCATTGGGCGGCGATGCCGCGGGGCCTTGGCAAGACGGGCAGTTTGGATCCGCCCTGCCTGCTCGAATTCGAATGCGGGCGGTACCGTTCGTTCTGCCAACTCGACCAGCCCTCGACGCCGTCGCGACGCGGGCCCACTCTCTCCTCCGATCATGAACAAAGCCCTCCTTCCCCTCCTTGCGCTCGGCCTCGCCGGCTCGGCCTCGGCCCAGATCCTCGACTCCAGCGGCGCCCCGAACACCGGTTTCACCGGCTTCTATGCCTGGTACAACGCCGACGGCGGCCCCAACGGCGGCACCGTCTCCAGCGGGGACCTCGTGACCTCCTGGACCGACGCCACCGGGAACTTCCGCGACCTGGTTCGCGTCAGCGCTGACCCCCTGCGCCAGCCCGTGTACGACGACACGGGCGCGTTCCCCGTCGTGAACTTCGACGGCGACGACTTCATCTGGGCCAACAACGCTGCCGAGTTCGGCACCCTGGTGGGGGAGAAGACGATCTTCGTTGCCGCCCGCGTCGACGACTCCTCCAACGGAGGCTACCTGTTCGACAGCTCGAGCTCCGCGGGGCGCAATGCGATCTACGCCGGGCAACAGTCGAACCCCGATGTCTGGCACATCTACGCGGGTGCTGGGCAGCCGGTGGCCGGGACCCCGGTGGCCGTGGGGTCTTGGAATGTGCACTCCGCCGTGTTCGGCCTGAACTCCCAGGAGCACTTCGTGGACGGGGTCAGCGTCTCGACGGGCGCTGAGACCACTGCGGGCCTCTCAGGCATCGTGGTGGGGGCCCGCTTCAATGTCGCCAACGGCCATGTGGGCGCGATCGCAGAGGTCCTCGTCTACGAAGGCGTGCTCGCCGACGCCGATCGTCAGGCCATCGAGGGCTACCTCGCCTCCAAGTACAACTCCTCGACCCTGGGGACCAACTACTGCACGGCCGTCGCGAACTCCACGGGCGGCCCGGCGACCATCAGCGCCACCGGCAGCGCCGCTGCGGCTCAGAACAACCTCACCCTGACCGCCTCGGCCCTCCCGACCGGCCAGTTCGCCTACTTCGTCACCGGCCAGGCCCCGGGCTTCATCGCCGGTCCGGGAGGCTCCCAGGGCAACCTGTGCATCATCGGCCAGCTGGGCCGGTTCACGGCTCCGGGCCAGGTCCTGAACTCGGGCTCGACCGGGGAGGTCTCCCTCTCCATCGACCTGACGAATGTTCCGCTGGGCGCGAGCTTCCTCACGGTGCAGCCCGGTGACACCTGGAACTTCACCCTCTGGTATCGGGACAACAACCCGAGCCCGACCTCGAACTTCACCGACGCCCTCGAGATCGTCTTCCAGTGATCGCCTCACTGCAGAGGGCGCACGCGGTCCTTGCCGCGTGCGCCCTCGCGCTTCCTGCGGCCGCACAGGTCGCACCCCAGGTCCAGGGCGGGCTCGCCCTGGCGCCCTCCTTCGAGCAGGTCGACCTGTTCCAGTCGGGCACCTTCGGGACGCACACCTACCGGATCCCGGCCCTCGCTGTGATGCCGAGCGGGACCCTGGTGGCGGTCTGTGACGCCCGCCGAGACAACTCGGGGGACCTGCCCGGCAACATCGACATCGTGCTGCGGCGCAGCACCGACGGCGGTCGCACCTGGTCGCCGCAGGTCGTCATCGAGGACCTGCCCAACGGCCACGGCGCGGGGGACCCCAGCCTGCTGGTGGACCGCGTCACGGGCCGCCTGTTCTGCTTCTACGCCTATGGCCCGCCCGGCATCGGGTGGGGGAGCTCCCAGGGGGGCTCCAACAGCACGACGGCGACGAACACCCTGCACGCGCACATGATGGTGAGCCAGGACGACGGCCTCACCTGGAGCCCTGCGCAGGACCTCAACCCACAGATCAAGGAGCCCTCCTGGCGCGCGCTCTTCGCCTCCTCGGGGACCGGGATCCAGCTGCGCTCGGGGCGACTCCTGCAGCCCTACGCGGTGAAGGATGCCAACGGCGGCACCAGCTCGCGCAACGCCTACAGCGATGACCACGGCGTCACCTGGCAGATGGGCGGGCCCGCCGGCACGGGCACCAACGAGAGCAAGCTGGTGGAGCTCGGCGACGGGACCGTCATGCAGAACCTGCGGCACAACGGCGTGAACGCGCGCTTCGTGTCGTACTCGACGGACGGCGGCGTGACCTTCGGACCGATGATCCAGGACGCGAACCTGATCGATCCGCGGGTCAATGCGGGCCTGTCCGTGATCCGCGCCCAGGCCGATGGCGACCCGGATGACCTGCTGGCGTTCACCAACCCTTGGAGCACCAGCGGGCGCGTGAACCTCGAGGTGCGCCTCTCCCCCGACGAGGGGCAGACCTGGCCGCGCTGGCGGCTCGTGCACCCCGGACCGGCGGCCTACTCGACGCTCGCGCCCTTGCCCTCCGGCGAGCTGGGCCTGCTGTACGAGCGCGGAGCGGGATCGGCCTACGAGCTGATCACCTTCGCCCGCTTCACCGAGGGGTGGGTCGATGACCGCCCGCAGCTGCTGGGGCGTACGGGCCTCCCAAACCCCTCGCACCCCGACCTCTGGGCCTGGCTCGATGCGAGTGACCCGGCCTCTCTCAACGGACCGGGGATCGACTCCGATGGGGACCCCGTCACGCGCTGGGACGACCTCGCCTGGACCGGACTCCACGACCTGCCGCGCAACACGGACGGAGTGCCGGTTCTGCGCACGGGTGCCATCCAGGGGCGCTCCGCCATCGAGTTCAACGGCTCCTCCGACCTCTGGGGCTCTGCGGGCGGGGAGTTCGGCATCGTGACCGGCGCCGTCACCCTGGCCATCGTGGCGCGGGTGGACAGCCTCTCGGGGCCCGCCTACCTGTTCGACAAGTCCACCGGCCAAGGCGGGCTCGGGCTGCGCGTGAATGCCGGCCGGTTCGAGGTCCACGCCCAGCGCACCTATGGTGGGCCTGTGGTGGATGAGATCTATCCCTCGTTCACTAACACCTCCGGGAGCTGGCGCGTGCACCTGCTGGAGCTCGACGGCGACCACCTGCGGCACTGGATCAACGGGGCACTGGCCCTCAGCGCGTTCGTCCCGGACGGTGGCCAAGCCCTGGGGCAGCGCGGCCTCATCCTCGGGGCGGACTTCCAGACCAACGGAGACTGTGCGGCCCAGGTGGCCGAGGTGATCGTCTTCCGCCGCGCCCTGACGCCTGCCGAGCGCGGTCCGCTGGTCTGGGCTCTGCGAAGCCGCTACGGTCTCTAGGGCCAGGGGAGGCTGCGCGAGCCTCCCCTCCCATGCCCAGCCCTGCCCAGTCTGATCTGGCGAGACGCTCCGCCCCGCCCACCCGCCGCCCGAGCTGGCGGCTCGTGCTCGGGCTGTCAGTCGCGCACTTCGTGCTGGCGCTGGGCTCGCTGCTCTTGAGCCTGACCCTGTCTGGCGGGATCGATGCAGAGGAGGCTCTCCTGCCCAGCCCCCTGCCGGAGCTCTGCGCTGGCGCGACCGCCGTCTTGATGCAGCCGGGCGCCGCCCTCTGGAGCCAGCTGCAGTCGGGTGAGTCGCTTCCGGACGCCCTCGAGTGGCTCCTCGTGCTCGGCAACAGCCTCCTGTGGGGGGGCTGCGCGGCTCTGCTGCTTCGCGCGCGTCAAGCGTCGCCGCCGAGTTGAGCCCCGGCGGCGCCGAGGTTCCTCTCGGCTGGGTGAAGCGCTAGCTTGATCTCTGAGCCATCGGCACGCCGACCCCATGAGAGCCCTCTCGGTCATCTTCACGACATACAACGCCACGGCGTGGCTGGAGAAGGTGCTCTGGGGCTTTGCCTGCCAGAGCCACGGGGAGTTCGAGGTGATCATCGCCGACGATGGCTCCAAGCCCGAGACCGGAACGCTCATCTCCCGGTTGAAGGGGGAGACGGGCCTCGACATCACCCATGTTTGGCACGAGGACGACGGGTTCCGGAAGTGCCGCATCCTCAACAAGGCCATCCTGCAGGCTGCCCACGAGTACATCGTCTTCACCGACGGGGACTGCATCCCGCACCGGGACTTCCTCAAGACCCACGCGGCGATCGCGACCCCGGGGCGCTTCGCCTCCGGCAGCTACTTCCGGCTCTCCATGCCCGCCAGTGAGGCCATCGAGCGCTCCCATGTGGAGAGCGGGGAGTGCTTCAAGCCGGAGTGGCTCCAGGCGCAGGGCATGCCCCGCTCCAAGCAGATGCGCCGCCTGGTGGCCTCTCCCCTCGTCGACCGCATCATGAGTCCGCTGACCATGCGGAGCTGCACCTTGAAGGGCGGCAACGCGGGCGTCTGGAGGAGCGACCTCCTTGCCGCCAACGGCTACGACGAGCGCCTCGGGTACGGGGGCCAGGACCGGGAGCTCGGGGTCCGGCTGCAGAACGCCGGGATCCGGCCCCTCAACGCGCGCTACAAGACGACCTGCATCCATCTGGAGCACCCGCGCGGCTACGCTGACCCCGCGATCATGGCACGGAACAAGGCCATCCTGCGCGACACCGCCAAGACCGGGCGCGTGCGCGCGGAGCGCGGGATCCAGGAGCTCCTTGATGAGGGGTATCGCGTGCAGGGCTAAGCGCCTGCGGATCGACCGCCAAGCTCAGACGACACTGCCTGGGTCTTAGGAATGAATGGGGCGGGCTCTGGAGCTATCCTCGGTCCTGCCGACCCCTGGTCGGTGACTCGCCGCCACTTCAGGCCTTGCTGCCTTCTATGGTCCATCCCGTGCAGTCGTCTCGCTCCTCACGGGCTCACGGTGCTGTCGACTCCTGCTGCATCTGTGGGGTGAATGAGCGGACTTCGTTCGGAAGGTTCCCCGACAATCGGTTCGCGCCAGCCGGGCAGGCCTTCGAGCTGACTCGGTGTGCCGGGTGCGGACTGGTCACAACGGCTGGCGATCTGGAGGACGGCGCCTATCCGGAGGAGTACGCGGCCTTCCAGGCACCCCGTTCCAGGGGAACCTCAATGCCTGCCGAACGGCAGGGGAAGAGGGGGCCTACCCACCTCCTTCGCCATCGCTTCGCTTGGGTCCACAGGCTCGCCCTGCCCTCCAGGCCGAGGGTCCTGGATGTCGGCTGTGGAAGTGGCTCACTGTCGCTTGGGATGCGAGACGAGCTCGGTTGGGAAGTGGTCGGTCTCGAGCCTTCTCGCGCCGCGTACGAAGCTGCCCAGAAGGCCGGTCTGGACATCCATCTCGGCACCCTGGAGAGCCGGTCGGGCGAGCTCGGTGAGTTCGATCTGGTCGTGTTCACCCACGTCCTCGAACATGTCCCGGACCCTGTCGCAGACCTCCAGCGGGCGCGCGAGATCACCCGCCCTGGAGGGCACTGCGTGGTCTCGGTCCCGAACGTGGCGTCCCTCGAGCGTCGCCTGCTCGGTCGGTCATGGGACGCCTGGGACCTCCCGCGTCATCGCACGCACTTCGAGCCGAGGACCCTCATCCTCGCCATGGAACAGGCTGGTTGGGAGCCGGGAGAGGTGGGATTCGAGCGCTACTCCGTCCTGGCCCGTTCCCTCTGCAATGCCCTCTGGCCCGCGGCTCCGTACGAGGCCCGCATGCAGCGGCTGAAGCTCCGGCGGCTGTCCCGTTCCCTGGGCGTCCTGCTGGGCCTCCTTCGCACAAGCAGTGCCATGACCCTGGTGGCCCAGTCCAGGGGCTGAGGCTCGAAGCAACCCCACATCCGAGCTCCTTGGCCCGCTAGTGACCTCTCGCATCATGAGTCGCGCGCTGCTCCACTGCCTCACCCCAAACCCCGACCTCCCGTCCTGGAGGATTCGGCATCTCCAGGCGCGGGAGGCCCTGGCCGCTCTTGGATGGAGGACGACGAGTGCTCGCATGGAGCCGGTGGGGCAGTCCCTGCCGAGGCTGCTCGGGAGGCGCCTCAGGCGCGAGTCGTGCATGGTCTACAAGGGGATGATCCCCGGCTGGCTCTATCGACGCATGCGCCTGTCCGGGACGCGCGTCGTCCTCGACTTCGATGATCTCGTGACGCACTCGGTCTTCGGCGAGCGTGTGCCCAACCAGCAGAAGGCATTCGATCGGGCCGTGCGGCTCGCTCGTGGAGCCGTCTGCGGGAATGAGTTCCTGGCGTCCCAGCTCCCGGATCGGCTGCCCCGAATCATTCTCCCGTCCCCGGTCCCTCACGAGGTCCCGCAGCATCAGGTTCCTCGCGATGGGCGCCCCCTACGGCTGGGGTGGGTCGGGCTCCCGACGAACTTCGTGCATCTCGAGAGAATCGTGCCTCAGCTGCTCGAGGTTCACCGGCGGTATCCGTTTCAGCTGGTCGTGATCAGTTCCGAGCGCCCCAATCTCGAGGGCCTCGACCTGGAGTTCCAGCCCTGGTCGAGCGATGCTCAGGAGGCCTGTATCGCGAGCCTGGACATCGGCCTTATGCCCCTCGATCACGGCTCGATCTACTCGCGTGGCAAGTGCAGCTACAAGGCGCTGCAGTACATGGCCGCGGGCGTTCCCGCCGTGGCGAGCCGCGTCGGGATGAACGAGCAGGTCATGGAGTCAGGGGTCGACGGAGTCCTGTGCGAGGAGAGCGAGTGGGTCGATGCGCTCTCGATGCTGATGATGAGTCCAGAGCGCAGGAAGGCGATCGGGGAGGCCGGCCGGGCGCGCGTCCTGTCAAGGTACACATACACCACCTACATTCAGGCGCTGGCGGCCTTCCTCGATGAGCTCCATGCAGTCTGACACTCGAAGCGAGTCCGGAGCGGCCCCCTGGCCCGGAGGGGTGGCGTTCCTGATGTGTGGGCGCAACTGCCTGCGCTGGCTCGATCGTTCCGTCCAGTCACTGCTGGTGCAGCGTGATCCGTCCTGGAGAGCCTTCATCGTGGACGACGGCTCCAGCGATGGCTCACGCGAGCGCCTGGAGGGCCTCGCGGCCCGTGAGCCACGGCTGACCATCATCTCCAGTCAGCAGAGACGCTACACGCTGGGGAGTCGCCTCGCAGCTGCAGCTGCGGCGATCGGCGCGGGCGGAGAGATCCTCGTAGCCCTCGACCTGGACGATTGGCTGCACGGGCGTGGGGTCGTGGGGTTCCTGCGCTCCTTCTATTCAGACCCCGAGGTCTGGCTAACTTACGGGAGCTTTCGGAAGTACGAGCCCCAACGCCGCTGGATGCGGCTCCGGAGGAAGCTCCGGCCCTCGCGACCCTACAGCCTGGATGAGTTCGAAGGGACTGGTCTTCGACAGGCTCCATGGCTCGCGACCCACCTGAGGAGCTGGCGCGCCGACCTCATGCTGCGGCTGGAGCGTGCCTGGCTCCGCGCGGACGACGGCAGCATCCTCACGGCATGCGAGGACCAGGCTCTCATGTTCCCCATGCTCGAGATGGCGGGATACGAGCGTGCTCGCTTCGTGCGGCAACCGCTCTATGTGTACAACGCGCACGGAGGAACGATCGCAAACTCACGCCGGAGTGAGCAGACTTCCATCGAGACCATGCTGCGAGCTCGTGGGCCCGTCTCCAGGCTCCTGGACCTGCCGAGGAGCACCGAACGGGAACGGCTAGCCTGGGCTGCTGCAAATGGGCTCAGGGCCCCGTAGCGCCCCTGGCGTGCGGGCGGCATGACAGCGCTCACGAGCGTGCCACGCGGTGTCCGCGGACGCGCTTGGCGAACAGCCGCCGCAGCTTGACCTGCCAGTAGTGGCGCGTCAGCAGGCGCCTTGGGCCTCGGATCTGGCGGGAGCGGCTGCGGTCGATGACCGAGTCGGCTCGCGTGGGGGGGTGTCCCACGAGGACTGGGCGGGTGATGCACGCCCCGAGGGCGCGCAGATCGAGGGGCCAGTCTGCCTTGTAACGCACGGGAGTGGTGGCCTCCATGAGGGCTCGCGCGGCCTCAAGGTCGAGCGAGTAGCCCACCGTTCCGCTGCAGTTGGCGGCGAGGGGGGCCAGCTGGGTCCCATCGCTCAGCTGCCTGCGGCCGAGTCGTCGGACATAGGCCGCGCCGTGATAGAGGAGGATGATGGAGCTGCACCTGTACTCCTGGTTCTCCACGAACGAGCGCAGGCCCTCCGTGGGGAGCGCGTCGTCCTCGAGGATGATCGCGTGAGGCAGCCGCTCCTCGACCATCTGCCGATAGATGCGGGCATGGCTCAGGGCGCAGCCGAACTCAGGGTCGCTAAGCGGAGGTCGGACCGTCCTGTCGATCGAGGCCTCGAACTCGTGGGGGACGCCCTCGAGCGCATCCACGGCATCGATGACCGTGCACGAGAGCCCCAGGTCGGCGAGGGCTGCCTCGAGAGCCTCTCGCCGCTCCCTGGCCCGGGGCAGGGACACCACGAAGATGGGCGGCTGGGAGTCAGGGCGCATCCGTCCTCGCCATGAAAGGAGGGGTTGCGCTCAGCGCCGCGTCGTGGGACGCCTTCTGCTCGAGCTCGGAGAAGGCCGCCTGGACTGCAGTGCTGCGCGCGTGGAGCGCGGGGTCGAAGGGGCGGTCGGCGCCGCGCGCGCCCTTCCAGCCGGTGGTCAGGCGCTCGAAGTGGAGGAAGTGCAGCCTCGAGACGGGGACGGGGCCGCGCACGGACCCGAGGCGCACGCGGCCGTTGTGGTTCCAGATCTGCTCCAGTCCCGACGAGCGCCCGAAGCACTTGTGTCCGCGCCCTCGGGGTTGAATGGCTCGGTGGCCGAAGTCCCTCGCGCGGGGGAGCCGGCCAGGTGAGACCTCTCCCTCGATGGCCGGGACCAAGTAGTTGTCCATGCGCAGCAGCCCTCGCCAGCGCGGCTGGGACTCGAGGAGGCGCTGCAGGCCACCGGGTGCGACCGGGTACTCGTCGAGGTCGAGGAAGCCCTGCCAGGTGCACGCGCCAAGGATGCGGTGGGCGTGGTTCATCTGTGCCGCCTGGGCGAAGCAGTTGTAGCGGCTCCTGGGAGGTCCGTAGGGAAACGCCCAGGGCACGAGCACGACCTCGATGTCGGCGGAGATCGTGGCACAGCGCTCAGCCATGCCCCCGTAGTCCTCGCTCCCGTTGTCGTAGAGCACGACGCGCTCGGCGCCCTGGTGCGCGGCGTAGCGGACCCAGTCCTCGATCCACTCGTGCGGGTTGTCCTTCTGCAGCGTCGACCACTGCTGGAAGACCTGGCGCAGCTTCGGTCGGCGTGCCTCGGTCTGAAGGGAGGTCCCATCGCGGAAGCTCACGCGCAGGTCCACGCGCTCCACTTCGCCCCACCCGTGCGGCAGCCGCAGCTCCCAGCGCTCGTGGCGCGCGCGGCACCGGCGGCGGACGGGGAGCTTGGTCCAGTCGTCCGCCGCATCGAGGCGGGCCTCCGCGGTGAGGGGCAGCAGCTCGCGTGCGAGGTTGACCATGGGGGGGGAGATCCCCACAACCCTCCTGCCCGACCGGTCCAGCGCCAGGTCGTAGAAGAGCGTCCGGCGGTCATAACGAGCGTAGTCCTCCGGCCCCAGCTCACCGACGCCCTTCAGGTGCGAGCGGTTGCGCTCGAACGCGCGCTCGAGCGGGCTCTCCTCGGGGAGGAGGAGCGAGTTTGGGTGGTGGACCTGGACCGTGGCCATGGACGGGTCGGTTGGGGACGGTCTCCGGGGGCTGGGCGGGCGGCTCGTCCGGCGGGTCTCGTCTCCTGCCAGGGGCCGACGCGGAGCCCACGCTAGCGGAGACCCGGAGAGGAGGACAGGCCCTTGGCCCACTCCCGCGGCTCGGCTCCAGGCTCCAGGTTCCACGCGGCCCTCGTCTGCGGCGGCGCTGGGGCTGGTCTAAGATCAGCGCAAGGACCCAGGGTCCACCTCGCATGGCAGCCAGCGTTCCGGACACCGTCGGCCGGCCCAAGGCCCTCGACCTCACCCGCGCCGAGCTCCCCTTCGTGCGCGAGCGGTCCCCCCTGCACGGGCTGCAGTCCTGGATCGCCCGGCACGCGGCGGGCGGGCTGCTGCCCCTGCGCGGTCTCTGGCCCCCCATGGCCGTGATCCCCGAGGCCCGTGAGGGGCGCCTTCGGATCGAGCTCGTCAGCCACTGCTGGAACTACTCGCACCTGCTGGAGTGCCAGCTGGGCTCGCTCCTGGCGCACCCTCCGCGGGAGGTGGACCTCACCATGACGGTCTACTTCAGTCGGGAGGACGAGCGGACCGCACGCCTCCTGGATCTCGCCGGCGCGCGCGAGGTGCCCGGCGTGACCTGGAGCTGGCGCGCCCTGCCGAAGGAGCTCTTGTTCCGCCGCTCCATCGGCCGGAACCATGCGGCGCTCACGACCTCCGCCGACTGGATCTGGTTCACGGACTGCGATGTGCTGTTCGGCGCGGGCTGCCTCGACGGGCTGGGGCGTGCGCTCCAGGGCTGCGCCGAGCCCCTGGTGTTCCCCTCCGTGGAGCGTCTCACCAACCTCTTGGAGGACGAGGACCTGCAGGGAGCGTCCGAGCCCGAGCTGCGCCTCTCCGGGAAGGACCTCGAGTTCGTGGAGGTCCCCGTGACCAAGGCCAAGGGCCCCCTGCAGATCACCCATGGGGATGTGGCGCGCGGTATGGGCTACTGCCGCGACATGGCCGCCTACCAGCGGCCGGAGCCGTCCTTCGCCAAGTGCCGCGAGGACACCGCGTTCCGCTGGCTGCTGGGGACCCAGGGCACCCCGGTCCAGTTCGACGGCGTCTCGCGCCTACGCCACCTGAGCAAGGGCCGCTACAGCGGCCCAGCCTCCTCTAGCGCCGTGCGCCGCGCCGTGCGCAAGCTCCAAGAGCGCCTGCGGCACCCGGGCTGAGGATCACGGGGACAGCCGAAGGCTCGCGGAGTGCGCGTGGGTTCAGGCATCCGGCCGCCGAAGCGCGAAGCGGGTCTTGAGTCCCAGCGCCGGCCTCTCGATCAAGTGCCAAGAGGCGATCGCGATGGGGAGAGTCAGCGCGGTACTCCAGAGCACATTCTCCCAGGGCAGCAGGCTCTTATCGAAGTGCTGGACGAGGCCCTGGACGGGGAAGGCGTAGATGTAGAGGCCATAGGAGTAGTCCCCGACCCGATTGAAGGCCCGGATGTGGCCTCCGATCCCGTAGCTCAGGAGGAGCGTCCAGGCGAGCAGCCCCAACTGGATTCCCAGGTCTTGCAGAGGCGAATCGAGCGCCAGCCAGGCCAGACCGGAGACCACGACCGCGACGGGCGCAGAGATCGGCACTCTCTGCCTCCACAGCCATGTCGTCGCCCCGAGAGAGAAGGGCACTGCCAGTCTGAGCGTCTGGTCGACCTTGGGGTGCAGCGAGTGTCCTGCGTGGTCTCCGGCTGCGATGAGCAGTCCCAAGAGGAGGGCCCCACCGAGGGCGAGGCGCGGACGCGAGAAGAGCCCCGCCATGCCGAGGACGACAACCCCTACATAGCAAACGACCTCATGCCAGAGGGTCCAGATCGATCCCTCGACCATCGGGTACGGGTTCTCTATGAACACCCCCGGAAGGGAGTACTGCGGTGACACCATGAGCGTGTTCCGCGCTACAAAGGTCCAGGTCTCGGAGTTCAGGAGGTACTCAGATAGGGGCATCTCGCACACCCATGGGCCGAGCACGAGCGCCACCAGGAGGAGAGACACGAGGAGGCCGGGCACGATGCGCAGGACCCGTGCCCAGCAGAACCCTCCAAGGCTGGACCGGCGTTCCCAGCTCGCGGTGATCAGCATTCCCGAGACGAGGAAGAACATCCACACAGCAAGTTCGCCGAGCGTGCTCCCGAGCACGCCCTCGAGCGGCTGCTCAGCGTCCGGTCCCCGGCTGATGGGGAACGCGTGGGAGACCAGAACCGCCCAGGCCGCCAGCAGGCGCAGGAGGTTTAGGTTGTTGTCTCGGTCGACCGCGCAGTCTGCGAGCGTGGGCATGTGGACAGAGTCTCATGCACCTCCAGCGCGCGCAACTGCACCGCGCCTGGATTGCGCTGGGCTGATGGCGGCCTCACCGCATCTTCGTGCTCTGGAGCTCCAGCATCCCGCGACCGAGGGCATGGCCGACCTCGAGGTAGGTCTCCGCGTTTCCGTTGTAGTGGAAGCCCTGGTTGCGGGGGGACTGCTCCGGCGTCCGCCAGAGGTCGCGGGTCTCGACCGTCAGGACCCTGGCGGGGTAGGCCGGATCCTGGCCGCTCTTGCGCCCAACCGCGAGCTGGGCCTCGGCGACGGTGAGGTGGTGCCCCTCCATCTCCCAGCCTCCAAAGCCGATGGTTCCGATCACGAAGGGGGCGTCGGGTGCGTCGAACTCTGCACGCAGGCTGTTGATGAGCAGCACGAGGTTCTGCTCGTAGCGGCTCGCATGGGCCGCGCTGCCGTCCTTGTGCCCCTGCCACCACACGAAGCCGGCGACCTCGAAGCCGCGCTCGGTCCACTCCGGATGCCGTGACGGCAGCTCGTCGAGGACGCGGTGTGCCTCCTCGACGCAGGCGTCGTACTGGAGCCCCGCGTACCAGTCGACCTCCTGACCAGGGTCCTCCGCGGTCCAAGAGGGGATGCGATCGCCGTAGCCCGCGTAGGTACGGCCCTCGAACTCGAAGCGCTGGCCGCCGGGGGGCAGGAAGTCCCAGCCCAGGCTGCGGTTGCCCTGGGACGCCTTCAGAAGCAGGACCGGTGCCTCATGGTGGTCACCCACGACCCAGCCGAAGCCGAGCTCGGGTCCGATGGTGTGCGCGTCGGCGCCGCAGCCGGCCGACAGGGGCCTGTCCGCGGTGGCGGTGACGACGCCCGTGTACCAGACATCCTGCCGCTCGGCCCACTGTCCGTCCTCACCCAGCAGCTCGCGGTGGCGGCCCTCGACCTTGACGACCGTGTCGAGGGTGCCGGGAACATCCGCTCGCTCGATCCAGCCGAGCCCGTTCGCGGCGTCGGTCAGGTGGACGAGGCGGAAGGGCACCGGGACTCCGGCTTCGAGTCGCACGGGGGTCACCACGCTCGGGCCGCCGGGCTCCCGGCGGTGCACCTCGACGCCCGCCACCTCCATCAGGTTGTAGGTCGAGTCGGCGTAGCCAGGATGGAACGCATAGGTGCCCGACGCCTCCACGCGCACCGTGCCGCGGGTGATCCGCGTGCCGCCGGTCGGGTAGGGCATCGGCCGGACGCCGCCAAACGCCTCGAGCTCCTGGCGCAGGAGCGGCTCGAGGGCGTCGTAGTCCTTCGCCGGGTCAAAGGGGCCCTCGTAGACGGACACCACCGGGTCCTCCATCTCCTCGCCCCAGCGGCGGTTCGGTCCACGCACCTGCCCGATGCCCACCATGTTCGACTGGCCGAGCATCAGGTAGACCTGCACGGGCTCGGGCTGGGCGCCGGCCAGGGCACGCTCGATGAGGAAGTTCGTCAGGGGCTCCGACCGGAACCAAGCCTCGTTCATGTCGTGGCCCCCGCCGGGGACGACCTCGAGCCGGACCGACCCTCCGAGCTCGCGGTAGCGCTCCGCGACCGCGCCGGAGTTGGCCTCCAGCGGGACGACGCGGTCGGAGTCCCCATGGAGGAGGTGGAGGGGCACTCCGGCGGATGCGAGGCCGGCGAGGCGGTCCACCGGGTTGTGCTGGGCCAGCGCCTCACCGAGCTCAGCGGGCCCCAGGTCGTAGGCAGGCGCAGCCCGCTCGAGCCCGGGATAGCTCGTCAGATCGAAGACGGGGTAGATCCCCGCCAGGCCCGCTACGCGCTTGGGGTTCGAGGCCGCCCATGAGCCAAGCATGAGGCCGCCACGGCTTCGAGCCAGGAGGGCGGGTCGGCTGGCGTACCCCCGCGTGGTGATCAGGTGCTCGTGCAGCGCATCAAAGAGCGCGGTGCCCTCGGGGCTGCCATAGGACTCGCCGGCATCGATCCCTGCGATGGCCACCCCTGCGGCGAGGAGACGGTCGAACATCCAGCCCTCCTCGGGACCCGGCAGACGCGGCAGGGTGGGCGCGTACCAGACCCAGGGGCGGGGCCCGGCCGAGTCCGCGGCCGGCTCGATCACGAAGGCGGTGCGCCCTGCGACGGTCAGGGTCGTCCCCGACCTGGGGAGCTGCTTGCGCACCCTGCGCGGATCGTCCTCGGGGACCTGCGGCATGGCAGCGAGCTCGAGCGGCTCGATCCAGCAGCTGCGGAACGCCACCGGGTTGTTGTGCCCCTGCAGCTTGAGCGGCAGCGGCTCGGGTCCTTCGGCCTTCCCCGCGCCGGTCTTACGCGCCAGCGTCACATCGTCGTGGACGAGGCGATCGTTGTGGAAGACCGTGATGCGTGCATCCTCGACCTTCTCACTCTCCTCGAAGCGCGCCGCGCGGAAGAGGAGGTCATAGCTCTGCCACGCGCCCGCGGGGCGGGCGGCGACCTCGTCGGGGGTCTTCTGGCGGTAGAGGCTCGCACCCATCCACGCCTCGTAGTCCTCGGGCGCGACCCCGAACGAGTCGTGGATCTGCACCTCGTACCGCTGCTGGATGTAGACGCCGGAGTTGCCCCTCGCCTCGGGATTCGCGTGGTCCGAGGCGTTGACCCGGAACTCGAGGTGCAGGCGCATGTCGCCGTAGGCCTGCTCGGTCAGCAGGCTCTGCCAGCCGGCCGCCGCGGTCAGGACTCCGTCCTCGAATGACCATCGGCTGGCCTTGCCGTCATCGGGGAGCAGCGCCACGCGCTCGGGGCCGATCAGGACCGTGGCGCTCGGGGGCTGCGTGGAGAAGTCGAGCAGGTCCTGGGCCGGGAGGGCGAGCAGCAGCAGCGCGGAGAGCATGGGGGCAGCGTAACGCGAGCGCTTCGAGGGGCTGAGGCGGGAGGCCGGCCGGGACGGCTGCCGCTTCCTGAAGGGCCGGGGACTTCGGGATGCGGGGCCGGAGCGGGCCGCCGATGGGCGCTACCCTTGCGGCCGTGTTCTGGTCCCTCCTCGACGCACTCGGTCAGGCCCCCGAGGGCCTTGTCGTGGCGGCGGGGTTCCTCACGCTGGGGGCGTTCGGGCTCGTGCGGCTCGTCCGCCTCCGCGGCAGCGGCGACGAGGGCGCGCGCGCCGTGGGTCCACGCCTCGCCGTGGCCGCGGCGCTCCCGGTCTTCGTGGTGGGGGTCTTCCTGGGGACCCTGCAGGTGGACCGCATGGCCATTCTGGAGGAGGGCTACATCGGTTGGGTCTGCCTCGGGGTCCCCCTCGCGCTGCTGGTGCTCTTCGCTCGGGGGAGAGGAGCCGCGGGCGCGCAGGCGGGCCTCGCGTTCAGCGCGGTCGCCCTGGCCGCCGCGGTCGTGCATCTCTGGCTCGTCGCGATCGCCGCTGCGAGCGTGTGAGGCGTTCGCGTAGCCTGGGGGGATGGAGCACCCCCTGTCCTCGCTGGGCCTGGCCCTCTTGATGCTCACTCCCTCGAACCGACCGCAGGAGGCCGCGGCGCCTGAGGCGGAGGCCCCTGCCCCCGAGGTGCGGCTGCTCTGGCCCGAGGGGACGCCCGGGGCTCCTGCTCCTGCCCCCCAGGAGATCGTCACCGATCGCGCGGGAGGAGGCGACCGCCATGTGAAGCGCGTCCACGCGCCCAGCATCACCGTCTATCGCCCGAGCGCGGCGACGCCCGCTCCCGCCCCCGCGGTCGTGGTCTGTCCGGGCGGCGGCTATGGAGTCCTGGCCCTCGACAAGGAGGGGCATGACATCGCGCGCTGGCTCGCGGAGCAGGGCGTGGTGGGCGTCGTCCTCAAGTACCGACTCCCTCGGCCGGACGGCCATGTGTATGGGCACGAGGCCCCTCTGGCCGATGCGGCGCGGGCGCTCGCGCTCGTGCGTGCAGGCGCGGCGGAGTGGGGGGTGGATCCTGCGCGCGTGGGGATCATGGGCTTCTCTGCGGGTGGGCACTTGGCGGCCAGCGCTTCGGTGCAGTTGCTGGAGGGCGGCCCGGACTTCACGGCGCTGATCTATCCCGTGGTCTCGCTCCTGCCTGGGATCGGCCACGACGGCTCGCGTCACAACCTGCTGGGGCCCGACGCTCCGGAGGAGCTGGTGAGGCGCTTCTCGAGCGAGCTGCAGGTCACGAAGGACACGCCCCCGGCCTTCCTGGTCCACACCGCGGATGACTGGGTGCGGCCCGTCAACTCGCTCCGCTACGCGAGCGCCCTGCAGGAGGCCGGGATCCGTGCCGAGCTGCACCTCTTCCACGAGGGCGGACACGGCTACGGCATGCGGCGCCCCGAGCTGCCCGTGGGGCAGTGGCCGGAGCTGCTCACGGCCTGGATGCGGAGCGCCGGCTTCCTCGGGTCGCGCTGACGGATTCCTCTCGCGGAGTCCGAGCGCTGGCCGCCGGCCGCGCTAGCGCGGCGGCCAGGGCACGCGCGTCTCGCTGCCCGTGGGCTGGACCGTGACCGAGCCGTTCTCGTCATGGGCCCCCGCACCGTGGGGGCGCCGGACGGTGATCGACTCCATGGGCTCGGCGGTGAGGAAGGTCTGCCGGGAGAGATCCCGAGAGGTCCACTCGGCAAAGACGCGCCGGCCACCGGCACGCCCCTCGATGTGGGGGCGGCTCTGCGAGTCGAGCTCGACCTCGGACTCGAGGACCACGGTGTGCCCGTGCAGGAGGCGGTCCACGAGGGGCGCTCCCAGGTCATAGGGCTCCTCGTGCCGGAGGACGAACTCCCAGGTCGCGACCGGGCCCACCCCGCGGACCTCCAGTGCCACCCGCGTCGGGCCGCAGACGAGTCCCTCCACCTCCTGCACCCCGGAGCGACTCAGGGAGTGCCGCTGCGTGCTGCGCTTGGCCTCCTCACCCTCAAGGTCCGAGCGAGTCACCACGAGGTTGAAGTGCTGGAGCGACTCTGCGGGCAAGCGAGTGGTGTCCAGCAGGACGGAGCCGGGGCGAGAGACCTCCAGCGTGGCGTCCCGGGTCCCGCTCGGGACCGTCGAGATGCTGCCGGGGCCGCGGAGGTCCATCCAGGTCTCCGATTCGATGCGAATCCACACCTCGCCCGCCGGGTAGTCACCCAGCACCCGGAAGCTCCCATCCGCATTGCTGCGCAGCTGCGTGGTGATGCTGCGCCAGCTGACCTCGCGGTCGTCGCTGAGGCGCAGCTCGACCTCCATGTCCACGGACACTCCGTCCCCGGCTGCGTCCACGACCGCGCCGGCGACCACGACGGCCGGGTCTGCGAGGTGCAGGGCCCCAAGGTCCACGACCTCCTGGCCCGGCTGGATCTCGAGGACTCCCTGCCAGGCGTGTTCTGGCGCGTTGACCGCCTCGATGCGCTGCAGCGAGCGGAACACGCGCCCGGGTGGATTCTTCAGCCAGGGAGCGTAGACCCGGAAGAGCTCGCCCTCCTTCACATCGAGGGTGGCCACGACGACGGGATCCCTGGGGCGGATGGTCTCACTCGCTCCAGTCTGCGGGGGGGTGAGAGCCACGATGCGGAGCGGCCCTCCCGCCAGGCCGAACGCGCGACCCGTGAGGTGCACGCCCATCGGGAGCTCCTCCAGGACGAGGTCCACCTCGACGACCTCTCCCGGCGCGCTTGGCCCGCTCAGGCTCACCTGAGCGAGCGGGCTGAGGCTCCAGGGCGCGCGCAGGTAGGCCTTGAGCTCAAGGCCGAGGCCGATGCCGTCGAACCGTGCGGCGTCCTCGAGCGAACCAGGGGAGACCTCGGCATCAAGGGAGGCGACCAGCGTGCGGGGCCTTCGCTGGGGGACGAGGTCGAGGGTCAGGCCAGGGAGTAGCGGTCCGCTCGGAGAGCGGACCGTGACCACGACTGTGCCCGTTGCGGGGCGGACCAGCGTGACGCGCACCGGCGGTGCGGCGACCTCGTGATCCACATCCGCAAAGCTCCCGGCGGCAGAGTCCTCGGTCACCATCCCCGCGAGGGCGAGCCGCGGGGTCGCGCTCCCCGCGGCGAGGTCCTCGAGCAGCTCCGCGGGCAGGCCGTCCTCGGGGCGGGGGACGAAGGCCTCTCCCTCGGCGTCGGTGAGGACGCCCTCTCCCATCGTGTACACGACTCGCTTCCGGAGACGGCCTGCAACGAAGGTGGTCAGGACCGTCGCGCCCGGCGCCGGCCTCCCGTCGACCTCGACCACGCGCACCAGCCAGCCGATGCGGCGATCATGGGGAGCGCTCTCACGGGCGTTGTCGGGCAGGTCCCCTGGCGCGAGCCGTGCCTCCTCGGCAGTGGGGGCGCTCGCAGCGCCCGGCTGGGCCTGGAGGGGGGCCAGTTCGCCGTCCTCGCCTGGCGCCCGCAGCAGCAGGGACAGGCCGACAAGGGCCGTGAGGAGGATCAGGGTGCGCCGCATGGTTGTCCGCTCAGGATTCCACGCGGTCCGGAGCGGTTCCAGGGCAGACCTCGAACTCCGGCCTCGCGGATTCGGGGGAGAACGGTCGATCGCCCGCGGGCCCCGCGTGGCTATCCTCGGCCGCGTGGGCCACGGCGTGGCCCGTCGCAATGATCGTGCGCAGCAGCCCTTCTCCCGCCAGCCGCCGCCTGCGCCTTGCGCTGGTGGCGCTGGCGCTGCTGCTGCAGTGGACTGCCGTGCCGCTGCACCTGGCCTCCCATGGGCACCTCGGGCTTCCCCTGGTGGGGGGCCACGGTCCGCACGCGCATGGGGGAGACCATGAGCTGGCCGGCGCGCGCCGCCCTCATGATCACGAGCACGATCACGGACACGATGGCTCCGCCGGTGCGAGTGCTTGCGAAGAGGGCCACGAGCCGGAGAGCCACGAGCCCCACGCCCTGGAGGATCACCTGCTCTCTCTGGCCGAGCCGGGGACTGATGTGCTCCAGCCGCTGATCTTGGGCCTCGTTCTCGAGCGCATTCAGGGGCGCCTCAAGAGTTCACGGGTGGCGTGGGCGAACTCCGTCCTCGAGGACGATCCGCGGCCCCCGCCGGAGCTCGGCCGCCAGCCCGCAAGGGCGCCGCCCCGTCTCGCCTGAACCGCGTGCGCCTCCCCAGGGGAGGCGTGAGGTCGCTGCGTGTGTGCAGCGCTCCGTTCAGCTCGAGACCCCGTCCCCGACTTGCATCCTCTCTTCGTCCGCCGTGTTGCCACGGCTCTCCGCGCACGACGCTCGCTTGCGGCGCTCGCCCTCGCGACCCTCGGATCCTGCCAGCTCCACAAGCCGGCCCCGCTCATCCCGGAAGCCCACCGCGAGGAGTGGTCCGCCCGGCTGCGGACGGTCGCTGCCGTCCGGCCTGGCGGTGAGCTCGTGCACGGCGGGCCGAGCACTTCCGGCGGAGCCACGGTCACCCAAGGCAGCGCCACGCAGCTCGAGCTCGCCGACGGCCTGGACCTGTCCGAGGGGCTGCTCGTCGCTCTGGTTCACCACCCCGACCTTCGGCGCGCGCGCCAGGAGCTGGAGGGAGCCGTGGGGGTCCTCGAGGCCTCGGGCGCACCCTTGGATCCGTAGCTCCAGTCGAACCTGCTGCGCATCCGTGGGCCTGTCGAGGACCCCTGGGTCCTGACCCCGAACCTGGCGTTCAGCCTGCCCCTAACGGGCCAGCTGGAGGCGGCACGCGGCCGTGCCTCCGCGGCCCAGCGAGCGGCGCTGGCCGCAGTGCTCGAGGCAGAGTGGCGGGTCCAGCGCGAGGTGCGCATCGCCTGGGTCGAGTGGTCCGCGTGCGCTGCCGAGCTCGCCGTAGAGGGTGAACTCGTCACGCAGCTTGCAGGCCTGAGTGCGAGCGCCGACGGCCTCCTCGACCGTGGCGAGCTCTCCGCACCTGAGGCCGCCCTCTTCCAGCTGGTGCTGGCCGAGGCCGCTGCGGACCTCGCCGCCCTGCGCGGCGCCTGTGAGGGCGCGCGGCTGCGGCTGCTGGGTGAGCTTGGGCTGCACCCCAGCGCCGCGGTGGAGCTTGTGCCCCTCGACCTCACGGCTCGAATGGCACCGCCCGTCTTCGAGACCGTCGACGAGCGGGGACACCCGCGCCTCCAGCACCTCGAGGCTCGGTACGAGGAGGCGGAGCAGGGCCTGCGCCTGGCCCTGGCGCGTCAGCTCACGGATCCCCTTGTGGGGCCCATGTTCGAGTCGGACGGGGGCCAGCTGCGCTGGGGACTCACCCTGGGCTGGACGCTGCCCCTCTTCAACGGCAACCAGCTGGGCATCGCGCAGGCGCGCGCGGCGAGGGATCGCGCGCGGACCGAGCTTGAGGTCGAGCGAGAGGCCCTCGAGGTCGAGCGCGCCTCGCGGCGTGCCGAGCTCCAGGGCCTGCTGGGCCAGCACGAGATGCTCGCGACTGGCCTGCTCCCCGCCGCCGAGCGGCAGCTGGTCGAGGCCACCAGGCTGGCAGGCCTTGGGGAGCTCTCGAGCGTGGCGCTGCTCGAGTGCGTCGAGCGAGGGCGGCAGGCGCGCCTCGCGCGCGTTGCCGCCTCGCGCAGGCAAGCCCACGAGGAGGCCCACCTCACATGGGCCATGGGGCCGGAGCCCCGCACGCAACACGAGGAGAACGAACGATGAGCACCAAGCACCGCACCCTCCTGCTGACCCTCGCCGCGCTCACCGCCTGTGGGCCGGGAGGGCTCGATCATGGTCACGATCACGGAGACCACACCATGGTCCGACCGGGGAAGCCGAGGAGACTCCGATCAGCTCCGAGGAGGAGGACACACTCCCCTGGGGCGTCGTCGCCGTTCCTCCCCAGGTCCGCCACAACCTCGGGATGACCTTTGCGCCTGTCGAGGTGCGCACCGTCGAGGACACCCTCCGCATCCCGGGCTCGTTCGAGCTCCCTTCGCGCGCGCGACGCGAGTACAGGACCCCTCTGCGCGGACGGATCGAGCTGCTCGTGGCGGAGTACCAGACGGTTGAGCCAGGGACACCGCTCTACCGCTTCCAGTCGCCGACCTGGCCCGAGCTCTTGCACGAGATCCTCACTGGAGAGCAGGCCCGCCGAACGGCGGACGCGGAGATCGCGCTGGCGGACGCTCGGATCACGGAGGCGCGTGTGCAGCTCGAAGGGCTGCGTGCGCGCCAGGCCTCGCTCGCTGAGCTCGGCCAGCGTCCCGCGGACCTCGAGCAGCTGGCCCACGGCCTCGAGGCCTCCCTGCCGCGCCTCCGGGCGGAGCTCGAGGTCGCGCAGGCGCGGCTCCTCAATGCCACTGCGACCTGGGAGCACGCGCTGCACCGCGCGGCGGCGGCGGCCGGGCTCACGGAGGAGGACCTGCTGGAGCCGGTGGGGCACGGGGGCGAGCTGCGCCCGCGCTATATGACCATGGACTGGATCGAGGTGCAGGCCGACGAGCCGGGGCGAGTCGAGCACCTCGCCGTGCCCAGCGGCGCCTTTCTCGAGGCAGCCTCACCGGTCGTGCGCACCGTGGATCTGACGCGCCTTCGCTTCCGGGCGCTGGCGCTGCAGGCCGACCTGGAGGAGCTGCTCGAGCCCCGCTCCGTGCGAATCGTTCCTGCCTCCGGGGCCGTTCCGCCTCTCGACGCGTCCCTGTCCCTCGGGCTCGAGGCCCACCCTTCGGAGCGCACGATCGAGGTCCTCGGAGAGCCGACGGAGCTCGCCGCCTGGGCCCGCCCGGGGGTCACGGCCTTCCTGGAGATCGTCCTGCGCGGCGAGGGGGAGCGCCGGTTCGCCGTGCCGGCGCGCGCCGTGGTGCAGGACGGGCTGACCCAGGTCCTCTTCCGCCGGGATCCGGGGAGTCCGGACCGAGTGCTACGCGTGGAGGCGGACCTCGGCGCGACGGACGGCTCCTGGGTCGTCCTCGAGAGCGGCGTGGGTCCTGGGGACGAGGTCGTCCTGGACGGCGTCTACGAGCTCAAGCTCGCAACCCAGCAGGGCGGCGGTCCCCAGCCCGGGGGCCACTTCCACGCTGACGGCTCGTTTCACGAGGATCACTAGGAGCCTGCCGTGCTGAAGCATCTGATCCGCCTGTCCCTGGACCATGCCGCCCTGGTGCTGGTCCTCGCGGGGACCCTGCTCGGCCTGGCTGCCGTGCGCCTCGGCACTATGCCGGTGGATGTGTTCCCCGAGCTCAACGCCCCGACCGTCGTGGTCATGGCCGAGGCTCCCGGCCTCGCCGCCGACGAGGTCGAGCAGTATGTGACCTTCCCGATCGAGACGGCGGTCAACGGGGTCCCCGGCGTGCGGCGTGTGCGCACCTCCTCCGCCATCGGGCTCTCGATCGCCTATGTCGAGTTCGCGTGGGGCCAGGACATCTACCGCGCGCGCCAGCTGGTCTCCGAGCGCCTGGACGCAGCCCGCGAGGTCCTGCCCGAGGGGACCCATGCGGAGATGACGCCGATCACCTCCATCACCGGGGAGATCATGCTCCTCGCGGTCTCCTCCCCAGGCGGGGAGCTCTCTCCGCTCGAGCTGCGCTCCTACGCCGAGTTCGACCTGCGCAACCGCGTGCTGGCGGTGCCCGGCATCGCGCAGGTCGCGGTGATCGGCGGGGAGCTTCCGGAGTACCAGGTCGTCGTACGGCAGGAGACGCTGAGCTCCTACGGCCTGACGCTGCAGGAGGTGGCCAGTGCCGCCCAGTCCTCGCACAGCAGCCTGAGCGCGGGCTACCTGCCGGATGTCGGACACTTCGAGCTGCCGGTACGGCAGAGCGGGCGCGTGCGCTCGCTGGAGGACATCTCTGGGCCCCTCGTCAAGCTGCACGAGGGCACGCCCATCACCCTTGGTCAGGTGGCCGAGGTGCGCCTGGCTGCGGCGCCCCGCCGGGGGACCGGCGCCGACGGTGGGCTGCCCGCGGTGGTGCTCACGGTCCAGAAGGCTCCCGGTACCAACACCCTGGCGATCACCCGTGAGGTGGATGCCCTGCTGGACGGCCTGGAGCCCTCGCTACCCGTCGGCCTCCGCGTGAACCGCCAGGCCTTCCGCCAGGCGGACTTCATCGGCCTCGCGGTCCAGAATGTGGTCAGCGCCCTTCGCGACGCGGCCCTGATCGTGACGGTGATCCTGGCCCTGTTCCTGCTCAACGCCCGCACGACCCTGGTCACGCTGACGGCCCTGCCGCTCTCTCTCGCCGCGGGCCTGCTGGCCCTGGACGCCCTGGGCGAGACGATCAATGTGATGACCCTCGGGGGCCTCGCCATCGCCGTGGGAAGCCTCGTCGACGATGCGATCATCGATGTCGAGAATGTGTTTCGGCGCCTGCGCGAGAACGGTCTCCTTCCCGAGGGGCAGCGCCGCCCAGCGCGCGAGGTCATCTTCGAGGCCAGCAACGAGATCCGCCCCGCGATGGTGTTCGCCACCGTGATCATCGCCTTGGTGTTCCTGCCTCTCATGTTCCTCGGGGGGATCGAGGGGCGCTTCTTCCGGCCCCTGGGCGTAGCCTTCGTGGTCTCCCTGGGCGCCTCGCTCCTGGTGGCCCTGACGGTCACGCCGGCGCTCTGCCGGCTGCTGCTCACGCGCGGGCTGGCGAGGGGTGACGAGCGCGAGGGCGTGGTCGTGCGCGCCCTCAAGGCCCTCTACGCGCCGGCCCTCCGGGCCGCCGTGCGCTGGCGAGCGCTCGTCCTCGCCGGCGCGGTCGTGGCCACGGGGCTCGCCGTTGCCCTGGGCTCCACCTTCGGGAGCTCGTTCCTCCCGGAGTTCAACGAGGGCACCTTCACGGTGGGGGTCTTCGCGCCGCCAGGGACCTCCCTGCGGGCGAGCGACCGCCTGGCTGCCGCCGTGGAGCAGCGGCTCCTCGCGGTCGAGGGCGTGCGCAGCGTCACGCGGCGCACGGGCCGCGCGGAGCGTGACGAGCACGCGGAGCCCGTGAGCAACTCCGAGCTGGAGGTGACTCTCGTCCCGGGGACGCCCCGGGATGAGGTGCGCCGGCGTGTGCGCGAGCTCCTCGAGCAGGTCCCGGGCATCACCACCAATGTCGGCCAGCCCATCGAGCACCGCCTGAGTCACATCCTCTTGGGGACGCCGGCTGCCATCGCGATCAGCGTCTACGGGGACGACCTGGACGGGCTGCGGGCGGTGGCTCAGGAGCTGGAGGCCGCCCTCGAGGACCTGCCCGGAGCGCGGGAGTTCACGGCCAACCGGGAGGTCATGGTCCAGTCGCTTCCCGTGCAGTTCCGCTCGGACCTCCTGGCCGCCCACGGGCTGACGCCGCGGGCCGCGGCGGAGCAGGTTCGGGACGCCGTGCACGGCGCGCAGGTGGCGGAGGTCCATGATGGCCTGCGCAGGTATGGCCTCGCCGTCCGCCTCGCCTCGGACGAGCGCGACAGCGTGGAGGACCTGGGCGAGCTCGTCCTTCAGGGCGCGGGCGGGGCTCGGGTGCGGCTACGAGAGGTGGCCTCCTTCGGCCCCGAGCTCGCGTCGAACCTGATCACGCGTGAGGACTCCCAGCGCAAGGCGGTGGTCTCGCTCAACCTCGCAGAGGGGGCGAACCTCGGACACCTCGTCGAGCAGGTGCGCGAACGGGTGGACCCGATCGTGCGCGCCGCCGGCTACCGAGTGCACTACGGGGGGCAGTTCGAGGCGCAGCAGTCGGCCCTGCGGGCAATCGGCACCGCCTCGGCCGTCGTCCTGGTCCTGATGTTCGTACTGCTCCAGGTCGCCATCGGCTCGGCGCGCGTGGCGCTGCTGGTGCTCGTGAACCTGCCCCTGGCTCTGATCGGGGGCATCGTTGCGGTGTTTCTCGCCGAGTCGCCCAATGCGATGCAGGCGCTGACGCCCCTGCTGACGGGAGGCAGCTTCACTGCGCCCGTCCTGTCGATCGCCTCCCTGGTGGGGTTCATCACCCTGTTCGGCATCGCGGTGCGCAACGGGATCCTGCTGGTGAACCACTACAGGCACCTGATCGAGGTGGAGGGCTGCTCCGTCGCGGAGGCGATCCAGCGCGGCTCCCTCGAGCGCCTGGTGCCGATCCTGATGACCGCCCTGACCGCGGCCTTTGCGCTGCTCCCGATCGTGCTGGAGGGCGACCGTCCCGGCAACGAGATCCTGGCGCCGCTCTCCGTGGTGATGATGGGGGGGCTCTTGAGCTCCACCCTCCTGAACCTCGTCCTCGTCCCTGCGGGCTACGCCATGCTCCACGCGGGCAGCCTGCGTGTCTCTCCCCCGAGTCCCTCATGAGCCCCTCCGCCGTGCTTCCCCGCCTGCTCACCTTCGCCTGCGCTGTCACCGGGCTCTTGGCCTGCCAGCCCTCGCCCGAGACCGTGGCGCCCGGCTCCGGTGCCTCGGCTCCAGGCGCTCCGTCAGCCGCTCCGTCAGCCGATGCCGCGGCGGGAGGCAGCGGAGAGGACCATGACCATGCGCACGATGAGGTGGACCTCGGGACGCTGCAGCTCGGCCCGCACGCCGTGCAGCTCGCCCAGGCCCACGGTCCGCTCACTGCCGGGGCCGAGGCCGGGCTCGTGGTGAAGCTGCCCTACAGCGACGGCGGCGAGACCGTGGTCCGCGGCTGGCTCGGGAGCGCGGAGCGGACCCAGTCCTACATCGGGCTGGGCGCCTACGCGCCGAGCCACGACGACTACGACCTCCATGCTCTGGCTCCGGATCCCCTGTCCGCCGAGGTGGCGTGGTGGGTCGAGCTCGAGCTGCCCGATGGAACGCGGCTCCTGGGCAGCCACGCACCGCTGCGCGAGACGCGCTGAGCAGGCGCCCCTCGCCCTTCCGCGGGCCGATCAGGTCTTCGGGGAGCGAGGCGGTATGGTGAGCCCATGCGCTCGTTCGGCATCGCGGCTGCTCTGACGGGGCTCCTCGCCTCCTGCACCCTCCTCGCGCCGCGGCCGCAGGTCCAGGAGCTCGTGCTCCTCGAGGCCGAGGGCTTCGAGGACCTCGGCGGCTGGGTCCTCGATCAGCAGTTCATGGATCTCATGGGGTCGCCCTACCTGCTCGCGCACGGGATGGGCATTCCAGTTGCCGGCGCGACCACTACGCTCGAGCTCGCGGAGGGAGGGGCCTGGCGGCTCTGGGTCCGCACGCGTGACTGGGTCGCCCCCTGGGGCGTGGCGGGCGCACCCGGTCGCTTCCGCGTCCTGCTGGATGGCGCGCCCGTGGGCCCCGAGTTCGGGACCGAGGGCGCGGCCTGGCACTGGCAGGACGGCGGCGTGGTCGAGGTCCCTGCGGGTCGGCACGCCCTCGCCCTGCACGACCTCACGGGCTTCGAGGGACGCTGTGATGCGGTGCTGCTGGCGCGCGATCTCGACTTCCGTCCGCCTGCCGAGCTGGCTCAGCTCACTCCCTGGCGCCGCAAGGTGCGCGGGCTGTCTGCGGAGCCGCTGGACGGCGGCGCGTTCGACCTCGTCGTCGTGGGAGGGGGCATGGCGGGGACCGCGGCGGCCGTCACCGCAGCTCGCCAGGGCCTGTCGGTGGCGCTTGTCCAGGACCGACCCGTGCTCGGAGGGAACTCGAGCTCTGAGGTGCGCGTCTGGCCCGAGGGGCATGTGAACCAGGAGCCCTTCCCGCGCATTGGCGATGTGGTGATGGAGCTCGTGCCCGAGCGCAGGGGCGACTCGAAGAACGCTCAGGGGGCCCATGTCTTCGACGACGACCGCAAGCTCCGCGTGGTGCGGGCCGAGGAGAACCTGACGCTCTTCCTGGAGCGGCGCATGAACGGCGTCGAGCTCGACGGCGAGCGCCTCGCCGCGATCGTCGCCGAGGATGTGCGCACGGGGGAGCGGGTCCGCCTGCGCGGGCGCTGGTTCCTCGACAGCACGGGCGACGCGTCCCTGGGCTTCCTCGCCGGGGCCGACTTCGAGCAGACCGACGAGGGGCACATGGGGGCCAGCAACCTCTGGAACATCCAGTGCCTCTGTGACGACCTGGACCCCCTGTCGTCGGAGCTGGCCCAGGCCGTGGAGGACGCCGCGTTCCCGCGCACGCCCTGGGCCGTGGACCTCGACGACAAGCCGTTCCCCGGGCGTGACTGGGGGTCCAAGACGCCCGAGCGCTCGAACGGTCCCATCTCGATCGGGAACTGGTACTGGGAGAACGGCTTCGATCGCGACCCCATCGCCGACATGGAGCGCATCCGGGACCAGAACTTCCGCGCCATGTACGGGGCCTGGGACGCGATCAAGAATGTCGAGGGGCGCTACCCCGCCTACCGGCTGAACTGGGTCGCCTACATCGCGGGCAAGCGCGAGTCGCGGCGGCTGATGGGGGATGTGATCCTCACGGCCGAGGACCTGCGGGACGGGCGTGACTGGGAGGACGGCTGCTTCCCCTGCACCTGGGGGATCGACACCCACCACCCGGACACGCGCTATGCGGAGGGGCACGGGGACGACGCCTTCATCGCCGACTACACGCGGGGCAAGGGCTACGAGTATGACGGCCCCTACTGGGTGCCCTACCGCTGCCTCTACAGCCGCAATGTTCCGAACCTCTTCATGGCGGGGCGCGACATCAGCGTGACCCACGAGGCGCTGGGCGCCGTGCGCGTGATGAAGACCACGGGCGCCATGGGCGAGATCGTCGGGCTCGCGGCCTCGCTCTGCGCCGAGCACGACTGTGACCCTCGGGCCGTGCACGCAGAGCACTGGGACGAGCTGGAGGCTCTCATGCGGCTCGGCGCCGGACGGCTCGAGCCGGTCGAGGAGCGCGACGGCGCGTTCACGCTCCACGCCCGGACCGCGGCCGTGCGCGGTCCGAGCCTGCGCTACGAGGCGGACCAGGACTGCCTCGGCTACTGGCGCTCCCCGCGCGCCCACGCCGAGTGGGCCGTCCAGGTCCCGGAGGCGGGCGAGCGATTGCTCTTCCTGACCTACGCGTGCGATCCGAGCGAGGCCGGCTGGACCGCCGAGGTGCGCGTGGACGGCGTGCCCGCGGCCCGTGTCCACCTGGCCAGCACGGGCTCCTGGACGGAGTACGCCAGGGTGCCCGCGGGCCGTGCCCTCCTCTCGCCGGGCCCGCACCGCATCACGCTTCACGGGGACAAGCCCGCGGGTCCGTTGATGAAGCTGCGGCTCCTTGAGCTCGCAGCGAAGGACTGAGCGGGAAGAATCTCGGGCTTCGCGCGCAACGTGCGCGACCCGGCATGGTTGGATCGAGCCATGGCGCGCGCTCTGCTCCTGCTCCTGATGGGCACGGTCCTTGGCTCTGCAGCCCGGGCGCAGGCCCTCGAGACCTGGCGTCTCGAGGTCGGCGGGGTGGAGCGGGTCGCCCTCGTGCATGTGCCCGAGGGCGCTCGGGATCCGGAGGCCGCGCAGGTGCCCGTGGTCCTGGCCTTCCACGGTCACGGCGGTCGCGCAGCGGGCTTCGCGCGCAGGTTCGCACTCCACCGCGAGTGGCCTGAGGCGCTGGTCGTCTATCCCCAGGGGCTGCCCACGCCCGGGAAGCTGACCGATCCGGAGGGAAAGCTCCCGGGTTGGCAGAGCAGCGCGGGCGTGCAGGGGGACCGTGACCTGGCGCTGTTCGATGCCCTGCTGGAGCGGGCGCGAGCGGAGGTCTCGGTGGATGAGGACCGCGTGCATGTCACCGGGCACTCGAACGGCGGGGGCTTCACCTACCTCCTGCTCGACGAGCGCGCCGCGCTGCTTGCCTCCGTGTCTCCTTCGGCGAGTGCCAAGGGACGCAAGCTCGCGCCCGACGCGGCCAAGGCCGTCCCGGTGCTGCACGCGGGCTCCCCGGACGACGAGCTCGTGCGCTGGCGCTGGCAGGAGGCCTCCCTCGAGGCCTTGAAGGGCGCTCGCGAGTGCGGTGAGGGCGAGCCGTGGGCTCGGGACGCTCGCGTCGTCTGCTACCCCGCGGCGAGAGGCGCGGATGTGCTGCTCTTCCGTCACGGAGGTGGGCACCGTCACAGCCCCGACCACGCCCGCCTCGCCGTGCAGTTCTTCCAGGACCACCCCAGGCCGGCGGAGCCGCCCGAGCACCTCGGCGTCTACGCCATCCTCGAGGCGAAGTGCTTCGGCTGTCACGGCCCGGATGCCGACCCTCCGCGGGCCGGCCTGCGCCTCGACCTGCCCGCGTCCTACGACCAGCGCTCGGACAGGGGCTGGCTGATTGCGAGCCGCGCGGCTGATGCCGGGATCATCGCGAGCGAGCTGTTCTCTCGGCTGGGGCAGGGCGGCAATCCCGAGGAGCGCATGCCGCCGCGCGACGCCGAGCCCCTGACCGCGGAGGAGCGGCAGCAGCTCCTGGCCTGGGTCGGTTCCAAGGCGCCTTGGCTGGACGCCTGGCCAGGGGCGGAGCCTGGCCCGGTGTCACTCGAGCTGGAGGGGGTGAGCCGCGTCTGGGACGCGGCGGCCCACCAGGCCTTCACCGATCTCGTCGCGTACCGAGGCCAGCTCGTCTTGACCTTCCGGGAGGGGGAGAGCCATGTCGGCGGGGCGGGCGGCACCATCCGCGTCCTGAGCTCGCCCGATGGCGCGACCTGGCGCAGCCGCGCCCTCTTGAGGGAGGAGGGGCTGGACCTGCGGGACCCGAAGGTCAGCGTGACCCCGGAGGGCGACCTGCTCGTGCTGATGGGCGCCTCGCGCTACGAGGGGACGGAGCTCCTCGGCCGCACCTCGAAGGTCGCGCGCTGGAGGCCCGGGGCCGATGCGGACCTGGAGCTGACGGACATCCGGATCGACTCCAAGATCGCGGGCCCCGTGGACTGGCTCTGGCGCCTGACCTGGATCGGCTCGACGGCCTACGGCGTGGTCTACCAGCCCGAGGGCGAGGTCTGGCGGCAGCACCTGGTCGCGACCGAGGACGGCGTGGAGGCCCGCGCGGTGGCGACCTGGGACCTCGACCGGCGGCCGAGCGAGGCCACCCTGCGCGCGCTCCCCGACGGGTCCCTGGCGGCGCTGGTGCGTCGCGAGGGCAACGCCATGATCGGCTCCGCCCCGCCGCCCTTCACGGAGTGGACCTGGGAGGAGCTGCCGCTGTCGCTCGGAGGGCCTGAGCTGCTCGTGCTCGACGATGGGCGGATGCTCGCCGCCGGCCGTCGCTCCGAGGGGGAGGGCGGCTGGCGCAAGCGGACCGTCCTGGGCGAGGTGGACCTCGCGGGCAACTGGACCGAGCTGGTGGTGCTCCCCTCGGGCGGCGACACGAGCTATCCGGGGATGGTCCTCCAGGGCTCGGAGCTGCTGGTCTCGTACTACTCGAGCCACGAGGGCAAGTCCGCCATCTACCTGGCGCGCCTGCGGCTCGTGGACTGAGCCTGCGCGGCGCGTGCCCGCCTCGGCTAGGCTCGGGGTATGTGGAGCCTCGATCCCCGCGGCCGCTCTCTCATGCGGGCGGCTGCATTCCTCCTCAGCGGCTTGGCCGCCTGCCGTGCGGCAGGCGACGAAGGCATGGCCCCTACTGCTGCAGCTCCACCGAATGTCCTCCTGATCTACACCGACGATGTGGGCTTTGGGGATGTGGGCTGCTACGAGGGCTCGCGGACCCCGACCCCGAACATCGACCGGCTCGCGGCTGAGGGGCTGAGATTCACCGACGCCCACTGCAGCGCAGCGACCTGCACGCCCTCGCGCTATGCCCTGCTCACGGGCCAGTACGCCTTTCGCAAGAAGGGGACGGGCATCGCATCGGGCGACGCGGGGCTCGTGATCGATCCGGACACGGTCACCATGGCCGACCTGCTCAAGACCGCTGGCTACACCACGGGCATCGTTGGCAAGTGGCACCTGGGTCTGGGCGAGGGGGGCAACGACTGGAACCAGGAGGTCCGGCCGAACCCCGCGGACCTGGGCTTCGACCACCACTTCCTGATGCCGGCGACGGGCGACCGGGTGCCCTGCGTGTACTTCGAGGACGGCCGCGTCGTGGGGCTCGACCCCGATGATCCGATCGAGGTGAGCTACCGCAAGCGCATCGACTCCTCGCCGAGCGGGAAGGAGGCGCGGGACACCCTGCGCCAGGACTGGTCCCACGGCCACAACAGCACCATCGTCAACGGCGTCTCGCGCATTGGCTGGATGACCGGCGGCGAGGCGGCGCGCTGGGTGGACGAGGACATGGCCGATGTGTTCACGCGCCAGGCGCTCGAGTTCCTCGGGGCCGCCGCGGGCCAGACGCGCGACGAAGGCCTCCGCAAGCCCTGGTTCCTGATGTTCTCGACCCACGACATCCATGTGCCGCGCCTGCCGCACTCGCGCTTCGAGGGAGCCAGCGGCCAGGGGCCACGCGGGGATGCGATGGTCCAGGCCGACTGGTGCGTGGGGGAGCTGCTTGCCTTCCTGGACGCGAAGGGCCTGAACGAGGAGACCCTGGTGCTCTTCGCCTCGGACAACGGTCCCGTCCTCGACGATGGCTACCGTGACGACGCCAACGAGCTGCTCGGTGAGCACGATCCGAACGGTCCCTTCCGCGCGGGCAAGTACTCGCGCTTCGAGGGGGGGACGCGCACGCCCTTCCTCGTGCGCTGGACCGGCCCCGTTGCGCCGGGAACCGTCTCCGAGGCCCTGTTCGGACAGATCGACCTGGCAGCCACCCTCGCACGCGCGGCGGGCGTGGACCTTCCCGCGGGTGCCTGCCCCGACTCGCGGGACGCCCTCGACGCCCTGCTGGGGGTGGACCCGATCGGCCGTCCGCACCTCGTCCACGAGGCCGGCGACCTGGCCCTGCGTCAGGGCTCCTGGAAGCTCGTGCCGCCGGGGAACACCCGCGTGGGGCTTGGGCCATGGGGGTCGTTCACGGCAGGAGAGCACGGCGCCCTCTTCGACCTCAGCGCGGATCCCGGCGAGCTATCGGACCTCGCTCCCGACGAGCCCGAGCGACTCGAGGCGATGCGTGCCCTCCTCTCGCGCATTCGCGAGCAGCCCGACGGCGGGCGGTGACGGGGCCGTGCGCAGGCGGGACTAGAATGCCTGGATGCTGCCTCTGGCCCTCCACCTGCTCCTCCACGCACAGCCTCATCTGATCGCGGGGGACCCCGCCCTGACCCGCGGGGAGCGTGAGCTGGCCGCCTGGGCAGAGCATCGGCTGGCCGCCTGGGCAGAGCATCGGCAGGCCACGGCGGCGACGCCCTGGCCCGAGGCTGCCTGGGAGGCCATGGGGCCCAAGAACTGCGGCGGCCGCATCGAGGCCGTGGACTCGCCCGTCGGGGAGCCGGGCACGATCTACGCAGGCGTTGGGACCGGGGGCGTGTTCAAGTCTGTCGACGGCGGCCTCTCCTGGGAGCATGTCTTCGCGCACGAGGCGACCTGCTCCATCGGGGATGTGACCGTGGACCCGAGCGCTCCCGAGACCGTGTGGGTGGGCACCGGCGAGGCGCACCTGGGCGGGGTCTCCTGGGACGGGGTCGGCGTCTACCGCTCCCGGGACGGCGGGGCGACCTGGGAGCACCGCGGCCTGGCGGAAAGCGCGCGGATCGGCACCGTGCTCGTGGATCCGCGTGACTCGAATCTCATTCACGCGGCCGTGATCGGGCCGCGGACCGGCGCGTATCGCGGGCGCGGCGTCCATGTGAGTCGGGACGGTGGAGAGACCTGGGAGCAGACCCTGGCTCCTGGGGAGCATGTCGGCATCGTCGACCTCGTGCGGGACCCTCACGAGCCCAACCGCCTCTGGGCGTCGGGCTGGGATCGGCGGCGCGCCGGCGAGGGGGGCGTGTTCCGCAGCCTCGACAATGGCCTCACCTGGGAGCGCCTGGAGGGGGGGCTGCTCGTGGGCAAGGAGGTGGGGCGCGTGGCGCTCGCTGCGGCGGCCTCGGCCCCCGGGGTGGTGTACGCGCTGATCGTGGATCACTCGCCCCCGGGAGAGGGCCGCTACGACGTCGGCGGCGC
The DNA here is from genome assembly GCA_016779225.1 of Planctomycetota bacterium. Classification (GTDB taxonomy): domain Bacteria; phylum Planctomycetota; class UBA1135; order UBA1135. The sequence goes on from JADHNZ010000010.1 coordinate 32,824, forward strand.
CCTCTTCCGGAGTGACGACGGTGGTGACACCTGGCGGCGCACCTCTGCCGAGTATGTCGACACCTATGTGGGCTGGGACTTCTGCGATGTGCGCGTGGCCCCTGACGACGCCGACACCGTGTTCGTGTGCGGCCTGCGCCTGATGGTCTCACGGGACGGCGGCCAGACCTTTGCGCGCGGGGGAGAGGATGTGTTCCGCCTGCTGGAGCACCCCGGCGAGGGCATGCACCTGGACATGCACGAGCTCTGGATCGACCCGGCGAACCCGGAGCGCATCCTCCTCGGCACGGACGGGGGCCTCTACCTGTCCATGGATCGGGCTCGCACCTGGCTGCATCTGAACAACCTGCCCATCGCCGAGTTCTACACGGTCCTCGTGGACGGAGCCGACGAGCCCCGCGTCTGGGGCGGGACTCAGGACAACGCGTCTCTCTCGGCGCCGCTCGGGGCGGGGCTCGAGCGCCTGCGCAGCGACGCCTGGGAGTATGTCTATCTCGACCCGTGGGACGGGGGCGACGGCTTCGCGACCTTCCCCGATCCCACCGGGGACGGCACGGTCTACTACGAGCACCAGAACGGGGACATGCGCCGCAAGGCGCCCGGCGCGCCGCTGCGTTGGGGGCGTGGCTCCGGTCGGCGCATCACGCCGCAGCCCGGGGAGGGGGAGGCGCCCCTGCGCTTCGCCTGGAATACGCCCCTGATGGCCTCTGCGCACCAGGAGGGGGTCCTGCTCTGCGCGGGCCAGCGCGTCCTGCGCTCGAAGGACCGCGGGGACTCGTGGGAGGCGATCAGCCCCGACCTGGCGCAGCGGGGCTCGATCACGACGCTCTGCGAGTCGCCGCTGGAGGCCGGCCGCCTGGCCGCGGGCTGGGGGCGGGGCGAGCTGCGCCTGACGGCGGACGGCGGGGCGACCTGGAGCGCGGCGGGCGACGGCCTCCCGCGGGCCGGCGTCGAGAAGGTCGCGCTCTCACCCCATGACCCCGAGAGGGTCCTCGTGTGCCTGAGCGATGGCCAGGGCACGGCCCATGTCCTCTGCTCCGATGACTTCGGCGCCACCTGGCGAGCGCTTGGGAGCGGGCTCCCGAGCTCTGCGGTCCATGTTGTGCGCGAGCACCCCTCGCGCGACGGCGTCCTCTTCGTCGGGACCGACCTCGGCGTGTGGGCCTCCGTGAATGGCGGGGCGACCTGGGGCAGCCTGTCGCTCGGGCTCCCGACGGCCCCGGTCATGGACCTCGCCATCCATGCCCCGACCGACACGCTCGTCGCCGCAACGCACGGGCTGAGTGCCTTCCGCGTCTCCCTCGTGAGCGTCGCGCCGTAAGGCGCGCCGATCAACCTGCGCCGTAAGGCGCGCCGATCAACCTGCGCCGTGAAGCGCGCCCAGCGACCTGCGCCGTGAGGCGCGCCCAGCGACCTGCGCCTTGAGGCGCGCTCATCACACTCGCACCCAGAAGCGCGCTACATGAAGTTGCGCGTGTGGAGAGCCGAGAGGGCCGCGGCATCGTCCGCCGTGAAGCCCAGGCGTGCGAGGCGCTTCTGCCGGTCGCGATCCATGTCGGCCTTGAGCTGCCGGACCTTGGCGTGTCCGGCGCGCAGGGCCTCCGGCTCCCAGGAGCCTGCCGCCAGGAGGACGAGGGCGTCGAACACCTCCTCGTTCAGCCCCGAGGTGTGCTGCAGGCTGTCGCTACGGCGCTCGATCGCTGCCCTCAGTCGCGGCTGGAGGGTGGGGTCGAGGGCCGCGTGGCGCTCGAGGTGAGCGAGCCCGAACGCCACATGCCGGGCCTCGTCCTGGGCGGTCATGCGGGCCACCTCGCGGGTGAGTGCATCCGGCGCGTGATCCCTCAAGAACCACAGCAGCGAGAGGAAGCTCCCCTCGCCCATGACAGAGAGCAGGAACATGGCGAGGGCGAAGTCGGGCTCGTCGAGGAGAGTCTTCAGCGAGGCCTGGCCGCCCACCGTAGACAGGCCGAGCTGGTCCCGCTTCAGGAGCGCGCGCCGGGTGAAGACCTCCACATGGCGCGCCTCGTCGGCCACCTGGATCGCCAGCAGCTGGACGACCTCCTTGAAGTGGGGGTGGACCTGCCCCAGGAAGCGCGCCGGCACCGTCAGCGCCGCGTTCTCGTTCTCGATCAGGTAGGTCATCACCTGAACCACGGCGTCCTCGACCTCCTCCGGGAGCTCGAACTCGAGGTCCCAGGGCAGGACCGCGTCCGGGTCCCACTGGGCGGCCGCGGCCTGGCGGTAGAGCTGCTCCAGGCTGTCGGCCCACAGCTCGTCCTTGCGGCTGAGCCGGAACTCGAACGCCGGGGCCCCGGCCTCCACGGAGGCTCCGCGCGCTGCAAGGCCCCAGTGGGCCGGCGGCTCGTCCACGACCTCGGCGCGCCCGCCGCTCCGCTCAGCCCCGCGCCAGCGTCCCAGCTCGGCGGAGCCGCGCACCAGCACTCCGGCGACCCCGCGTCCTACCCCGCGCTCGAAGCCGTGCCCCTGCTCGCGGCACCAGGCGGTGAGGTGCAGGGCGAGCTCGGTGGAGGACCCGGTCACCAGCAGCCGCTCCCCGGGGTTCACCTCGCGGAGTGCACGCTTCACGAGGAGGTGACCCCCCTCGTCGAAGCGCAGCTCCCCAAGGTCCAGGGACGCGGGCTGCCGAGCCTCTTCCGTCATCTGGCCATGCGCGCCAGCCAGGCGTCCAGGTAGCCGAAGCGGTCCACGGCCTGCTCCAGCTGGGCGTAGCCGCTGACGCGCCCCTCGCGCCACTGCTTCAGGCCCTCGAGGTCCAGCAGGGGCCGCACCTCGGGGTCGTCGTAGGACATGGCCAGCAGCAGCTCCTTGAAGCGTGCGACCTGCTCGGCCGGAGCATCGTCGAGCACGGTGAAGTTGCAGTGGTCGAACGCAGGGGTCTGGGTCAGCACCTCGGTCTGGCCGGCGGCAAGCGTCCCCTCACGGGTGAAGCCCAGGTGGTTCGCGTCCAGGATGCACGCGGCGTCCGCCTTGCCTGCGAGCAGCGCCTTGACCGCGTCCCGCTCGCCGCCGATGTGGTCCCCATGCTTGCCGACCAAGAGATCGTGGCGCTGGACCTCGAACTCCTCGTGCGGGGTGAGCCCGGACTCGTCCGCCAGGTGGAGCAGGGGGATGAGGGTCGCCTGGGGGGAGTCCCCCGCGCCGACGGCAACGACCTTCCCGCGCAGGTCTGCGCTGGTCGAGATGCCCGATCCCGCGCGCGTCAGGATTACCGAGGTGAGGTCCTGGTCGCTGTCGCGCATGGCAATCGCCTCGGCCCGGCGACCTCGCTGGGCACAGACGCGCTCGGTCTCCACCCAGGCCAGCGGAGAGTTCCAGGCCACATCGAGATGCCCCGCGAAGTGGGCCTCCACCTGGCTCTCGTAGTTCGTGTACAGGATGTAGTCGAACGGCAGTCCGCGGTCCTCGAAGAAGCGCAGGAAGCCGTCCCAGATCGTGACGACCTTGGCGTCGTAGGCCACGGCGCCGAGGGTGAAGGGGCGGTCGGGTCGGGACATGGGGAGCTCCTGGATCAGAACAGGTCGAGGCCGCAGAGGGCCTTTCCAATGAAGTCGTACAGCTGGTCGGTCGTGGGGGCCATGACGGTCCCCGCGCGCCCGTCGCGGAAGCGGCGCTCGACACCGACCTCCTTGCGGAACGCCATGCCACCGCAGACCCGCATGGCGAGGTCCAGGACCTGCGTCGCGGTCTCCCCCACGGCGGCCTTGCTCTCGAGTACCCGCAGGACAGCATCCGGGCGTCCGGCGGCGAGAGCCGCGCCGGTGTCCTCCACCAGCAGGCGGGCCTGGTCCGTGGCGATGCGCATGCGCGCCACATAGGCGCGGATCGTGGGCAGCTCGGCCAGGGAGGTGCCCAGGTGCTCGTAGCGCTTGCCGGAGACGTGCTCGATCGTCTTCTGGACAGCGCCCTCCATCAGCCCCAGATTCACCGCGCTGATGCACAGGTTGAACATGGGCAGGACGGTCCCCAGCATCAGGTCCATGCCGGCGCCGTCCTCGCCCAGGCGATTGCTGGCGGGGATCCGCGCCCCGTCCGCGTGCACGGGCACGGAGCCGTTGCCACGCAGGCCGATCGCGTCGAACTCGCCCTGGCACTCGAGCCCGGCGGTCTCGCGAGGAACGAGCCAGAGCGTGCTCGGGGCTTCGCCCGCGGTCGGCTTGCTTGACCACACATAGGAGTCCACCTGGCGGGCCGCGGTGACCCAGCTCTTGCGGGCGTCGAGGCGGATCTGGTCGCCCTCAGGGGTCGCCGTGCCAAGGGGGGCCCAGAAGTGGCTACGAGAGCCGGCCTCGGAGAAGGCCAGGGTCGTGAGGTGGCGCCCCTCGGCAATGGCACGGCGTGTGGCCTCGTCGCCGCACTGCTCGATCACGACGGTGGCCGCATAGTGCATGCAGGTGATCATGGCGGACGAGCCGCACTCGCGCGCGATGCGCTCGACCACGCCCGCGGCCTCTGCGTGGCCCCTGCCTTGGCCGCCCACCTCAGGCGAGCTGATCAGGCCCAGGAGGCCGGAGGAGCGGATGGCGTCGAGGGTCTCCGCGGGGTACCGGCTGGCGGAGTCCACCTCCGGAGCGTGGGAGGCGGCGGTGCTCGAGGCGATCTCGCCGGCGAGGGTGATGGGGTCGGTCATCAGGTGTGCAAGGGGGCTCGGCGCGTGGCCGGTCCCCACACCTGGGGGCCGCCTCACGCGCGGTGGGGATGGAGGTCCGGGCACGCCGGACCGAAGGTCATGGCTCAGGGGAACGGGCGCATGGCGGCAGGATCGTCTCGAAGGGCCGAAGGCCTGTCAAGGCGGTGGGAGGAGCGGGCTGTTCAGGATTCGTCAGCCGTCGACCGCGGCGGAATCGGCGGGCTGGATTGCGAGGTCGAGCCGAGGCGGAAGGGCCTCCTCGGGCTCCGCTGCGAACAGCGGGCTCGGCTTGAAGCCTGCGGCCTTTGCCAGCAGCACTCCGGGGAAGCTCTGGGTGCGCGTGTTCCACTCCGTCACCGAGTCGTTGAAGTGGCGGCGCGCGTGCGCCAGCTTCTCCTCGAGGGCCCACAGGCGGCCGTGGAGGTCGAGGTAGAGCTCGCTGCTGGAGAGCTCGGGGACGCTCTCGTGCAGCAGGAGGACGCGCCGGACCGTCGCCTGGGCCTGCTCCTCCCCGGCGATCCGCTCCGCGAGCCCCTGCTGGCTGCGGATCCGCGTCAGGTCCTCCAGCAGGTCCCGCTCGTGGGCGGCCGCTCCCTTGACCACCGTCACGAGGTTGGGGACGAGGTCGGCGCGCATGGTGAGCTCGATCTCGACCTGCCGCTGGGCCTCCCGCACCTGGTGCCGGAGTCGGATGAAGCGGTTGTAGGAGAGCAGGGTCCACTGGAGGGTGAGCACCCCGAATCCGACGAGGCCAGGCAGCGCCCAGTCCTCGGGTTCCTGCACCTCGGTGCCGACGGCGACCGCTGCCGTGCCCGCGAGCGCAGGCAGGAGCAGGGCGAACGCGAAGATCCAGATCTCCTTGCTCTCGGCCCTCGCGACGCGCTGGTCGCGGTCCTTGAAGGTCACCAGGAGGGGCACCTCCTCGAGCGGCCCGAAGTCGCCCGCTTCCCGCCGGACCCCGAGCACGCTCACGGTTCGCCCGGGCTCCAGGACCGATGCCGAGTGGCGCCGGCGCGAGCCCTGGTAGTCGGTTCCGAGGGAGGTCCAGGCCTCGTTCTCGCCCTCCCTCAAGGCGACCTGGATCGTGTCGCCGTCGTCCAGAACGAAGTCCCGGCACTCGTCCTCGGAGTGGACCGTGGCCCAGTAGGTCTCGGTGCGCGTGCGCCCCTTGGAGTCCCGGACGGTGCGGGTCTTCTTGTCCTCGATGCGGTACGAGAAGGCGATGCACTCCGCGTCGAACCACGGACAGACAAGAGGGTCCTCCAGCAGCGCGCGGCCGCGCAGCCATGCGTCGTCATGGGTGGACAGGGCGCGCACCGGCAGCTCGGGCGCGCGGCTCAGGATGTAGGTCCTGCGGTCCTGGCGGCCGAGCCAGGTTGCGAGCCCCCAGCCCGCGAGGATCCCGACGAGCGCGATCAGCAGCCCGAGCTGCGTGGGGGTGAGAGCGGCCAGCATGGAGAGGGGCGGGCGGAGCCGCCTCCGGGATCAGAAGCTGACCTTCGGAGCCTCGCGCTGCTCGGGGCGCTCGAGCTCGAAGAGGGTGGCGGCCTCGAACCCGAAGGAGCCCGCGATCAGGACCGAGGGGAAGGTCTCGCGCGCGGTGTTGTAGGCGGTCACCGCGTTGTTGAAGGCCTGACGCGCGAAGCCCACCTGGTTCTCGGTGTTGGTGAGCTCCTCCTGCAGCTTCAGCATGTTCTGGTTGGCCTTCAGGTCCGGGTAGGCCTCGGACACCGCGAACAGGCGCCCGAGGGCCGCGCCCATCCCAGCCTCGGCGGACTGCAGCGCGGCCATGGCGGCCGGGTCTCCGGGGGCGGCGGCCGCCGCGGAGACCGCGCCGCTCGCGATCTGGCGCGCGGCAACGACGGCCTCGAGAGTCTCACGCTCGTGCTTCAAGTAGCCCTTCGCGGTCTCGACCAGGTTGGGGATCAGGTCGTAGCGCCGCTTCAGCTGCACCTCGATCTGCGCGAACGCGTTCTTGAAGCCGTTGCGCTTCGAGACGAGGCCGTTGTAGGCGGCGATGACCCAGAGGAGGACGAGGGCGGCCAGCCCGAGGGCGACCATGGAGCCGGGTGAGAGCATGAACCCATCCTGGGTCCTTGGCACGGTCGGGGTCAAACTCAGCGTCAAGCGCTGCGGGACAAGGGCCTCTCCCTGGCCAAGGGGCCCATGCCGTGGCGGCCGTCAGCCGTCCTCGCTCTTGGGCCTGGCGAGCAGGGAGACCATGGCCTCCCCAAGCTCGCGGCCGACCTCCATGTAGGTCTCGGCGTTGTGGTTGTAGTGGTAGCCACGGCCGTTGGGGGAGACCTCCTTCTCTCGCCACCAGGGGCGCGCGTCGATGCAGCGGACATTGTCCGCGAACTCGGGGTACTTCCCGCTGCGTCCATCCACGGCGAGCTGGGCCTGCGCGATCTGCAGGCCGGGGCCGGCAAGGGCCTCCCCCCCGAAGGCGATCGTCGCGAGTACGAAGCCGGCATTCGGGGCCTCGAAGTCCCTGCGGAGGCTCTTGATGAGGTGCACCAGGTTCTGCTCGTAGCGGCTCGCGAGGGCCGGATTCTGGTCCTTGTGCCCCTGCCACCAGACGAAGCCCGCGATCTCGTAGCCCTGGCCCTCGTAGCCAGGCATGTGCTTCTCGAGCTCGGCCAGGACCTGCTTCGCGTTGGCGGTGTCGTCGTCGTACTGCTTGCCCGCGTACCAGTTGATGGGGACCGGCTCGGTGCCCTTCTCCCAGGAGTTCGGGGACTGCTTGTAGCCCGCCCAGATGCGCCCCTCGTGCTCGAAGGACTCCGACCCCGGAGGCAGCAGGTCCCACCCGAGGCTACGGTTGCCGATGCAGGCCTTGAGGAGCAGGACCGGAGCCTCGGTGGCGTCTCCGACGAGGTGACCGAAGGGCAGCTCCACTCCGACCAGCCGATCCTTGACGGTCAGGGGGAAGTTGCGGTGGTTGACCGTGGTCTGCACATAGTGGACATCGTCACGGACGGCCCAGCCGCCCTCGTCGTCGAGGAGCCACGGGTACCTGCCCTGCTCATGCACCAGGTTCAGCAGGGTCCCCTGCGTCTCCTGCGGTCCAACCTGGCCATAGCCGAGCATGTTCGACTGACCGAGGAAGATGTAGACCTGGACCTTGGGCGGAGCCGGCGCCTCTGGCTTGGGCGAGAGCAGGCCCAGCAGGGGGGCGAGGAGGAGCAGCTTCATTCCGCGACTCTAGGGGGCCTGCTCCGTCTGGTCCCCGCGGATCGGGCAGACGCCCTGAGCCGCGGGCTGGTGGCGCCTCATGCCCGTGGCGGAGCCCGGACCCGCTCGGTAACGGGGGGTCAGGAGAGACCTTGCAAAAGCTTCCACATGGAGAGGAGCTTGCGCAAGCCGTTCATGATCCCAAGCTTGCACCAGTCGGAGCCCTCGCTGCCAAGATCGCGCTTGCCTAACAGGACGCTGACTGACTAGTCTCCCTCCTCGCGCTCCCGCGCACCTTGCGAGGATCGGGGAGGCGAGACAGTTCCGGGGTCCTGTTGGAGGGGCAAGCGCCGGATTCGAGGGGACCCCCGCCGTGGACGCTCGCGTCGCGGCGTCGCCTTCGACTTCTGGCGATTCAGCTCCAGCGGACCTCTTGGCGGCCCTTGGGTTCGGATTGGGCTCGGAGGGTCACTTCCAGGATCGCTCCCTCGAACGGGATGGGGAGAGGGTGCGTCCGCAGTTGATGAAAACTCCCCGGGAGGGGGAGCAGGCGGGGGGTGTATCCCCGCCGTACGCACGAGATGACGACGATCGACACGATGATTCGCCCGCTTGACTTGCCCCGCGCTTGGGATGGGACTCTCGACGGGCTCGGCGAGCACAGGGCCCGTGAAATGCAGGAGCGGTGGGCGCGGGTCGCTCTGCGAGAGCGCTCGGCCTTCCGTGCGAACGCAGCCCTGCGGGTCGGCCGTGAGGACCTCTCCTGGCGCACTGTTGGCGGCACGGCGGTGGAGCTGACGGTGCGAGTTCACAACGACACTGAGGCACCCACTCGTCCGACCTGGATGAAGGTCAACGCAGCACCGTTCGGCGTCTTCGTCGAGTCGTACCCGCTGCGTCGCATTCCCGTCCCGGCGGTTGCGCCGGGTCGGTCCATCGAGGTCCAGGGGATCTTCGAGCGCTCCGAGCTCCCCGTGAGCCTCTGGGGGCAGAGCATGTCCGGATGGGACTCGCGTGTCGATGAGGGGAAGAGCCGCGCCCCTTGGTATGGATCCTCGCTGGCGACGCTTCTCAAGGCGCTTCGCGCCCGACGCGGAGGCTCCAGCAGCGTGCGTGTGCCCGAGACTTCCACCGCCAGGCTGGCCGAGCTCCAGGGAGCTGTGTTCTGGGCCGGTAACTTTGACATCCGCATGGACCGAGCCGTGGCCGAGCGTCACCGGAGCGTGCTCCCGCAGCTCGTTCATGGCCGCCTTGCGGGAGCCCGGTTCCTCGTGGGGCGGGGGAGTGGGTCGCTGCAGAGTCCCGTGTACTCCTTCCAGCTCCTGCAGCCCGAAGGGGGGAGCCTCGAGGCGCGCCTCGTGCTCGGCTCGAGTGGCGTCCCGTCGCTTGGAGTTGTCTCCCGCCAGGCTGTCGAGCGCCTTCCGCAGGTCCCCTGGGGTGTACCCGTCTCCGTGGATCAGCCCGAGGTCTTCCTGTTCGTGGAGTCGCGGGGGCAGCAGGCCCCGAGCGGCGTGGCCGTGGAGGTGACCGAGATCGCCTCCGGACGCTGTGCTCGAGTCGAGTTCGAGTTCACGACGCGGGCAGACCTGTGGCGTCTCCACAGGAGGAGCGTGGACTAGGGCCACAGGGCCGGCACCCGCGGCTGCTTGATCGGCGCGTCACGCCCGCCGGACACGCTGGCGGCCAGCCCGATGGGGCTGGCCGCCTGCTGGCCTGCGTTGCCAAGTGGACATCTGCACCCTGAGGACGCAGCTCGGGGAGCTTGCACCCCGGGCAGAGGATCGCCTCCAGCGCCGCTCCGGGCGGGCGGGGCGCGACTAGACTGCGCGCATGAGCAAGACCCGGGTCCTCGTCATTGGCTGCGGCAACATGGGCGCGTCGCATGCGCGCGCCTATCAGGCGCTGGACGCCTTCGAGCTGGTCGGTCTGGTGAGCCGCGGGCCGGCGAGCCGCGAGGCGCTGAGCGAGGAGCTGGGGGGCGTCCCGACCTTTGGGGACGCGACCCAGGCGATCGCGGAGGCGAGGCCCGACGCCGTCTCGATCAACACCTACCCGGACACGCACTACGACCTGTGCCGTGCGGCGCTGGAGGCCGGGTGCCATGTGTTCATCGAGAAGCCCCTGGCGGAGACCTACGAGCAGGCCCAGGAGCTCGTGCAGCTGGCGGCCTCCAAGGGGCTGAAGATGGTGGTGGGGTACATCCTCCGCGTGCACCCCGCCTGGACCCGGTTCACGGAGCTGGCCCAGACCCTGGGCAAGCCCCTGGTCATGCGCATGAACCTCAACCAGCAGAGCCGCGGCAAGGACTGGAGCACGCACAAGGCGCTGATGGACTCCATCTCGCCCATCGTCGACTGCGGCGTGCACTATGTGGATGTGATGTGCCAGATGACCGGCGCGCGTCCGGTGCGGGTCTCGGCCATCGGCGCCCGCCTGACGGAGGAGCTCAAGCCGGGCATGTACAACTACGGCCAGCTGCAGGTGACCTTCGACGATGGCTCGGTCGGGTGGTACGAGGCCGGCTGGGGCCCGATGATGAGCGAGGTGGCCTACTTCGTGAAGGATGTCGTCGGTCCCAACGGCTGCGTCTCGATCGTGGATCGGGGGGGCAGCGAGCGCGCTGCTGACAGCTCGGATGTGGACGCCCACACCAAGACGAACACCCTGCGCCTGCACCACCAGGCGCGCGACGAGAACGACGAGTTCGTCCAGGCCGACGAGTGGATCGACACCACGGACGAGCCCGACCACGACGGGCTCTGCCTGCGTGAGCAGGAGGTCTTCGCCGCGGCCATTGCCGGAGAGTTCGACCCGGCGCAGCACCTGCAGGACGCCCTCAGCTCCATGCGCATCGTCCTCGCCGCGGATGAGAGCTTCCGGACCGGGCGGACCGTGGAGCTCGGCTGAGGCGTGGCAGGCCACGCAGGGCGACGCCCTAGTCCGCGTAGGCCTGCACCTCGGTCAGGCGGCTGAAGCTCGGGAAGGTCAGCCCGTGGCAGCCCTCCGTCACGATCCGGAGGGCGCGCACCTCGCGGGCGGGGAAGCTGTGGTCGACGAAGGTCGCCTCACCCCGAGTGCCGGCTCCAGCGCGTCCGACCTCGTCGAAGGAGACGCCGTCGGTCGAGGCCAGCAGCCTGTAGACCTCGTGGCTGCCCCCGAGGGCGCGCTCGTGGATGCGGACCCGCCCCACGGTCGCCGGGGCCGGCAGGTCGATCCGGATGTCGAGCGGGGTGGGGGTCGTGGGGAAGCCCAGGAAGTGGTCGGGCCAGGCCTCCAGGCCGTTCGTGAGGCGCTCGGGGCCGAAGGGCGGTGAGGCTGCTCCGTGGGAGGGCGTCACGCGGCCGCGGAAGGCCAGGTTGCCCTCCTGAGTGCCCTCCGCGGCGAAGGGCGTCCGCGGGAGGGCCGCCCCGCTGAGGGCCTCGAAGCGGCGCTCGATCCGCGGCAGCCTTCGCAGGAAGCCTGCGAGGTCCTGCTCACCGGCCCGGTTCCACGCGCCTGCGCTCACGGCCGCGAAGCGAGGGAGGCAGAGGCCGAACAGGTTCTCCTCGCGTCCCTCCCACCAGGGCATGCAGAAGCCCGCGATCCCCTCGAGGGAGGTCACGCGGTGGGGCGTGCGCTGGGTGGGGAGTCCCGGGTCCACATGGGCGAACTCGTGGGCGTCGAACCGATAGCAGAGGTCGAGCGGCACCGCCGTGAACATCGTCCGCGGGTAGTGGTCGACGATGTAGAGGGGATTCCAGCAGGCGTTGATCACCGTGTAGCCCGCGTCCAGCATCTGCTGGGCAGGGAGCTGCACCGTGTCCCAGTTGAGGTGGAGCACATCCTCGGCAACCTTGTTATCGCCCTGGCCCACGCCCGGGCCCTCCCACACCAGCGTGCGCACAGCGCGCGCGCGCAGGTGGGCCGCCAGGGCGTTGATCAGGTCGCGCTGGTCCTCCTGGGGCACGCCGTAGGCCTCGTCGGCGCCGATGTGCACGAAGCGCGTGGAGGGGAAGACCTCGAGCACCTCGTCCAGCAGGGTCCGAAGGCCGGCGCGCGCCTCGGGTCGCGTGGCGAGGTCGGTCGGGGTCTCGCCGAAGACCTCCGGGTAGCGCTGGCGCAGCAGGGTCGAGTGGCCAGGCGCCTCGATCTCGGGGACGATCATCACGCCGCGCGCTTGGGCGTAGGCCTCGAGCTCGCGAAAGGCCTCGAGGCTCCAGCCCGAGCGTGCGTCGAGGAGCTTCGGGAAGGCGGTGGACGGCCACGAGCAGAGCTGGTCGTCCCACAGGTGCAGCTGCAGGCGGTTGCCCTTGCACAGCCAGAGCATGTCCACGACCTGCCGCAGGGTGCGCGGGGAGTGCGGGTTGCGCCCCATGTCGACCATGAAGCTGCGATGCTCGAGGTCGGGATGGTCGAGGAGCTCGAGGGCCGGCCAGGAGGCGCGTCCGCCCTCGATCTCCACCAGCTGCAGGAGCGTGGCTGCCCCCGCGGCCACGGCTGCCGGCGAGCCCCCGGAGAGGGCGATGCCGTCCTCGCCGATCGAGAGGTGGTGCTGCTGGCTGGCGAGGGCGGGATCCAGGACGAGGCGCAGGGCGCCGGTCTCCTCTTGGCCCTCCCGTGCGCCGAGCCGCTGCAGGGCCTCGTCGAGAGCCGCGGCCTGGGCGCGCAGCGCGTCCGGGGCGAGGACCGCGCGCGCGCTGACCCGCGGCCCCGCGCCAGGCGCCAGCTCGCGAGGGGCGGGGACGACGAGGGGAGTCGCGACCGGGAGCTGGAGCGCGAGGAGGAGGCCTAGCATCCGGCCATTGGAGCTGGGCGCCCGCGACGCCGCAACGGGGGCGGGCACCCTGAGGCTGGGCGCCTCAAGGCTGGCACCTCAGAGCTGGGAGCGCGCGCGGTCGCACGGCCGGCCAAGCCGCGCTCGAGGCCAGCGGCTCGGGCTCGCCGCCGCGGCCCCGGCCCTCAGCGCCCGAACACCTCGATGCGCTCGAGGCCGGAGGAGCGTGCGAAGAGCGCCGCGCTGGTTGCGGAGTCCAGGCTGTGGCCCTCGACCTCGGTGGGGGCGAGCCCCGCTGCGCCGTGCAGGACGATGCGGGGCGCGCCGCCCTGGTGCAGGACCACGGGCACCTGGCAGTAGGTGAAGGCCAGGCTGCCGGGGGAGAGCTCCAGGGTCCGCAGCTCCGAGCGCTCGTCCACCCACTCGAAGGTCGCGGACTCGTCCAGGAACTGCACGGCCGCTGCCCGGGTGGGGCCGAGGTGCAGGCAGCCGGCGCGGACCGCCACGCCGAGCTCGGCCATGCGGGCGAGCCAGTCCTCCTTGACCTGCCCCGTCATCCCCGGCTGCTGCGCGCCGGCGAAGCTCGGGGTGTGGGAGTACGGATCGGTGGGGAAGGCGCCGTAGACGGCCGGGGACTTGTGCGTTCCCAGGCCCAGACGCACATCGTCGTAGACCCGCTCGAGCTCCTCGTCGGGCGCCTCGTCACAGCGCTCGCGCACCGCGAGGAGGAGCTTCGACACCTGGTGCCAGTAGATGCAGCCCAGACCCTCGTAGCCGTAGAAGGTCCCCGAGCGGCCAGTGAAGGCGCTGTGGTCGAACAGCTCCTCGTAGAGCTCCAGGATCGCGGCGCGGTCGGTCCGAGCCAGGTCCGCGTGCGGGCCTCGCGCGAGGCGGTCCAGGGCCGCGGCCACCTGCGCGGCGTTGCGATGGGGGGCCGCGAAGTGCAGCTCTCCGTCGAGGCCGGGGACCACGAGCGAGCGGTCACCGCTCGCCGCCAGGGCCTGCAGGAGGGGGCTGGCGGCGGCGCGAGCGGCCGGGATGCGATTGATCTCCAGGAACCCCGGCAGCCGGCGGTCGGGATAGAGCAGGTAGCTGTGCTGATCCTCGCGGAACAGATCGCTGGCGCGCAGGCTCGCGAGGAGGCTGCGCTCCTCCGCAGGCTCCAGCAGACCGGCCGCGAGCACGGCGACCTGGCCCTCGAGCATCACCGGGAGGTGACGCACCTCCACCGCGCCGTCCTCCGCGAACGACAGCAGGTTGTAGGAGTGGAACAGCCCGTCCGCACGGCGGTTGGCCCGCACGCTGTGGTCCACCCAGGCCCGCGCCCGGCGCAGGCTGGCGGCCACCTCCGTGGCGGAGACCTGGATCCGCGCGCCGCTGAAGCCCTGCGCGTAGAGGCCCGTCCGGTGGCGCTCTCCGGCGCGGCCGAGGCGCTCCAGCAGGCTGCGCCGTGCGGTGCCGTCCAGCAGGCCCTCGGGCGGAGCTCCGGCCAGGGCCTGGGAGACCTCCCGCCACAGGGTGTGGACCTCCTCCGAGAGGGTCAGCTTGCCCCCCGCGGCCTCGAACGCCTCCTCGTACAGGGCAAGGGCCTGGGACAGGTGAGCCAGGGTGACCACCGATGCGCCGATGCCCACGAGGGCGTTGTTGGCGTCGTTCCACTCGGGACGCTGGGTCGTGAGCCACAGGCCCACCTCGGGGACGAGGTTGGAGAGCTTCACGAGCACCGGGACCAGCAGCTTCTCCGCAAGGGGGACGCGATGGAGGCGCCCCGCGCGGTTGCGGACGAAGCGCCCCTCGTGGCCCTCGCTGGCGACGCGCCGGGCCACCTGGGCCGCGTGGTCGTTGTCGTAGGTGATCGTGTCCTTGGGGTTGGCGCAGATCGAGTCGAAGCCGGCGATGCGGTAGGGGACATCCGCATAGACGAAGCCCTCGCGCGAGAGCGCCTGCGCCAGGGCCTCCGGGTCGTGCTTGCGCCACAGCTGGAGCAGGCGCACCAGGTACACGAGCTGGTGGTCGTTCCAATAGCCGATGAACGCCCACGGATCCTCGGGGTCGGGGACCTCCCACTCGAAGCCCGCGCGCGTCACGCGGTAGGGGTTGTAGCCGTCGGCCGTCGAGGCATTGACGAAGCGCGTGACGGTGGCCTCGAGGTAGGCCGGGAACGAGGCGCACAGCGCCTCCCAGTTCTGAAAGATGTCGCGCCAGTTGCCCTGGTAGGCGTAGGGCGAGCCGACGCGCGTGCGCGGCCTTGAGATGGCGAACGCGTTCCAGGGGCGGCTGGGGTCCCCGTGCCGGCGGCTGAAGCGCAGGGGCAGGTACTCGGACGCCACCCGCTCCAGGTCGGGGTCCCGAGCGGCGCGGAGCGCCTCGAGGGCGGCGGCGCGCGAGCCGCGCTCCGGCAGGGAGGCGAGGAGGGCCGCGTGGCGGTCGGCGAGGCGGGGGGCGACCTCGGCGACGAACGCCTCGAGGTCCCGGCCGGGGACCTCACCGCGCTCCTCGAACACGCCGCCGCGCATGATGTTGAACAGGGTGTTCGCGAAGTGGCGTGCGTCCTCCAGCGCGCTACCCGTCCGCTGGAGGCCGTCGGCGCGCGCCACGAGGCGCGTGAGCTGCCAGGCGTTGTCGCGCGCGTCCTGGTCCAGTTCGGCGGCCGAGATCGCGCGGGCACGCAGGTCGCGCTGGAGGTGAGCCACAGCGGCGGAGTCCTGCTCCACCTCTGCGACGAGGGTCCAGCTCCTCGACTCCCCGGCGCCGAGCGCGAGGTCGGTGCGCACCAGATAGGCCCCGCGCACCCCGCGGACATCCTGCTCCGGCTCGACCGCGCCGCCCCGCCGAAAGGCCTCCAGCTGACGCTCGGACAGGAGGATGCGTGCTTCGTCGAGGCCG
Organism: Planctomycetota bacterium; assembly: GCA_016779225.1. Lineage (GTDB taxonomy): Bacteria > Planctomycetota > UBA1135 > UBA1135. The sequence continues at coordinate 48,285 of JADHNZ010000010.1, forward strand.
TGGCACCACACCGTGTTCACGGCGAGGGCCTCGCTGGGCTCGGGCCGGTCCACAGGGATCGAGCTCAGGCGGTAGAGGGCCAGGCCCGTGTCGCCACACAGCTCCGTCCGCTTGTAGGCGTCGACGAGGGTGCTGTAGTTGGCCTGCATGCCCGTGTCCACGCTCGCGGGCAGCAGGTCGAGGAGGCCGTCGAGGACCTCCACATGCACCGGCTCGCCGCGCTCCTCCAGCAGCTCGACCCGGCGCTGGAAGCCGAACCGCTCTCCGCTGGTCCAGGTGGCGCGGAAGGTCAGGCCGAGGGCGAGGTTGCGCTCCTCGAAGACGAGGCGCGTCCCGGCGACATTTTTGCTCAGGCTGCGTTCGATGGGGTCGAGGGGCAGCTGGCCGGGGAGCAGGGGCTCCCAGAGGGAGGTCACCTCCCCGCGCCGCACGCGCAGGACCGTGCGCGGACCGCGACGCCCCGAGGAGTCGTGGACGCGGTCGTCCGTGGTGTAGGGGAACAGCGCGCCTGCGGCGTCCCGCCGCCCCGCCGTGAGGCCTCCGCTGCTGGAGGCGAACATCCAGTGGTCACTGGCGCTGACGAGGGAGATCAGGAACGGCGGCAGGCCGTCCACTCGCGCGATGCGGTAGTGCGGCTCGCCTCCGAGCTCCACGAACGAGCCCTCGGGGAGACCGTCCGCGGGGTGCAGCGGGGCGGGGCCAGCCATGAGCGGGGGCAGCGCGGGTCCCCCGTGTCGCGGGGCCTCCATCACCTGCGCTCGAACACGCGAACATGCTCGATCTCGAACCGCTGCGGACCCGCCCCCTCGGCAACCGGCCCACCCATGCCCCCGCCCATGGCGAGGTTCAGGATCAGGCACTGGGGCTCGGCGAACGGCCACTCGAGGGCGTCCGCCGTCTTGTCGTAGGTGTAGTAGTGCTGGCCGTCCACGAACATGCGCACCTCGCCCTCGTCCCACTCGCAGACATAGTCGTGGAAGGTCCCGCTCATGTCCGCCACCGGCAGGACATTGGAGATGTGGTTGCCCTGCTTGAAGTAGTACGCCCGCGTGTGGCACGAGGCGTGGTTGATGCCGTCACCCGTCGCGTCGTCGAGCTCACGCCCCACGGCCTCGCAGATGTCGATCTCACCGCAGTAGGGCCACGAGAGCTCGTCGCGATACGCGTCCCCCAGGGTCCAGCCCGCGGCCCATGTGCCGTCCGTGGCGGGCACCTTGGCGCGGATCTCGATCCTCCCGTAGAGGAACGCGACCTTGCCACGGGTGGTGAGGCGCGCAGAGGTCCACGAGCGGCCGCCATCCACGGGGTGCGCCTCGATGATCAGGCGGCCGTCCTCCTGGCGCGCGTTGGCCGTCTCGCCCTCGGTGTAGAACTGCAGCTCGCGGTTGCCCCAGCCCCAGTTGCCCAGGTCGTGGGTCCACTTGCTCGCGTCGGGCAGGCCGCCTCCCTCGAACTCGTCGGACCAGGCGAGGTGCCATCCCTCGCCCTCGGTGGACTGCACGAGGACCTCCGGCGTCTCCACATGGCGGCGCAGCAGGGTCAGGCGCACATCGCGTACGGCACAGGTCTCCCCGCGCGCGTGCAGGCGCATGGGCACCGTGCCCGCGGCGAGGGGTGAGCCCTCTCGCACCAGCGTGTGCTGGCCACCCGCGGTCTGGATCGGACCCGTGATGTCGTAGGTGCGGCCGTCGGGGTTGCCGGGGTAGGCCTCGAGCCAGACCTCGGCCCCCTGGGTGACCTCCACATCGATCTCGACCCGGTAGCGGCCGGTGACCGGGACCTCCACCTCGAAGTCCGAGGACATCTCCCCGGCACGCACCCAGGCGGCGGTGAAGCTGTCGGCGCAGGGGGCGGTGAGGTCCTGCGTGTGTGCGCAGGAGGCGAGCAGCGCCGGGCCCGCGAGGGCCGCGATGCCGAGGAGTCGGAGCGGGAGCGTGCGCATGGAAGTCAGCCGACGAGCTCGGCCTCGAGCTCCTCGAGGCTGCGCCCCTTGGTCTCGGGGACGACGAAGATGGTGAAGAGGAGGGCGAGCACCGCGAAGGTGCCGAAGATCGCGAACACGATCGCCGGGCCGAGGGAGCCCATCCCCACGGGGAAGGCCTGCTGGACCAGGTACGAGATCGCAGAGTTGAAGAAGCCCGCCACCGAGATGGCGAGGCCCCGGACCCGCAGCGGGAAGATCTCCGAGAACATGGCCCACATCACGGGGCCGAGGGAGATCGCGAAGCCCGCTATGAAGAGGCAGATGGCGAGGAGAACCAGGGTGCCGTTGATCGAGAGGGCCTTCTTGGCGAGGTCCTGGGCTTGGCCCATCAGCGCCGCGCCCTCGTTGGCCGGGAGGGTCGAGGCCGCCTCCTCGAGTGCCCACACGAAGCTCCGCTGGTCGCCGAACTCCTGGCCGGTCACACCCTCGAGCGCAGCCTGGGTCGACTCACCGAGCGAGGCCGTGGTCTGCGGGGCGAGGGTGTAGGTGGCCTGCTGGAAGCTGTAGGCGTTCGTGAAGAGGGCGACGGCCATCAGGCTGGTGCCGACCAGCAGCAGCGGGCGCCGGCCGGCCCGGTCGATCAGCCACATGGCGATCAGCGTGAAGCCCACATTGACGAGGCCGACCACGATGGCCTGGAACAGGGCCGAGTCGCGGTCCGCGCCCGACATCTCGAAGATGGTCGGTGCGTAGTAGAAGATCGCGTTGATGCCGGTGATCTGCTGGAAGAAGCCCAGGCCCAGGCCGATCGCCATGACCTTGCCCATGCGTCGGTTGAAGAGGTCCCCGAGCCGCGCGCGGCTGGCGCTGGCGGCCTTGGCGAGGCTCTCCTCGATCACGCGCAGGGCCTCGCCGGCGGCCCCGGCTCCGCTGGTCCGCTCGAGGACCGCGAGGGCCTCGTCCGTCCGACCCCGGGACGCCAGCCAGCGGGGGCTCCGCGGCACGAGGAAGAGCAGGCCCAGGTAGAGCGCTGCTGGGATCGTCTCAACGCCCAGCATGATGCGCCAGGCGTTCTCGTTCGTGATGGCCCCGTCCTCGGAGATGGCGCCGTTGATGAAGTAGTTCGAGAAGAACGAGGCCGAGAACCCGAGGACGATGTTCAGCTGGTTGAACGACACCAGCTTGCCGCGCTGCTCGGGAGGCGCGATCTCGGCGATGTACATGGGCGCGATCAGCAGCGCGCCGCCGACGCCGAAGCCCCCGACGACCCGGGCGATGGCCAGCAGGTCCGCGTTGGGGGCCCACGCGCTGCCGGCGGCCGAGACCGTGAAGAGGGCCGCGGTCATCATCAGGATCGGGCGGCGCCCGTAGCGGTCGGCCAGGGGGCCCGCGATCGCCATGGCCAGGGTCGCGCCGAGGGTCAGGCAGGCCACGACCCACCCGACGCTGGCGTCGTCCAGCGCGAAGCCCTCCCGGACCGGCTCGACCACGCCGCCGATCACGCCGCTGTCGAAGCCCATCAGGAAGCCGCCCAGGGCGACCACCAGGGAGACGAGCATCACATAGGAGGAGTTCGGGGCCGAGGACCCCGTGCCGGAGGCGAGCTTCCCGGTGTCGTTCATGGCGAGGAGGTTAAGGGCTGTGGTCGACCACCGGGTCATGGAGAGGAGGTTCTTGGGCCATCTCCGGGCCCTGCGCAGCCGCCCCAACGAGAACCCGTGTTCTTCCAGCCCCCGCGTCGCCCCATGGGGGGGCCCGCGGTCCGGGCTGGCGCGGTGCCCCCTGCGCCCTGCACCTTCCGGTGGGCCCCCCTCCGCCCGCGCGGTTCGCGCTGGAGGCATTGACGCGTGCTCCTCGCGATCGCAGGCTGCGGTGCAGGCGCACGCCTCAACTGCGCGCGCCCCTCCCCAGCATGCTGCGCAAGGCCTTGGGCGCTCTGACCGGTGCGGTCGTGGTTCCCCTCATTCTCGGGGGAGGCCCACTCCTGCTCGACTGGGTCAGCGGCTCCACCGGACTCCGGCTAGCCCTGGCCGGCGTCCCTGCGGGGCTCGTCCTGGGCTGGCTGCGACCGCGCCTCTTCCTCTTCTTCCTCGCGGCTGCGCTCGAGGGCGACCTCGACTGAGCCATGGGCCGGGGCCACGCCCTCCTCCTGGCGAGCCTGACTCCCGCGCTGGGGGGATGCTCTGGCGAGGCCCCGGCCCCCGAGCCCCGCAGCGTGATCCTGGTCACCTGCGACACTCTGCGGCGGGATGCGCTCGAGCCCTATGGCGCCGCGCCGGGCTGCACTCCGAACCTCGCACGGCTCGCGCAGGAGGCCGTCGTGTTCGACCAGGCGTGGTCGGCGGCGCCCTCCACCCTGCCCTCGCTGAGCAGCCTCTTCACCCGCCGCACTCCGGACGAGCTGGGTGTGACCTCGGGCAACCGCATGTTGCTGCCCCCGCAGGCGGACACCCTGGCCGAGCGCCTGGGCGAGGCGGGGCTCGAGACCGCTGCCGTCGTGTCGAACGCCGTCCTGCGCCGCTTCCCCACGCCCATCGGCGATGTGGCCCTGGCGCAGGGGTTCGACCACTACGACGACCGCATGACCGCGAGGGAGCGCAACCGCCAGCTCTTCGAGCGCAGCGCTCCGGACACGGTGGCGGCGGCGTTCCAGTGGCTGGACGGTCGCGAGGAGCCGCGGCGCCCCTTCTTCCTCTGGCTGCACTTCATCGAGCCCCACGGCCCGTACACCTCGGGCGAGCCCCTCGCGCTCCCCGAGGACGACGCGCTGCCCGCTGCGCTGCCCCTTGGGGAGGACGACGGGGGCCTTGGGCAGATTCCGCGCTACCAGGCGCTGGGGGAGGAGCAAGCCCCCGCCCGCTACCGCGCCGCCTACCGCGGCGAGGTGCGCCACCTGGACCGGGCGCTCGGGGAGTTGCTCGAGGGGCTGGCGCAGCGAGGTCTCACGCAGACGGCCACCCTCGTGCTGACTGCGGACCACGGCGAGTCCCTCGGCGAGGGAAACTGGTGGTTCACGCACGGCCAATCCCTGGCGCCGGAGCTGCTGCGGGTGCCGCTCCTGGTCCGCGCGCCCGGGGGATCGACCCCGGCGCGGCGCAGCCAGCTTGCAGGGCCATTCGAGGTGCATGACACCCTCCTCGCGGCGGCTGGCGCCCTGCCGACCTCCAGGAGCCTCCTCTCTCCCGGCGCCAGCCGGGGGAGCGCGCCTTCGGCCGCGGGCCTCCTCGTGCAGGCGCGCGGACGCCCGGGCACGCCGACCCACGAGGTCGGCATCACCGACGGCCGCTTTCGACTGGCGTGGACCGCCGGGGGCGAGGAGCGGCTCCACGACCTCTGGGACGACCCCGAGGAGGTGCGCGACCTCTCGGCCAGGCGGCCCCAGGTCGCCCAGGAGCTCCGCAAGCGCTACCTCGACCAGCTGGACGCGCGGTCCGGGCTGCCCGTCGTCGAGGCCCTGCACATCAACGACATCTTCGATCTGAGGGCGGCAGCCAAGCACGCCGAGGAGCTGGAGGCCCTCGGCTACGGTGGCGACTGAGCCCCAGGCGCTATCCTGAGGGCATGGCTCCCTCGCCCCGGGTCGGCATTGTCGCCGACGACCTCACCAGCGCGGCCGACGCCGGTGGGCCCCTGGTGGAGGCTGGGTTGGACTGCCGGGTGGGGTGCGGCGGACATGTGCCGGAGACCGGCAGCGTGCGCTCCGTGGACACCCGCAGCAGGTCCTTCGATGTGGAGGGAGCCGCACGCGCCACGCGTGAGGCCGTGGAGGCCCTGGATGAGGCGCCGGTGCTGCTCAAGACCGTGGACTCCACCCTGCGCGGACATCTGCGCAGTGAGCTGTCGGCTGCGGTGTCGGCCAGCCGCAGGCTGCGCGTCTGCTTCGCGCCCGCCTTCCCCCAGGCCGGGCGCACGACGGTCGACGGCCGCCAGCTCGTGCACGGCCGGCCCCTGCTCGAGACCTCCTACGCGGACGACCCCGTGCATCCGGCGCGCTGTGAGCGGCTTGCGGAGTTGGTGGACTCCGACCTGGGTGCAGTTCGGAGCGTGCATGCTCGGGAGGGCTGGCCGCGCATCGGCGGAGAGCGCGTGCTGTTGGTCGATGCGGAACGCCAGGAGGAGCTGGACGAGTTCGTGGCCGAGGCGCGGGGCGTGGAGGACTGGCTGTGGGTGGGCTCCCCCGGCCTTGCGCAGGCGTGGGGTGCGCGCCTCGCCCGGGTCACGGAGCGCAGGCCTGTGGAGGAGCGACCTCTCGCGCCGGTGGGGCCGGGGCGCGTGCTCGTGGCGGTGGGGAGCCTCAACCGTGCCAGCCGTCGTCAGCTGGAGGCCCTACGCGCCCTCGAGCCCGCTCCCCTGGTCCTCTCCACGCCCGAAGCGCGCGGGGGGGACCCCGCGCAGCACCTGGCCCAGCTCGTTGAGCAGGCCAAGAGCCTCGCGTGGGAGGCACCCCTCAGCGGCCTGATCGCGACCGGGGGCGCCACCATGGACGCCCTCCTTGGGGCCCTCGCCGTGACGGAGTTCGAGCTCCTGGGGGAGGTGGAGCCCGGCTTTCCCCTGGGCCGGGCTGGCGACCTCCGCCTCGCGCTGAAGGCCGGCGGGTTCGGGGACGACCACGCCCTCCTCCGGGCGGTCCGTATCCTGCGCGGCGAGAGCCCCGCATGAGCCAGCCCCTGCTTGCCCTGACCATGGGCGATCCCTCGGGGATCGGCCCGGAGGTGCTGGTGCGCGCGGCGGCGACGCCCCCGGCCGGCTGCCGGCTGGTGGCGCTCGGAGATCGTGAGGTCCTGGCCTCGGCCCAGGCGCGGTTCGCTCCCGAGCTGCGCCTCGTGGAGCGGGAGGCTCCCGAGGCGGTCACGGGGGAGCCCGGCCTGCTCGAGGTGCTGCACACGGGAGCTCTGGGCGAGCCCCTCGTCGTCGGCCAGGTCCGCGCTGCGAGTGGGGAGGCCGCCTGTCAGGCCGTCCTCCAAGGCATCGGCTGGGCGCGTGAGGGGCGCGTGGCGGGTCTCGTCACCGCGCCGCTGCACAAGGAGGCCCTGGCCGCCGCGGGGTACACCTGGCCGGGGCACACCGAGCTCCTGGCCGAGCGCTCGGGCGCGGGCGAGGTCGCGATGATGATGGTTGGGGATCGCCTGCGCGTGGTCCTCGCCACGATCCACTGCCCGCTCGCCGAGGTCCCTGGCCGGCTGACGGTGGCCGCGGAGCTGCGGGCCATGCGCCTCGCCCATGACGGCGCGCGGGCCCTCGGGGTGCGTGCGCCTCGCATCGCGGTGGCGGGCCTGAATCCGCACGCGGGCGAGGGCGGGCGGTTCGGGACCGAGGAGCTGGAGGTGATTGCGCCGGCCGTCGCGCAGGCGCGCGCCGAGGGCCTCAGCGTGGAGGGCCCCCTGGCGGGGGACACGGTCTTCCTCGCCGCGGTCCAGGGGCGCTTCGATGTGGTCGTGGCCCAGTACCACGACCAGGGCCTGATCCCGATCAAGCTGGAGGGGCTGGACCGCGGGGTGAATGTCACCCTGGGGCTTCCCTTCGTGCGCACGAGCCCCGACCACGGGACTGCGTTCGACCGCGCGTGGGAGGGCACGGCAGACCCCGGCAGCATGAGGCGCGCCCTCGAGGTCGCGCTCGAGCTGCTCCCCGCACAGGAGTCCTAGCCCACGCCGCTCCCAAGTGGCGTCCGCGGCGGCAGACCCGGCAACTCATGATCTGCGCCCCCGGTGCAGACCCGGCAACTCAGGATCTGCGCCGACGGTGCAGACCCGGCAACTCAGGATCTGCGCCGACGGTGCAGACCCGGCAACTCAGGATCTGCGCCGACGCTGCCAGGTCCCACGGGTCAGCTCGCTGGGGGACTTCCAGCCACGCTCGTCGCGCACGCCCGGGAAGAAGCGGTCGGTGGTCTTGAAGTGCACCTTCGCCACCGCCTCGAAGCGCTCCAGGGCACGCTCGCCCCAGAGGCGCTTCAGGTCCGCCGCGGTGTCGAGGGCCGGCGTCCCCGCGCCCTTGGGCAGGTCGAGCCCGGCGTCGTCGCTCAGCCTCACGAGCCCGTCGAGGAAGACCTTGCGTGCGACGAGGCTGGCCGCGGCCACCGCAGGCGCGCGCTCGGCGCGGTGCTCCTGGTGGAGGCGCAGGTCCAGCCGCGCGAAGGCCTTACCCAGGCGGCCGGTGTTCTTGGAGAACTGGTCGATCAGGACCGCGTCCCCGGGCTGGGCCTGGCCGCCGTCCAGGAGCTCCTCGACGGCCTCCGCATAGAGGTCCGAGAGCACGAGCGCGATGTTCTTGGTCCCCTCCCAGCGCCGCATGTACTCCGGCGGGTCGAGCACGCGCACGGCGTGGGGGAAGCGCCCCATGATCCAGGCGCCGAGGCGCTGCGCCTGGGGGTCCGTCACGCGCTTGGAGTCCATGACTCCCTTGCCCCGCAGCTCCTCGGCCTCACCCGCGTCGATGCGCACCACGGCGACCACCAGGGGCCCGAAGTAGTCGCCCTTGCCCGACTCGTCGCCGCCGATGAGGGGCCCGCCCTCGAGGCGCTCACCGTGGGTCCGTGGGGCATCCGCTGCCTCGAGGGAGGACCCCGCAGAGGCAGCGAGGGGGGCCTCCGCACCGGCGCCCGCGTGCTGCGGGAGGTGGCGCACCAGGAACAGGTCGATCCCCGCACCCTGGAGGACCAGCTTGCCCGAGGTGTAGAGCACGGCCACGACGCCGTCGCCCTTGGCCCAGAACCGCGCGTGGGCCTGGCGCCGCCGCTCGTACTGCCCCGCGTCGACCGAGCGCTCGAGCGCGGCCTGCTCGGTCGCGTTGAGCTTGAGGACCACCGTTCCCTGCGCCATGGGGGCGATCGTAGCGGCGCGACGCGCTCGATCCGAGGGGCGGACGCCACCCGGCTCGGATCCGCATGAGCTCGTGTGCTAGCCTCCTCCGGACACGAGACGGGCATGGGCACCTCCTCGGACTCCAAGGCCGCCGTCGGCAAGGACGGCGCCAGGCCGCGGGCCTCCTGGCGCGCGCGGCTGCTGCTTTCCTGCGGCTCGCTGTTCGCCTTCTTGGCCCTGGGGGAGTGCATCGCGCGCCTGCGCGAGCCGGGCCCCTTCTCGCTCTTCGACCGCAACCCGTATCTCGCCGGCGAGCTTCCCCACCAGACCCGCCACCGGCCGGGGTTCGAGGGGCGCTGGGACTCCACCTGGTACCGCATCAACGCCCAGGGCCTGCGCGGGCCCGAGCTGGACTGGACCCTGGCGGGCGATGAGCTGCGGGTGGTGTGCCTCGGGGACTCCTGCACCTTCGGCAAGGGCGTCCGTGAGGCTGACTGCTGGCCACGCCAGCTCGAGCGCCTGCTGCAGGACGCCCTCCCGGCCGGGCGGCGGGCGCGCGTGGCCAACCTGGGCATCAACGGAGGCGACGCGCGCAGCGCGCACGAGCTGCTGGTGGAGCAGGGCCTGGCCCTCCAGCCCGACCTCGTGCTCTACGGCGCCAATGTGAACGACTTCCCGAACGCGGTGGAGGCGGTGAACCAGAAGGTCTTCAACGAGGCGCCTCTCAAGCGGCTGATCCCCCAGGGGATCCTGGATCCGATGAACCGCTCGGCGCTCTTCCGCTGGGCGCGCAGCGTCTACTACCAGTCGCGCCGCGAGCAGGACTGGGCCGCGGCGGAGGCCCTCGCGGCCGCCAGCGGTGGGACCCCCGAGGAGTCCCCGGCCTGGGCGCGCCAGCGCGCGCATGTGGTGGCCATCCGCGACGCGGCCGAGGCCGTCGGGGCCCAGGCCGCGGTCCTGCTCTTCCCCTACGAGAGCCAGATCTACCTCGACGCCTACGACACCTCGGCCATCGACCGCCTGGGCGCCCTCTGCGCCGAGCTCGAGGTGCCCTTCATCGACCTGGCGCAGGTGTTCCGCGAGCACTTCGGCAGCGCGGGGGAGGACCTGTTCCTCCCCGGGGACCGCTACCACCCGAACCCCGGCGGCTACACTCTGGTCGCCCGTGCGTTGGTGCGCCTGGCGAGGGCCGAGGGCTGGCTGGACGAGGGGCCGGGTGACGAGCGTTGAAGAGCTTCCTGCGTGAGAACTGGGTCTGGATCGTGGCGCCGATCGTGCTGCTCGCGGCGCTGGTTGCCGTGTTCATCGCCCTGACCAGTGGTTCTGGGGTCGAGAACAACACCTACAATCTCGGCTGAGCCCGGGACCGCCGGGCAAGGCTTGCCTCGGGCGTCCCGGTGCAGGACCATCCTTCCCATGAAGACTCAGGACAGCGCCTCCCAGGCGGCCATGACGCCCGCAGCAGCGCGGCGGATGCTCGAGGAGGGCAACGCCCGCTTCGTGCAGCAGCAGATGACCTCGCGGGACCTCGCCGCCCAGGTGGCTGCGACCACCGGCGGCCAGTGGCCCTTCGCCGCGATCCTGGGCTGCATCGACTCGCGGGTGCCCCCGGAGCTGGTCTTCGACCAGGGCCTCGGCGACCTGTTCAGCGTTCGGATCGCCGGCAACTTCGCCAACGAGGACATCCTCGGCAGCCTCGAGTTCGCCTGCAAGGTGGCCGGCTCGAAGCTCGTCGTCGTCCTGGGGCACCGCTCCTGCGGCGCCGTCAAGGGGGCCTGCGACGGCGTCGAGCTGGGGAACCTGACGGCCATGCTCGGCAAGCTCCGGCCCGCCGTGGACGCGGTGACCGAGCCTGCCGATCCCGCCCAGCGCACCAGCGGCAATGGGGACTTCGTGCAGGCCGTGGCGGAGTGCAATGTTCACCGGACCGTGGCCGCCATCCGCGCCCAGAGTGAGGTGCTGCGCGAGCTGGAGAGTGCCGGAGGCATCGCCATCGTGGGGGCCATGTACGACATCGCCACCGGCGCCGTGACCTTCCTCGAGGAGGGTGCCGGTGGCTGAGCCCAAGGTCGGCGTCATCATGGGCAGTGCCTCCGACTGGCCCACCATGAAGCTGGCCGTCGAGCTGCTCGACCGCTTCGGCGTTCCGAGCGAGCACTGCGTGGTCAGCGCCCACCGTACCCCGGAGCGGCTGCGCGAGTACGCCAGCACGGCGGCCGGGCGCGGCCTCGAGGTGATCATCGCGGGGGCCGGCGGAGCCGCCCACCTGCCGGGCATGGTCGCTGCATGGACGACGCTCCCCGTGCTCGGGGTGCCGGTGCAGAGCCGCGCGCTGAGCGGGATGGACTCCCTGCTCTCCATCGTGCAGATGCCCAAGGGCGTCCCGGTGGGCACCCTCGCGATTGGAGAGGCCGGCGCAGCCAACGCGGGTCTGCTCGCAGCCCGCATGCTCTCCACCCGGGACGAGGCCCTGCGGACAGCCCTCGAGGCCTTCGCGAAGGAGCAGGGCGAGGCCGCCCTGGCCGCTGAGCTGCCGTGACCCAGCCCCTCCTCCCTGGAGCCACCCTTGGCATGCTTGGCGGGGGGCAGCTCGGCCGCATGTTCGCCCAGGCGGCGCGCCGCATGGGCTACCGCGTCGCGGTGCTGACCACCGAGGCCGACTCGCCCGCCGCCCAGGTGGCCGACGCCTCGACCGTCGCGGCCTACGACGACCGTGAGGCCGTCACGGCCTTCACGAGGGGCGTCGCGGCCGTCACCCTCGAGTTCGAGAATGTGCCTGCTGCGATGGCCGAGGCTGCCGCCTCCGTGGCGCCCGTCCGCCCGAGCGGTCGGTTGCTCGAGGTGGCGCAGAACCGCCTGCTCGAGAAGGAGGCGGTCGCGGGCCTAGGACTGCCCGTGGGACGCTTCCATCCGGTCGTCGAGGAGGCCGACCTCGCGGCCGCGGCGGCCGCCATCCCAGGCGGCGCCATCCTGAAGACGGCGGAGTCGGGCTACGACGGAAAGGGGCAGCGCCGGCTCGCAGACGCCTCCGAGCTGGAGGCCGCCTGGTCCTCGCTGGGCCGCGTGCCCTGCATCCTCGAGGAGCTCGTCCCGTTCGTTCGGGAAATCTCCGTCGTGGGTGCCCGCGGGGTGGACGGTGAGGTCGCGCTCTTCGCGCCCTTCGAGAACCAGCACGCGCGGCAGATCCTGGACCTGACCCTCTGGCCGGCGGCGGTCTCCGAGGAGACCGCGGCTGCGGCAGAGAGGATCGCACGCGGCGTGCTCGAGGGCCTCGGCGTCGTGGGGGTGCTGTGCGTTGAGCTCTTCGTCCTCGAGGACGGCAGCCTGCTCGTCAACGAGCTGGCTCCAAGGCCCCACAACTCCGGCCACCTGACCCTCGAGGCGGCGGTCTCCAGCCAGTTCGAGCAGCAGGTGCGTGCCGTGTGCGGCCTGCCCCTGGGGAGCCCCGAGCGGCGCGTGGGCGGCGCGGCCATGGCGAACCTGCTGGGCGACCTGTGGGCGGACGGCGAGCCCGACTGGGCTGCCGCTCTGGCGGTCCCCGGAGTGAGCCTCCATCTCTACGGCAAGGCGGAGGCGCGTCCTGGCCGCAAGATGGGGCACCTCACGGCAACGGGCGCGACCCGCGACGAGGCCGAGCAGCGGGTGCAGGCGGCTCGCTCGGCCCTGCAGCGCCTCACAGTGCCCCATGCTTGAGGACCTCGAGCCGCGCTGGGCCGCTCTGCTGACCTGGCTTGCTCCGGGGCTGCTGGGCGCCCTGGTGCTCACCGTGTGGGGGGCCGGTCGAGGATGGATCCTGCGCCTGGTGACCCTGATCACCGGCGTCCTGGTCCTCTGGGGCTGCCTGCTGGGGGGCGTCGGCGCCTACTTCTCGGCCTGGCAAGAGACGCCGGGCGCACCCGAGGAGGCCTTCGCTGACGGAGGCCCGCTCGTCTTCGTCCTGTTCGCCGGCTGGCTGCCCAGCGGGGTGCTGCTGCTCGGCGTGCGCGTCCTCTTGACCCTCGCGCGCTGGGTGCTGCCGGGGCGCCGCGGGCGCTGATCACTCGCCCCTGGAGGCCGAGCTAGAGCTCGACCGTGCGCCCCATGCCCTGGGCGCGGGCGCTCTCGACGACCTGCGCCGCGGCCGTCACATCCTGCAGGGCGTGCCCCACGGACTTGAACAGGGTCAACTGGTCGGCGTGCGTCCTGCCCGGCGCACGGCCAAGGGCCACCGCTCCGAGCGGGGTCCAGTCCTCGCGCCGCGTGAGGCCGTCGCGCTCGGCGGCGACCAGCTCCCCGGCCTCCGTCAGCGCGCTCTCTAGGTCGTCGATGAAGACCTGCGCGCGCGCGATGCTGCGTGCGTCCAGCTCGCGCTGCTCGAGGGTGAAGCTGCCCACGCCGGAGAGGTGCGCGCCCGGTGCGAGCCAGTCTCCGTCGAGGACGGGCTCGGCGGAGGTGGTCGCGGCGAACACCACATCCGCACCCTCCACCGCCTCCCGGCAGGTGGCCGCCGGGATCAGGCGTGCGCTAGCCGCGGGCTGCTGCGCCGCGCAGAAGGATGCCACGCTTGCGGGCGTGCGCGCAAAGACGCGCACCTCGTCGAGGGCGCAGGCGGTCAGCATTGCGGCCAGCTGGGTCTCCGCCTGCCGCCCGCACCCGATCAGGGCTCCGATGCGTGCATCCGGGCGCGCGAGGAGTCGGGCGCTGAGGCCTGCCGCGGCGCCCGTGCGCAGGGCGGTGAGGCTCGTGCCCTCCAGGAGGGCGACGGGGAGACCGGTCTCCGGGTCGAGCACCGTGACTAGCGCCGGGACCACGGGCAGCCCGAGGTCTCGGTTCCCCGGGAACACGGACACGGTCTTGGCGGCCAGGCCCAGTCCCTCGGCGCGTGCGCCCATCAGCAGGGTCGTCCCCGCGACCCCCGCGGGGAGGACGAGGCGCGGCGGCACGCTGGCCCCGCCCAGCACCATGCGCTGGAAGGCCTGCTCCGCAGTCCGGAGGGCGGCCTCCATGGGGAGGGCCCGCCGGACCTCGTCCGCGCTCAGGAGCAGCAGCTGCATGACAGGACCCTAGCACCCCGGTCCCCGGAACCGGCGCGGGGGTCCTCGGAGCAGCCCTGTACGATGGGTCCCATGGGCGCCTCGCCGGATCACTCCTCGTCGGACCCGTCCGCCCTTCCCCCGAGCATCTTCAATGATGTGCTGGGGCCGGTGATGCGCGGGCCCTCGAGCTCGCACTCGGCGGCCTCCGTCCGCATCGGGCGGCTCGCGCGCCAGCTGCTCGGCGGCGCCCTCGAGGAGGTCCTTGTGGAGTTCGACACGGGGAGCTCCCTGGCGACGACCTACGAGAGCCAGGGCTCTGCCCTGGGGATGCACGCGGGGCTCCTCGGCTGGGAGGCGGATGACCCGCGCATTCCCGAGGGGGCGCAGCACCTCGCAGCGGCAGGCATCCGGATCGAGGTGCGTGCGCGCGAGCTGGGCGACCCGCACCCGAACACCTACCGGCTGACCCTCACCGGGCCAAAGGGGAGCGCACGCCTGGTGGCGCTCTCGACGGGTGGGGGCATGATCGAGGTGGTCGAGGTGGACGGGTTCCCCGTGAGCCTGAGGGGTGACACCCATGTGGCGCTGGTCCGCCAAGCCGCCCGTGCGCCCGAGGGAGTGGCCGGGCTCCTGCGAGCCACGGTGACGGAGGCCGCTGGCGCGAGCCTGCTCGTGGTCGAGAGCGAGGAGCCCCTCGACCCCGAGGTGCTCGGGGTCGAGTCCGACCGGATCTGTCGCCTCGAGCCGGTCCTGCCCGTGCCCAGCCGCGCGTCGCTCTCCGTGCCCTTCCTCCACGCAGGAGAGCTGGCTGCCCAGGCGGACCTGACCGCCGCGCCGCTCTCCACCTTCGCGCTCCAGTACGAGTGCGCGCGCAGTGGCTTCAGCGAGGCGCAGGTGTTCGCGACCATGGACGGTCTGCGCCGCATCATGCGCGCGGGCATCGACGGGGGCCTTGCGGGGACCCACGCGGAGGATCGGCTGCTCCCGCGGCAGTCCAACGGCTTCGAGGCGGCGCTCAAGGAGGGTCGCCTGCACGACGCGGGCCTGCTCAACAGGACGATCCTCTATGTCACCGCGCTGATGGAGACCAAGAGCTCCATGGGCACGATCGTGGCGGCGCCCACCGCGGGCTCCTGTGCGACCTTCCCCGCCACCTGCCTGGCCGCGGCCGAGGCCATGGGGGCGGATGAGGAGCGCACGCTGCGTGCGATGCTGGCCGCGGGGCTCATCGGCGTGTTCGTGACCACGCGCTCGTCGTTCGCGGCAGAGGTGGGGGGCTGCCAGGCCGAGACCGGCGCGGGGGCGGCCATGGCGGCCGCGGCGCTGGTGGAGCTGTCGGGCGGCTCGGCGGAGCGCGCGCTCTCGGCGGCCAGCCACGCCCTCCAGAATGTGCTTGGGCTCATCTGTGATCCCATCGCCAACCGCGTCGAGGCTCCCTGCCTCGGGCGCAATGTGACCGGCGCCGCCAACGCCATCGCCAGCGCGAACATGGCCCTGGCGGGCTACGACCACCTGGTGCCCCTGGACGAGGTGCTCGACGCGCACCGCGCAGTGAGCGCGTCCATGGCGCGCGAGCTGCGCTGCACGGCCCTCGGCGGGCTCTCCGTGACGCCCACCAGCAAGGCCCTGGAGGCGCGCCTCGCGGCCTGTTCCGGGGGGGGCTGCGGGACCTGCTGAGCCCGCCGCCCCTTGAGGTGGGGGCCGCGATCGGCCACGAGGACAGTCATGCGCCGCGCCCTGCTCCACCTCGCACCGGCCGTGGCGGTCCTGGCCCCCTTCGCACAGGGGCAGCGCTTCGACGCGGGCGTGGACCTGCCGGGGCAGGCGCCGGCCGCAAGGGCGGTGTACGCGGCGGACCTCGACTGCGATGGGAACCTGGACCTCGTCACCGGGTTCAACACCAGGGTGGCCGTCCACTTCGGCCTCGGTCTGGGCGCGTTCGCGCCGCGCGTGCTCCTGACCACGACCGCCGCTGAGGTGCGTGCCGTGTTCGCAGCGGACCTGGATGGGGACGGTGATCTGGACCCGCTCTCCGCCTCGGCCAACGACCACACGATTGCCTGGTACGAGAATCAGGGCAGCGGGGCCTTCGGTCCTAAGCAGGTCATCACCGCGTTCGCCCTCGATGCCCACGGCGTGGCTGCTGCAGACCTGGACGGCGACGGGGACCAGGATGTGCTCTCGGCGAGCTACTACGACGGCAAGGTCGCGTGGTACGCCAACGACGGGTCCGGGGCGTTCGGGCCTGCGCAGGTGCTGACCCTCGAGGCGCTCGGGGGGCACTGGGTGGACGCGGCGGACCTCGATGGGGATGGGGACCTGGATGTGCTCTCCGCCTCCGAGGCCGACGACAAGGTCGCCTGGTACGAGAACCTGGGTGGAGGCCAGTTCGGCCCCCAGCGCGTCGTCACCACGGAGACGGATCAGGCCGTTGCGGTGGCGGCGGCCGACCTGGATGGGGACGGGGATCAGGACCTCCTCACGGCCTCCTGGGGGGACGCGACCCTTGGCTGGGTCCAGAACCTGGGCGGAGGGCAGTTCGGGGACCGGCAGGTGCTGGATGGCTTTGCGCCCTTCGCGTTCAGCGTTGGCGCGGCGGACCTGGACGGTGACGGGGATCTCGATCCGTTCGGGGCAGCCACGGACGGGAACCGCATCAGCTGGTACCAGAACCGCGGGGGCGGTGCGTTCTCGCCGGCTCGCGTGGTGGATGCGGGGGCCCTTGGCGTGCAGCGGGTCGTGGCCGGCGACCTCGACGGGGATGGGGACGCAGACCTGGTCGCCGCGGTGTTTGGCCGTGCGCGCATCACCTGGTACCCGAGCGAGCCTGAGGGGGTCGTGCGGCTCTGTCCGGGGAGCGGGTCCCTCGAGCTGCTCGTCTCGACCACGGCCCAGGGGCGCTGGATTGGCGCGCGCGGCGGCGCGGACGGCGAGCCGGGGCTGCTCCTCGCGTCCGCCTCGTCGGGCCTGGCCTCGGCTGGCGGCCTCTGCCTGCTGGCGCCGCTTGCGCGCTTCGGCCCGCGCGCGGGGCTTGCGGTCCCGGCGCATGACTCGTCGGGCCAGTTCGTGGGGGGTGACCTCCTCTCGCTCACGGGGAACGGACTCCCCAATGGCCGTGGGTTCCTCCTGCCGGCCGAGCTCCCCGCGCCGCTGGGGCAGGTCTTCCTCCCCGGTGAGACCTGGGCGTTCCAGCTCTGGAGTCGGGAAGGGGCCGTGGCGCGCTTCTCGGACGCCGTGGCCGTGACCTTCTGAGCGGCGATTCCGCGGGCCTCCGGGCTTCGCGGGCCGGCAGGTGTCCCCGTCCGGGACGAGCACCCTGGCCCGCCTCGAACCTCCATTCCCAGGGGGGAGACGGCCGTCCATCTACCCCTAGGTGCGTAGGTGCAAACCGCCGACGGATCGGGTGCCGGAGAAGCCCGGCCAACTCAGCAGTCGCAGAACCACCACCTCCAAGAACCGAACCATGACCGCATCCACCGCAGCCCAGCCCGGTGCCCCGACCCTGTCCGGGCTCCAGGCCACCATCGCCTCCCTCGAGGAGCAGCTCATCGCCCTGTACGCCGAGAAGCAGGTCGGCTCCTGGACGCCCGAGGACGGCTCCAGCAGCGACCTCCAGCAGGAGCTCGCCGAGCTCCGCCGCGCCTTCCTCGCTGGGGACGGCGAGGGCTCCTCCGCAGCCATGCAGGCCACGATCGAGGGCCTCGAGCAGCAGCTCGCTGCCCTCTACGACGAGCGCGGCACCGGGGGCGACCTCGCGGGCCTGGCCGAGACCGCGGCCAACCTCGAGGCGCAGGTCGCCGCGCTCCTCGAGGAGCGCAATGACCTCGCCCGCATCCTCGGTCGCGCGCGCACGCGCATTGTCGACCTCCTGGCCAAGCAGGTGGACCGCGAGTTCGCCGGCTGAGGCCGCGTCCCTATCCGCACCCACGCGCGTCCTCCGCGGCGCGCGTGACCTTCCCAGCAGACCCAAAGCAACGCAAGCAAGAGAGAGAACCATGTCCTTCGTCGACTCCAGCACCCTCACCACCCTGCCCGCCCTCGATCAGCACCAGGCCGACGCCCTCGACTTCGGCGTCGTCAAGGTCGACGACGACGGCAATGTCCTGCTCTACAACAAGTGGGAGTCGGACATGGCGGGGGTCCCCGTGGCCTCGGCCATGGGCAAGAACTTCTTCACCCAGGTCGCGCCCTGCACCAACAACCGCCTCTTCTTCGGGCGCTTCAAGGACGGCGTCTCGGCCGGCAATCTCGACACCGAGTTCAACTACACCTTCACCTACAAGATGAAGCCGACCAACGTCGTGATCCGCCTCCTGCGCGATGGCAGCAGCACCAACTGGGTGTTCGTCGCCAAGCGCACCGTCTGAGGCCTCGTGGGGGGGCGGAGGCCGTGGGTCTCCGTCCTCCCGCAGCTCCACCTTCGGCTCTGCCGTCCCCGCCACCTCATCCATGCCCCCCTTCCGAGCAGCCACTGCCCCGCCGCCGCCACGATGACCAGTCCCTTCCCGCCCCTCGCAGAGCGCCTCAAGTCCAAGCTGGACCCCCAGGACCTCGACAGCACCGCGCGCAACCTCCTGGCCGACTCCTTCAGTGAGCCGATCGTCGAGGAGATGAGCGCCTACGCCACCGGCAAGGGCGACCTCGTGGCCGAGCTCGTGGACGCTCTCGGCGAGGCCGGTGACGAGGAGGAACTCTACCGCACCATCACGGACCTCTGGCTCGAGCTGAAGTTCGAGTGGGCGCGGCACAACCAGGTCATGAACTACCAGCTCATCCGCAAGGGGGAGGCCGACCCGCGCGTGATGGCCCGCGGGGGCGTCTGCTCCCATGTGATCATGGCCCTCGAGTCCCTCCTGCGACCGCGGGACATCGCCGGGCTCACCTCCCTGGTGGCCGCACCCCTCGAGCACTGCCCGAGCGAGGACTAGGGTGACCCGAGGACCGCTCCTGCACGCGTTCCGCGAGCGCTGGCTTGCCGGCGCCCTGCCCCTGGTGGTCGAGCACCGCCGGGGCGAGCTGGAGCATGTCTGCGCAGCGCCCTCGCTCTGGATGGGAGGGCGTGAGCTGGCCCTGGGCCTCCAGGGGGCCGGGTTCCTGGCGGGCCAGGACCTGCACCTCGCCTTGGAGCCGGGGGTCCGCTGGGTGCAGGGACTGGTCGCTGGCCTGCGCGTGGGCGCCGTGCTGCACCTTGGTCCCTCATCGCCGGCCAAGGCCTGGTCCCTCTCCAGCGCAGGCCTCGCGCCCCCTGCCGTCTCCCCTCACGACGCCGCCGCTGGGCCCGCACGCGGGATCGGCAGCGCCGAGCTCACCCGCACGGCGCTCGTCCGTGCGGGGCGCTGCGCTCCGGGAGCGCCCGTGGGGCTCGAGCCCTGGACCTCCTCGCATGCCACGCACGCTGCGGGAGCTGCCCTGGCGGCGCTGCACGACGGCGCCGAGCTGCACCTGTTCGCCGACTCCGGGCCGGGCGGACCGGAGCAGCACAACCTGACCGACCTCGCCCTCTTGAGCCTCTCCTGAAGACCACCATGGAACCCCACTCCACCGACTCTGGACCCACCCGCCCCTGGCTCGACCTCGTTGCGGAGCTGTCCATCTCCACCTCGCTCGAGGGCGCTCGGGAAGCCGCGGCGGGCCTCGCCCGCGCCTGCGGCCTGGAGCTCCAGGAGTGGGAGCCCGCGACTCCCGAGCCCGGCACGCCCCGCGAGGAGTTCGGACCCGCGAACCTGCGCGTGCTCCCAGAGGGAGAGGAGGCCGTGGCCTGCGTCCTGGGCGGCACTCCGGGGCTGCTCATGCGCCTCTCCATCGCTCAGCCGACGGGGCGGGAGGAGGCGGACGCCCGTGCGATCGGCCTGCTCGTGGGCGTGAAGCTGGCCGAGCTCTCCCGTGAGGAGGGGCGCGCCGCCGCGCGCGAGGCTGCCCTGCGGATCGTGGATGGTGCGGGCATCGCCAATGGCGTGGCCATGGAGACCCTCTGTGGGGCCTCGCAGGTCAACACCCATGTGGCCTCGGTCGCCGCGGCGACCGAGGAGATGGCTGCGACCATCCGGGAGATCTCGCGCAGCGCCTCCGGCTCGGCCGAGGTCGTGCGCTCCGCGAGCGAGCTGTCAGGCGCCGCGTCGTCCTCGATGCAGCGCCTCGAGGAGGCCTCGCGGACGATCGGGCGCGTCACGCAGCTGATCGGCAAGCTCGCCAGCCAGACGAACCTGCTCGCCCTCAACGCGCGCGTCGAGGCCGCGCGAGCCGGAGAGGCCGGCCAGGGGTTCGCGGTCGTTGCGGGCGAGGTCAAGGGGCTGGCTCACCAGACCCAGGGGGCGACCACCGACATCGAGGCCCAGGTCCGCGAGGTCCAGGAGTATGTGACCGAGGCTTCGCAGGCAATTGCCTCGGTGGCCGAGGTCATCACCGAGGTGGACCGCAACGCAGGCTCCATCGCGGCGGCCGTCGAGCAGCAGGGGGCAGCGGTGAGGGAGATCACCAACACGGTCGCAGCGGCTGCGGCTCAGCTCGACCAGGTGGTGGAGCGCCTCTCCGATGTGGGGGAGGCCACCATGGGCTTCGAGAGCGATGCCCGCGCCTGCGTGGCCGCCCTCTGAAGGTCTTGGGGACGGGCCCCGGCGCGGGCCCGTCCGAGCGCCCTCAGAGTCCCGCGTCGAGCAGCAGCTCGGGTGGGAGCGCGGCGCGCGTGAAGCGCACCTCGTCGATGCGGCCACGGAGGAACTGGTTCAGCACTGCTGACTGGTTCTCGTGGGCGCCGATGAGCAGCGGGTCCAGGCTCGAGGTGGTCGGCTTCACGAAGGGCCTCACCTCGTAGGTGCCGTCCAGCCCGAAGCGCAGCTCGCCGCGCAGGCTGTCGTAGGCGAGGCTCACGAAGTGCCACTGGGTGTCCTCGATGCGGAGGGAGCTCCACAGGTCGAAGACCGCGGTGCCATCGCCCCAGCGGAAGACGAGCTCCTTGCCGTTGCCCGTGAGGTTGCCGGCTTGGACGAGCAGGCCGTAGTCGAGCAGGGCGTCCGACGCCGCCGGAGGCTTCTTCTGGAACAGCCACTGCCGCTGGTTGGAGCTCCCGGTGTTCGAGGTCATGTCGAGCTTCACCCAGGCCTCGAGGGTGAAGTCCTCCCCCCCGGCCGAGAGGAGCCCGGCCGGGTCGGGCACCTCCGCGTAGCCGCCGTTGTTCGCATCCTGCCAGTTGAGGTTCAGGGTCCTCAGGTTGTCGACCCCGAGGACAGGGATCTCAGCGGTCGGCACGCCCCGGGTGCGGGTCGGGAGGGGGCCGAGGGTCCCCCCCAGGCCGTTGCCCGTCGCATCGAGCAGCGCCGCGCCGCCGGCCTCCTCGAACCGCCAGTGTCCGGTTCCCGCCGCGCAGTCGTCCGGGAGCCCGTCTCCATCGGCATCCACCGCGGTCCCGGTCGCGAGCTCGAAGAGGTCGAACAGGCCGTCGCCATCGCAGTCCCGGTCGCAGATGTCCGGATAGCCGTCGCCGTTCACATCGGAGCTGGCGGAGAACGCCGTCGAAGGGATCGGGACCTCCGCACCTCCAGGCACGGTCCAGCGGGCGAAGATGCGCGCGTCCCCGCCTCCCTCGTAGTAGTCAAGCTGGAACACATGGCTCGAGTTGGCAGCCAGGGGGACATCCACCTCGTACACATTCCCCGAGGAGGGATGCCACTCGTCCACCAGCAGCTGGCCGTCGAGCCAGAAGCGCACTCCGTCGTCGGACTGGATGTGGAAGTGATAGGTGCCGCCCACCGCCGGGGTTGTCAGGGCGCCGCTCCAGCGCACCGCGAACTCATTGGCCGGCACCCCGGGCCAGGGGGCGCCCCCCGCCCAGTCGAAGTCGATGTTCGGATCGATCTGCAGCAGCAGCAGGTTCGAGAAGCCGCCAGAGCCGCCGAGGGACTCGTAGTAGCGCGCCACGAGGCCATTCCCGGCGAGGAGCTCACAGGTGTCGAGCAGGCCGTTCAGGTCGCAGTCCTCGCCCACCTGGCAGGAGTCCGGCACGCCGTTCCCGTCGCAGTCCAGCTCGGTGCCCAGGATGATGTCGAGGGCGTCCTCGACGCCGTTGCCGTTGCAGTCCGGATACTGGCAGTTGTCGGGGACCCCGTCCGCGATCAGGTCGATCAGCGGGCGCAGGGAGGTCGTGGGGACGGTCACGGCGCCCGTGGCCCCCGGAGGCGTCCAGTCCAGCCGCAGGTCGCTGGTGCCCGACTCCGTGAAGTACTCCAGCTTGAGGAAGACCTCGGTGCCGCCCGGAAGGTCTACCGTCCCCGTGTCGTAGCCGCTGCCGTCCTGCCAGTCGTCGATGACCAGGATGCCGTTCAGCCACAGCCGGACCCCGACGGTGTGCTGGAGCCCGAAGGTGTAGGTCCCGGCGGCCGCCGTGCGCAGGGCGCCGGTCCAGCGGGCGCTCCAGTCGTTCTGCGGAAGCAGCCCAGGGAACGGCGGCTCGAGGTCGAAGTCGAAGTCCACGGCCGCGTCGATGCGGCTGAAGGGTGCTCCGCTGAGGAGCCGGTTGGGGTAGTACTCTCCGGAGAGTCCGCCGGCCGCCTGGGCCTGGCAGAGGTCGGCGATCCCGTTGCCGTCGCAGTCGGGGTGCTCGCATAGGTCGGGGACGCCGTTCCCGTCGCAGTCGGTGCCGATGCCCGCGGCAAGGTCGAGGTCGTCAGGGAGTCCATTCCCGTCGCAGTCCTCACAGTCGTCCGCGAGCCCGTTGTCGTTGAGGTCGGTGCTCTCCCCGCAGTGACCTGTCCGGCAGGCGATGGGGCGCAGGATCCAGTCCCCATCGCAGGGACAGAACTGTCCGATCAGGCCGTACTCGAAGATCGCGCCGCCGGAGAGGTTGTTGGGGTCGATCGGGGTGTCGGAGCTGATCCACCAGCTCACGAGGTCGGTGGAGTCGTCATCCAGCGCTGCGGGGTACATCGTCGGAGCCGGCTCGAACTCGCCATAGGCGCCCACGAAGAACGAGGAGCCCTGAGGCCCTACGAAGGTGTCGGGGATGTCCTCGCTGACGATCACGCCGGTCTGGGGGAAGACGGCGTAGGCCTCGTGCTCCATCAGCAGCTGGGCATCCGTCGGGTCGCCGTCCCCGTTGGGGTCGCTCCAGAGCGCGAGGCGCGCGGCGGTCCCGGTGGGCATGTAGCCCCAGGCGAGCTCGATCTCCCGGATCGTCTCGTGCCCCGCCTTGACGGTGTGGGCGCTGAGCCAGGCCACATGGCGAGGGACCGTGCCCACGCTCCCGTCCATGGCGCCGTCGTCGAACTGGTACCGGTAGGGCTCCGCGAGCTGGCACTCGTCCGGGATGCCGTCTCCCTGGCAGTCCACGGAGGTCCCGCTGGAGATGTCCAGCACATCCGCGACGCCGTTCCCGTTGCAGTCGGCCGTGCGCGTCAGCCCTCCCTGGGCCTGCTGCACGGGGGCCGCGCTGGCGGATGCCGTGCCCAGGAGGGAAGACGCGGCGAGGGCCAGGAGAGGGTGGAGGCGGACGGTGAGGGAGGCGGCCATAGCGGGGAGGGCAGGGAGAGCTGCCACCCGCAGCCTAGCCCGCTCCGCGCGCCTGAAAAGGGGTTCCAGGGGGCTGTTTGGGGCCGCGTGCAGCTTCGCTCAGGGACCCTCGCACGAGGGCCTGGGGTGGGGGGGCGGACGGCTGCGCGTGCTCGCTGGACGAGCCCCCTGGCGCCCGGGCGGGCCGCCCGGGCGCCGTGTCTCATCGCGATTCCCGCGAAACCTGCCCCCCGGACAGAGCGTCCTGCGCATAACCTCAGCAGTTCACGCCATGCGGCGCAGGCCGTGTGGAGCATCGACCGGGATCCATGAAGGGTCCTCCTGTGGCGGCAGGGAGCCGCCTTGTGACTGGGCCCGAGGAAGGGCCCTGTGGGACCCATGGAAACGGAAGAGCAGACGGCCCTTGGGGCCGTCGATGGAGACGGCGGCGCCCGCGAGGGCGCGATCGAGCAGGTTGTTGAGGGCGAGGGCCACCCGGGATCCGGCGGCGGCCCCGAGGCGCCGGCGGCGGAGAGCAACCTCTCGCTCCTGGCGGTCCTCCCGCAGCCCATCCGCGAGGCGGTCGAGGCCAAGGGCTTCGCGCAGCTGACCGCGGTGCAGGAGGCTGTCCTGCGGCCCGAGGCCCTGGGCCGTGATCTGCAGGTCTCCTCGCAGACGGGCTCCGGCAAGACCCTCGCGCTGGGCCTGGTCGTCGCGCCCGCCCTGTTCGAGGTCAGCGAGCGCGCGCCGCTCGTCCTGGTGCTCGCGCCGACCCGCGAGCTTGCGCAGCAGGTGCGCGGCGAGCTCGAGTGGCTCTTCGCCGCCTGCGAGGGCGTGGAGGTCGGCGTGGTGACCGGGGGCAACCCGATCCACCGCGACAAGATGCTCCTGCGCCGAGAGCCCGCCGTCCTGGTGGGGACTCCGGGCCGCGTGCTGGACCACCTGCGCACGGGTCAGCTGGACCTCTCCGGGGTGCGCGAGCTCGTCCTCGACGAGGCGGACCAGATGCTCGACATGGGCTTCCGGGAGGACCTCGAGGCGATCCTCGACGCGACTCCCGAGGGCCGCCGGACACACATGGTCTCTGCGACCTTCCCGCAGGGGATCCTCCAGCTGGCCGAGCGCTACCAGCGCGATCCCCTCTCGCTCGAGGGGACCCGCCGCGGCGCGGCGAACCAAGACATCCAGCACCGCGGCTTCCTCGTGGCCCGCAGCGACCGCTATCCGACCCTCGTGCACCTCCTGCTCGAGGCGTCCGGCGAGCGCACCCTCGTGTTCGTCGAGAAGCGGGCGGACGCCCTGACCGTGGCGGAGCGCCTGCGCCAGGACGGCTTCAAGGCGCTGCCCCTCAGCGGCGAGCTGGCCCAGAGCCACCGCGAGCGCACGCTCGACGCCTTCCGCGAGGGCAAGGCCGATGTGCTCGTGGCCACGGATGTGGCCGCCCGGGGCCTGGATGTGCCCGATGTCGCGCGCGTGATCCACACCGCGCCCCCGATCGACGCCGAGGTCTACACCCACCGCAGCGGCCGCACCGGGCGCGCCGGCAACGAGGGGGTCAGCGTCCTGCTGGCGCCCTTCAAGGCCCGGCGTCGGGTCGAGCGCCTGCTCACCATGGCCCAGGTGCGCTTCCGCTGGGAGGACGCACCCGACGGCGCTTCCGTGCGCACGGCCCTCGCGCGCCGGACGGAGGACGAGCTCATCGCCCGCGTGGATGCGGCCATGGAGGGCGAGGATGCCATTGCACGCGAGGAGCTCGCGAGGCGCCTGCTCGAGGAGCGCGAGCCCGTGCGCCTCGTGGCGACCCTGCTGGGCCTCGTCCTGCCCTCCGGCTCCAAGGCGCCGGCTGACGGCGGGGGAGCCCCCCGCGCCGACGCGGGCCCCGCCCCCGACCGCAGCGGCGTGGCCGACCTGGTCGGGCGCCCGGCGGGCCGCCGGGACAGCCAGGGCCTCGCGGAGGAGGGCTTCGTGCGCTTCTTCATGAACCAGGGCGGGCACCAGGGCCTGACCCCCGGGCGCCTGCTCGCGGCCGCCTGTCGCAGGGGCGGGGTGACTGGGGACGACATCGGGTCCATCGCGATCCACCCCAACGCCAGCACCTTTGACGTGCGCGGGGAGGTGGCCGAGAAGTTCGAGGTCCTGGCGGGCCGTCGGGACCCCAGGGACCCCCTGGTGGTCATTCGCCGCGACCGCGGGCCCGCGGGGCCCCCGGCCAGGAGGCGCCGGCGGTGGGGGCCCGATCGGCCCCAGTGGCCGGTCTAGGTCGTCCCACCTTCGAGAACGAATGGTCTTTCATGGGTGACCCCTTTTGCGTGAACCGATGTTCACGCATAGAGGTTCTCATGACTGCCGAGTCCAGCCCTGGAGAGTCCTCCGCCCGCCGGTGGACCTTCCTCAGCAACCACGCCCATGTCCTCGTGGGCCTCACCGCCAACCCCGAGGCCCGCGTGCGGGACCTCGCCCAGAGCATCGGCATCACCGAGCGCGGCGTGCAGCGCATCCTCAGTGAGCTGGAGGAGGAGGGCCTGCTGAGCCGCTCCCGGGACGGGCGGCGCAATGTCTACACCCTCCACCTGGACCATCCCCTGCGGCACCCGCTCGAGGCCCACAGGACCGTCTCGGAGCTCGTCCACCTGTTCGACGGGGGCGACAGGTGACCCCCCAGCCCGTCCAGGTCTCTGCGCTGGAGGCCCTGCTGTCCGCCGGCCGCCGGCTGACCGCGGAGGAGGCGCAGACCCTCTCCGGATCTGCTGGGGCTCTGGGACCTGAGCTTGGGACCGAGCAGGGCGCCCTCCTGGCGCTGGCGTCGGTCGGGCGCGAGGGGCGCTGGCTCGAGCTGGAGCGTGAGCAGGTCGTGGCCCTCGTCGAGGACGGAGTCGCGGTGCTCGTGGGGGAGGGCACGCTCGTCGTGGAGGAGGGGCAGGTTGGATGGCGGGCCCTGGGTTCCACGCCTGGCGAGGAGCCCGCGTGGCCCGCGCGCTGCCTCGTGGTGCAGGGACGCTCCTCGACCGCGCTCGATGCTCCCCGCGGCGCCCTCGCAAAGCTCTGGGCCTTCCTCAGGCCCGACCGACGGGACCTCATCGCCGTGGTCCTGTTCGCGGCGGGCATGGGCGTCCTCAACCTGGCCACGCCCATCGCGGTCCAGGCCCTCGTGAACTTCGTTGCGCTGGGGGGAACCGCGCCCCAGCTCGTTGTGGTCACCGGTCTGCTGCTTCTAGGCCTGACCTTCGCCGCGGGCCTGGGAGCCGTGCAGGCCTGGGTGGTTGAGGTCGTGCAGCGCCGCCTCTTCGTGCGCGTCGTGGCGGAGCTCGGGGATCGCCTGCCGCGCTGGACCTGGCAGCTGCACCAGCAGCGTCAGGGGCCCGAGCTGGTGAACCGCTTCTTCGACATCATCACCATCCAGAAGACGAGCGCGAGCCTGCTCCTGGGGGGCGTGACCGTTCTCCTGAGCGTGGTGACGGGCCTGCTCGTCCTCGCGTTCTATCACCCGCTCCTGCTGGCCTTCGATGCGGTCCTGCTGGCGGCCATCGCCCTCTTGATCTTCGCTCCCCTGCGGCGCGGCATGGAGACCGCCCTGCGCGAGAGCAGCGCCAAGTACGCCGTAGCCGCCTGGTTCGACGAGGTCGTCAGCCAGCCCGTGCTCTTTCGCTCCCCAGGCGTGCAGGCGTGGCTGCGCTTCCACACAGACCGCGTGACCCGCGAGTATGTGACCCGGCGAGGGGCGCACTATCGCGTCCTGTTCGGCCAGATCCTCGGAGCAGGCGCCCTCTATGTCGTCGCGAGCACGGGGCTCTTGGCGCTTGGCGGCTGGCTCGTACTCGAGGGGAGCCTGACCCTTGGCCAGCTGGTGGCGGCCGAGCTGATCGTCACGCTCGTCGTGGGCTCCGTGGCGAAGCTGGGCAAGCACCTCGAGTCGTTCTACGACCTGGTCGCAGCCATCGAGAAGGTCTCGAGCCTCCTCGAGCAGCCGCAGGAGCCTGCCGGTGGAGAGCCGGTGCTCGACTCCGGCGAGGCCGGACAGCCCGCCGCTCTCGCCTGGCAGGGGCTCTCGCTGCACGGCGGCGACGGCTCGCTCCTGGCGCGCGTGCCCGACGCGAACCTGGCACCTGGGGCCCGCGTGGCCGTGGTGGGGCCGGGCGCAGGACAGCAGGGGCTCCTGCACCTGCTCTGGGGCCTGCGTGAGGTGGAGGCGGGCAGCCGCGTGAGCCTCGACGGCACGCCCCTCGAGGCGCTCTCGCGGGCGGGCCTGCGCCGCTCGGTCGCCTACCTCGGTCCGCGCCAGGTCCTGGCCGGCTCGGTGCTCGACAATGTGCGCGCCGGGCGCACGCGCATCACCGATGCGGCCATCCGCGCGAGCCTCGCCCAGGTCGGCCAGCTCGAGGAGCTGGAGCGGCTGCCGGACGGGCTCGACACTCGCCTTGGCCCCGAGGGCTGGCCCCTCGGCCCCGCCCAGCTGATGGCGGTGCACCTGGCACGCGTGCTCGTGGAGCCGCCGCGCCTGCTCCTCGTGGAGGACTCCTTCTCAAGCCTCCCTGCTGCTGCCCGCACGCCGCTGCTCGACGCGCTGCTGGACCCGGCAGCGCCCTGGACGCTGCTCCTTGCCACCCAGGACCCGTCCCTCGTGGCTCGCTGCGCCAGCAGCATCGAGCTGCGGGAGCCGCAGCGCGCCCTCAGCGCCTGAGGCCCGTCGCTCAAGCCAACAGATCGATCATGTCCATGCCCCTCACCGCGTTCGAGCTCGTTCGGGCTCCGCGAGCCCTCTCCAAGTTCGTCGCCCTCGTCCTGCTGTCGATGGTTGCCCTGCCGGTCGTGCTGGTGGTCGTGCCGTGGCAGCAGAATGTCTCCGCCTCGGGGCGCGTCACTGCTCTGGATCCCCTCGATCGGGTGCAGGTCATCCCGGCGCCCGTGACGGGGCGCCTCGTGGATCTGCGCGTGCGCGAGGGCGAGCGCGTCGAGAAGGACCAGATCCTCGCCGAGCTGGCCGACCAGGACCCGCAGTACGCCCTGCGCCTCGAGCAGCAGCTGGACCTGACCGGCGAGGAGGTGCGCGCCGCGCGGGACATGGTCGAGTTCTACGACCAGCAGCTGGTGTACCTCGAGGATGCGCGCGAGCAGGCCGTGTCGTCCGCGACCTTCGAGCTGCAGGTCGCCATCGAGAAGGTGCGCGGGGCCGAGCAGGACCTCGAGGGGCTCGAGGCCGAGCTGGACCAGAAGCGCGCCGACCGCGAGCGCAAGTCGAACCTCTGGACCCAGGGCGTGGTCTCCGAGCTCGACTTCCAGAAGGCCGAGGCCGACTACCTGTCCGCGAAGGCCAAGGTGGCCGGCGGGCAGGCCAAGGTGGAGCAGGCGCGCAACGAGGAGCGGGCCAAGATGGCCACGGTCAGCAAGATCGCGGCGGACCAGCGCGCCAAGATCGAGTCCACCAAGTCCACGCGTGAGAAGGCGCGCTCGGACCTGGCCGGCGCGGAGAAGAAGCTCACGGAGGCTGTCACCAAGGTCGAGCGTCAGAAGACCCAGCTGGTGGTGGCACCGCGCGCGGGGGCGATCCAGCGCGTGCACGCCGCGGGCTCGGCGGACCTCCTCAAGCAGGGCGATCCGCTGATCGAGCTTGTGCCCGAGTCCTCGGAGATGGCGGTGGAGCTGTGGGTGCGCGGCGTGGATGCGCCCCTCGTCGAGCCCGGCCGGCCCGTGCGCCTGCAGTTCGAGGGGTGGCCGGCGGTCACCGTGGGCGGCTGGCCGTCGGTGGCCGTGGGGACCTTCGGCGGGCGCGTGGCCGCCGTCGATCCCTATGGCAACGCCAAGGGCGAGGTGCGGATCCTCGTGACGCCGGACGCTGCGGACGAGGCCTGGCCCGAGGCGCCCTACCTCCGCCAGGGCGGCCGTGCCAACGGCTGGATCCTGCTCGACACGGTGCGCCTTGGCTATGAGGCCTGGCGCCAGCTGAACGCGTTCCCGCCCGCCCTGCAGGACCGTGACGCCGCGCCCAAGGGCAGCGGGGCGAAGGACGCCGCGGGCAAGGGCTCGGAGGGCAAGGTCCTGTGAAGGTCCTGCTGCTCCTTGGGTCGGTCCTGCTGGCCGCGGGGTGTTCCAGCCCCGGACCTCGGCCCGTGCCTCGCGGCGCGGGGCTCGAGCGCGCGGGGCGGTCCGCCGAGGACGCCCGCGTCGAGTGGACCCGCGAGGTGAGCCCGGCCCTGCCGCAGCCCGCCGTCCTGGGAAGCGCCCTCTACGAGCGCGCCCCCGGCGGCGCGCCTCGCACGCCGGTCACCCTCGAGCTGGACGCGGTGCTGGACGCGGTGCAGAGCCACTCGCCCCTGGTGCTCGCGGCCCTCGAGGAGCAGGCCCGAGCGGCCGCCGAGCTGCTCGGCGCCGAGGGAGGCTTCGACCTGCGGCTCAAGGGCAAGGGTGGGTTCACGGCGGAGGGGACCTATCCGAACGAGCGCGCCGAGCTGGGCCTGGAGCAGCCCTTGCGGCTAGGGGGAGCGAGCCTCCTCGGGGGCTATCGGATCGGTAGCGGCACCTTCGCGGACTACGACGACGGAGCGCGCACCAACACTGGCGGCGAGCTGTCGGCGGGGGTCTCGATCCCGCTGCTCCAGGGGCGGCGCGTGGACGCGCGTCGGGTCGCGGAGTGGCGCGCACTGCTCGAGGTGGAGCGCGCGAGTCCGCTGGTGGCGCAGAAGCGGCTCGAGCTCGACCTGAAGGCGACCGAGGCCTACTGGAAGTGGGTCGCCGCGGGGCGCAAGCGCGCTCTCGCCGAGTCCCTCCTGAACCTCGCGGAGCGCCGTCGCGACCAGGTCGACGCGGCCGTGGCCGAGGGCCAGCTGGCACTGATCGCAGCCACCGACAACCAGCGCAGCATCGTGGACCGTAGGGCCAAGCGCATCGCCAGCGAGCGCGAGCTCGAGCGCGCGGCCGTGGAGCTGTCCCTGTTCTGGCGTGGGCCCGATGGCGCCCCGCGCGTCCCGGAGCCTGGCGCGCTTCCCGCGGACTTTCCGGATCCGGTGGACCCCGCGCAGGTGCTCCTCGCGGATGACGAGGCCCGCGCCCTGAGCGAGCGGCCGGACCTGCGCGAGCGTCGGCTGGCCCTGCGCCAGGGCGAGCTGGAGGTGGAGCTCGCCGAGAACGCGACGCTGCCCGACCTGGATGTGCAGCTGCTGGCCTCCCAGGACCTCGGCGCTCCGACTGACCCGAAGGACTCCCTGGGGCCCTTCCAGTGGAAGGCTGGGGTCTCCCTCTCAGTACCCCTGCAGCGTCGCAGCGCCCAGGGCAAGCTCGACGCGCTCGAGGCCAAGCTCCGCAAGGGGCGCAGGGAGCTCCAGTTCGCGCAGGAGCGCGCCGCCGCCGAGGTCCGCCAGGCGCGCTCCCTCGTGGAGCAGGCCTGGGAGCAGCTCGCGCAGGCCCGCGAGAATGTGCGCCTGGCGGAGCGGCTCGTGGAGGCGGAGCGCGTGCAGGTCGAGGCCGGAGCGAGCGACCTGTTCCGCCTGAACCTGCGTGAGCAGCAGCTGACCCTGGCCGTCTTGGGCCAGATCGAGGTCACCGCGGGCTACTTCCGCGCCCTCGCCCAGTACCGTGCCAGCCTGGGCGGCGCGCTCCCTTGAGCGGCGGCCCCGGCAGATGACCCACCCCGCACCCTCCGCGCGCCTCCGCTTCGAGCCGATGGACAGCGCACACCGTGCCGCGCTGCTGGCCGTCTACGGAGACCTGCCGGCCATGCGCTGGGTGGGGGATGGCACCGCCATCACCTAGGAGGAGTGCGACCAGTGGCTGGAGGTCACGGCGCGCAACCTCGCCACGCGCGGGTACGGGATGCTGGCGCTGTGCTCACGAGAGACGGGAGAGGTCCTGGGCTTCGCGGGCCTCGTGCACCCCGGTGGTCAGGAGGAGCCCGAGCTCAAGTACGCGCTGGGGCGAGCGTGGTGGGGCCAGGGGCTGGCGACCGAGGCGGGTGCGGCCCTGCTGGTCTGGGGGCGCGAGAGCCTGGGGATGGACCGCATCCAGGCCACCGTGGCCGAGGAGCACGCCGTCTCGCGGCGCGTGCTCGCGAAGCTCGGCATGGAACCCTGCGGGCGCGAGCTGGAGGACGACGGCTCCGTGACCCTCGTCTACGCCAGCACGGCCTCGCCCGAAGAGCCCGGCGCACGCGGCTAGGGACCCTGTCCGCTCGCGCGGACCCCTAAGCTGGGCCCATGCGGTCGCGACCCTCTCCCTGCCTCCCTCGCGCGTCGGCCCCTGCCGCGCTGCTCCTCGTGCTCGCGGCCTGCGCTGCTCCGCCCGCACCGGCTCCTGCCACGGAGCCTGCCGAGAGCGTGCGCGCGCGCAATGTGATCGTCGTCATGACCGACGACCAGGGCTGGGGCGACCTCTCCCTGCACGGCAACCCCGTGCTCACGACGCCGGCCCTCGATCGCCTCGCGGCCGAGAGCGTCCAGCTGCAGCAGTTCTATGTGCACCCGGTCTGCACGCCCACGCGCGCCGCGCTCTTCACCGGCCAGCAGCCCCAGCGCGGAACGGCGATCGACACCTACCGCGGGCGCGCCATGCTCGGGCCCGAGGCGATCACCGTGGCCGAGATCATGGGCGCCGCCGGCTGGGCCACCGGGCTGTTCGGGAAGTGGCACCTGGGTGACGCTGCGCCGCTGCGGCCCATGGACCAGGGCTTCGACCGCACGGTGGTGCACTGCGGCGGCGGCATTGGCCAGCCGTCTGACCCGGTGGGCGGCGAGGGGCGCTACACCAACCCCATCCTCCAGGATCAGGGCGTGCCGACCCCGTTCGAGGGTTACTGCACCGAGGTCTACTTCCGCGAGGCCATGCGCTGGATGGACCTCTGTCAGCGCTCGGGCGAGCCGTTCTTCTGCGCCATCACGCCGAACGCCCCGCACACGCCGCTGCACGATGTCCCCGAGGACCTGTATGCCAAGTACAAGGCTCTCGACCTCTCGCCCGAGGCCTTCGCCGGCGAGCCCGGCTGGCCGGCGACCTACAAGGACGAGGACAACCTCGCGCGGCTCTTCGCCATGGTCGAGGACATCGATCGCAACATGGCGGACCTGGTCGAGTTCCTGGATGCGAAGGGGCTGGCTCGGGACA
This sequence comes from Planctomycetota bacterium, assembly GCA_016779225.1. GTDB lineage: Bacteria > Planctomycetota > UBA1135 > UBA1135. The sequence continues at coordinate 80,594 of JADHNZ010000010.1, forward strand.
CCCTGCTCCTGTTCCTCTGCGACAACGGCCCCCAGGGCCGGCGCTGGAACCAGGGCCTGCGCGCGGCCAAGGGGGATATCCACGAGGGCGGCGTGCGCTCTCCGCTCTTCGCGCGCTGGCCGGCGGGCCTGCAGCCTGCGGTGCAGGCCGAGGGGTACGCGGCCCACATCGACCTGCTTCCCACCATCCTCGAGGCCTGCGGGATCGAGGCGGGGGGGCAGGTTGCCCTCGATGGCTTCAGCGCCCTCGGGCTGCTGCGCGGGGAGCCGCGCGCCGTGGAGGCCTCGCTCCAGCGCCCCCTCGTCATTCAGTGGGCCCGCGGTGACTTCCCGGTCCACGGCCACCACCTCTTCGTTCGCTTGGGGAGCGAGAAGCTCGTGCAGGAGACCAACCCCTGGGAGGAGCGCACGACACCCTCGGAGTGGAGCCCGGCCCTGTACGACCTGGACGAGGACCCCTTCGAGCGCACCAACCTCGCGGACGCGCGTCCGGAGCGGGTCGCCGCTCTCAGCGCCCACTACGACGCCTGGTACGAGGAGGTGACCGGACTGGCCGAGTGGCCGGCGCACCTGAAGGAGCCGGGCGCTCGCGAGCAAAGCCTGGCCCTGCGCTACGGGCCGCCGGCCATGCGGCTGGGTGGGCTCGGTGCCGAGCGCGTGGTCCTCACCAAGCAGGACTGGCGCCCCGGCCCCAACACGGGCTGGGGAAGCAATGGCTCCTGGACCGTGCGGTTCGCCGACAAGCGCCCGTGGAGGGCGCGGGTGATCCTGCAGCGCGACGCGGACCCCGAGCGCGTGGAGGTCGGCGTCAACTCCGGCGTCTGGACCTATGTCACCCACGAGGCCGAGGTGA
>JADHNZ010000051.1 GCA_016779225.1 Planctomycetota bacterium
TCCGACGAGATGATGCAGACCGCTGCCCAGGTGGTGCGCTGATGCTCGCCCTCACCGCACTCCTGGTGGGCGGGCTGACCGTCACCCTGCCCGACGCCGTCACGGTCAAGGGCAGCGAGATCGAGCTCGCCGAGGTGGCCCAGCTCTCCGGCGATCCCGCCCTTGTCACGCGGGCACGCGAGCTCAGCCTCGGCTGGGCCCCCGCACCGGGCTACCAGCGCACCCTGCACGCGGCCCAGGTCGCGCGCCGCATCCGCACGGCCCTCGTGGGCATCGACCTCACCGTGACCGGTTCGGCACTCTGCAAGGTCGAGCCGGAGGTGCAGCTGGTGACCTCCGCCCAGATCGAGGCCGCTGCCCGCGGCCTGCTCACCGAGCGCGCCGGCGGGCGGGACCTCGAGCTCCTGCTCCTCGAGCAGATCGATCCGGTCTCGATCCCGGTGCCGGAGCACGGCCTCGAGGTGGTGGCCCGTCTCGACCGCGCCCTGCTGGCCTCGGGCCCGATCCAGGTGCCGGTCGAGCTGCGCGTGGACGGCCTGCCCTGGCGGACGGTCTGGACGCGCTGGGAGGCTGGCCTGTGGGCCGACCGCCTCGTGCTGGCGCGCGATGTCCAGCGCGGTGAGGTGCTCACGGTGCACGACCTGCGCCGCGAGCGTGTCCGTCTCGGTGCGGCCCAGGAGGCCGCCGCCGGCAAGCTGGAGGCCGCGGCCCTCGATGGCGCCGTGGCCCTCCGGGACCTGACCACCGGCTCGGTGGTCGCCGCCGGGGATGTTCGCCGACCCGTCGCCGTTGCGCGCGGCACCGAGGTCACGGTCGAGCTCGTCAAGGGCCCGATCATCGCCAGCTCCGTGGGCACCGCTCTGGAGAGCGCGGCCGTCGGAGAGCGCATCCAGGTCTCCCTCGCCGGAGGCACCCGCACCGTCAACGCCCAGGTCATCCGCCGTGGGCTCGTCCGCCTCGTCCTCCAGTGAACGCCGCCATGAAGCTCACCCACCTCCTCCTCGTCTGCGCGCCCCTGTGCGCCGAGGCTGTCGCCCAGACCCGGGCCGGCTCGATCTACGACGTGCGCCGTGGCCCCGTCATGACCCTGGCGGACAAGACGGCGCGTCGTCGCGGTGACCTTGTCACGGTCCTCGTCAGCGAGATCCAGGACATCAAGAACGAGGAGCGCTCGGACCTGCGGAAGACCAACCAGCTGGACTTCGCGCTCTCCAACTTCAACATCGCGCCGAACGCGTTCGGCACCCTGCCCGGCGTGGGTTCGTCCAAGCAGGACAACTTCACCGGCAACGCCAACTACGAGAAGAAGGGCCGCTTCCAGGCGCGCCTCACAGCCATCGTGACGGATGTCCTCCCCGGCGGGAACCTGGTGATCCAGGGCCGCCGTGAGCTGCGTATCGATGACGAGCTCAAGGTCCTCGAGTTCACCGGGATCGTGCGCCGCTTCGATGTGCGCACGGACAACACCGTGATGAGCGAGTCGGTTGCCGACGCTCGCGTGCGCTACACGGGCTCGGGACCCCTGACCAAGACCACCAACCGCACCGGCCTCAGCGGCTGGCTGCACGACGCCATCGACTGGATCTGGCCCTTCTGATCGCCATGAACATGCTCAGCCTCATCCTCACGGCCCTCGTGGCCAGCCCGGCCCCCGCCGTCGCCACCGCCCAGGACGGTGCTCCGGTCCTGGTGCCCACGGGCAGCATCCAGTCCCCGACCCAGCCGCGCCGTCGCAGCCGGGCCTCCTACCTGCGCGCGCCGCGCGGCCAGGAGACCTCGACCCAGGGCTCGATCGGCCTCGTGAGCGCACCGATCCAGAGCCTGGTCGGCGTCCGCGGACAGGAGGACAACCTCATCTGGGGGCTCGGCCTCGTGGACGGTCTCGCCGGGACGGGCGACTCGAGCGCGCTCTCGCGCCAGATGCTGCGCAACCTGCTGCTGGCCAAGGGCATCAATGTCGAGGCCGGGATGCTGAGCAGCAAGAACATGGCCGTCGTCCGGGTGGAGGCTTACCTGCCCGCGGGTGTGAAGGCCGGTCAGCCCCTGGATGTGCGCGTGAGCGCCTACCAGGACGCGAAGAGCCTCGTGGGCGGCAACCTGATGTTCGCGGAGCTCTTCGGGCCCGACGACCTGGTGTACGCCACCGCCGCGGGTCCCGTGACCGTGGGCGGCTTCACGGTCGAGGGTGATGCCGCGACCACCACCAAGAACCACAACACCGCCGGCACCCTGCCGCGCGGCGGCAAGGTCGTGCGCAGCGTGCCGACCCAGCTGGTGGACGATCACGGCTTCCTGCACCTGGACGCGCGTCCTGGCCAGGATCAGCTCGGCAATGTGGTCCGCATCGCGGATGCGATCAACGGCCTGCTCCCCGGAGCGGCCGAGGTCACCGGGGACGGCAAGTCCGTCCAGGTCGCCGTCCCGGCCGACATCCCGATGAGCCAGCACGGGCACTACCTGCACCAGCTCCTGGCCCTCGAGGTCGAGACCGAGAATGTTGCGCGCGTCGTGATCAACGAGCGCACGGGCGTGATCGTCATGGGGGGCGATGTGCGCCTGCGGCCTGGCGCCGTGGCGCACGGCAACCTCATCGTGACCATCGCCGAGACCGAGGAGGTCAGCCAGCCCGGGCCCCTGTCCGGCGGCGAGACCGTCCCGGTGGATCGCACCGACCTCGAGGTCGTGGAGGAGAACAACCCGCTGCGGATGATCCCGCGCGCGGTGACTCTCCAGGAGGTCGTCGAGGTGCTCAACACCCTCGGAGCGACTCCGCGCGACCTCATCTCGATCCTGACCGCCATGCAAGAGGGCGGCCTGCTCGTCGCTGACATCCGGAGGATGTGATGGACGCTCTCTCTTCCCTTGGAGGCGCCGCGCGCGCCCAGGCCGCACAGGGCCAGTCCCAGCTCGAGCGCCTGCAGGGCCTCGGCGGGGATGACCGCGAGTACGCGGCTCAGGAGATGGAGCGCCTGTTCGCCCAGATGCTCGTGAAGGAGCTCCGCAGCGGCCTCTCCACCGGCGTCTTCGGTGACGGCCCGGGTGCGGACACCTACAGCGCCTGGTTCGACGAGCACCTCGGCAACGAGCTCGCCGACTCCGGCGTCCTGGGTCTGGCCGGGAGGCTTCGGGTCGCGCTGGGCGCGCACGAAGGCACCGCGCTGGGCGCGCACGAAGGCACCGCGCTGGGCGCGCACGAAGGCACCGCGCTGGGCGCGCACGAAGGCACCGCGCTGGGAGCGCAAGACGGCACCGCGCTCGGCGCGCAGGGCACCGAGGAGGCTCGCTGATGGAACGCGCAGCACTCCTTCAGCACCTCGCCGCCGACCTGCGCGAGGAGCACGGCCAGCAGGAGGCCATCGAGGGCCTGCTCGAGCGCCAGGAGCAGGCCCTGTCTCGCCGGGACGCCGACACCCTCGAGGCCCTCAACAGCGAGCTCGAGCGCGCCTTCCGCGCCGCCGAGCATCGCCAGACCCGTCGTGAGCGCCTCGTGCGCAGCCTGGCCGCGGACCAGGGAGTCGCCCCTGGGATCGCGACCCTTGGTGCGCTCATCGAGCGCCTCGGCGACGAGGGCAAGGCCCTCGCGGAACAGCGCCGCGAGCTGCGCGGCCTCTGCGCGCGCGTGCTCCAGCGGTCGCGCAAGAACGGGGCGCTCATCGCGGCGCACCGTCGGGTGACGGGGGATGTCCTCGCCGCCCTCCTCGGAGATCGCACCGAGCGTGAGGCGCTCGGTGGCGGCGTCCTCGTCGACGCCAAGGTTTGAACCATGTCGGGAATCGGACTCAACATCGGCCTGAGCGGCATGCTCTCGTCCCAGAAGGCCCTCGAGGTCCTGGGGCACAACATGTCCAACGCGAACACCCCCGGGTACTCGCGCCAGCGTCTCAGCCTGGGTGCCTCGCAGATGCTCCTGCAGGCCGGAGGCGGCGTGCTGGGCAACGGCGTCCTCGCCTCGGGCGTCGAGCGTGCCTCGGACGGGATCCTCGGACGGCGCATCGTGAGCCAGACCGCGGTGGCGAAGGCCCTCCAGGCCTCGCTCGGCTCCCTGCGCGGCGTGGAGTCGCTCTTCAACCCGACCGGTCACGACCTCGGTGACCAGATCGACGAGTTCTTCCTGAGCGCTGCGAGCCTCTCCACCGACCCGGTGGACCAGGTCCGCCGCAACGGGATGGTCCAGTCGGCCCAGCACCTGACCGCGCAGTTCCACCAGACCGCCGACTCGGTCGCGAGCCTCGCTCGCGACAGCGAGAACCGCGTCGACTTCCTGCTTGGAGAGGTGAACGCGCTCGCCCAGGAGATGGTGGGTCTGAACCAGGAGATCGCCCAGGTCGAGGCCGGGGGCAGCTCCGCGAACGACCTGCGAGACCGCCGCGAGCTGGTGCTCGGCCAGCTTGCCGAGCTCGTCGATGTCCAGACGGTCGAGCACAGCAACGGCTCCCTCAGCGTGACCGTGGGCGGTCACCTGCTGGCCGGTCACGACCTGGCGGCCACCATGCGCAGTGAGCGCAACGACGACGGCACGCTGGAGCTGTTCGTGGGCAACACCACGAAGCCGGTGGGTGTCACGGGCGGCGAGATCGGGGGCCTCATGACCTTCGTGCAGGACTACCTCCCGGGCCTCCAGGCGCGCGTGGACGACCTCGCCAAGAACCTGGTGCTCGAGATCAACCGGGCCCACTCGACGGGGGCTCCTCTGGGTGGCGGCTTCGAGCGCCTCACGGGCTGGGTGTCCCTCGAGGACGCGGACGGGGACGGCGCGGTGCTCGATGAGAAGCTCAGCGATGCGGGGCTGCCCTTCGAGGTGACCGCCGGGAGCCTGTTCGTCCATGTGACCGATCCGGAGACCGGCGCGGTCGAGAGCCACGAGCTCCTCGTCGATCCCGACGCCATGTCCGTCGGAGACCTGCTCGAGTCGCTCGACGGCATCGACGGGATCTCGGCTGGTCTGGACTTCTTCAACCGCGTGCAGATCCTCGCGGACGGTGACAAGCGCTTCGACTTCACGGCGCGCCTGGACGCCAACCCCGACGGCGTCGGCTCCTTCGGTGGCCAGCGCGCCACGGCGGGCAGTGCAGCCGCGGGTCCCTTCACCCTGACCAGCGGGGCGACCCTTGACCTCTCGGGCACGAGCGGTCCGTTCCAGATCACCTTCGACGCCGCCGACTTCGCCGACATCAACGAGGCCACGGCCGCAGAGATCGCCGCCGTGATCAACGCCGACCCCGCCTCCAGCGCGGGCGGGATCCGTGCCGTGGCCGAGGACGGGCGCCTGTACCTCCAGAGCACTGGGCAGGGCGCGAGCGAGAGCTTCGAGGTGCTGGGCGGATCCCTGGCCACGGCCGTGGGTCTGCCCACGGGGATCCACACCGGACAGGACCTGGCCGTCGCCGTCGAGCTGCACGGCGAGTACTCGGGCTCCAAGAACCAGGAGCTCACCTTCACGCCCCTGGGCGACGGCACGATCGGCACCACCCCGGGGCTGCAGGTCGAGGTGCGCAACGCCCAGGGTCAGGTCGTGGGCCTGCTCGATGTGGGCGAGGGCTATCAGCCCGGCAGCGCTCTCGAGCTTGGGGACGGCCTCTCCATCTCCTTCGGGGTGGGGACCGTGGCAGCCTCCAGCAACCAGGGCTTCGTTGCGCACGCCATTGCCGACTCCGACACGGCGGACCTGCTCGTCGGGCTGGGCCTCAACAGCTTCTTCCAGGGCACCGACGCGGAGGCCATCGAGGTGGTTGGTGCGCTCGTGGACGACCCGTCCCTCCTGGCCGCCTCTGGCAACGGCGCCGAGGGCGACAATGGCGCCCTGCTCGAGCTGCTCGCCCTTCAGGGTGAGGCGGTGGAGGGCCTGGGCGTCAGCTTCGGCGAGAGCTACAGCAACCTGGTCGGCGACATCGGCTTCGAGGTCGTCGCCACCGAGAGCGCTGCGGCCACCGAGGAGTCCCTGGTCGACTCCCTGAAGGCCCGTCGGTCCGAGCTGGCCGGCGTCAATGTCGACGAGGAGCTCGTCGAGATGATCCGCTTCGAGCAGGCCTTCGCGGCGTCCGCTCGCTTCATCCAGGTGGTCCAGGAGCTCCAGGACACCGTGCTTCGCCTGATCTGAGGAATCGTCATGACCCTGCGTCCCACCCAGTCCTCCACCTACGCCCTGGTCCAGTCGGGCCTGCGCATGAACATGGCGCGCCTCGTGCGCGCCCAGGAGCAGGTCGCCACCGGCAAGCGCATTCTGCGCCCGTCGGACGACGCGGCCGGCACCTCGATCAGCCAGAGCTTCCTGCGCCAGATCGCCAAGGTCGACGGCTGGCTCGAGTCCGTGGGCGGCGCGCGCACGCGCCTGTCCGCGGCAAGTTCGCGCCTGCAGGATGCCTCCGGGATCCTGACCGAGGCGCGCTCGGTCGCCACCGCGTCCATGAACGGAACGCTCAGCGCGGCCGACCGCCTCGGCTACGCCAGTCAGCTGGAGCAGATGGCCGTCAACCTGATGGAGATCGGCAACTCCTCCTTCGGGGACCGCTACCTCTTCAGCGGCACGGCCAGCACCACCAAGCCCTTCGACATCGTGGACACCCCGGACGGCAAGCGCGTCGTCTACCACGGGGACGAGGGCCGCTCGACGGCCCTGGTCGGGCGCGATGTGGAGATCGACACGAGCCTTCCGGGCTCCGAGGTCTTCGCCTCCTCCGACCCGACCGGCACCACCTACGCCGGCCTGACGGGCGCCAAGTCCGGCACGAGCGCCGACATGGGTACGGGCTACGAGACCCTCGCCGTGCGGACGGCTGCGGTCATCGGATTGCCCCAGGAGGGCATCGTCGTCAGCGGGGATGCCACGATCATCGGCGACCACGCCCTCGTGGTCGACGCGGCCGCCGGAACCGTTCAGCTCGGCAGCGGGCCGGCCGTCAGCATCGAGACGCCGCTTCCTGCCGACCTCGAGGTCCGCGACGCGGACGGCTCCGTCCTGACGCTGGACCTCACCGGCTGGACCGGCGTGGGCTTCAGCGGCGTGGCGACCGGCGAGGGCGAGATCTCCCTGGACGGCACCTCGTGGACCGCCTTCAACGGCACGGAGACGAACCTCCAGCTCACCGACAGCGCCAGCGGCGCGGTGGTGCATGTGGACCTCACCGGGGTGACCCGCGCTGGGGAGGAGACCCTGGTCTTCGAGGGCACGACCAATGTGATCGACACCCTCCTGGGCATGGCGCACGACCTGCGCAACAACCAGGACCTCGACCCTGCCGCCCTGCTCGACAGCATGAGCCTGCGCCTCGACGAGCTCGTCGCGGGGCAGGACCGCTTGCTGGTCTCCCTCGGCGACCTGGGGTCGCGGCAGAGCCGCCTGGATCGGGCCGACCAGCGTCTCGGCGACCTGCGGATTCAGCTCCAGGGCCTCGAGTCGGAGGTCACGGACGCGGACCTCTCGGAGGTCGTGCTCGACATGTCTCGCGCGGAGCAGACCCTCCAGGTCGCTCAGGCCACCGGCGCGCGCCTCCTGCAGCAGTCACTCCTCAACTACCTGCGCTGATCATGACCGACCCCCGTATCCAGGGCGCTGGCCAGCCGGCCTCCACACCCGCACCTCAGTCCCGAACCGTCAACGGACCCGGCTCGGGCGCGCGCTTCGAGGCGCTCCTCGAGCGCCTGCAGTCGCGCACGCACGAGCTTCGTGGCGCCAGCGACGCCCTCGAGCAGCCGGGTGGCCTCAGCCATGCCGTAGACGCCTCGCGTGCCTCCCTCGAGGACGCGAAGGCGCTGCACCAGGAGATCGTCGAGGCCGTCCGGGCCCGCATCCAGCGCAAGAGCGCCTGAGCCGCACGCCATCCACGCCAGAGAGAGAACCATGGACACCCCGACCCAGACCGCCAACCCCACCACCCATGTGAATGCCAAGGCCCGTGCCCTGGCTCTGATGGACCCGATCCTGCGCCCCGGCTCCGCCGTGGCGCCGGAGTTCCCCCTGGTCTTTGGCTCGAATGCCCGCGGCTGGGTCGTCGTGTCCGAGAGCGAGGGCGAGGACGCCTCGGCCTGCGCCGGGGTCGTCCGCGAGCTCGTTGCCGGCCCTGAGCGCGTTGCGTGCGCCTTCCTGGGCAGCGTGGTGACTGCCGAGGCCCACCGCGGCCGCGGCCTCGCCCGGCACACCCTGGCGACCGCGGAGGACCGCGCCCGCAAGGAGGGCGCCGTGCTGGCGTTCCTGTGGGCGGACGAGGCCGAGGTCTATGCCGGCATGGGCTGGCGCCCCGCCGGGACGGAGTTCGACTTCCGCCTGGATGACAACCAGCGCACCTTCCTGCCGGATGCCGAGGGCGTCCGCGCCGCCCGGGCCGAGGATGCCGAGGCGATCTACACCCTCTACTGCGAGCACGAGCAGCGCGTCGAGCGCTCACTCGACGAGCAGCGCCAGCTCCTTGCGGTCCCTGGGGTCACCACCCTGGTCCGTGAGGTTGGCGGCAAGGTCACGGCCTACGGCTGCGTGGGGCGTGGCGCGGATCTCCAGGGGGTCCTGCACGAGTGGGGCGGTGAGGGCGTCGAGGTCCTCCATGTCCTTGCCGGGCACCTGGACCTGCGCGACGACGAGGGCCTCGACGAGGATCTGTTCCTGATGCTTCCGAGCGGCGCCACGGGACTCCTGGAGTACCTGTCCCTCACGCGCTGCCCCGGCGCCAAGGGCGTGCTTGGCCTGGCCAAGGTGCTCTGTCTGGAGGGCGCGGCCAAGCTCCTCCGCGGCCACCTCCCGAGCGGAGTCGAGGCCTGTATCGAGGGTGCCACTGTCGCCCTGCGTCGCGGCGGAAAGAGCATCTCCCTGGATGCCGACGCGCTGCTGGATCTCCTCCTGCCGCCCGCCGGCGAGGGTCGGATCCAGCGCAAGGTCGAGCGCCGGCTGGGCGTCACCCTGGCGAGCCTGCCCCTGGCCCCCTTCATCTGGGGCCTGGACTCGATCTGATCAGCCCGCGTAGTTGGCGGGGAACAGCCGCCGCTCGACGGCCTCGATGACCGTGTGGAGCACCTTGATGTGGAGCTCCTGGATGCGGTCCGAGCTCGTGGCGAGTGGGACGACGATGGCGGTGTCCACCTTGTCGAGGGCGGGTCCTCCGCCCTTGCCGAGCAGGCCCACCGTGTGGATGCCGCGCGCCTTGGCCGCGTCCAGGGCGCGCAGGATGTTGGGTGAGCTCCCGGAGGTGGAGATCGCCAGCAGGAGGTCGCCTTCGCGTCCGTGGGCCTCGACCTGACGCTCGAAGATCGCGTCGAACCCAAAGTCGTTCGCGATGCAGGTCAGGTGGCTGGGGTCGGAGAACGCCAGCGCGGTGAGCGCCTCGCGGTCGCCCCGGAACCTGCCCGTCCACTCCTCCGCGAAGTGCATGGCGTCGCACATGGAGCCGCCGTTGCCACAGCTCATGAGCTTGCCCCCTTGGCGCAGGGTGGCCTCCGCGGCGTCCGCGAAGGCGGCCACCCCCGCGAGGCACGCGGGGTCGTCCAGGAACGCGGCCAGCGTGGCCTGCGCCTCTTCGAACGCGGCTCGGATCGGGTCGGCGCTGCTCATGGGCCCATCGTCGCGCCCTGGACCCTGGCGGGCAACGGGTGCGCGGCAGTTCAGAGGGCGATTGGGCGGGGCACACCTTGACGGACCCGCCCCGCTGGGCGATACGAAGGGGTCGTGCAAGGACCCCTCACACCCCTGCGGCTCGGCCTCGGCGCGCTCCTGGCGCTTGCCGCCCTCAGCCTCGTGCTCGTGGCCCGGCACTCCCGGGCCGAGCGGGCGGCGGAGGGAGAGGAGTATCAGCCGATCCGCCTGGAGGAGGGCAACGCCCCGCGCCACATCCCGGCGGCCATCTTCGACCCGGCTCCGGCCGGGACCCAGCTGGTCCAGTTCCAGGTCGAGGGGCCCTGCTGCAACGGCTGCTCGGTGGCCCTCTACGACGCAGCTCTCGCCGCCGAGGGTGTCGAGCGCGCGGCCGTGCGCTTCGACGAGGACGAGGGCATTGCCCGCGGGGAGGTCTGGCTGCGCGATGGCGCGGACGCCGCAGGGCTGGCCGCCGCGGTGACCTTCGACAAGTACACGGGCCGCATCGTGCAGCCCACTCCCTGAGCGCGGCGAGCCGCCCCGCACGCTGAGGTCTCGCGGTACCGTGGGCCGATGCGCCCCGGACCCGCCACCCTGCTCCTCGTCACGCCACTGCTCTCCGCGGGGCGGGCACCCGCGCTCCCAAGTGCGATCGTTGGCGACGCCCCCCGGGCGACCCTGACCTTCGCCTCGCCGCGGCCTCTCCAGGGACCCGACGGCGACCTCGACCTGGGCGCGGCCAGCCTGCCCTGTGCGGCCGATGTGGACGGGGACGGCGCGACCGACCTGCTCGTGGGAACGGGTGATGGCTCGCTCTTGGTGCTCACCCTGGGAGGTGGCGCCGTGACGAACATCACGCCCATCGACGAGCTTGGAATCCTCCCGGCCTGGGGTCGGCAATCCGTGGGCGCCGCGCTCGGAGACCTGGTGGGCAGCGACGAGCCGGACCTCGTCGTGGCCTGTGGCGACGACCGCCTGCGGGTGTACGCGGGACGGCGCGAGGCCGGCGGCCGCCGCTTCGCGGCCGAGGCCGTGGAGGTCGCCCTGCCTCCCTCGGCTCAGGGGCGCTTCGACCTGGGCGATCTCGATGGCGACGGGGCCCTCGACCTGGTCGTGGGCAGCTTCGGGGGACCGGTGGCCTGGCTCCGCGGACGCGGCAAGGCTGAGGGGCTTGGCTTCGAGGAGCCGGTTCCGCTCGAGGGCGTGGGGGAGGCCTACAACTCCTGCCCGAGGGTCTTCGACCTCGAGGGGGACGGAGATGTCGACCTGCTCGTGGGCGTGAACTGGGGCTACCTCGCGGTGCACCGCTGCGAGGGCGAGGCCACCTCGTTCGGCCCGCGCCAGCTGCTCCAGGACGCCGAGTTGGGAGACAGCGTGCACCTGCGCGAGCGCCTCGAGGACAACTCCTCCCCCGCCCTCGTGGACCTCGACGGGGACGGCGTGCTCGACCTGGTCTCGGGCGGGAAGAACGGCACCCTCTGGTGGCTGCCCGGCCTCGGCTCCGCGGGACACCTTGGGGTGGTGGAGCAGGCCCTGGCCGAGGCGAACGGCGCGCTTGGAGAGCAGCTGGTGGCCGACCCGGCCCTCCGCGGCCGAGTCTTCGGTGCCCTCCGCGCACTCCAGGCGGACCTGCGCCTCGGCCTACTCTCGGGTGCCGGAGAGCGGGAGCGCCTGTGGCGGCAGCTCGAGGCCCTCGGGGCGCGCTACCCCGAGAGCCTTCGTCGGCGCCGCTTCGACCAGGAGCGCGAGACCTTCTCCGCGCCGCTGTTCGCCCAGTACGCCCTGGTGGTGAAGGGCTGCGCGGAGGACACGCCCAAGGGCCGTGCGCGCGTCGCCAGGGCCCTCCAGGAGCCCCCCGCCTACGCCCGGCTGCTGGTTGATCATGGGGTGCTCTTCCACGACAACGCCCGCGCGACGCCGGAGCACCTCGAGCGCATGGGCGCCCTGTTGGAGGTGATCCCGCGCGGCACCTGGGATGTGGAGCTGATCTCGGTCGCGGACTGGATCGGTCCCGGCGCGCGGGATCAGCGCGTCGAGGCTCGCAGCGGCATCAACATCTTCGGGATGCGCCTTGGCGTGGCGGAGAACAGCTTCCCCAGCGACGCCGTGCGTGAGGGCAAGACCGATGTGTTCCTCATCTGCCTCGCCCACGAGCTGGCCCACAACATGCTCGACACCATCGGCCGCAGGACCCGTCCAGATCTCTTCGCACGCAAGTACGCGGGCCTGCGCCGGGCAGCCGGCGACGCGGTGGTCTGGCAGGACGAGGTCACGCGGGGCTACGACCGCGAGGCGACCCGCGCGCGCTTCCGCGCAGAGGGGCACTGGGACGGCCAGGACGCAACCTGGAACGAGGCCTGGACGCGCCGCTTCCGTGGCAAGGACGCCTTCGAGCGCGCCCACCTGCGTGGGAATGTGGAGTTCTTCCTCAACGCGCCGCAGGAGGCGTTCTCGACCCTCTCCAACCAGTGGTTCGCGGACAGCCGCCTGATGGTGCGCGTCGCAAAGGACCGCTTCGACGCGGGCTTCCCGGCCTGCGCGGACCAGCTGCTCGTGATTGCCGAGTACCTCAGCCAGGGCGGCAAGCGCGTTCCCGGCTACACGCTCCAGCCGGGAGGCGCCCTCGCCACCGAGCCTCTGGGCATCCGACGCGACGCGCAGGGCCGCATCCGCCTCCTGGAGGCGGAGGGCCTCCGCGCCACCTTTGGCTACGGCGAGGGCGACCTCGTCACCGCCTTCGACCTGCAGGACCGCGAGCGCGAGTAGGTCCAGCGGGGCGAACCCAGCGGCCGTCACTCGCGGCCTTGCCGCTCAGGCCAGGGCCCGGTCCGCGGCGCTCAGGATGCGGTCCAGGATCGCACCGTCGTGGCGCGTGCTCAGGAACCACGCCTCGTACGGGGACGGCGGCAGGTGCACGCCCTGCTCGAGCATCGCGTGGAAGAAGCGGGTCCAGCCCTCGCGGTCGGTGGCGGTCACATCGTCGAGGTTCCGAACAGGCTGGTCGGTGAGGTACAGGCACAGCATGGAGCCCATGCGCTGGACACGACCTGGGCGGCCGTGCTTGCGGCAAAGCTCCTCGAGTCCCTCGGCCAGGGTGCGCGACGCGTCCTCGAGGCCCTCGTACACCCCGGGGCGTCCGAGGACCTCGAGGGTCTTGTCGCCCCCGGCCACGGCCAGGGGATTCCCGCTCAGGGTGCCCGCCTGGTAGACGGTCCCCGCCGGCGCGATGTGCTGCATCAGGTCCTTGCGGCCCCCGTACGCGCCAATTGGCAGGCCTCCGCCAATGACCTTCCCCATGCAGGTGAGGTCAGGCATCACGCCGCAGGTCTCCTGGTACCCGCCCGCGGCGACCCGAAAGCCCGTCATCACCTCGTCGAAGATCAGCAGGGCGCCTTGCGCGTCGCACAGGCGCCGCAGGAGCTCCAGGTAGCCGGGATCCGGAGGCACGAGCCCCATGTTCCCCGCCACGGGCTCGACGATCACGCCGGCGATCTCCGCGCCGCGGGCCTCGAAGAGCGCCTCGATCTCGGCGGCGTCGTTGTAGTCCGCGACGAGCGACAGCTGGGCCAGGGCCGCAGGCACCCCCGGCGAGTCCGGAGCGCCGAGAGTCAGCACGCCGGAGCCGGCCTTCACCAGGTACGAGTCACCGTGGCCGTGGTAGCAGCCGTTGAACTTGACCAGCGCGTTGCGCCCGGTCGCTGCGCGCGCCAGGCGCGCCACCGAGAGGGTCGCCTCGGTCCCGCTGTTCACGAGGCGCACCATCTCCACCGAGGGCACGCGCTCCACGATGCGCTCGGCGATGCGCAGCTCCGCGCGCGTCGGCGCGCCAAAGGTCGTCCCGGTCTCGACGGCCTCGTGCAGGGCCTGCTTCACCTCCTCGTTGCCGTGCCCGAGAATCAGCGGGCCATAGGAGAGGACCAGGTCCACGAACTCGTTCCCATCCTCGTCCCAGACGAGGGCGCCCTCGCCCCGCTTCATGTGGGGAGGCGTGCCGCCCACGGAGCGGTAGGCGCGCACGGGCGAGTTCACGCCTCCGGGGATCAGGTCCTGGGCGCGGCGGAAGATGTCCTGGCTCTGGGTGAGGTCGAGGGTCATGGGGCAGCGGCGATGGCGTCGAGTGCGACGGTCAGCGATACGGGGTCGGGGGTGATCAGCGGGAGGGCGAAGGAGAACTCGCGCTCGGCCTTCTGCAGAGCCTCGAGGGTGGTCCAGCCCATGGCGAGCGCGCCGGGGACGCGTCCCGTGGCCAGCTCGCGCCAAACCGCCACGGCTGAGGGGGACGCGAAGAAGACCACATCGGCCTCCGGTGGGGCGAGGTCCGACGCGGGGCGCGTGGCGTAGACGATGCGCTCCTCGACGGCGACGCCACCGGCCCGGAGCAGGTCTCCCAGGTCTAGGGCTCGCTCCCCCCGCAGCCAGAGCACGGGTCCCGGGGGCTGCTCCTCCACGAGGGCCTTGGCCAGGCTCTTGGCGTCGCGGCCCGCAGGGACCTGCTCGACCTCGAAGCCCAGGTCACGCACGCGCTGGGCGGTGCGCTCCCCGACGGTGGCCACGGGAACGCTGCGCCAGCTCGGCTCCACCCGCGCCAGGTCCTGCAGGGCCTCGAGGGCCCCGGTGGAGGTGAGCGCGATGCAGCCCGGGCGCCCCAGTTCGCCGAGCTCCCACGAGAGGGGGACGCGCTCGAGCAGCGGGGCGTCGAGGGCCTCCCAGCCCGCGCTCTTCGCGGCCTCGAGCCAATCGGCACGGGCCTCGATGGGCCCTGTGATCAGGACCTTCCAGGTCTCATCGCTCATGAGCGTGCCTCCGCGACGACCTCTGCCGCGCCCTGCGCGAGCAGGTCCCTGGCCAGGGCCTCACCCAGGGCCTCAGGCTCTGCGGTCGAGCCCGCACGCGCGCCGGACAGGCTCCGCGTCCCGTCCAGGGAGAGCACGCGCGCCTCGAGGTGCAGGGAGTCCCCGTCCACCGTCGCATGGGCGGCCAGGGGCGCCGTGCAGCCGGCCTCCAGGGTCGAGAGGAAGCGCCGCTCGGCGCGAGCACGGGCGAGGGTTCCGTCGTCGGGCAGGCTCCTCAGGAGCTCTTGCGTGGCCGCGTCGTCCGTCCGGCAGGTCAAGCCCACGATCCCCTGGCTGACGGCCGGCAGGAAGCGCTCGTGATCGAGGACCTCGGTGATGCGCTCACCCAGGTCGAGCCGCTCGAGGCCAGCCCGCGCCATCAGCAGCGCGTCGGCCTCGCCAGCGTCGAGCTTGGCGAGGCGGGACTCGACATTGCCGCGAATCTCGACGACCCGAAGGTCGGGGCGAGCGGCGAGCAGCTGGGCCTTGCGCCGCTGGCTGCTGGTGGCCACGCGCGCACGCGCGGGCAGCTCCTCGAGGGTGAGCCCGTCGCGCGCGACGAGGGCATCGTCCACCGGGCCCCGCGGCAGGACGCCGCCCAGCACGAGGCCCTGCTCGAGCTGGGTCGTGAGGTCCTTGAGGCTGTGCACGCCGACCTGGGCCCGTCCATCCAGGAGGGCGGCATCCACCTCGACGGTGAAGATGCCGATGCGACCGAAGCGCGACAGGGCGGTGGAGAGGTCCTGGTCTCCCGAGGAGGACACCGGCAGCAGCTCGACCTCGAGCCCGGGGTGGGCCAGGGTGAGGGCAGCGCGCGCGGCCTCGGCCTGCCAGAGGGCGAGGCGGCTCTTGCGGGTCGAGAGGACGAGCATCTAGAGGTTCTCCAGGAAGCGCTGGTACATGCGGTCGATGACCTCCTCCGAGCGCGTCGCCCGCGCGCCCTCCTTCAGCTGAGCCAGGGCCGTGTCCAGCAGGCGCCGCGCCAGCTCGTGGGCAAGCTCGAGCTCGCGCGCCTGGGCCTGGCCGCCCGTGACCCGGTCGAGGACCTCCTCGCGCACCGTCTCGAACCCCCGGTGCAGCTCGGCGATCGCAGGGCTGAAGCTGGCGTAGGTGCGCAGCGCCAAGAACTTGTGCACCTCGCCCACGAGCATGGAGTCGGCCAGGGTGCGCGCGTCCCCGCGTTGGCGCAGGTGCGCGGCCACCACCGGCGCGAGGTCGTCGAGGTCCACGAGCAGCACGCCGGCGAGGTCACGCACGGAGGACTCCACCGCGCGGGGGACCGAGAGGTCGATCAGGAGGGTCGGCCGGTCCCGGCGGGTCAGGGCGCGTCGGTCCAGGTGACTGGCTGCAAGCAGCCCGGGAGCGTTGTCGACGCAGGCGGCCACCAGGTCCGCGGAGGCGACGGCCTCGCGCAGCTGCTCGAGAGGCCACGCGCGCCCGCGGGTCTCACGCACTGCCTCCTGGGCCGTGGCCAGGGTGCGGTTGACGAACTCGATCTGATCCGCGCCCTCGGCTTGGAGGTGGCGCGCCAGCAGGCGACCCGTCTCTCCTGCCCCGACCACGACGACGCGCCTCCCCGCCAGCTGGCCGAACACCTGCCGAGCCGTGTCGACCGCCACGCGCGCGACGCTCAGGGTGCCCTCGCCGAGGCTCGTCTCGGTGCGCACCTTCTTGCCCGCGCCAAGGGCCTGTTGCACGAGCGGCCCAAGGAGGGTCCCGACCGTGCCAGCGGCGTGGGCGGCCTCTGCCGCCCGGCGCACCTGGCCGAGGATCTCGGTCTCGCCGAGGACCAGACTGTCGAGACCCGACACCAGGCGGTACAGGTGGATCAGCGCGGGCACGCCCCGGTAGCTGTAGAGGTGCTCGGGCTCGAGGTTGCGAAAGAGCCGCAGGGCGAGCGCTTCGGTGGGATCCTCTGTCGGCACTGCGCGCGCCAGGACCTCGGTGCGGTTGCAGGTGCTGATCACCACCACCTCCTCGATCCCGCCCAGCTGCCGCAGCTCGGCCAGGACCCGCTCCAGGTCCTCGGGCTGCACCGCGTAGCGCTCGCGCACCTCGACCGGAGCGCTGCGGTGGTTCAGTCCGATGAGGACCAGGTCGTCGATGGTCTCCATCAGAAGGCGTGGAAGGAGAGGGCAGGGAAGGCCATCACGCCGATGGCCGCCAGGAGAGTCAGCAGTCCGCCGAGTGCCGCATAGGACGCTCGGCGCGCGTTGAGGCCGGGAATGCGGCCCGAGAACGCGATCACGCCGAAGTGGATCCACAGGGCCATGACCAGCACGACCTCGGGATCGGTGTAGCGGAACGCGGTCTCCGGCGTGGCGTGGCCCAGGCCGATGCCAACATTCAGGCCGATGGTCAGGCACACGAAGCCGGCCAGGGCCGCGCGCCGCGTGGTTGCCGAGAGCAGCTCGAGGGAGGGGAGGTTGCGAAACAGGCGCCCGAAGGCGCGCCTGCGCATCTGGCGATACTGCACGAGGTGCAGCCAGCCGTAGACCCCCGACAGGACCAGGGCGGCGGAGGCCAGCAGCATCACCACGATGTGCAGGATCGCCACGGCGTTCTTGGGCGCTGCCGTGGCGCTGGTCGTGACGGGCCCGAAGGCGGCCGCGGCCCACTGCAGCGCAGCCACGCAGGTGAGCACGAGCGAGCCCACCGTCGGCTGGGGCACGCGCAGGGTCACCAGTCGGAACAGGATGGCCGTGGTCCAGGCCACTGCCGAGACCGTGAGCGCGGCCCCTTGGATGGGGAAGGCCCCGTGGGCACGGCCGTGCAGGGCGAACAGCGCCGCATGGGCCCCGATGGCGGTGAGCAGCAGTGCACGGCGCGCGCGCTGGGCCCAGAGCGGCTGGCTCTCGCCGGCGTAGGCCATTGCGTAGAGGCCCGCGGCTCCGGCATAGAGCAGGGGCAGGGTGACCGTGAGGGCTTGGGCCGCGTTCATGCGGGCACCTCCTGGGGCTTGCCGAGCAGCTGGCGGGCCTGGGATGCCGCCGCCAGGCCGGTCTTCAGGCGGTCCTCCACCGACACCCCTCCGGTCCAGGTGCCGGCCGGAACGAGCCCGGGGAGCGCACGGCGTAGGGCCGTGTGCAGGGTCTCCATGCGCTCCACATGCCCGACCCCGTAGCGCGGGATGACCGCGCGCCAGGTGTCGATGCGATGGGCCTCCACCGTGCCGGCGTCGTGCCCCAGCCCGCGGTGCAGGTCCCCGCGCGCAGTCTCGAGCGCGCGGGCGGCGTCGGAGACCTCCGGGCCCGTGCGGTAGATCGCGCTCACCGTGGCGTGCCCGCCGGGCGCGCGTCCGCTGAAGATGTTCGAGGGGAAGAGGGCGCCCAGCAGCCGCGGCGCGCCGTCCTCGGGTCGCTGATCGGGGGGCACCAGGAACCCGAAGGCCGGGGGGATCCGGGGCTGGGACAGGCCCAGGTGCACCACGGTCAGGTCACCGGTGGGCAGGTGGAACAGGGGGTCGAGGTCCACGCGCTCGGGTGTCGCCAGGGCGAGCAGTCCGTGGGCGTCCGCAGGAGAGGTGGTGAGCACCACGACCCGTGCCTGGAGGTCCGCGCCGTCCTCGAGGGAGACGCGCCAGCCCTGCGGCCCGCGCTCGAGCTCCACCACCCCGCGCCCGAGGAGGAGGCTGCCCGTGAGCCCTCGTGCCAAGGCCAGGGACAGCTCGCCGAGCCCGCCGGGAAAGCTCAGCAGGTCCCCTCGTTGAGTCGCGGGCCCGGGCGCGCCGGGGCCGGCGGCCTCGGGCGCGGCTTCCCGCTGCTTGCGCGCCCGCAGCATCCCGCGCACGAGCCCTCCGCCGTCGTTGGCCAGGTGGAAGACGCGCGGGAAGGCGCTGCGCGCCCCCAGCTCCTCGAGCTCCGCGGCGTACACCCCGCGCACGAACGCGCCTCCCAGGGTCGTCGCGGCCTCGGGTCCGAGCCGCTCGCGCATGAACTCTGCGAGGGTGGGCTCCGGATCGTGGGCGGCGATGCGCCGCATGCGCCGCAGAGGCTCTGAGGCGAGGCGCAGCTTCGCGGGCCAGGAGAGGAGCTTGGTGCGGAGCAGGTCCGCAGGGCGCATGGGGACGGGGTGGAGCTGTCCACCGCGGTGGATCAGCCGCAGGCTGGCCTCCTTGCGCGAGACCTGCATGCGATCCGCGATGCCGGCCTCGCCCGCCAGCCGGCGAAAGGTCTCTGCCGAGGCTGGGATCGTGTTGGGCCCAGCCTCGAAGAGGTAGGGGCCGACCTTGGCCGAGCGCATGATCCCGCCGGGCTCCCGCGCGGACTCGACGCAGACCACATCGACGCCGGCGCGCCTCAGGGCATGGGCACAGGCGAGGCCCGTCGCCCCTGCTCCAATCACCACCACCTCGGCCATCTTCGCTGCGCGCTCCTCAGAGGGTCTTGCTGAAGGTGCCCTCGCCGGTCCGGCCGGCGCTCTGGCGGGCGGCGTAGTAGGTGTCGAACACCACGGCCACATTCCGCATGAACATCTGCCCCAGGTCCGTCAGGCGGAGAGCGGAAGCGCCGTCCTCGAGCAGGCCGTCAGCCGCGAGGGGGCGCAGCTGCTCCAGCTCGGCGCGGAAGTGGGTGTTGAAGTCGATCCCATGACGCGCGGAGACCTGGTCCTTGTCGAGCCGGCCGTTGCACATGAGGCCGAGGATCACCTCCCGGCGCAGGCGGTCCTCGTCCGACATGCGGTGCCCGCGGAAGGTGGCCAGCCCTCCGGACTCCAGGGCCGCCACATACTCGGGCTCCTGGTGGAGGTTCTGGACGAAGCGGCCATCGATCTCACCGATGGCCGAGACGCCGAAGGACAGCATCTCGCTTCCAGAGTGCGTCGTGTAGCCCATGAAGTTGCGGTGCAGGGTGCCCGCGGCCAGGGCCTCTGCGAGCTCGTCCCCGGGCAGGGCGAAGTGATCCAGGCCGAGGTAGACATAGCCAGCGTCCTGGAAGGCCTCGACCGCGTCGGCGAAGAGCTCGAGCTTCTCCTCCGAGGACGGAGCGGCGTCCATGTCGAGGGCGGTCTGGTGCTTCTTCATCCACGGCACATGGGCGTAGTGGAAGAGCGCCACCCGCTCGGGTCGCAGGGCCAGGGTCTCCTGCACCGTGCGGGCGTACTGCGCCCGACTCTGGTGCGGTAGCCCGTACATCAGGTCCAGGTTCACAGAGCCCATGCCCGCGGCCCGGGCGCCCTCGACGAGGCGTGTGGTCAGCTCGAGGGGCTGCACGCGCTTCACGGCCTCCTGGACCTTCAGGTCGAAGTCCTGCACGCCCATCGAGACGCGGTTGAACCCGAGCTCCCCCAGGACCGCGAGGTGCTCCTCGGTGGTGACGCGCGGGTCCACCTCGATGGCGACCTCCGCATCCGGCGTCAGCTCGAAGCCGCTCCGGATCATCCCGAAGACGCGGCGCAGCTGCTCGGGAGAGAGGTGGGTCGGGGTGCCTCCACCCCAGTGCAGCTGGTGCACGGGGCGCCTGCCGATCCCGGTCGCGAGCACGCGCTCGAACTCGAGGGCGAGGTGGTCGAGGTAGCGCTCGACCCGGTCCTCGCGGCGCGTGATGACCACATTGCAGCCGCAGAACAGGCACATCTCCGCGCAGAAGGGGAGGTGCACATACAGGGAGAGGGGTTCGGTCGAGGCCTGGGCCGCCGCGGCCAGGTGCTCGGGGTAGCGCTCAGGCTCGAAGGTCTCCTTCTGCCAGTCCACCGCCGTGGGGTAGCTGGTGTACCGCGGTGCGCTCGTCCGGTAGCGCTCGAGCAGCTCGGTGGAGACGGGGACACGCATGGGCTCAGCCGCGATCGGGGAGGACGGTGTCCCAGAGGGCCGTGGTGGACTCGAGCGGGGTCTTGGGGAGGATGCCGCTGCCGAGGTTGAAGATGTGGCCCGGCACGCCCTCGAACGCGGCCAGGGTGCGCTGGGCCTCGCGACGCACGGCGTCCGGCGGCGCGAAGAGCGCCACCGGGTCCATGTTGCCCTGCAGGGCGACCTTGCCCCCGGTGCGGCGCACGGCGTCGGCCGGGTCCACCCGCCAGTCGATCGACAGCACATCGGCCCCGGTCTCGACCATGGCCTCGAGCAGGTGGCTGCAGCCGTTCACATAGAGGATCACGGGCACGCCCAGGTCACGGGTGGCCTGCACCATGCGCGTGATGGGGCCCTGCATCCGGGCGCGCCAGGTGGCGGCGTCGAGGCTGCCTCCCCACGAGTCGAAGATCTGGATGGCGTCCGCACCTGCCTCGACCTGCATGGCGAGGTAGCCGAGGGAGTTGTCCACGATGCGCTCCACGAGGCGGTCGAAGAGCTCCGGCTGGCCGAGCATCATCGCCTTGGTCGTCTCGTAGTTGCGCGAGCTGCGCCCCTCGACCATGTAGCTCGCCAGGGTGAAGGGCGCCCCGCAGAAGCCCAGCATGGCGCGCTCCTCGCCGAGCTCGGCCCGGACGAGGCGCAGCGCCTCGGCCAGGAAGCCCGTGGCCTCGCGGGCGTCGAAGTCCCGCAGGGCCTCCACGGCCTCGGCCGTGCGCACCGGCGGGTCGAGCAGGGGGCCGACGCCCTCCTCGATGCTCACCGCGAGTCCCATGGCCTCCGCCGGCACGAGGATGTCACAGAAGATCACGGCCGCGTCCATCCCGAAGCGGCGGATGGGCTGCAGGGTGGCCTCCGCGGCGAGCTCCGGCCGGT
>JADHNZ010000052.1 GCA_016779225.1 Planctomycetota bacterium
CAGTCGAGCGTCTGGTCGAGCAGGATCTCGCAGGCATCCAGGATGCCGTCGAGGTCGCAGTCGAGGCTGGCGTCCGCGGCGATCTCACAGGAGTCCAGGAGGCCATCACCATCGCAGTCCAAGCTGGCATCGGCAGCGATGTCGCAGGCGTCGGGTTGGCCGTTGCCATCGCAGTCGAAGCCGCACTCGTCCGGGATGCCGTCTGCGTCGCAGTCGTTGTCGACCGAGCCCAGGGTCAGCTGCCACAGGGCGCCGGCGTTGTCGGCCGTTGAGTCGGTTCGGGGTGCACCCACGAGGAGGTCCAGGAAGCCATCCCCATCGAGGTCGCCAGCGCTCGCGAGGCCCGCACCGAAGTCGGCACCCACCTCGAGGTCCTCGGCGAAGCCGCCCAGGCCCTCCGCGATGAGCTGCTGGCCCGCCACCGTTCCGTCGGTGTTCAGGAGGAGCAGGTCCACCGCGCCGGCGTTCTCTCCACCCGTGTCCGAGCCGGGACGCCCGACCACGAGGTCCGGGACGCCGTCGATGTTGTGGTCGCCGATGCAGGCGAGGGAGGAGCCGAAGTGGTCCCCGACCTCAGGAAGGGTCGACAGGCCGCCGACCGTCCCACTGATCTCCTGAACCGCGACCAGCTGGCCAGCGGCATCCAGGGAGCAGATGAACACGGCGCCGCCATTGTCGACGCCTCCGTCACGGCGGGGGGCACCCACGGCGATCTCGGTCGTGCCGTCGAGGTCCAGGTCACCCAGAAGCGTGACGCTCGACCCGAAGCGGTCGCCGACCTCGAGCGTCCCCAGCAGGGCCGGGCTCGCTGCGTCGATGCGGGTCGAGCCCAGGACGGTCCCTGCGGGCTCCATGAAGAGGATCCACACGGCGCCGGTGTTCTCACCGTCCTCGTCGTGGCGGGGCGCTCCGACCGCGAGGTCCGGCGTCCCGTCGTCGTTGAGGTCCCCGATGGCGGCAACGGCCGAGCCGAACGAGTCACCCGTTGCCAGGGATCCTGTGAACCCCGAGGAGCCCTCAGCGATTTTGCCTGCCGAGGCCAAGGTGCCACCGGAGCTGATGCGGAGGAGCCACACTGCCCCTTCGTTCTCGCCAGCTGCGTCATCCCCCGGCGCGCCCACGGCCAGTTCGAGCGTCCCGTTGGAGTCGATGTCGCCAAGGCTGGCGAGAGCCGCCCCAAACCGATCCCCGACCTCGAGCGCTCCCAAGGCGCCGACCGAGACATCGAGAACGGAGGCCCACGAGGAGGCCCCCGTGGGACCCACACCGGTGAGGATCACCGCTCCGACGTTCTCGGCGGTGGAGGAGTCCCTCTGCGGCACACCGATCGCGAGGTCGCTGAGGCCGTCCCCGTTCAGGTCGGGGAGAGCGAGGGGCGCGAAGCCCACCCGGTCGCCCAGAATCGGTGCGGCGGACGTGACGCCGGAGGCACCACTGTCGACGAGCACGGAGCCAGCGACCTGGCTGGTCCCAGCGCCAAGCTCACACTCGTCGGGGATGCCGTTGCTGTTGCAGTCGGCGCTGGTCCCGGACGAGATGTCGACGGCGTCGTCGATGCCGTTGAGGTTGCAGTCGCCTTGCGCTGACAATGCAAGGGATACTGCTGCAAGAAGTGTGGGGGGGGGCACGGCGACTTCCTATGCGTCGATGAGGTAGCCAAGTAGTGAGTAGTTGAAGCCACCGGTAAGCACTGTGATCGTCTGCCCCTCAGTGAGGCCGATCCCGCTCGACAATGTGCCGTTTTCGTACAGCCTTCTTGCGGGCCCTCCGTCTATCACGAGTTCTACGTAGTTACTTGCGCCCGCAACATGAGTCAAAATTAGTCCGCGGCCAGGTGGGACGGTATAGGAAGGGTTTGGGCTGCCATTGGTGTGAATCCAGACCATGTCCTCGGCACGCGGGCGGTCCGTATCTTGAAACGCTTGCACGTCTCGTTCGATGGAGGTGCTTTGCGGTGCTGTCGCGCTCATGCCAAACAGCGCAAGGCTGCCAATTGCGACGGTGATGGCGGCGGTGGGGAGGTGAAGGGTGATGTTCATGGATGTGTCGAGGTGGCTTTCGGTGGTCATTCGGGTTCGAGATATCCGAAGAGGAAACGATCGGTGGATAAGCCTCCATCGTCACGGATCTGGACTGTTTCTCCGGCGGCTACAGGCATGCCGGTGGCGTACTCGGTAGCGGTGACGCGTGCAGGCCCGTCCTGGTAGTCCCCGTACAGGCTGTACACAGCGATGGCCTTGGGCCCAATCGTGAACTCCCAGCCTATCGAGGGGGCGGACGAGTTAAGGGCGCCCGTGAGAACTAAGATATGACCACTGGGGACGACGAACGGCGCTGACTCCTGGCCGTCAATACCCTCGATGCACACTAGGTCGCTTGCCTTCCGGCGCCCGATGTCTTCTGTCGCCTGAACATCGCGATCGCTTGCAGTTCCCTGGATCGGAGCTGCGCCAGCGAGGACAGCAGCGATGCCGACTGCCGCAAGAGTGAAGAGAGCGGAGGGGATGTCGATGGTGAGTTTCATGGGGATCTCTGCGGGTTCACATGGTCAGGCATCAACTAGGTAGCCAAACAGTGACCTCCAGTCAGATGGATCTAGAGTTAGGGTCTGGCCTGGTCCTAGTCGGATGCCAGTTGCAAATTGGATCGTGGCGTCGTTTCCAGGGGAGATGAGTCGTTCCGGACCACCATCGATGCGCAGCGAGATGACTGTGCCTGGTTGGCTATTTCCGCCGGTGAGGACCAGATCCTTGCCTTGGGGGACGGTGTAGGTCTCTGCTTGGTTTTGGCTGCCGAAGATCCAAACGAGATCTTCTGCGCTGGGCCGGTCAACGTCCTCTACAGCCTGAATGTCCCGATCGGGGCCTGCCGGCTGAATCAGGGGAGCGACGATCGCAGCCACGGCCGCAGCAAGCGCGGCAGTGGCCGTGTGGGAGGAGAGTCGGTTAGGGGCGTGCATACTCATGGCGTACCTACCACCCCGCCAGAGGCGAGCGTGCGAGGCTTGCGAGATTATGCGACACGCCGCGATTACGAAAGAGGCCAAGTGGGTAGGCGGGAGTGACCTGCCTCTTGGCACGGTTGAGAGGGCTCGAGCGCGAGGGCGGCATCTCGTGCCCGTGACTCGCGAAAGCTTGGCTCGCCACCTTCCGGGCAGCTGTGGCGATGTCTAGGCCATGTCCGCACCGCTGAGCTTGGCGGGTGCTCGAAGGGCCCCCGCCAGATGCAGTCTCGTGCGTTCGTATGCTTGCTAATTCAATCTAATAAGCAACGGGACGAGTTCGGTAGATAGCCTGATCTTGAGGATAGATAGCCTGATCTTATTGCCACCTGCTGATCAGGTCTCATGTAGGCGCGAAACCAGCGAAGGCGGGCTCAGCGCACGTTGAGTTGCCCGACCTGAGCGCTCAGCCCCCTAGGCCCCGGGAAGACTCAATCTCAAGCAACTCAACAGCGACGAGGGGGGGCAAGAAGCTGATAGCTCGCCTACGCACTGTTGAGGTCGGGGAGATGATGGAGTGCTCTCTCTACTCAAGGAGGCTCGCCTCCCATGAGTTGCTTGAGTTCATGTCTTCCCGGCCCCCCCGGGCGCTTGCCGTCACTGGCGCAAGATCTAGACGCAGCGTCGGGTGCGTGGAGAATGGCGAGGACTGGCGCCGCGTCGCGGCTTCTCGCCGCTGGGGCACCTGACCCTGACCAGGCGAGGCCTAGGTCGGGCGCTCGTCTCCTATCAAGGCCTATCAACCATCAGAAAGCATGCACCCCGACGAAGCACTTGAAGCAATCCAAAGAGGTGATCGAATCTACCGTCAGAGCCAAGGACGGTTTCTCGCAGCAGTGCTCCAGGAGGCATGGTCCAGTCAGGACGAGTCTTGGGAGGAGATCGATGCTGATGACGACGCCTGTGAGCGGATGCGGGAGCTTCGTGACCACGAGCGCAGCATCGCCCTGAGCCTCTTGCAGGGCCTGTGGTCGGCCGCGACAGGTGTGGGGGATTCACCTGCCGAGAAGCTGCGGGACTTCATCCCGCGAGTGGGTTCCGGGATGTGTTCGGTTCTTGAGAGCCCGGAAGTCCAAGCCGCAGGGAGCCTTGTTGAGGACCCCGTAGAGGCGCTGATGATCGGAGTCCAAATGGTCCGCCAAGGGCGGCACGAGCCGCTCGCGACTCTTGCTCAACTGGAAGCAGAATTCGGGACCTCAAAATCAACGATTCAGCGGATGCCACTCCTCCAGGCGGTGGTTTCGAAGCTCCGAGCACAGGAGCGCCAAGCCCCCTGATCGGCCCGGGGACTGCGCCGGACCAGCCTGGCTGGCATTTCCCAACTAACAGGTGAGTGGGACGGGGGGATTTTTCTTGAGCCACCCTGAGGGCCGCAGGAGGGCGATCTGGGGGTGCATGGTCCGTCCCAAAGATCAGGTGGGTGGGAGAAAAACCGTAAGGGTGGGCTCGGAACGGTTCCTGAGCACCCAGGGCGCGTCACTGACGCCCCCTGCACCTAAGGAAATCTGATCAGGAGGACCCCCAGTGAGGTTCACGAAAGAGGGCCGCGCAAGCGGCGTACAAGTTGGCGAAGGCCAGCAAGGGGGCTCGGCGCGCCGAGCCAGTTCGTCTAAAGAGGGGCACACACCTCGGAACGCTCGCGACGAGGGCCCAGATGCCTCCAAGAGGCTGATGACAGTCGGGGAGGCTTCGCGCTACCTCAGCATTAGCCGGCGCACGCTGTGGCAACTGACGAACGTCGGAGAGGTGCCTCGCATCACCTTCGGCAGCGGTTCCCGGCCCAGCGTGCGTTACGACCGGCAGGACCTCGATCGCTGGGTCGAGGCGCGGAAGCGGGGAGGTGCGGCATGAGCGGCCCCAAGTGGTTCCCGGAGGTCAAGTTTCTCCACAGCGTCAAGATGAGAGCGCTGGAGTGGCTGATGCCTGGTTTCATTCCGAAGGGAAAGATCGTCACGGTTGCCGGCGACCCGGGCGTGGGGAAAGGCCTCTTCATCGCCGACCTAGCCGCGAGGATCTCCGTTGGTGAGGCCCTGCCTGGGGATGCCGAACGGTCGGGTGATCCGGGGGGGGTCTTCTTCTGTTCGGAGGAGGACTCGCTCGACGATGTCGTGAAGCCGCGAATCCTGGCCGCTGGGGGAAATCCGAAGAACATCCGCTTCTTCACCGGAATGACCCGGAGAGATCCAGATGGATCGGTGACTGGGTTTAGGTCATTCACCCTCGCGGACATCGATGTGTTCAGGGAGGCGTTGAAGACCGGCCGCGCCGGGCCGCGACTAATCGTCTTCGATCCCGTGACCTCCTACCTCGGGAAAGGCGTCGACGCCAACTCCAATGGCGATGTGCGCACGGCACTGGCCCCCTACATCAAGGCCGCAGAGGAGAGTGGCGCGACGATCGTCCTGGTGACCCACCTGAATAAGTCCAAGGAGATGACTCCAAATCAGCGGATCAATGGCGCTACGGCCTTCGCCGCTATCAGTCGCTCTGTGCTGATGGTGACCCCGGGCCGTGATGCCGACCAGCGGTGCGTCTTTCAGACGAAAAGCAACCTGGACAAAAAGCCCGCACCTCTTGCCTTCCGAATCCAAGGTCGCGCCGTCGAGGAGGACGAGCTGATTGTGGATACCGCAAGCATCGAATGGTCCAGCGGTCCCGTGGACTTGACGATCGAGGAAGCTCTCGAGGGGCCCTCGGCGACGGCCGAGGAAGTTCGCGAAGTACACGGCACTCTCCGTGAACGCCTCAAGAGTGGGCCTGCAAGCCTGTCAGAGTTGTACTCCCTCGTCTCGAGCAAGGGCGTGAGCGAGCGTCAACTGCGAAAGCGGTTGAGCGAGCTGAAGGCGACGGCCAAGCCAGAAGGTCGTCGTGGTCCTTGGATGTACCGATTGCCGGAGGACCCCGGGAGCGCCTCGTAGCGTGAGGCCCCACTACTTGAGAGTTATCAGGTAGTAGGGAGCCATGCGCTTCTCGGACCAGCTCCGCAAGGCGATCCGCACCTGCGGACTCAGCCGCTACCGCATCGCCCAGGAGGCCGGCATCGACCAAGCGTCGTTGTCGCGCTTCCTGGGCGGGGCGGGACTGACCACCAAGACGCTCGATGCGCTTGCAGACGTCCTGCGGCTGCGAGTCGAGATGAAGGGGCCGAGGGCTGCCGTTCTCCGCAAGGACCGGAGGTGATCCATGTCTGTCTACAAGCGAACCGTTCGGGGCAAGAAGGCCCGCTACTACTCCATCGACTACCTCGACGAGAACGGCGTCCAGCGCACCGTCAGCAGCCGCACGACGGACAAGCGCATGGCGCAGCAGATGGAGCGGCAGCTCGTGGATCGGGCGCAGGCTATTCGGTCTGGGCTCATTGACCCGGTCCAGGAGCGTCTGAGAGAGGAAGCCGAGCGCTGTCTCTCCGAGCATGTCGCGGACTACATGGCCGCTTGTCGGGCTCGAGGGGACGCCGAAGGCACCTTGGAGGGGAAGCAGCGCAACCTCGCCTGGATGGTGGAAGCCGTGGGGGGCTGCCGGCTGCCCATGATCCGTGCGGATCAGTTCGATCGTTGCCTGGCTGCTGAGACCGAGCGGGGCGCGAGCGCGCGGACGGTGAACCTCAAGCTGGAGGGGGCCTCGGCCTTCCTCAACTGGTGCGTGCGGCACGGGCGCTTGGCAGCAAATCCGCTGAGGGTCCTCCAGAAGCGCAACGAGGTCCTGGATCGCCGCAGGCCGCGGCGAATCCTCAGCGAGGAAGAAACGGGCCGGCTGCTCGCGGTCGCTCGGAGGCAGGCCGCCGAGGTCCCTGGCGCTGGCCTGCGTCCGCTCTGGTATCTGTTGCCCTTGTTGGCGGGCCTGCGGCGAGGGGACCTCATGCGGCTGCGCTGGGGTGACCTGGACCTGGAGGCGTCCCAGCCTTCGCTGACCATCAGGGGTGGCAAGGCGAGGCGGAGGGTGGATGTGCTCCCCCTCCACGAAGCCGTGGTCCGGGAGCTGAAGGCGGTACGCCCAGGCAACGCTATGCCGTCTGCAGCGGTGTTCCCTTCGGCGGTGATGCACAGCACGCGCCGGCGGGACTTCGAGAGGGCCGGAATCGTCCTCGAGACCGACGACGGGCATGCGGACCTGCACAGCCTCCGGCACACCTTCGGAACGCGCCTGGCGGCTGCCGGGGTGCCCCCTGCGGCTCTGCAGAAGCTGATGCGCCACGCCTCGATCCAGATGACGATGGCCTACTACGTGCACCTCGACACCGCAGAGCTGAGCAAGGGGCTGCGGGCGCTTTCGGGCGTAGAACGGCTGAGAACGGCCGAATAGGGGCTCGTTCGGACCCGCGAAGTGTGTCGGTGAATGTGTCGGTGGTCCGAGCACGAAACGCCGCTTCACGGTGCGAGACGCTGCGAGATCGCATTGGCGCCGAGCGCAGGGATCGGCGGGATGGCCGAGTGCGCCTAAACCTTTAGCCCTGCGAGGCTTAGCGGCTTGGCGCGGCTTCCTGCGACTCGTGACAACGAGGAGGAAGAAGTGGTGACCCCTAGGGGATTTGAACCCCTGTCGCCAGGATGAAAACCTGGTGTCCTAGGCCTGACTAGACGAAGGGGCCACCTGGGTCGACGCCGAGGCGTCGAGAGGGGGGGAAGATAGGGACGCGAGGGGGGGGCGTCAACCTCCCCAGGAGAAAACCTGGGGCGGGGTCCTGGGGCTCCTGGGAGGGGTCCTGAGGGGGGCCTAGGGCACTTGCGCTCGCGCTAGGGGAAGGGCTTGCGGGGCGCCCGCGAGGCAGGCTCGAGCGGTCTGGCCGCGGACGCGCCGGGGGCTCGAGCATCCTGCCAACGGGGGTCGAGGCTGCTGGCCTCGCGCCGCCCGCGGGCCTTGCCCAGGGTGCCGTGCGGGCGCGGGGGCGGGCGCTAGGCTCTGCTGCATGGCCAAGTCCTTCCACCTCTCTCGTCGGCGGTTCCTGGGGACTGCCGTGCTGCCCGCCGTGGCTCCCGTGATCCGCATGGGACCGCTGAGCGACAAGGTGCGCGTGGCGCAGGTGGGCGTGGGCGGCCGCGGGGCCGGCAACCTGGCAGGGATCCTCGACGAGCAGGTGGTTGCCCTGTGCGATGTGGACACCGGCAACCTGAACGGCGCGCTTGCGACCCTCGAGGCGCGGGGCACCGATCCGACCGGGGTGAAGACCTACTCGGACTGGCGCAAGCTGCTGGATGCGGGTGGCCTCGACGCGCTGCTGGTCTCGACGCCCGACCACACGCACGCCCACCCGAGCCTGCGCGCCCTGCGCGAGGGCCTCGCCGTCTACACCGAGAAGCCCCTGGCGCACACGGTGGAGGAGGCTGCTCTCTTGCGCCGCGTGGCCGCTGAGGCCGGGCGCCCGACGCAGATGGGCACGCAGATCCACGCGGGTGAGAACTACCGCCGCGTGGTGGAGCTGGTCCGGGCCGGCGTGATCGGCGACATCAAGGAGGTCCATGTGCTCATGGGCAAGGCCTGGGCGGACGGGCGCTATGGGCCGGAGAAGGAGCCGCCGGCCTCCTTGGACTGGGAGGCATGGCTCGGCCCGAACCCCGACCGGCACTACTGCGACGGCCTGCACCCCGCGGGCTGGAGGCGCTTCTGGGCGTTTGGGACGGGCACGCTGGGGGACATGGGGTGCCACCACCTGGACCTCGTGCACTGGGCCCTCGACCTCGACCTGCCTGAGGCGGTCAGCTGCGAGGGGCCGGAGGTCCACCCCGATGGCGCGCCCGCCTGGTGCCACGCGACCTGGGAGCACCGCGCGCGCGGCGGCCGCGCGGCGGTCAAGGTCCACTGGTGGGACGGGGGCCGCAAGCCGGAGCTGAAGGACTCCGAGGGCCAGCCCATCGCCTGGGACAACGGGTGCGTGTTCTTCGGCGAGCGCGGCGTCCTGTGCGCCGACTATGGCCGCTATCAGCTGCTTTCCGCCAAGCGCTTCGAGGGCTTCGAGCCGCCTGCCCGCACGATCGCGCCGTCGATCGGCCACCACGCCGAGTGGCTGGAGGCCGTGCGCTCCGGCGGGCCGACCACCTGTGACTTTTCGTACTCGGGCCCGCTGTCCGAGGTCGTGATCCTGGGCACGGTCGCGTTCCGTGCCGGCAAGCGCCTGACCGGCTGCAGCGACGGCACCCTGGTGGAGAAGCACCCCGAGGTCGCGCCGCTCCTCACGAAGGAGTACCGCAAGGGCTGGGAGCTCTGATTGCCGGGGCCGAGGCCGGCGCGCGGGTGCGCTTGCCGCGCCGGCCTCGCTAGGAGCCCAGGTCCGAGGCGCGCACCGCCGCGAGCTTCGCCGCCATGCGCGCCGTGAAGGACGCGACCACCTCGGCGTGGGCGGGGTCCTCCGCGAGGTTCGTGAGCTGGGCGGGGTCGGCGTGCATGTCGTACAGCTGGCGGCCCTGCTGGGCCTGCTCGCAGTACTGGATGTAGGCCCAGCGGTCGGTGCGCAGCAGGAAGCCCTTGCCGTTGGCGCTGAACGCAGCGTCGCGCAGGGGCTGGGCGCCCGCGTCCGCCAGCAGCGGCGTGAGGTCCTCACCCTGGAGCCGGCCGGGGACCTCGAGGCCTGCCAGGCGCGCCGTGGTCGGGAAGAGGTCGAGCAGCTCGACGAGGGAGGCGGAGGTCGAGCCCTCTCCGCGGCCGGGGACGCGCAGCAGGAGCGGCACGCGCGCGCTCTCCTCCAGCAGGCTCACCTTGGCCCAGAAGTCGTGCTCGCCCAGGTGGTAGCCATGGTCGCTCGTGAAGACGACGATCGTGTCGTCCGCGAGGCCCAGGGCCTCGAGGCGGTCCAGGACCTTGCCCGCCTGGCGGTCCATGTAGGCCACCGAGGCAAAGTAGGCGGCGACGGCCCGGCGCTGCTGCTCCAGGTCCATCTGCATGTTCTGGCTGGTCTTGTAGTTGATGCCTCGCGGCGGGATGTCGTCCTGGTCCCCCGGCAGCTTGGGAGGCAGCGGCATCGCCTCCCACGGATAGGGCTCGAAGTCGACGGCCGGCGCGACGAAGGGGACATGGGGGCGCACGAACCCCACGGCGAGGAAGAAGGGCTGGTCCTGCTCCGCGAAGCTCTCGAGCAGCTCGCAGGCCTTGGCGGCGGCGCGCCCGTCCGCGTGGACGAGGTCGTCCCCCTCTGCGGCAACCGCGACGAAGGTGTTGCCGCCGACGACGGGCCGCGAGCGGTCGGGGTTGCCCTCCAGGGTCTGGCCCTCGCCGGGCGCGCGCCACTCGGGCCCCGCGCAGTTGTGGCGCTCGCTCCACGAGTCCGGATCGTCGGCGCCGTCGGCGCCCTTCTCGATGTCGCCCGGCACGCCCATGTGGAAGACCTTGCCCACGCGCGCGGTGTGGTAGCCGGCATCCTTGAAGTGGCGCGGCCAGGTCGCGCGGTCGCCCACGCGCTCCTTGGGCCAGCGGTAGCCGAGCATCTCGAGGGCGTGGGGGTAATAGCCGGAGAGGAACGAGGCGCGGGACGGGCCGCAGTAGGTGCCCTGGCAGTAGGCGCGCGTGAAGCGCACGCCCCTGGCGGCGAGGGCGTCGAGGTTCGGGGTCTGGCAGACCTCGCTGCCGTAGCACGACATGGCGGTCGCGGTGAGGTCATCCGCGATCAGCAGCAGGACATTGGGGCGGCTCGGCGCCTTGGTCGTGTCGTCCGCGTCCTGCGCGGAGGCTCGCGGCTCTTGAGGGGCGAGCGCGGTGCGCGCGTGGGCAGGGGCACGGCCGCCCTCGGGCGGCGCAGCCGCGGGGGGGAGGGGCCACAGCAGCAGGAGAGGAGCCAAGGGGGCCAGCAGCATCGCCCGAGCCTAGCGCGTGGCGCCGTCTAGGACGCGCGCGGGTGCGCCTGGTCGTACACCTCCCGCAGCCGCTCGATGGAGAGGTGCGTGTAGATCTGGGTCGTCACCAGGTGCGCGTGGCCGAGGAGCTCCTGGACGCTGCGCAGGTCGGCGCCGCGGTCGAGGAGGTGGGTGGCGAAGGAGTGCCGCAGGGTGTGGGGCGTTGCGCGGCGGACGATGCCGGCCTGCGTGCAGCAGCGCTCCACCACGCGCTCGAGGGTGCGCACGGAGAGGCGGGCCCCGGTCGGTCCGAGGAAGACCGCCTCCTGGGCGGAGGCTCGAGGCGTGGGGCGGTCGGGATCCTCGAGATAGGCCTCCAGCGCGGCGACCGCGAACCGGCCGAGGGCCACGAGGCGCTCCTTGCCGCCCTTGCCGAGCACGCGCGCGGTCCCGCCGTGGAGGTCGAGGTCCCCGCGGTCGAGGCCGACGGTCTCGGAGGCGCGCGTGCCGGCGCTGTACATGAGCTCGAGGAGCGCGCGGTCGCGCAGGCCCGCTTGGGTGGTGGGATCGGGCGCATCGAGCAGGGCGCCGACCTCCTTTTCGCTCAGCACGCCGGGAAGGCTGCGCGCGACCCGGCGGCGGCGCAGGCCGAGGGCGGGGCTGGCGTCGAGGATGCCCTCCTGCACGAGCCACTTGAGCAGGCCGCGCACGCTGGAGAGCTTGCGCTGGACCGTGGTGCCCGCGAGGTCGGCGTCCTCGAGGCGGCCTAGCCAGGCGCGCAGGGTGCGGGGCTTGACCTGGGTGGGGTGGTCGATGCCGCGCTCCTCGCAGAAGGCGGAGAAGGTGGCGAGGTCCGCGCCGTAGGCCTGGAGCGTGTGCTTCGAGGCGCCGCGCGCGTCCCGGAGGCGCACGAGGTAGCGGTCGATCCACTCGTCCATGGCCCGAGGATCCGGGGTTGGGGACCCGGAATTCAAAGGGGGAGGCGCAGGATTGCGGGAAGGGTGCAACCGCGGGCGGTCTCGAGCGTCCCAGGGGTGGGTGTGTGGGGTTCCCGGGGTAGGCGTCCCGGGGCGGGAGTGGGTGCGCTCCTGCTGGCGGTGCCTTCAGGTGGCTGTGCCTTCAGGTGGCTGTGCCTTCAGGTGGCTGTGCCGCCAAGTGTCCGTGCCGCCAAGTGTCCGTGCCGCGGAGTGGCGGTGATCTGTGGCGCGGGTGACCTCCGGCGCCCTTGACCTCCCGCGCCGGGGCCGCCGCGCTCTCGGATCCCTGCCCGCCTCGGTCGCCTAGTCCCTGCGCCGCGGGCGGCGGCCTTCTTCGGGAGCGGTCGGCTGGGCGGAGCCCGGGAGCCCCTTGGCCGCCGCGGCGGCGCGGGCGGCCCAGGCCTCGAGCAACAGCTCGCGCGAGTGGGGGTTGATGCCGGCGGCGAAGCCCGCCTCGCGCGCCGCGCGGGTGGCGGCCACGAAGGCCTCCTCCGCGCTGGCCTGGGCCCGGGCGTAGGTCTCCAGGGCGCCGAGGCGCGCCTCGACCCGCTCGAGGGTCTCCTGCTGGCGCTGGATGACGGCCTCGAGGGCCTTCGAGCCCCCGTCCTGGGGGTGCGCGAGCAGCATCCCCCCGCACGCGGCGAGGGCAGGCAGGAGGGTTCGGGAGAGGGCCATGGCCTGGGGATCGGAGGGCCTGCCCCCTGCCCTTGAGTCCATCCCGCCCGTGTCCCGCGGCGGGCCTTGGGAGCCTGCGGGGGCGTTCGCCTGCGGTGGCCGCCGCCTCCATGTGCCATGATGCCCGCCATGAACCGCCTCCTCATGCGCCTCGCGCCCCTGGCGGCCGCCGTCGCCCTCGCGGGCGCGGCCTCGGCCCAGATCAAGGTCGGCGACCAGGCCGACCACACCTTCCGCACCCCGCCCGCCGGCGGGCTCGGCGTCCAGAGCCTCAAGGACCTGCGCGGCAAGCCGGTCCTCGTGGAGTTCTGGGGCACCAGGTGAGGCCCCTGTGTCGGGGGGTCCGTGCCGGCCACCATCAAGCTCAAGGAAGAATTCGGTGACGACCTCGCCATCGTCCTGGTCGAGAGCCAGGGCGCGGACGAGGAGGGCTTCATGAAGTTCGCGGCCGCGCGCAAGTGGCTCGGCCGCGACATGCTGTGGACGCGTGAGCGTCCCTTCAGCACGGGGGCGGGCGGCCTGCCGAACTTCGCCCTCCTGGACGAGGAGGGGCGCGTGGTCCTCATGGGCAACCCGCTCTCCCTGCACGGCCAGATCGAGGACGAGATCACCGCGGCCATCGCGCGCGCGCGGAAGGGTCCGAAGGACCTGCCGAAGAGCGCCGCCAAGGTGCGCGGCATGGTCGCCAAGGGCGACTGGGCCAAGGCGCAGAAGCAGCTCGAGCGCGAGCTGCCGAAGGCGGAGGGCGAGGAGGCCCAGGCCCTCCAAGCCGAGGCCGCCGAGCTCGAGCGCAGGCTCGATGCACAGCTGGCCCGCCTGCGGTGGCTGCTCGAGAACGGCTACGCCGATCGGGCCCAGGAGCAGGCAGAGGCCCTGGTGAAGGGCTGCAAGGGTAGCGACGCCCTGCTCGCTCGCACCGAGCCGCTGGCCCAGGAGATCGCGGGCGCCGAGGCCGAGCTGGCCGCGGCCAAGGCCCTCGGCAAGCTGGAGGCCGCCCTCTACGCGGACGGCCCGGATGCCAAGCTCGCGAAGCGCCTGGCCAAGGTCGCCGAGGACCACGCGGGCACGCGGGTCGCCGCGCGGGCCGCGGTGCTTGCGGGCTGGGCCGACCAGTGAGCGCGGGGCGCGGGCGACCCGAGCGACGGAGATCCTGCTGAGCGACGCCCAGCTGCACGAGCGCCTGCGGGCGCGTCTGGGGCCGCGGGTGGCCCTCGCCCTGGGGGGCGGGGCCGCGCGCGGCTTCGCGCACATCGGGGTCGTGCGGGTGCTCGAGGAGGCGGGGATCGAGGTGGCCTGCGTCACGGGGACCTCGATCGGCTCGGTGGTGGGAGCGGCGGTGGCCGCCGGGCGCCTCGACGCCTACGAGGCGGATGTGCGCCGGCTGCGGGGGCGAGACCTGGCTCGGCTGCTGGACCCGAGGCCCCTTGGCGGAGGGCTCTTCGCGGGGCGGCGCCTGCTCTCGAGGGTGGAGGCGGTCCTGGGCTCGCCGCGGATCGAGGACCTGGCGCTGCCCTACCAGGCCGTGGCCGTGGACCTGGGCTCGGGGGAGGAGGTGCGCCTGAACTCCGGGCCGCTCCTCGAGGCCATGCGAGCCTCATGCGCGATCCCTGGCCTGCTGCACCCGGTCGAGCGCGAGGGGCGCTGGCTGGTGGACGGAGGCCTTGCGAGCCCGCTGCCCCTCGCGGCGGCGCGGGCCCAGAGCCAGCTGCCCCTGGTGGCGGTGGACCTCAATGGCCTGCCCGCTCCGGAGAAAGGGTCTTCCCAAGGCGCGCCCGCCGAGCGGCCTGGCCTCGTGGCGGCGCTGGGCGGTGGGATTGCCGTGCTGTGCGCGCACCTGACACGAGCCGCGGTCGCGGCCGACCCGCCGGAGCTGCTCGTCGTCCCTGACCTCCACGATCAGGGGCTGTTCGACCTGGGCTCCGTGGCGGAGCTGATCGAGCGCGGGAGGCGGGCCGTGGCGGCGGCCATGGGGGGCTGAGCTCCCTCACGGGCTGCCTCCAAGGGGCGGGGTCCCCCAAAAGAAACCGCGATCGCCTGTCCCTCGCCGCCCCGGCCGCGAGTTGGTCTGGCGTCACCCTCTTCCCAGGGTGGCAGCCCCGCGCGGTTCCTACCGCACGCTCGTCAGCGGGGGGGACCCGGGGCACGGGGAGGCGCGGCTCGACCTTGGTCGTCCGGGCCTTCCCACCTGCGGATGGCTGCGACTCCTGTAGAGCCGCGCGCCACCGGCCCCGGCACTCGCCACGACGGGCGGACTCGCTGCTGGTCCCGGGGGGGAACGGCGCGGTGGGCGCGGCTCGCGTGCCGGGAACGGGCGCGACCCGGGGAGGCCCGCTCGCGGCCCTCCCTGCGCGCGGGGTGCTCCCCTTCGACGCTGCGCGTGCCCTATAGGGCCGCCGTGGCCGGGCCGCGGACGCGGCGCACGAGCGCGATGGGCACCAGCAGGAGCACGGCGCCCAGGACATAGGGAGCCTCGGACGCGGCCCCGAAGAACAGGGCTCCGCCGAGGATCGGGCCTGCGGCTCGCGCGGCCGAGCCGAGGGAGCGGAAGATGCCCAGAGACAGGCCCTGGGTGTCCGCCGGGGAGAGGCGGCTGACGAGGGCCGAGAGGCTCGGCATGACGAAGGCCGAGCCGACGGCGAGGAGGGCGAGCCCGGCGTAGAGCTGGGCGGCGCCGTGCATGGTCCCCACGAGGAGGAAGCCCGGCAGGGTGAGGAGCATGCCCGCCAGGGCCAGCGGCGCCTCGCCCAGCTTGGGGGCCAGGCGCCGCACGAGGCCGCCCTGCACGAGGGCGATGGTCAGGCCCACGAACACGAACATCTTCGCGTTGTCCATCGGCCCGTAGTCGAGGCGCTCGGCGGCGAGGAAGGTGAGGGTGAACTCCATGGCCGCGAAGGCCAGCAGGTACACGAAGTAGGCCACATTGGTCCGCCGGACCGCGGGGGAGTCGATGCGCGCGAGGGCCTTGAAGGGCGAGCGCGTGCGCTCGGCTGCCTCGGCACCGCGCTGCTCGGCCGGCAGGGTCTCCGGCAGCCGCTTGCTGACGAGGCCGAGGTTTAGGAGGGAGATGGCGAGGGCCACCAGCGCGCAGCCGCTGAAGGGGTTCACGCCCAGGGAGACCAGGGAGGCGGGCAGCGCCTCGCGCAGGTCCCAGCCGGCCGTGAGCCCGCCGAAGGCCGGGCCGAGCACGAAGCCCAGGCCGATCCCGGCGCCGATCATGCCCATGCCCTTGGCGCGGTCCTTGCCCTCGGTCACATCCGCGACCATGGCCGTCGCGGTGGAGACATTCCCCGCCATGATCCCGCCCAGCAGGCGCGAGAGGATCAGCACCGAGAACGGCCCCGCGAAGAACCACATCACATAGGAGAGCGCCGTGCCGGCAAGCGTGAGCAGCAGCACCGGGCGGCGCCCCTGCAGGTCGCTGCGCCGTCCCCAGTAGGGGGCGAAGAGGAACTGCAGCACCGAGTAGAGCGAGCCCAGGACGCCGCCGAAGAACGCGTGCAGGGCGACCTGGTTGACCTCCCCGTTTGCATCGGTTGCGAGGCCCGCCAGGGACCCGGCGAGGCGCCCGATCACCGAGTCGGGCCCCTCCTGCGCGAGGTAGTGGTCGAGCAGGCTCGGGAACAGGGGGAAGAGGACGCTGAACCCCATCATGTCGAGGAACACGATGAGGAAGGCGAGGCCGAGGACGCGGCGGGGCGCTGCTGCTGACTTCATGGGGGCGGGCCTCGGGCAGGAGGCGCAGCGCTGAGTTTCGGACATGGCCGGTGCCGGCTCCACAGGGGATTGGCGGATCCCGCCCGGCGAGGTGCGGGGATCCGAGGCACGGGAACGCTAGTCGCGCGACGGCGCGAGCCTCCTCACAAGGGCCAGCGCGCGCGCGAGCAGGAGGCTGCCGGGCGCCCGGGCAGGTAACCTGCTCAGGATGGCCGTTCCCTTCCGCATGTGCGCCCGGGTCAGCGCCCTGGAGGCGCGGCCGGGCGGGCCGCCGCTGGATGGCGCTCTGCTGGCGCGCGCCCTGGGGACCCGCGCGGGGACGGTGCTGCTCGACAGCGCGGCCGGGCATGGGGCTCGCTGGACGGTGATGGGGCTCGAGCCCCTCCGGGGCGCGGGCCTGCCCACGGACCTCACGGGCCTCGCCCCCTGGCTCGCGCAGCTTGAGCCGGCCGCGGGGGATCCGATCCCTGGTCCCTTCGCCGGGGGCTTCCTCGGCTCGATCGCCTACGACTGCGGCGTGGCCGGCGAGGCCCTGGACCTGCCCGAGGATCCCCAGGGGCTCCCGCGGATCCTCGGCGGGCTGTTCACGGACTTCATCGTGCTGGATCACGAGGAGGGCCGCGCGCACCTGGTCCTGGGCGACGATCCCGGCGACGGCCGCCCGCCCGTCGAGGCGCGCCGGCAGGGGGTGCTCGACGCGCTCGCTCAGGCCGCAGCGGCCCTGGATCGCCCCGGCCTTCACGCGGGCCCTCTCGTGCGCCGCACCGGGCCGGCAGACCATGCCGAGCGCGTCCGGGCCGTGCAGGCGCAGATCGCGGCTGGCGAGGTCTACCAGGCGAACCTCGCGCACCGCATCACCGCGCGCTTCGAGGGCACTGCGGCGGCGCTCTTCCTGGCCTTGCGCGAGCACAACCCCGCGCCCTATATGGGCTTCGTAGACGCGCCCGAGGGGGCCGTGATCAGCTCCTCGCCCGAGCTCCTCTTGGAGTCCGACGGCGTCACCGTGCGCTCGCGCCCCATCAAGGGCACGCGTCCGCGCTCGGCTGACCCGGCGCGCGACCAAGCCCTGGCCGAGGAGCTCCTCGCGAGCGCCAAGGACCACGCCGAGCTGGCGATGATCGTGGACCTGGTGCGCAACGACTGCTCGCGGGTGTGCGTTCCCGGGAGCGTCGAGGTCGGGCCTCTGCCGGACCTCGAGTCCCACGCCTCGGTGCACCACCTCGCGGCTGATGTGACCGGTCGGCTGGCTTCGGGAAGGACTGCTCTGGAGGCGCTGCAGGCGCTGTTCCCGGGCGGCTCGATCACCGG
Source organism: Planctomycetota bacterium (assembly GCA_016779225.1). Lineage (GTDB taxonomy): Bacteria > Planctomycetota > UBA1135 > UBA1135. The sequence goes on from JADHNZ010000052.1 coordinate 17,436, forward strand.
GGCTCCGAAGCTGCGGGCGATGGAGGTGCTCGCCGAGCTGGAGGAGGCCGGGCGCGGGCACTTCACGGGCACGATGGGGATGCTGGACCTGCGCGGGCATGCCCGCTTCAACATCCTGATCCGCACCGCCAGCGTGCGCTGGGACCGGCCTGGTGCGTCCTCCGGAGAGGTCAGCTTCCAGGTGGGCGGAGGGATCACCGCGGCCTCGGATCCCTGGGAGGAGGAGCGTGAGACGCGCGTGAAGGGCCAGCGGATGGCCCGCGCGCTGGGGTCCGACCTCTTCGAGGGGGAGGCCGAGGCCGGCCCACAAGGGGCGGGACCGGTCGCGGCATCGTCCTTGCAAGACAGGCGCTGAGGGACCTCGGGCCCCACCGGACGCGATCCGGCCGGGACCTGCCGCGACTCGGACCCTAGGATGGCCCTCGAACGGACCCGCCATGATCACGCTCTCCGCCCTGCTACTCCTCGCCCTCCCGTCCCCGGCTCCTGCGCGTCTGGCGCCTGCGGGGCTGGCCCCCTCCATCACGCAGGACGACGAGAAGCCCGACAAGCGCGAGGAGGTCAAGGAGCTCCTCGACACCTTCTCGGGGCATGTGAAGAAGCGTGGCGATGAGGACCTGGAGGCGATCGGGATCATCGACACCCTGCTCAAGGAGTTCCCCGAGTCCGGCCCCAAGGACCGCAAGGAGATCGTCTCGAGCCTCAGCAAGGCCCTGAAGGAGAAGCGGCGCGAGGACGAGAACGGCGTCCGCGACAACAAGCTCTTCCTGGCGGTAGGCGTCGCCCTGGGCGAGATGGGGCCTGAGAGCACGCCCGAGCTCATGGGCTGGATCGACCACAAGAGCCATCGCAAGGACCTGGCGCTGCAGCGCGTCCTGATTCTCTCCCTGGGCAAGACCAAGGACGAGAAGAAGGGGATGAAGGCGCTCATGGACCTGCTCATCCACAAGGACGCGCCGGTGCAGGCTGCCGCCGCCGAGGCCCTGGGCAACTACACTCACCTCGACCAGAAGGAGCGCAAGGTGCCCTTCGAGGAGATCCTCAAGGTGCTCAACTCGGTCTCCAACGCGAAGGATGCGGACCTCACCGACCGCATCGCTCGCGAGCGCTACGATGTGATCGCTGCGCCGATGATCACCACCCTGCAGGCCCTCTCTGGCGCCGATGTGCGCGACCCCAACGAGTGGCGCACCTGGTGGAACAAGAACAAGAAGAAGAACTGGGACGAGCAGTGAGTCCTGGTCGTCCCTTCGGGTGCAGGCGGCCTCTGGGCGGGCCTTGCACGAGGAGGCCCGATGCGCGACGCCGATGACGATCCCACGGGGGCCGAGGCCCCTGGCCCGCAGCAGGGCCTGGCGTGGCGGCTGATGGGAGTGGCATTCCTGGCCCTGGCGGGCCTGCTCGTGGTGCGCGCGCTCCCCGCGCCCGAGGTCGCCCGCGCTGAGCCTCCTGGGGCGCTTGCAGAGCGGGTGGCGGCGTGGGAGGCGACCCTCCCCGCGGAGCTCGGAGGTGGGACCGTGCGGCTGCGCCGGCTGCACGCGGACGAGGCGCGGCAGCGCTTCGACGCCGAGGCCTTGAGCCGCGTGCTGGAGCGCCCCGGTGCGCCCTGGCGCCTCGAGCTGCCCGGAGACATGGAGCCCAACGCCGCTGGGGGTGACGCCGCAGGGGGCGATTCCGCTGGCGCCAGCGACGGCACCTCGCGAGCGGGCTCACCGCTCTCCGCCCGCGTCGAGCTCGAGGGCGGGGTGCTCGAGTCGGTTGCCGCCGGGGAGGATCCGCTCACGCGCCTGCTCGCGCGGACGGCGACCTCGGGGTCGCGGGTGCTGTTCGGACCGGGTGAGCCGAGCGAGCCGGTGCTGGTCCTGGGCGGGACGCGCCTCGTGCTCGCTCCGGTCGAGCTCGGGGTGCCGCGCGACGAGGAGCCCCTGCTGCGCGAGGAGCAGCCGTGACGAGGGGGCTAATCCTGGCGGCGCTCGGCGCGCTCGCCGTCGGCTGCGGACGGGCGCCCGGATCCGAGGAGGCAGCGGCGGGGTCCCCCGATGCCGCAGCGGGCGGCGCCGCCGCTGCTCCTCGGCAGGCCTCTAGTCCCGCGCGGGAAGAGGTCGGCGAGGGCGCGGCCTCGGCGGACGCCGCCGAGCGCGCGGCCCTGCTCGCGAGCCTCGACCGCGCGCGGCAGGAGGCGGAGGACGCGCGCGCGGAGGCCGTCCTCCTCCGTTCACAGGTCTCCGAGCTCCAGGCGGAGCGTAGCGCTGCCGAGGCCGAGGCCTTGCGGCTCGCGGAGGAGCTTGCGCGACGCGATGCGCTGCTGCTGCAGCGCCAGCAGGAGCTCGTGGCGATCGCCGAGCTGGCCGCGCTCGCCGGGGAGGAGGAGCTGTCCTTCGAGACCCTGGCCCAGCTGGATCCGGACGCGGCCGTGCGCTCCCTGCAGGGGCCCGAGCTCACCCAGCCGGGTCCGGACCCCGCGGTCGAGCGCGCGGAGGGCATGGTGCCCGTCCTGCAGGGACTGCTGCTGGCGGAGGGCGTGCGTGGCTGGCAGGTCGTGACCCTCGGGCGGCTCGGGACCCGGGCCGCGGGACCGGTGGTCCTGCGCGTGCTCGACGAGCGCGGCCGCCCTGCGGGCCTCGTGGCCGCCGAGCGCCTGCGCCTCGAGGCCAGCCGCGCCGGCCGCACCGTGACCCTCGTGCTCGAGGAGGGGCGCGAGGAGCGCGTCGGGGTCTCCCTGCCCTTCGAGGGGGCCCTCTCCGTCGAGGCCAGCGGCGCGCACCTGCGCGGGGGCGTCCGCCGCATCGAGGTCACCGGCGTCGCGGTCGAGCCCTGGCTCGAGGCCCTGCCCGAGCTGTTTCGGGAGCAGGATCTTCGCCCCGCGCTGGACGATGGGCTGTGGGATCTGGTCGCCGTGCGCCAGGAGCTGAACCGGCTGCTGGCGGAGCAGGAGGCCACCGGGCGCTGGCGCCTGGGCGGCCTTGGCGGCGTGGTGGGTACCGAGCTGCGCGATGTCCAGCTGGTCGAGCTGGATGCGGAAGGGCGGCCCGCGCGTCGGCTCTTCGCGGATCGCCTCGTGCTGGAGTCGAATCCGGCGGGTGGCCTGCGCCTGCGCCTCCATGACGGCGTGCAGCATCGCGGCCAGGAGCAGACGCCCTTCCTGGAGGGGCGCTTCACCATCGCACTGCCCCGGGCAGACGCGGCCGCCTGGCGCAGCGTCGGGCTGCCGGGGATGGAGTTGGAGGAGAGCAGCCTGCGCCGCGCTCCGGGCGCGCCGGAGGGCTCGGCAGGTGGGCCCTCGGGCGAAGCCGGCGGCGCGATCCTCCCGGACCGAGGTTGACCCGCGGGACCGCGCCGCGCTCACTAGGGGCGTGGACCTGTTCGAGCATGTGGAGGCCAGGGGCTCCGGCGGCGATCCGGAGCCGACCGTCCTGTCGGTGGAGGCGCTGACGCGGGCCATCACGGGGCGGCTCACGGGCATGGGCACCGTGGCCGTGGAGGGCGA
>JADHNZ010000053.1 GCA_016779225.1 Planctomycetota bacterium
ACCTCGAACTTCACCGACGCCTCCACCGTCACCTTCCAGTGACGCACGCGGAGGCGCGGCCTGGAGCATGAGGCCAAGATCCGCAGTGCTCCCGGAGATCTGAACAGGTGCAATGGGGGCTGACCGGGCCCATGAGAAGGCTCTCGTCACCCTCCTCCCCATGAGCGCCTCCACCTCCCGTTCCACACCCCCCTCCGCCCGGACCCTTGGTGAGCTGCGCGCCAGCGGCTGGACGCCGCGCACGGTCCACCAGGAGCTGCGCGCCAACCTCGTGGCCCGACTCCAGGCCGGCGAAGATGTCTTCCCCGGGGTGATCGGCTTCGACGAGACCGTCGTGCCGCAGATCCAGAACGCGATCCTGTCGGGGCACTCGCTCCTGCTGCTCGGCCTGCGCGGCCAGGCCAAGACGCGCCTCGCCCGCAGCCTGGTCGGCCTCCTCGATGAGTGGGTCCCGGCAATCGAGGGGTCGGAGATGAACGAGTGCCCCGAGAACCCGGTCACCGTGCCTGGCCGCGCGCGCAAGGCCGCCGAGGGAGACGCCCTGCCCATCGAGTGGATCCACCGCGAGGACCGCTATCGAGAGAAGCTCGCCACGCCGGATGTGACCGTGGCGGACCTCGTGGGCGATGTGGACCCCATCAAGGCCGCCACCCAGCGCCTCACCTTTGCCGACCCGGAGGTCATCCACTTCGGCCTGCTGCCCCGCGCCAACCGGGGCATCTTCGCGGTGAACGAGCTCCCCGACCTGCAGGCCCGCATCCAGGTCGCCCTGCTCAATGTCCTGGAGGAGGGCGACATCCAGATCCGGGGCTTCCCGATCCGTATGCCCCTGGACCTGTTTCTGGTCTTCACCGCGAACCCCGAGGACTACACCAACCGCGGCAGCATCATCACGCCGCTGCGCGATCGCATCGCGTCCCAGGTCCTGACGCACTACCCGCGCACCCTCGAGGATGCCAAGGCCATCACCGACCAGGAGGCGCGAAGCGGCCGAGATGGAGGCGTCACCGTGCGCATCCCCGAGCCCCTGCGCGACGCGGTCGAGCTCGTGGCGTTCCAGGCCCGCGACTCCGAGTTCGTGGACCAGGCCTCCGGCGTCAGCGCGCGCCTCTCGATCGCCGTGCTGGAGAATGTGCTCTCCAACGCCGAGCGCCGGGCGCTCCTCTGCGGCGCCAGCTCCTCCACCGCCCGCCCCGCGGACCTCTTCGCCGCGGCCTCGGCCGTGAGCGGCAAGGTCGAGCTCGTCTACGACGGTGAGCGCGAGGGCATGGAGGCCATCTCGCGCATGCTCATCGGCCGAGCGCTCCAGAGCGCCTTCGAGCATCACTTCCCTGGTGCCTACGAGGACGGGACCGAGGAGGAGGCTGCCCCCTACGAGGGCGTCCTGACCTGGTTCCGGGGCGGCAACCGCCTCGAGCTGCGCGACCGCACCCCCGACGCGGAGCACCTTGCCCAGCTGGACACGGTCACCGGCCTGCGGGCGGTGGTCGATCGCCATGCGGAGCCCGCGGACGACGCCGAGCGCGCCGCCCTCATGGAGCTGGTCCTCGAGGGCCTGCACCAGGGCTCGCTGCTGTCCCGTGACGACCTGGACCAGGGTCGCGTCTACGGCGACATGCTGGCCCAGATGGCCGAGTCCCTGCGCTGATCGCCGTGCACTTCCGGTACAGGGAATACGACCCCAGCGCCGACCAGCGGCGGCGCATGATCGAGCAGCTGAAGAGGCTGTACGGAGAGCTGCTGCTCCGCGCCGCCGGTGACGCGGAGCAGGCCCTCGAGTGGCTGCGCCAGGTGGCCGAGCGCTACGGCCTCTTCCCCGAGGGAATGACGATCGAGGATGTGAAGCGCCTGCTCGAGAAGGAGCGCCTGGTGCAGCGCGGCGCCGACGGCTCCGTGTCCATGTCTCCCGGCGGAGAGCGCGCCCTACGCCAGGAGTCCCTCGAGCGCGTGTTCCAGGGCCTTGGCAAGGATGGAGCAGGCGACCACCGAGTCGCCTCGCCAGGCTCCGGCCACGAGCGGCTGCCGGAGACGCGCCCGTTCGCCTTCGGTGACTCGGTCGAGCTGATCGACCCGGCCGCCAGCGTCCGCAACGCCCTCAAGCGCGGCCTGCCCAGCGATCTCGGCGGCCTCTCCATGCAGGAGGAGGACCTCGAGGTCCACGAGACCGAGCACCTGTCGAGCTGCGCCACCGTGCTGCTGATCGACCTCTCGCACTCGATGATCCTGTACGGCGAGGACCGCATCACCCCGGCCAAGCGCGTGGCCTTGGCCCTGGTCGAGCTGATCCGCACGCGCTACCCCAAGGACAGCCTCAAGGTCGTGTGCTTCGGCGATGAGGCCTGGGAGGTCGGCCTCGACGACATCCCGCGCATCCAGGTCGGACCCTTCCACACCAACACACGGGCAGGCCTGCAGCTGGCGCGCGACCTCCTGCGCCGCGAGCGCCGCGCCAACCGGCAGATCTTCATGATCACCGACGGCAAGCCCAGCGCCCTCACCGAGCCGGACGGCGAGATCTACAAGAACCCCTTCGGCCTCGACCGCCGCGTGGTCTCCAAGACCATCGACGAGGCCACGATCTGCCGCCGCCACGGCATCCCGATCACGACCTTCATGCTCACCGACGACCCCACCCTGGTCGGCTTCGTCGAGCAGTTCACGGAGGCCAACAAGGGACGCGCCTACTTCGCCGGGGGCGATGAGCTGGCCACGACTCTGTTCGTCGACTACATGAAGAACCGCCGCTCGCGGCGGTGAGGGCTCAGCCCTCGAGCTCGCGCAGGCGGCCGTCCATCAGGAACGGGCCGAAGGGAACGACCGCGGCTGCGCACAGCCGCCACCACAAGCCAGCGGGAAGCGGGACCCGGGGCGCCGCCCAGACCGCGAGCAGACACAGGCCCACGAACAGGGCCCCGTGCAGGCCCCCGACGACGGTCACGGCCTGGGGCAGGCCCCAGGCGTACTTGAGCGGCATGGCGACCCCGAACAGCACCAGGGTCGAGACGCCCTCCGCCAAGCTGAGGCGACGCAGGGTGCGGAGGAGGCGGAGATCGCGGCTGGTCATGGTGCGCACCTAGAATGGAGCACCATGGTCCCCCTCCGCCACCTCGGGCGCGTCCTCGCCCTCTACGCCGCACTCGTTGCAGGGGCTGCGCTGCTCCTCGTGCGCGCAGGCGGGCTGGAGCCCGAGATCGGGCTGCTGGCGGCCCTCAACCTGGGCACCTTCACGGCCTTCCTGTGGGACAAGCGAGCCGCGAAGCGCGCGGCCTCGAGGCTGCCGGAGGTGGCCCTCCTGACCATGGCCGCGGCCATGGGAGCCCTCGGCGCGCTCCTCGCGATGCACCTGGCCCGCCACAAGACTGCCAAGGTGGCGTTCCGGTGGGGCGTCCCGGCTCTGCTGGTGGTCCAGCTGGTCCTGCTGGCGGCCTGAAAGCCCAGAGCACCGTGAGTCCGTCGATGAGAGCAGGCGCTCAGCGCCCGTCGGTGCCAAGGGAGCTGCCCTCCGGCTCGGCTCGAGCAGCCAGGGCATGCAGGACCTCCGCTAGGTCCGTCGTGGGCGCGCTGCAGGCGAAGTCGCGACAGACGAAGTAGGTCGTCTTCTCGCCCGCGGCTCCGAGGTCCGCGACGAAGGGGGCAACCTCGCTCAGACTCTCGGCTCGTGCGTGGCGGTGAAGGACCACCTTGCGGGGCAGGAACGGGCGGAAGATGCTCGCGCAGGCGGCCGGATCCGTCGCCGGCCCGGCGCTGGAGACCACGACCTCGCTCGACGGCCCCATGAGGAAGTCGAGGGCCAGCAGGAGCTGCGTGTGGCCGCTGGCCATGCGCTGGAGCTGGCCGCTGAAGGCCTCGAGCACGCCCCAGGCGCGCTCCTCGTAGCGCACCTCGCCCGTCATCCGGGCAAGACGCGCCAGCACCAGGGCCATGACCGAGTTCCCCGACGGGATCGCTCCGTCGTACACATCCTTGGCGCGCACGAAGAGGGCCTCGCCGTCTGCCGGAGAGAGGAAGAAGCCGCCGCCCTCCTCGTCCCAGAACTGCTCGAGGGCCAGGTCCACGATGCGGCGCGCCTCACGCAGCCAGCGCACCTCGCCGGTGGCCTCGTAGAGCTCCACCAGGCCCCAGGCCATGAAGGCATGGTCCTCGAGCATGGCGTCGTGTGCCGCGTCGCCCGCGCGCCAGCGCTTGATCAGCCGACCGTCCTCGCGCACCAGGTTCGCCAGGACGAAGTCGGCCGCACGCGCGGCCGCCTCCGCATAGCGCGGGGCGTCAAAGGCCTTCGCGCCGGTGGCCAGGGCCGCGATCATCAGCCCGTTCCAGTCGGTGAGCACCTTGTCGTCGAGGAAGGGCCGGATGCGCTTCACGCGGACGGCCATGAGCCGCTCGAGCAGGGCCGGCATGCGCTCGAGCACCTCGTCGGCGTCGAGGTTCTCCCGCAGCAGGCGTTCGCGCTGGTCCAGGGGTCGGTGGAGGATGTTCCGCCCGGTCTCGGCCCCGGTCGCCTCCTCGCGGAAGTTGCCCTCGTCGTCGGCTCCGTACGCAAGCGCCACAAGGTGCGCGTCCTGGGCCCCGAGCACCTCGACCAGCTCGTCCATGGTCCAGACATAGAAGAGGCCCTCCTCCCCCTCGGAGTCGGCGTCCTCGGCGCTGTGGAACGCGCCGCCCGGGTCGAGCAGATCGCGCAGGACATACTCGAAGGTCTCCTCCGCCGCGCGCCGCAGGTCCTCGTGACCCGTCACCTGCCACGCCTCGACGCAGGCCATGGAGAAGGTGGCCTGGTCGTAGAGCATCTTCTCGAAGTGCGGCACGAGCCACTCGCGATCGGTCGAGTAGCGGTGCAGCCCCTTGCCCACATGGTCCCAGACGCCGCCGGCGTGCATCGCACGCAGGGTCGCCACGGCCATCTCGAGGGGCGCAGGATCCCCCGTGCGGTCGTGCTGGCGCAGCAGGAAGCGCAGGTTGTGGGGCACCGGGAACTTGGGAGCCATCCCAAAGCCCCCGAGCTCGTCGTCGTAGCGCTCCTGGAGCTCGGCGTAGGCCTTCAAGAGCACCTCCCGCCCGGGCCGCGCCCCCGGGCTCCCGCCCGTGAGGCCCTTCACATGCTCCACGATCCGTGACGCGTGCTCCTCCACGCGATCACCCTGGCTGCGCCAGGCCTCGGCCAGCTGCGGGGTGAGCTGCATCATCCCCGCGCGTCCGCCGCGCCCGTGCTTGGGGAAGTAGGTCCCGGCAAAGAACGGCCGCCTGTCGGGGGTCATGACGACCGTCATCGGCCACCCTCCGCTCCCCGTCATGGCCTGGGTCACGGTCATGTAGGCCTGGTCCACATCCGGACGCTCCTCGCGGTCCACCTTCACGCAGACGAAGTGCTCGTTCATGAGCGCCGCCACCTGCTCGTCCTCGAACGACTCGTGCTCCATCACATGGCACCAGTGGCAGGTCGAGTAGCCGATCGACAGGAAGACCGGCTTGTTCTCGGCGCGCGCGCGCTCGAACGCCTCCTCGCCCCACGGGTACCAGTCCACCGGGTTGCGCGCGTGCTGGCGCAGGTAGGGGCTCTGCTCGAACACGAGCCGGTTGAACTCGTGACCCCCGTCGGGGGGCAGGAGGTCGATGTCTTCCTGGGCAGGGAGGGGCTGTCGCACGGGGCTTTGCTGGAGGGGCAGGGCGAGGGTCAGCGCGAGGAGCGAGATCACGCCTCGGGCACTCCCAGGTCATGGAGCAGGCGCTTGAGGGCAGGGGGGGTCCCTACGCCGCCATAGCCGCCGAGGTACTCGCCCTCGGCGTCCGTGACCATCACGAAGGGCAGCATCATCGCGTCCTCGACCTTCATGGCGAGCGCAATCACGCGGTCGTCCTCCCGGTCGGCGTCCGCGGCGAAGCCGACGAAGCCTGCCTGGAGCCTGGGAGCGAGCTGCGGGTGCGGAACGGTGCCCTCCACGAAGGCACGGCACTGGCTTCACATCTCGCGGCCGAACTCGATCAGCACGCGCTTCCCCGAGGCAGCCGCCGCCGCCAGGGCGTCATCCAGCTCGTCGTACCAGTCCAGGGTCCCGCCGTCGTCGAAGTGCGGGTGAGGTCGGCGCTCGCTCATGGGGCCATTGTGGGCCCAGGCACACGGCTCCCCCATCGTCGAAGGCTCGGAATCGAACCCTGCAGGGGCTCAGCTCTGCTTGCGCTTGAGGTAGGCCTCGATGAACTCATCGATCGCGCCGTCCAGCACCGACTGGACATTGCCCTCTTCGTACATCGTCCGGTGATCCTTGACCATCTGGTAGGGGTTCAGGACATAGGACCGGATCTGGTTGCCCCAGGCGATCTCGCCCTTCTCCCCGTAGAGGGCGGCCATCTCGGAGTCGCGCTTGGCCTCCTCCACGGCGATCAGCTTGGCCTTCAGCAGCTTCAGCGCCGTCGCACGGTTCTTGTGCTGGCTGCGCTCGTTCTGGCAGCGCACGACGATCCCGGTCGGGATGTGCGTCATGCGCACCGCCGACTCGGTCTTGTTCACATGCTGACCGCCAGCGCCGCCGGCACGCATGGTGTCGACCTTGATGTCGGCCTCGTTGATCTCGATGTCGATCGAGTCGTCGAGCTCGGGAGACACATCGACCGAGGCGAAGGCCGTCTGCCGGCGAGCCTGGGCATCGAAGGGGCTGATGCGCACCAGGCGATGCACGCCCGACTCGGCCTTCAGGTAGCCGAAGGCAAACTCCCCGCGCACGGCGATCGTGGCGGACTTGATGCCCCCCTCGGTCTCCTCCTGGTACTCGACCTGCTCGACGGCGTAGCCGCGACGCTCGGCCCAGCGGGTGAACATGCGCAGCAGCATGGAGGCCCAGTCACAGGCGTCCACGCCCCCGGCCCCGGCGCTGATTTGGATGAACGCGTTGGCCGCGTCATTCGGCCCGCCCAGCATCAGCCGGAACTCGAGCTCCTCGATCGTGGTCTGGATCGTCTGGACGATGCCCTCGGCCTCGCCCATCAGCTCGTCCTCACCGGCCTCGGCGGCCATCTCCTCGAGGACCTCCAGGTCCTCGAAGGCCGAGGTCACGCGATTGACCGGATCCACGACGGACCGGGCCACCTTCATCTCGCTGATGATCGCCTTGCTCTTCTCCTGGTCGTTCCAGAAGTCGGGGGCGTTCTGCAGCTCCTCGATCTCGCCGAGGCGGACTTTCAGCTGAGCGTAGTCAAAGACTCTCCGACAGCTGGCTGAGCCGGCCGCGGAGCTCCTTTGCAGAGATCAGAAGGTCTTGGAATCCGGACATGGGGCGAGGAGGATAACCGCTCGGACCGCGCGCGCAAGGCGCCGCCCCACCCTTCATGCTGATCGACAAGCCCACCCTCGAGGGGCGCCTGCTGCGCCGCTACAAGCGCTTCCTGGCGGACATCGAGGTCCCCGGCGAGGCCGAGCCCATCGTCGCCCACTGCCCGAACACGGGATCGCTCCTGGGCTGCGTCCCGGCCGGCGCCCCCTGCGTCCTGCGCGACAGCCAGGACCCCAAGCGCAAGCTCCGCTACACCCTCCAGACGGTCGAGGTGGACGGGACCTGGGTGAATGTGGACACGGGCCTGCCCAACAAGCTCGTGCCGGAAGCCGTCGCCGCCAGCCTCGTCCCCGCCCTGCGCGGCTACGACCGCATCCGGACCGAGGTGAAGTACGGCAAGAACAGCCGGATCGATGTCCTCCTCGAGAAGGAGGACGGCGCCCGCTGCTATGTGGAGGTCAAGAACACGACCCTGGCCCGCGGCAGGCGCGCCCTCTTCCCGGATGCCGTCACCGAGCGCGGGCGCAAGCACCTGGTCGAGCTGATGGAGATGGTGGCCGAGGGTCACCGTGCGGTGATGTTCTTCTGCGTCTCGCGCAGTGATGTCACCAGCTTCGCTCCCGCCGACGACATCGACCCGGCCTACGGCCAGACCCTGCGCGAGGCCGTGGCGGCGGGCGTCGAGCTCGAGGCCTGGTCCACGGTGGTGGGCCCGACCTCGTTCGAGCTTGGCAAGCGCCTGCGGGTGTCCCTGGAGGCTCCGAAGGGGGCCTAGAGGGAGACGCCGTAGCGCTCCTCGGCCTCGTCGTCCACGGGGTACTGAGGTCCGCCCGGCCCGCCGATGGTGTGCCAGGGATCGGGCCGCAGCACCGGCTTGACCAGGCCGCGGGTCACCTCCACGGCGACCACATACTTCGCGCCGCGCATCAGCTCGCCGATCCAGAGGGCGAGGAGTCCGAGCACGAAGAGCCCCGTGACCTCAGGGAGCCCTCCCCCGCTCGCGAGACGCCCGTCGAGGATCCGGGCGCCGAAGCCCAGGACGCCGGTGACGAGCAGGGCCTCGACCAGGACCAGCCCCAGCATCGGGCGCAGGGTCCGCACCGGATGCCGCAGGACCATCAGCAGGGTCATGAACCCGGCCACGACCACCGAGAAGCCGTCGTGCAGGGCCAGGCGCGTGCGCACGAAGGTCGCCCAGCAGAGCGTCCCCGCGAAGAGCAGGGCGAAGAGCCCGTGCTGGGCCCAGTCGAGGCGGTGCTTGATCGCCTCTGAGCTCAGGGTCTCGAGCCGACCCTGATCCCACTTGGGGATCTGAAGGGCGCGGTCCAGGACCAGGTCTCGCCAGAGGTCGCCGTACACGAGCAGGCGCCAGCCACCCAGGATCAGCAGGGTCAGGATCAGAAGCCGGGTGAAGCGCCAGAAGAAGCGCGCGCCTCCGAACGCGAGGCGGCGCAGAATGCTGCCCTCGCCGGCTCCGGCCAGGACCTGCAGCCAGCCCCCCGCGGCCAGCACGCCGAGCACCATGGCCAGGAAGCCAAGGAACGCCGATGCGTCACCGGCCCAGGCATCGAGCTGCCGCAGCCCCTCCGCATGGTCCGTGCGGAAGTCCACGGTCAGGTGGTGCACCTGCTCACCGGGCGCATAGCGACTGCCCAGCGCCTGGGAGAACCAGGAGTAGCGCGGGGCCCCCAAGGGAGCCGCCAGCAGGAACATGGCCAGGGTCATGGGGAGCCAGGCCGGCAGCAGGCGCAGGGCGCGCTTGAGGCCGCGGAGAGAGACCCAGCCCCGGGGGGCGGTCACGGTGTCGTGCTCGAGGTCCATGGTCGTCAGCCCGCCACGCGCGAGAGCCACTGGAGGATGCGGGAGTGCCAGGTGATCGAGCGCTCCGCCCAGCGCCAGGGCGCCAGGCGGTCCGCGCGCGCGTACCAGGCGTTGTTGGAGAGGTCCGTGTCGAGGTGAACGATCGGCTTCGGATCGAGCACCACCGAGCGAATCTTCGCCTTGCCAGGCACCAGCGGCAGGCGCCACCAGGTCTGGGCCAGCTGCTGCTCGCGGGTCCAGGTGAACGAGACCGAGCGCGACTCCTCGCCGTCGACGGGCTCGAACTGCACCTCGAGCTTCACCGGCAGCACGAGGTCCCCATCCCGCCGCACGGTCACGTCGTAGGCCACCTCGCCTCCCTGCGACGGCGCACCGGCCTCGCCCTCCTTGGGCGCAGGCCCCCAGCCGCCCTCGGGCAGGGGGAAGAGCCCCTCGGGCCCAGGCACCTGCGGCTGACGCACGCTCACGCTCCAGTCCGCGGTCTTGGTGCCCTGGAACACATCCTGGAAGAACCAGCCCATGTCCTCACCAGAGCCCTCCTGGAACGCGGCGTAGAAGTCCTCGGGGTAGGGGTGCCGGTAGCGCCACTGCTCGGAGTAGTGCCGCATGCCGCGCAGGAAGAGGGTGCTGCCCACCAGGTCGCGCAGGGTGCGAAGGGACGCAGCCGTCCGCGGATAGCTGTTGGTGCGATAGCTGTTCCGGTCGCAGTAGTGAAAGGCCCAGGTCTCGATCGGATCGGTATCCGGGTCTCGCAGGTAGCCCGCGCGATCGCCCCGCACGGGATCGGTCCACTCGGGCGCGAAGGTGAGGAAGGGCTGGTCCCTCCAGAAGTCGAGGAAGGCGCTGGAGGCCAGAGGCTCCAGCCGCGTGGAGCGAGTCGGCACCTTCCACGAGCGACCGGTCAGGATCCCGCCAAAGTTGCCGCCGTCCGGAAGGCCGCTGGGGCGCTTACCCCAGACCGGCAGGCCCGCGTAGGCCGTGCTGGTCCGCTGGGGGCCGTACTGCCGCATGAGGACCTCCGAGTCGGTGTAGCTGTTGAACCCCTCGTCCAGCCAGGCCGCCTCGTACTCGTTGTTGCCCACCAGCCCATACCAGAACTGGTGGCCGGCCTCGTGCACCGTCACGCTCTCGGGTCGGTGCATGGCAGGCTCGGTGAACATGCTGGTGCCACAGGTGAAGAGGGTCGGGTACTCCATCCCCCCGGCCGCGCTCGCTCCAAAGGCAGGGTCGATCACGCTCACCTCCGCGTAGGGGTAGTCCCCCCACCACAGGCCGTACAGGAACAGGGCCGCCATGGTCGCGTTCGCGTGACGCTCGAGCTGATCCTCGTGCTCGGGCTGCACGAAGACGCGCACGGTGACCGGCCGCAGGGCGAAGTCCTCGGCGGTGTCCCAGTCCGGGTTGGCGTTGACCGCGTCCAGGATGTCCACCTCGTACTGCGGATAGCGGCTACGCCAGGTGCCCGGGTCGAACTCGAAGGTGCGCACGACGAAGTCGGGATCCGCCGACCAGGCGAAGCCGTGCACCTGCGGGCGCGGGATGCGCGCGCCCTTGGCCAGGGGATCCAGGCGCTCGCGATCCTCCTCCGACGGCGCCAGGAAGCGCACGCGGATCCGGTCGGCCTTGGGGTCCTCGACGACCCCGCCCACCTGCACTCCCGACGCGGCGACCTTGAGCGTGCCGCGCCCCTGCTCGCCGCGCTGGTAGTACTTCGACGGCAGGTCGAGGGTCACATCGTAGGTGCCGTAGTCCGCGTAGAACTCGGTGTTCATGTGGAACTGGTGGCAGTTCCAGCCGCGGCCGCCCTCGTACACCCCAAGCTTGGGGAACCAGTGCGCCATGAGCAGGAAGTCCTCGTGGTGGCCGGTGCGCCGGCGCACGCGCGGGATCAGGGACTCCCACTCCAGGTTGACCTCGACCCGCCCGCCCTTCGGCACGGCGGCCGGCAGGTCGACGCGGAAGACGGTGCGGTCCTCGGCGTACTTCTCGCCGTCCGACGCGACGAACTCGAGGCTCGGCAGCAGGTCGGCGCCCATGGCGCGGATCCCAGTCACCTGCTGGTAGCCCCAGCCACGGTCGACCTTGACGCCGCGCAGGCGCCCCTCCGCCTCGGTCAGGTGAACCGAGCGGTTGTTGGCGTAGGCGTTGTGGTGCAGGTGGAACCACAGGTCCTTGACCGGGTCCTCGGTGTGGTTGATCCACACCAGCCGAAGCTTGCCGCTCAGGCGCCGCTGGCTCGCACCCTCAGGGGCGTCGAGGAGCTTGGTCTCGATGGTGTAGTGCGCCTCACACGAGCGATTGTCAGGGGCCTCGAACGCGCGCACGACCTCCTCGCTCGGGGCGTCCTGGCTCGGGGCCTCCGACGGGGCCACGGCGGGAGCGGAGGCGTCCTCCGCTGCGGCCACTCCCGTGACCTCGGCGCTCGGGCCCTCAACCCCCGGTCCGTCCTGGGCCGTGGGCGAGGCGGAGAGCCCCCTCGGGGCGGTCGTGAGGGGTGCGAGGAGCAGCAGCCCGAGGGGCAGCAGGGCAGGATCCATGGGGGCATCCTGCGGCCCCGCTGGACGACCCGCAACCGTCCCACCCCTGGGACGGGGCAGGGGGGACGGATTTCCTGGGACATTCCCTCAAACCCGCCCTCCGCGCGCCGACAACCGCCCTTGGAAGCCACCCAGACGGCCTGCCATGGACTCGAGCGAAGGATCTTCCCGGATCCGGCAGAGAGCCCTTGAGGTGGGAGCGCCCCCCAGCCGATCTACCCCGTTGAAGCCCGCCCCGCGGGACCCCGCCATGGACATCCGCCCGAATTCCCAACGC
The DNA here is from genome assembly GCA_016779225.1 of Planctomycetota bacterium. GTDB lineage: Bacteria > Planctomycetota > UBA1135 > UBA1135. The sequence continues at coordinate 11,901 of JADHNZ010000053.1, forward strand.
TCCAACGCGCGCGAGACCGCGCGGGAGCGCATCGAGGAGCACGCCGAGGGCGTCGCCCGCAGCCGCGCGGCCACCCGCGCCGCAGCCGAGCGCATCGCCCAGGCCCGCCGCGACGCGGTCGAGGCCTCCCGCGGCTCCCGCGACGAGATCGAGCTCTCCTCCACCGCCCGCCTGCTGGGCGCCGCCGAGGGTGAGGACCACGCCAGCCTGGTGGCCGAGCTCAAGGCCGCCCACGAGAACGGCACGCTGAACACCGCCGAGCGCATCCGCGCCGCCGCCGAGCGCCTGCTCGGGGGCTGACGGCTGACCCAACCCGAACGACGCGCGGCCGCGCTCCTCACCTGGGGAGCGCGGCCGCGCGCATTCGGGCGAAGCCCCTCGCCTACTGGAACTGCAGGTAGAAGCCGTCCGAGAGGTTGGTGGTGTGGGAGGCGTTCTGGTCGCGGTACCAGGCCTGGAAGTACCAGGTCTGTCCGGGTCCAGGGTTCCCCCAGCCGGGGATGGAGAGCGCGCTGCCGTGCAGCGGAATCTCGAAGGAGCCCGAGGGCCCGCTGCTGCGCACCTCGCTCGTGAGCAGGGCGAGGGGAGGCGTGATGCACAGGCGCCCCTGCCCCCCCGCCCAGCCGGGCGTGCTCGCCTGGGAGAGGCCTCCGATGCACATGCCAAACACATTCGTCGGGAGCCCCGTGACCTGCAGCGTCAGCAGGTCGTCGGAGAGGTTCGCGCTGCCCAGCGCCTGCATGCTGGCCGAGCTCCCGGTGGAGTTCGCCACCGCCGGACCGCAGTAGGTCCCTCCGATGCCAACCGGCGAGTGGAAGGCCAGCGCGTGGTTGGTGATCTCGGCATCAGGCAGGGCCGCGTCGTAGACCGCGACGCCGTAGAGGATCCCGTCAAAGTAGTCCACATGGCTGCCGCCGCCGTCGTACCAGTGGCCCAGTCCAACGGTCCCCGTCAGCCACGCTGCATACGGCGCATCCGAGACGAGGACGCCATCCTCGTAGAGCGTCGTCGTGCCCGCCACATGGTCGACCACGAACGCCAGGTGCACATCGGCGTCGAAGGTCGTGTTGCTCATGTAGTGGTCCGCCACATACCACTCGGTGACGCCGTACACGAGGGAGTTGGGGTTCTGCTCCCACTTCAGGGCCGCGTTGTCGCCGCTCCCCGTGAACTTGGCCCCCATCAGGCAGCTGGAGGCCCCAGCGTTCGTCCCGCGCACGCAGAACTCGTAGGTGGCGCTCGCATCCCCGTTGATCGGACCGAGGTCCACGACCTTGGCCTCCGTGACCATCAGGTCCAGGAACGCTCGCGTCGTCCCCTGCCCCGTCGCCGTGATCCACTGGTTGAGGTCCGCGTGGGCCACCCCGCACAGCAGCGCGGCCGGGGCGAGGAGGGGCAGGGTCTTGAGGCGCATGACGAGTGCTGCAGTCATTGGAAGAGGACGAAGTAGCCGTCCGTGAGGTTGGTCGTGTGCAGGGGGTTCTGGTCGCGATACCAGGCCTGGAAGTACCAGGTCTGCCCCGGACCCGGAAGCCCCCAGCCGGGGACGGCCACGCTGGTCATGTCGAAGGGAACCTGGAACGAGCCCGAGCTCCCCGAGTTCATCACCTGCGTGGTCATCATCGCCACCGGAGGCGTGATGCAGAGGGTGCCCTGACCGCCGCCAAGGCCAGGGGTGTTGCCCTGGGAGAGGCCCGCGAAGCACATCCCGAACACATCGGTCGGCAGCCCCGAGACCTCGAGCGTGAGGAAGTTGTCCACGACATTCGCACTGCCATTGGCAACGATCGTGGCCGGCATCCCGGTCGAGTTGGCGACGGCGGGGCCACAGTACGAGGCTCCCACGCTGCCTGCGCCGTGGAACGCGTTGGCGTGCAGCTCGATCTCACTGTCCGGCAGCGCCGAGTCGTAGACGGCCACGCCGTGCAGGGTGCCGGTCAAGAGGTCCACATGGTTGCCGTTGAGCACATCGAACCACTGCCCAAGGCCAACGAGCCCGCTCAGGTGCGGCGCATAGGGGAAGATGTGCACCGGGACGCCGTCCTCGAAGAGCTGCGTCTGGTTCGTGGTGTGGTCGACCACGAAGGCCAGCACGACATCCGCGCCGTAGGTGGCGAATGAGCCTGAGTAGTCCGCGACCCCTCCAAGGGTGAGGCCGTACCGTCCGGTGTCCGGCCACTGCTCGAACTTGATGGCGCAGTTGTCGCCTACGCCGGAGTTGCGGATCCCCATCAGCGCGCTGCTCGCCCCTGCATCGGTCCCGTTGACCACGAACTCGTAGGTCGCGGTCCCCGTCCCGTTGATCACCCCGATGTCCGCGCTGTCGGGCTGGGTGATGTTGAGCATGGTGAACGCCGCCGGCGTGCCCGTACCCACCTGGGTGACCCAGGAGTTGAGGTCGGCCTGGGCCGCAGGAGCGAGAACGGCCATCGACAGGCCGACAAGGATCGAGGAGCGCACGAGCATGGCCAGGGTGGGAGCAGCGCTCCCACCACAAGGCTAGGGCACTGGACGCGGATCGGCCACATCCGCGACATCGCTGCCCGAACCCCTACGCGGAGGGCCCACATGGAGGACCCTCTGCCTCTCCAGAGGCCCAATTCGCAAGCCCGAGCGACCCCAAGGGCGGTCTCGACAGCTCCCTCGATCCGGGAGGAGCGGCTGCGGCAGACCTCAGGGCAGAGTGCGCGCCAGCTCGCGCGCGGCAAAGCGCGCGAAGCGGCGCGGAGACAGCAGCAGCGTCTCCCAGGAGGCCTCGGTCACATCACCCACCGCGCGCTCGGCCCAGTCCTCGACGCTGCGGCGCGTCCGCTCCTCGGACGCATCCAGGCTGACGCTGGAGGACCAGATCGTCTGTCCCGTCTGGGAGGCCACGAGGTCGAGGGTCAGACCCAGCCGCTGGGGCGGGTGAGCCTGGCGGTCAGTCACGGTCCCGATCAGGAGCCCGTCGAGGCGGTGCCGCCGCGAGAGCTCGAGAATCGTGCGCGGCCGGTACCAGCCGCGGCTCCAGGCCCGCATGGGCTCGAGGCGCGAGAGGTCCTCGGTGTCGAGCACCACCACCTCGAAGCGCCCGCGCGCCGCGAACTCCGCACGCAGGGCGTCCTGGATCGCGTCGTTGGTCTGCTCGCCGTACTCGTGACCAATGACGGGCACGACCCCGACGCGACGCAGGCCGTAGGAGTCGAAGTCGACCACCACCTGCGGCTGGGCCAGGGGCGCCTGATCCGCGGTCGCCGTGGTCAGGACGCAGGAGCCGAGCCCCATCGCCGTGGACAGCGCCAGCGCTGCGGCAAGCAGGCGGCTCGTCACTTGCCCGTCCCCGCGGCGGGGGCCTGCGTCAGGGGCGTGACGCCCCGGGCGCTGATCTCGGCCTCGTACCAGCGGCGCTCGGCCTCGAGCCGGTGGATCTCGGCGGTCACCAGGCGGTCCGCCAGGTCCGTGATCCGCGAGCGAGCCTGGGCAAGCTCCTCACCCCGGGTGCTGAAGTCCGTGTCGAGGGTGCTGAGACGCTGCTCGAGCTGGTCGATGCGAGCCCAGGCCTGGTCGAGCTCGGCCTGCACGCCCGCAAGCTCCACCTCGAGGTGGTCGCGGTCATCGAGCACCTCCTGGTAGCGGTCGAGCAGGAGGAAGCGGGAACCCGGGTCCTCGGAGAGGCCGCGGTCGGGGGCGCCGATCGAGCTGCCCTGGGGAGCTCCATCCCACGCGCCTCCGGTGCCCACGGGGCTGCCGTCGTGTGCGTACAGGGTCGCGCCGCTGGTGTCGCCCCAGCCGCTCCAGCCTCCGGCGGCGTCCTGCTCGGACTCGGTGGGCTGTGCGCCGACCTCCTCGCCAAAGGGATCCTGGACCACCGACTGGACCCCCTCGTTGATGGTGCAGGCGGACAGGAGAGCCGCGAGCGCGGCGAGGGTGCAGGTCTGGGGGAGCTTCATCAGGCAGGGTCTCCTTCGTACTCGAGTTCGATCGTGAGCTCCTCGCCACAGGAGCAGCGCACCTGGAGGGCGCGCGTCTGGCCCGCAAGCTGGACCAGCTCGACGCTGGGCTCGCAGGGCTGGACAAGGGTGTCCAGGGCCGCAGAGGCAGCCGCGCCAGCGCCCTCGCGACGGGCGGGCTGGCGCCCGAACTCACGCAGGGAGAGGGAGCCGAGGCGGTCGCCGGCACCCTTCAGGATGCGGGTGGCGGAAGAGGCGGGAGCAGGCTTGGCGGTGAAGCTCATCGAGGGTCCTCCTGCCCGGTGCGGGCCACGAGGGCGCGGTTCAGGCGGTAGAGCGCACGCGTGTGGATCTGGCTGACGCGAGACTCAGTGACGCCGAGGACGGTCGCGATGTCGCGCCCCATCAGCTCCTCCGCGTAGTGCAGGGTGATCACGGTCTTCTCCTGCTCGGAGAGGTTCATGATCTCCTCCGTGACGAGGGAGCAGAGCTCCTGCCACTCGAGGCTGCCGACCGGGTCGCTCGACCGCGGGTCGGTCAGCAGGGCGCCGAGGCCGCCCTCCTCCCCCTCGTCGAGGGAGGTGCTCTGGGCGAAGGCCGCGTCGCACAGGGCCTCATCCAGGTCGTCGAGGCTGATCCCCGCGGCCGCGGCGATCTCCTCGGGCGTCGGCGGGACGCCCTGCTCGTGCGCGAGACGCTGCACGAGCTTGTCCAGATCCCGCACGCGCTCGCGCCGCCCGCGCGGCAGCACATCCAGCTTGCGCAGCTCGTCGAGCATCGCGCCGCGGATGCGGGTGTAGGCGAAGGTCGAGAAGGCCACGCCGCGCTGGTCGTCCCAGGCGTCCGCGGCGGCGATCAGTCCGATCATCCCGACTCCGTACAGATCGTCCCGGTCCAGCCCCGGAGCATCAAACCCAAGCCGGCCCACCAGGTGCTTCACCAGGGGGATGTGCTCGAGGATCAGCTGCTCGCGCGCTTCGGCGCTCGTGGTGCTGGCTTCGGGCATGGGGACGGCGAGGGGTCAGGGGAGGCTCAGGCCTCGGGGGAGCCCACGGAGCGAACGGGCTCCGGGGTGGGCAGGGTCGTGGGTCGGGTCTTGGTCATGGCCCAGGCGGCTGCGCGCCCGACCACCCACACGGCGAGCCACGAGAGGGCCCCGCGGAGGCAGGCGGTGCGGACGGGTGCGTCCACCAGGAGGGCTGTCAGGGCGGTCAGGGCCCCCGTCACGGCCGCCCAGCGGTGCGTCAGCGCCAGCCAGGTGGACTCGAGCGGGAATCCTCCGCTTGTGAGATCGGCCATGGGGATCCGGAGTCTTGAGGGTCGAGGTCTGGAATCAGGACACGAGTGCAGGCGTGGGCCGCGGGATCAGGCGCTGGAGCCGTCCGCTGACCTGGCGCAGGCACAGCTGCTCGAGGCCGCGCTGCTCGGCCAGGGCGAAGGGGCGCCTGTGGGCGGCCCCAGCGGCCACGGAGCGGCTGCGGGGCAGCCAGCCCGCCTGGCGCGGCGAGCGGCTCAGGAAGCGCTCGCAGATGGCGCGCAGCTTGTTCGCCACCGAGGTGCCCTCCTCCACATCCACGGCCAGGTTGACCACGACCTCCGGGGTCGGAACATCCAGGCCGTCGCGGCGGCTGAGCTGGTCCATGGCCTTGATGAGGCCGTAGGCGTCGGTGAGGGCGGGCAGCTCGGGGGTGGTGACCACGAGCACCCGGTCCGCGACCGCAGCGAAGCGCAGCACATCCGGACCGATGCCTGCGGAGCTGTCGCCCAGGACGATGTCGTAGTCCGCCGAGAGCTCGCGCAGCTCCTGCAGGAGCTCGTGCCGCTGGTCGTCGGTGAGGCGTCCCATGCGCTCGTCGCCGGAGCCGCCCGCGAGGACGCTCAGCCCGGCGGGGCCCGTGCGCACGCACTCGGCGAGGCGCAGCCCGCCGTGGACCACATCCTCGAGGGTCGCGCCCGATCCCACATCCAGCAGCAGGTCGAGGTTCGCGAGGCCCAGGTCCAGGTCCACCAGCAGCACGCGGTGCCCCTCACGGGCCAGCTGCACGCCGAGGTTCGCCGCAACCGTGGACTTGCCCACGCCGCCCTTGCCGCCTGTGACCAGCACGAACGGAGCCTGCATGCGGACGAGCTCCATCAGGCGACCCTCCCGCGCAGGATCAGGTCCGCCAGGGCCTCGCCGGTCGCACGGCGCAGGTTCTTGCCGAGGTCGCGGCCGTTCGAAAGGAAGGCGACCGGAAGACGACGCTCGCTGCACAGCTCGAGGGTCGGCGCAGGCACATCGCACTCGTCGGTCTTGGTCACGACGACCGCGTCGAGGCTGGCCGTCGCCACCTGGCCGAGGAAGCGCTCCTGAGCACGGCGGCTCGAGGTCATCGGCAGGACGCCCAGGACCACGAGGTCCACCTCCACAGGGCTCTGCAGCAGGGCGGCCCGCAGGCCCTCCAGCTGCTCGAGGTCGTGCTCGGGGCGCCCGGTCATGTCGAGCACCACGCAGTCCAGGGACGGCTCGGCCTCGAAGAGCCGGGCCACGCGAGAGGCCTCGCGGGCCGGCGCGACGGGAACGCCCATGGTGCGGCCGTTGGTGGCCGCCTGGGCGCGCGCGCCAGGACGGTCCAGGTCGATCGTCACGAGCGCCGTCGTGCGCCCGGCGGCCTGCATGCGCCCGGCCAGCTTGGCCGCGGTGGTGCTCTTGCCCGCGCCGGCCGTGCCGACCAGGGCAAGCACCGTCTTGACGCCGCGGCGACGCTTCAGCTGCGCCACGGGGAAGGCCACTGAGAGCTCCTCGGCGGCTAGGTCCAGCGGGTGCAGGCCCTCGGCCAGGCGCCCGGCCACGGCCTCGCAGGTGCGCTCGGTCAGCTGCCGCGACGCGCCGGCGCGACCGAGGCAGCGCTCGACTTCGCGGGTGCCGACCTGGCTGGCGTGCGCCTGGGGACGGCCGAGCAGGCGGCGCGCCTCGTGGCGCAGGGCCTCCAGGGCCTGCGGGCTGCGGGGCACCTCCGGCGCGACCGCGATCACGGTCCCGCTCGGCGTATCCATCCGGCTGACGACCACGGCGTGGTCGCCCAGGGCCTGGCGAGCGTGCAGCAGAGCCTCACGCACATTGGTTCCTTTCACGGTCAAGACAGGCATCTCAGTCCTCCAGCTTCACGACAGCCACGGTCTCCACGGCCTTCGCCGGGACGACCTCGTTGTAGGAGAGCACCGCAACCTTCGGCAGCGCGGTGCGCGCCAGCTCGTTGAGGAAGCGGCGCACATTCGAGCGCACCAGGATCACGGCATCGCGACCGCCGCGGCTGGCCTGGCCCAGGGCCTTGCCAACGCGCTCGAGCACGGCCTGCAGCATGGCCGGGCTCACCGGGGCGCCGTCGCCCTCGGCGGCTCCCACCGCCTGGGCCAGCTGCGCCTCGAGAGCAGGATCCAGGGTGACGGCGTACAGAGTGCCGTCCTTGCCGGCGTGCTGATCGCACAGCACGCGGCCCATGCGCTGGCGCACGAGCTCGGTGAGCGTCTCGGGATCCTTGGTGCGCGTGGCGTTGTCCGCCAGCACCTCCAGGATCAGGGGCATGTTGCGCACGGGCACATCCTCGCGCAGCAGGTTGCGCAGGACCTTCTGCACCTCGCCGTAGCCCATACGCTCGGGCACGAGCTCCTCCACCACGGCGGGCGAGATCTCCTTGGCGTTCTCCACCAGGGTCTTCACATCGTCGCGGGTGAGCAGGTCGCCCAGGGACTCACGCAGCACCTCGGAGATGTGCGTCACCAGCACACTGGTCGGATCGATCACCGTGAACCCACGCAGCTCGGCCTCGTCGCGCGTCCGGGCGGGGATCCACCAGGCGGGCAGCCCGAAGGTCGGGTCCGTGGTCTCCTTGCCCTTCACCGAGCCGGTGGCCGTGCCCGGATCCATGGCCAGGAAGTCCCCCGGCTCAACGGTCCCTCGAGCGACCTCCTCGCCGCCCACCACCAGGCGGTAGGCATTGGGCGCCAGCTCGATGTTGTCCTTGATGCGGATCGGCGGCAGCACGACCCCGTGCCGGGTGGCGAAGCGCTTGCGCAGCTGGGCCACATGGTCCAGGACGCCGCCGCCCTTCTCACCCTGCACCATCGAGATGAGGCGGTAGCCGATCTCGAGGCACACGCGGTCCACGCGCAGCAGCTCACCGATCTCGAGCTCGTCGCCCTTGGTGCGGCCCTCCTCGGCCTCTGCGGCGTCGCTGCCCGACGCGCCGCCGGCAGCGGCCGCGGCGAGCGAGGGCTCGCGCACGGCGTCCGGGCTCAGGTCGCGGGTCGAGCGCCACAGCACCAGCAGCACCGTGCCGAGCACCATGAAGGGCAGCTTGGGCATGCCCGGGAGCAGGCCCACCGCGAAGATCGCGCCGGCGGCGATCAGGGTCGCCTTGGGTCGGCCCGTGACCTGGCGCATGAGGGTCGGACCCACGCTGGTGGCGCTGGTCTCCTTGGTGACCAGGATGCCCGCGGCGGTCGAGATGAAGAGGGCCGGGATCTGGCTCACGAGCCCGTCCCCGATGGTCAGCTTCGAGAAGGTCTCGGCCGCCTTGGACAGCTCCATCCCCTGCATCGAGGCGATCGCGATGCCCCCGGTCAGGTTGAGGGCCGTGATGATCAGGCCGGCGATCGCGTCTCCGCGGACGAACTTCGAGGCGCCGTCCATCGCTCCGTAGAACTCCGCCTCCTGGGCGACCTCCTCGCGGCGCGTCCGGGCGGTCTCCGAGTCGATCAGGCCCGCGTTGAGGTCCGCGTCGATCGCCATCTGCTTGCCGGGCATGGCATCCAGCACGAAGCGTGCGGCGACCTCGCTGACCCGGCCGGAGCCCTTGGTGATCACCACGAACTGGATGATGATCAGGATCAGGAAGACGACCATGCCGACGGCCAGGTCGCTGCCGCCCACATACTCGCCGAAGGCGGTGATGACCTGCCCCG
>JADHNZ010000054.1 GCA_016779225.1 Planctomycetota bacterium
CCTAGCCCAACGGCGCGTCGAGGCCGACGAAGCGGAGGAGGCCTAGCCCAACGGCGCGTCGAGGCCGACGAAGCGGAGGAGGCCTAGCCCAACGGCGCGTCGAGGCCGACGAAGCGGAGGAGGCCTAGCCCGGCGCAGGAAGGCCTGCCGCCAGGAGTCCGGAGCCGTGGTTCAGGCCACCGGCTCTCCGCCGCACCAGGTGCGCCGCACCCCGTGCTCGGGGTCGAGGGCGACGAGGTCCGCGCGCAGGTGCGGGGCCACGCGGCCACGGTCGGCCAGGCCCAGGGCCTGGGCGGGCGCCGTTGCGCAGGCAACCAGGGCCTGATCCAGCGAGAGGCCCACATGGCGCACCAGGATCGGCAGGCTCTCGGCCAGGGTGATCGCCGATCCCGCGAGGTTGCCCTCCTCGTTGATGCAGCGGCCGCCCTGCACCCGGACGCGCTGGCCCGCGAGGACGGCCTCGTCCAGGTCGGTGCCCGCCACGGCGATGGCATCACTCACGCAGACGAACTGCTCCGGGCCCTTGGCCTCGTAGGCCGCTCGAATCGCGATCGGATGGACATGGTGACCGTCCGCGATGAGACAGGTGGTCACTCGCGTGTCAGCAAGCGCGGCGCCCACCACTCCCGGCGCGCGGTGAGCCAGGGGCGACATCGCGTTGTAGAGGTGAGTCACGAGGCCGACGCCCCGGTCGAACGCCGTGCGCGCCTCCTCGGCCGTCGCCTCCGTGTGGCCCAGGGACAGCAGCACGCCGGCCAGGCGCAGGGGGATCGTCACCTGCTCCGTGGCGGCGGAGGCGGCGAGCGTCATCAGCAGCCGGCCCGGGAAGGGTTGCTGCAGCAGCGCAAGCTCCTCCGCGCGGGGAGTGCGGACCAGGGCGGCCTCGTGGGCGCCGCGGCGCGGGGCATCCAGGTACGGGCCCTCGAGGTGCAGGCCCACCACGCCGGGCACGCCCGCCTCGAGCGCCAGGCGCGCGCCCTCCACGGCCGCGGTCATGGTGGCCAGGTCGGCGGTGATCAGGGTGGGGAGGAGAGAGGTCGTGCCGTGCCTCAGGTGAGCCTCTGCGATGCGCCGGATCCCCTCGGTGCTCGGCTCGTCGTTCAGCAGGACGCCCCCGCCTCCATTGACCTGCAGGTCGATCAAGCCGGGTCCCAGGGTCAACCCCTCGAGCCGCTCGACGCTGGAGGCCCTGCCTGCCAGCCGCTCGGGCCGATCGACCGCGGCGATGAGCGTGCCGTCCACGAGCACGGCCAGGTCCTCGCGCACGCCCTCCGGCAGCGCCACGGCGTCCGGCACCAGCAGGGTCGTCGTGCCCATCAGCCCTCCCGGAGCCAGCGCGCGGCGCTCCGCGCGAAGTAGGTCAGGACGAGGTCCGCCCCGGCGCGCCGGATCCCGATCAGGCTCTCGAGGACGGCCTCGCGCTCCTGCAGCCAGCCCGCGTCGCAGGCCGAGCGCAGCGCGAGGTACTCACCGGAGACCTGATAGGCAGCGATCGGGAGGGTCGTGGCCTCGCGCATGCGCGCGATCACATCCAGGTACGGGCCAGCAGGCTTGACCATCACCATGTCCGCACCCTCGTGCTCGTCGAGCGCCAGCTCGCGCAGGGCCTCGCGCGCGTTCGCGGGGTCCATCTGGTAGGTCTTCTTGTCGCCAGCCTTCGGCGCGGAGTCCAGGGCGCCGCGGAACGGCCCATAGAACGCCGAGGCGTACTTCGCCGTGTAGGAGAGGAGCGAGACGCCGGTGTGGCCGTTGAGGTCCAGGGCCTCCCGCAGCGCGCCGATGCGACCGTCCATCATGTCGCTCGGGGCGATGATGTCGGCGCCGGCCTCCGCCTGCATTACGGCCTGCTTGGCGAGCACCTCGACGGTCGCGTCGTTGACGACCTCTCCATCGACGACGAGGCCGTCGTGTCCGTCGCTGCTGTAGGGGTCCAGGGCGACATCGGTGACCAGCACCAGCTCGGGAAGGCGCTGCTTCAGGGCGCGCAGCGCGCGGGGCACGAGCCCCTCAGGATCGAAGGCCTCCTCACCGCCGGGCGTCTTGCGTCCCTCGGGCACCTTCGGGAAGAGCACGAGCGCGCGGATGCCGTCCTCGAGGGCGCCCTCGGCCTCGCGCAGGAGGCCGTCGAGGGACCAGCGCGTGCAGCCGGGCATCGACGCCAGCGGCTGGTCCTCGGGGTCCTCGTGCACGAACACGGGCAGGACCAGCTGTGCCGGGGTGAGGTGCGTCTCCTGCACCATGGCCCGGACCCCCGGACTCTTGCGGTTGCGGCGCGGCCGCATGGGCAGGTCGAGGAAGAACTCGCTCATGGGCTGAAGAGGGTAGCGCGCACCCCGGGCCGCGGCTCGCTGCGCCGGGCCCCTACAGGCCGTTGCTCTCGAGCAGGTCCTGGATCGCGCCGAGGCGCGGGTCGTCCGGGACCAGGGAGCGCACCTCGCCGAGCACCCTGCGCGCTCCGATGGCGTCGCGGCGGTCGACCAGGATGGGGAGGGACTGGATGCGCACCTCGACCCAGTCAGGGTGGCGGCTGGCGCCCTCGTCGAGGGTCACGAACGCGCCCTCGCGGTTGCCCTGGAGCACCTGGAGGCGGGCGACCGCCAGGTAGGTCTCCTGGTGGTCGGTGCCAAGGTCGATGGCGCGCTGGTAGTCCACGAGCGCACGCTCGCCCTCGTTCATGAGCGTGTGCACCTTCGCGCGCACCTCGTGCATGTCGGCCAGGTGCCCGCCGTGACGCACGGCCTCGTTGGCCGCCTCGAGGGCCTTCGTCAGGCGCTCTCCAGCGACCCTGCCCGTCTCCTTGCGCTCACGCAGCACCACATCCAGGTGCGTGCTGGCCAGGTTGAACCAGGCGGCGTAGAGATCAGGCTCGAGCTCGACCGCGCGGCTCAGGCTGACCTCGGCCTCGTCCGAGAGGCCGAGCTCACGCTGGGCGCTGCCGAGGTTGCCGAGGATGGTGGTGTCGTCGGGGTACTCCTCGGCGAGGTCCGCCAGGATCCTCCGCGCGCCGCTGAGGTCGCCTCCCCGGTGCAGGCGCAGGGCCCGCTGCAGCAGGCCGCTGCGGCCCACCACATAGCGGCTGAGCTCGGCGTTCAGCGGGTCGGCGATGTGTGTGCGCTTGGCGTCGGCTCCGCGCGTGAGGAAGGCCGCAGCCTCCTGCTCCCGTCCGAGATCCGCGAGGCACTGCCCCATGGCGAACTCGACGAAGGGGTCGCCGCCAGCTCGGCCACGGGCCGTGTCCAGGTGGGTCAGCGCCTGCTCGGGCTTCTCCTGCTCGAGGAGCACCTGGCCCACGCCCAGGTGACCCTGATGCAGGTCAGGCTTCAGGGCCGCAAGCGTCTGGAAGGAGATGAGGGCCTCGTCGAAGCGACCGCGGTCCAGGTTCGCCACGCCGAACCGATACAGCGCGGCAAGATTGCTCGGCTCGCGGTCGGTCACCTCCTGCAGCGCGGCCAGCTCCTCGTCGTAGCGCCCTGCCTCGTGCAGACAGATGGCGAGGTGCAGGCGAGCGCCCTGGTCCTTGGGGTCCAGGACCAGCGCAGCCTCGAGGGCCTGGATCGCGAGGTCCCAGGAGCCGCTGGTCTCACACGCCAGTCCCAGGCTGCGCATCGCGGCTGCGCTGTCCGGCTCGCTCCGCACGGCCTCGAGCCGCGCCTCCAGCATGTTCACGACGGCCGGGTCCAGGCCCTCGCCAGCGCCGTCCGAGGCCCGGCTGAGGTCACCGGCATCGAAGGGCAGGTCCACCTGGGGCCCGCAGGCTCCGAGCAGGGAGAGGGAGAGGGCCGTCGCGAGGCTCGCGGCGCGGAGGGGACGCGTCATGGGTCAGCGGTCGGAGGAGCGGCGCACGGTGTGCAGGCGCCCGGGCTCGAGCGCGCCGAGGTCTTGCATCGTCCCATCGAGCCACTCGACCTGAATGGACTCGACCTGAGCGCCCTCAGGCACCCCGAAGTGGACGCGGGGGTCGTTCGTCGCACAAAAGGAGTAGGCCGTCTGCACCTGTCGCAGCTGCTTGCGGCCCCCGGCCTGCAGGGTCACGCGCGCGCCCAGGGCGGTGCGCCCGTCGGCCTCGCGCAGGTCGAGCAGGAGCCAGGTGCCCCGCTTGGGGGCCACATTGCGCAGGACCCGCACGGGCCCGCCGTTGTCCGCCACCACCGCGTCGATGTCCCCGTCGCCGTCCAGGTCGCCGAAGGCGGCGCCTCGGCCCAGGCTCAGGACCTCCTCGCGCGTGCCGCCGCGCGGGAGGACCTCGGTGAAGGTCCCGTCCCCGGCGCCGCGGAAGAGCTGGTCGGGCTCCGCGAGCACGCGCTCCTCGCTGAAGCGCGGGGTCGCGTCGCCCACGCGGCCATTGGCCACATAGTAGTCCAGGGCACCGTCGTGGTCGAAGTCCGCGGCTCCAACGCCGAAGGCGGTGAAGTTGAGGCTTGCCTCGACCGTGCCCGTCCGGCGCGTGTCGTCCGCGAAGCGGCGCGCCTTGCTGCGGTAGAAGGTGTTGGTCTCCGAGCGCAGGTGGGTGACGAAGAGGTCCTGGCGCAGGTCGCCGTCGAGGTCCTCGAGCAGCACGCCCATGCCCGCCTCGGCCTTGCCCTCGCCCGACAGGGCGCAGCCCTTGGCAAGGGCCTGATCCTGGAAGCGGCCCGAGCCCATGTTGACCCAAAGCTGGTTGGCCATGCCGTCGTTGGCGACATAGATGTCCACGCGGCCATCTCCGGTCAGGTCTCCCCAGGCCACCCCAAGGCCGTTCCCGAAGGACTTGGAGATCCCGCTCTCCTGGCTCGCGTCCACGAACCGCCCGTCCCCCTCGTTGCGCCACAGCCGATCAGAGTCCGGCGCGTCGTAGTTGTTCGGGTGGCAGTAGTCCGGCTCGCCCAGCTTGTTGTTGCAGGGGACCTCGTTGGTCGCGGCCCAGCGGATGTAGTTGCAGTAGAAGAGGTCGAGGTCCCCGTCGCCGTCATAGTCCAGGAACGCCGCGCTCGTGCCCCAGGCCTCGTCCACGAGCCCGGCCTCCTCGGTCGCATCGGTGAAGGTCCCGTCGCCCTCGTTGCGCCAGAGCACATTGCGGCCCACATTCGTCACGAAGAGGTCGATGTCTCCATCCGCGTCGTAGTCCGCGGCTGCGCAGCCCATCCCAAAGAGGTGGTCTTCGATGCCGGCGCTGGCGGTGATGTCGGTGAAGTTGCCCAGGCCGTCGTTCAGGAGCAGGGCGTCGCTGGCGGAGGCCGGATCGCCGTCCTGCAGGGCCCCGCCCTGGCAGATGAACAGGTCCAGGTCCCCGTCTCCGTCCGCATCGAAGAGCCCAAGGCCGCTCCCGGTGATCTCAGGGATCCAATAGCGACGCTCGGAGCGCCCCAGGTCGTGGACCACGGCCGCACCGCAGGCCTCGCCCACATCCTCGAACCAGGGCTGCGAGCTCGAGCTCGAGCCAGTGCTGCTCTCGCCGCCGCCACAGGCGGCGACCAGGAGGAGGGGCAGGGTCTTCAGACGGAGGGTGCTCATAGTCCGTTCGATTTGAGGTAGTCCCGGAGCTTCGGCAGGCGCGGGTCCTCGGGGATCAGCGCCTCGATCTCTGCCAGGACGCCGCGGGCCGCCAGGCCGTCCCGGCGCGCCACCCAGTAGGGCAGCAGCTGGATCCGAACCTCGGCCCAGCTCGGGTTTCGTGCGGCGCCGTCCATCAGGGTCTGGATGCCACCCGCCTGGTCCCCGAGGTTCATCTGCACCTTGGAGCAGTTCAGGTAGACATCCTCGTTCGTCATGCCCAGCCGGATGCTGGCCTGGAACTCGGTCACGGCCTCGGCGTAGCTGCGGGCGAGCATCAGCACCTTCGCCCGCATGACGTGCATGTTCGCCAGGTGACCGCCGAACTCGACCGCGCGATCGGCGGCCTGCATGGCGAGGGCGATCAGGTCGGCGTCCACGCTGCCGCTCGCGCTCATCTGCTCCTGGCCGCGGTCGAAGTGGATGCTGGCGAGGTTGAACCAGGCTGCGTACTGGTTCGGCTCGAGCTCAAGCACATGCTCCAGGGTCGCGATCGCCTCGTCCTGCCGTCCAAGCTTCATCTGAGCAGCGGCCAGATTGTTCAGGACCGGCACATCATCCGGGTCCTGCTCACGCAGTCTCTCGAGGATGAGGCGCGCCTCGGCCGAGCGACCGGCCTCGTGGAGGCGCCCCGCACGCGAGATGCGGTCCGCGCGGCTGACGCTGTAGCGGGCCTTCTCGTCCTCGAGGGCCGTGGCGATCTGCGGCCGGTTGGAGTCGGCTCCGCGATCGAGGAGGACCATGGCCTCGTCCGTGCGCCCGAGCTCTGCCAGGCACTGGCCGAGCACGAAGTCGATGAAGGGAGCGCCGCGGCCGAGCGCGCGGGCGCTCTCCAGGTGCTCGAGAGCGACCTCGGCGTTGCCCGCCTCAAGCTCCACCTGTCCGAGGCCAAGGGGGCCGTGCGGGTGCTCGGGCAGCAGGCTCCTCAGCGTGCGGAACAGCTCCCGCGCTCCGTCGAGGTTGCCCTGGTCCAGGCGGGCGACGGCCAGCCGGTTGAGCGCAGCGCGATCATCAGGGCGCGCGGCGACGACTCGCTCGAGGGCGTCGAGCTCCCCCGACAGGTCCCCGGCCTGGCGCAGGCAGCCGGCGAGGTGGAGGAGCGCGTCCCAATCGGCGGCGTCCATGCCCAGCGCGAGCCGGTACTGGGCGATGGCTTCGGCCCAGAACGAGTTGGCCTCCAGGGCGAGGGCCAGGCTGCGTCGGACCGCGGCGCTGCCGAGGTCGCGATTCACCGCGCCAACGCGCTGCTCCAGCACCTCGAGGACGGCCGGGTCGACCTCCTGCACGCCAGCGGGCAGCAGCTCCGCGACCGTGACCGGCGGCGCGCTGGCGCCTCCGCACGCGGGGAGTAGCAGGGGCAGCAGGGCGAGGACCGAACGCATGTTGGACAAGTCTACGCCTTGGAGGTCGGCCTTCTGGGCGCCTGGCTTGAGCGCGCAGGGGGGGATCGACGCGCTCCCCGAGGGGATCGCGCGGTCCGGCGCCGCCGACCCCTTTCCGCGCCGCGGCAGGTCAGCTTTGGGGCATCCCGCGGGGGGGGCGGAGATCAGGCCCGCGAGGAGTCGAGCAGCTCCTTGAGCTGGCGCAGGGCCAGCAGGGCGTCGATGGGCGACAGGGCGTCGGGGTCCAGCTCCTCAAGGGCCAGCTCGACCCGGCTCGGTTCGGCATCGAAGAGCCCGAGCTGGGTGCCCTCGGGCGCGTCCACCGCCGGGCTCGGCCGTCCGGGCAGCGCCCCGCGCTCCGCTCCCGACTCCAGGGTCCGGAGGATCTGCTTGGCACGCTCCACGAGGCTCGTCGGGACGCCGGCCAATCGCGCGACCTGGATGCCGTAGGAGCGGTCCGTCCCGCCCTCGACGATCTTGTGCAGAAAGACGATCTCGTCGCCCCACTCGCGGACGGCCACATTCAGGTTGTGGACCCCCTCGAGCTGGTCGCTCAGCGCGGTCAGCTGGTGGTAGTGGGTTGCGAAGAGCGTGCGGACGCGCAGGTCGCCGGTCAGGTGCTCGACGATGGCCCATGCCAGGGCGAGGCCGTCGTAGGTGCTGGTGCCGCGGCCCACCTCGTCGAGCACGACGAGGCTGCGCGAGGTCGCGTTGTTGAGGATGTTCGCGATCTCGATCATCTCCACCATGAAGGTCGAGGCGCCGCGCGCGAGGTCGTCCGCCGAGCCCAGGCGCGTGAAGATCCGATCCACCACGCCCACGCGCGCCTCGCCCGCCGGCACGAACGAGCCGCACTGGGCCAGCAGCACGATCAGGGCCGTCTGGCGGATGTAGGTGCTCTTACCCGCCATGTTCGGCCCTGTGATCAGGCCGAGCTGGCGCTCGCCGCGGTTGAGCTGGGTGTCGTTGGGTACGAACGGCTCCCCGTCGAGGTGCTGCTCGATCACGGGGTGGCGTCCGTCCCGGATGACGATGCTCTCCCCGCTGTCTACGGTGGGTCGCGCATAGCGGCGCTCGGCGGCCGTCTGGGCCAGTCCCGCGAGGACATCGACCTGGGCCAGGGCGCGGGCCGTCGCCAAGACGCGCGGGATGGCCTGGGCCATGGCATCGCGCAGCTCGCCGAAGAGCCGGTACTCCAGGGCGTGGGCCTTCTCCTCCGCGCCAAGGACCTTGTCCTCGTACTCCTTCAGCTCGGGCGTGATGAACCGCTCGGCGTTCTTGAGGGTCTGCTTGCGCGTGTAGGAGGGAGGTGCGTTCTTCGCCTGCGCGCGAGGGATCTCGATGTAGTACCCGAAGACGCTCGTGTAGCCGATCTTCAGGCCTGGCAGGCCCGTGCGCTCGGCCTCGGCCGCCTGGAAGCGCGCCATCCACGCCTTGCCGTCCCCGGCCGCGGAGCGCAGCTCGTCGAGCTCAGCCGAGAGGCCCTCACGGATGAGGCCGCCCTCGTTGAGGCCAGGAGGTGGGCTGTCCACGAGGCTCGCGAGCACGCGCTGCACCTCGGCCTCGAGCGGATCCAGGGCCTCGCGCAGGTCACCGAGCGTCTTGGAGTACACCCGGTCGAGCACCTCGCGCAGGGGCTCGACCACGGCCAGCGAGCGCGCCAGGGCCAGCAGGTCGCGGGCATTGGCCCTGCCGGTCGCGACCTTCCCCACCAGCCGCTCGATGTCGAGGACATCGTCCAGGAGGCCGCGGGTGTCCTCGCGCAGGAAGGGCTGCTCGACGAACTCCTCGACGCCGGCGAGGCGGGCGTTGATTGCCTCCACATCGCGCAGCGGTGCGAGCAGCCACTCGCGCAGCATGCGTCCACCCATGGGCGTCGCGGTGCGGTCGATGGCGTCCAGCAGGGTCCCCTCGCGGCGCGCATCGCGCTGGGTCACCACGAGCTCCAGGGTTGAGCGCGTGGCGCGGTCCAGCACGAGGTGCTGGCCGGTCTCGACGCGCTCGATGCGCAGGACATGGGCACACGACCCGCGCTGGGTCTCGCGCAGGTACTCGACGAGCGCGCCCGCCGCCGGCACCGCGGGGGAGTCGTCCTCCAGGCCGTAGCCCTCGAGAGTCTTGACGCCGAAGTGATCGAGGCAGGCCTTGAGCGCCGCGCCGCGCTCGAAGCGCCACGGCGGCCGCTCGGTCGTGCGCGGTCCGAGGATGCGGGCCACGGTGGCCGCGACCTCGGGCAGCTCCTGCTCCAGCCCCTCCGCCACGAGCAGCTCGGCGGGGCCCACCCGCACCAGCTCGTCCTCGAGGGCCTCGAGCGGCAGCTCCTGGGCCAGGAAGCGGCCCGTGGAGAGGTCCACCCAGACGAGGCCCACGCCACGCTTCTCGACCGACAGGCTCGCCAGGAAGTTGCTCGCCCGCGAGTCGAGCACCTCCTCCTCGGTGATCGTCCCCGGAGTGACCACGCGCACGATGCCCCGGTCGACGATGCCCTTGGTCGTCTTCGGGTCGCTCATCTGCTCGCAGATGGCGACCTTGAAGCCCTTCTGGACGAGCTTCATCAGGTAGGCCTCGTGCGACTTCACCGGCACGCCCGCCATGGCCAGCGCGTCGGGGGTGCCCTTGGCCCGCGAGGTCAGGGCGATCCCCAGCTCCCGCGCGGCGACCTCGGCGTCCTCCCCGAAGAGCTCGTAGAAGTCGCCCATGCGGAAGAACAGCAGGGCGTCGGGCTGCTCCTGCTTGGCCGCGCGGAACTGGTCCATCATCGAGACCTTCGCGCGCTTCTTGCGTTGGGGGGCAGGGGCGTTCGGCATGGCGCAGGGCGCATTCTAGGGGGTCAGGGAAGCGGGGCCAGCCCGGGCCCCGGGCTCCGTCGAGCGCGCGGGCCACCCACGCCGGTGGTAGGGTCCCCCCACTGGCGCTGCCGGGCTGGCACGCCGCTTGTACCTCTTGCCAGAGAGCGCCTCGCCAGCGCCTCCTGTCCCCAATTCGTGTCCTCCCAAGGCGTCCCCATGTCCACTCCCAGGTCCAGCTCACGAGGCGCAGCGGTCTGCCTGCTGGCCTTCGCGGCCTCCTGCGCGACCTACCAGGACCGGACCGCGGAGGCCCTGGGGGACTTCCGCGCGGGCCGCTTCGCCTCTGCTGAGGCCCAGTTCGGGGAGCCGGGCACCACCGGCTCAGAGTTCCTGTCCGGCGCCGAGGCCGGAACCTCCGCGCTCACGGACGGGCGCTGGGAGGAGGCGGTGCTCTGGTTCGAGCGAGCCGGGCGGACCATCGAGGAGCTGGAGGCGGAGGGCCTCCTGGATCCGGGCTCCCTGGCCCAGGGCATGGGGGGCCTGTTCCTCTCGGAGGAGCTCTCCCAGTACCGCGGCGAGGGCTACGAGCGGGTCATGCTGCACGCCCTGTGGGGCCTGGCCTATCTGGGCCAGGGAGCGCTCGAGGACACGCTGGTGGAGGTGCGCCGCTCCAACCGGCTGCTGGCCGCCGAGGGCACCTTCTATGACAAGGAGTACAAGGGCGCCGGCCTGGCGCACTTCCTCTCGGCCATCGGCCACGAGCTGCGCACGGAGGACGACGAGGCCTGGATCGACTGGCGCGCCCTCGAGAGCAAGGGCCTCGCGCCCTCCGTCCACGCGCCGGCCCTCCAGCGCTGCGCCGCGCGGCTGTCGCGCACCGAGGAGCTCGAGCGCCTGGTGGCCCGCGATGGCGAGGCTCCAGAGCTGCCCCCGGGGGCCGCGCGCATCGTCCTGATCGCCGGCGTGGGCCAGGGGCCGGTGAAGGTCGAGAAGCGCCAGGACATCCTGACCCCCGACGGCTCCATCAGCATCGCCCTGCCCCACTACCAGCGGCAGCCCCAGCCCGTGCAGCAGCTGGAGATGACCGTCAGCGGCGTCGCCGTGCGCAGCGCCGAGCTCGAGGCGGTCCACGCCCTGGCCCAGGAGTCCCTGGCCGATCGCATCGCCTGGATGGCCGCCCGCAACCTCGTGCGCACGATCGCCAAGCAGCAGGTGCGGAAGGCCCTGGCGGACCAGGCGCGCCAGGACGGTGGAGACGGGGCCGCCGCCGCCGTGGGACTCCTTGGAGACATCCTGTCCATCGCCACCGAGCGCGCGGACCTGCGCTGCTGGAGCACCCTGCCCGACTCCTGGCAGGTGGCTATCACGCACGCGGCCCCGGGCGTCCATCCGCTCGCTCTGTCCATCCCCGGCGGCGTCACGGCCGACCTGGGGACCCTGCGCCTCGAGGCGGGCGAGACGGTCTTCGTGCTCGCCCGGACGCTGGGGCGCGACCTCCACGCGCGGCGCGTGGGCGGCCTGGAGGTCGCCTCGGCCGCCGCGACCGTTCCCTAATCCAAGGGGCTGCAGCCAGCCCCCTCACCGAACCCGCACTGACCACCCTTCACCGACCAACCATGAAGCAACTCCTGATCCTTCCTCTCTTCCTCGCGGCCGCCTGCAGCTCCACCAGCTATGGGGACGCGGGTGCCACCGAGACCGTCACCGTTGCCTGGGGCTCCACCGACCTGCAGACCTTCTCGGGTGAGATGGTGGAGAGCCTCACGGAGGCGCCGGGCCTCGCCTACCTCGACCACTCTGGCAAGGGTGCCGACAAGCGCATCGTGCTGTACTTCGGCGGCATCGAGAACCTCACCGGGGAGCATGTGGACCTCGGCGGACTGCGCGACAAGATGACCGCGAGTCTCGTCGGGAAGGGCAAGTTCCGCATCGTTGCCGAGGTCGCGGGTCAGGACGAGATCGAGCAGCAGGTTCGCTTCCAGCAGGGCTCGGGCCGCGTCGATCCGGCCCAGGCCAAGGCCTTCGGCAAGCAGCTCGGCGCGGATGTCGTGCTGTTCGGCGCCCTGCGCGACATCACCAAGGAGAAGGGACGCTCCCTCGAGACGGCGGGCGTCAAGACCAAGGATGTCTACTTCCAGCTGGTGCTGCAGATGGCGAACATCGAGACGGGCGAGATCATCTGGGCTCAGGAGGGCGAGATCCGAAAGAGCCAGAAGACCGGCATCTTCGGCTGAGTCTCGATCTGGGCCTCCCCGGCGATTCCTTCGTTCGGGGGGGCCGCCGAGGGCGCTGATCCATGCGCCGCGCGAGCGGCGACGATCATCACGACACCCAATCCATCCAGGCCGCGAGCTCCCCTTCGGGGGGGCTCGCTGTCTTTCCAGGGCTTGCTGCCTCTTCGGCGGCTCGCGGCGTTCGTTGGGCTCGCCGCCTCTTCGGCGGCTCGCTGTGTCCCTGGTGCTCCCCGCCTCTTCAGCGGCTCGCGGTGTTCGTTGGGCTCGCCGCCTCTTCAGCGGCTCGCGGTGTTCGTTGGGCTCGCCGCCTCTTCAGCGGCTCGCTGTGTCCCTGGGGCTCGCCGTGCGCCCGGAATCTTGCCGATTGGGGGTTCGGCTGGGCCGGTTGCTCCGCTCCTGATTGCTGTCGGTCAGCCCGCCCTGGGCTGGCCGGGCAGAGCCCCGAGGATCGGTGCCGACAGAAAGGGATGGGCGCCTCCCGACCGGGAGCAAGCCAGAGCGCACCGACCGGAGCCAGTGAGAGCGAGCCCATGAGAGACCTCCCCTGAACGCCCCGTGCGAGGGTGAACGGGATTCGGTTGTTGAGGAAGGAGATGAGGGGGCCCGGAGACGGGCCCCCTCCCCTCATCTCTGGGGCGGCTGCTGGCCCTCGAGAGGGGCCTGGAGGCCTCCAGGGGGGGGCCCCCGGCCGGTCCCAGTCCCCCGGGTCTCCCCCTTCTCGAAGAAAAAACCAGCAGGCCCGTTCGCTCCGCCGGTGCCCCAGGCTCAGACCCCTGCAGCCACGCGCTGCGCTGGGGATCCTGACTCCCTCGAGGGAGTCGATCAGGGCCTGCTGGTGGGGACCGGCAGGCCCACTCTCATTTCCGGGGGCCCCCACTCGCGGGGGCTCGGTCGACATCCCAGGGGGCGCCACCCGGTGGCCCCGCCGACAGTTCAGGGAGCCCCACCGTGAGGGGCTCAGGGGACGACGGGGCGCACCGGCTGGGGCGCCAGGCGGGCCGTGAGGATGTGGTCGCGCCAGCGGCCCCCAATGAACAGATAGTCCCGGGCAAGGCCCTCGCGCTCGAAGCCCAGGCGGCCGAGCAGGCGCTCTGACCGCAGGTTCTCGGGGATGTAGGCCGCCTGAACCCGGTGGAGTCCCAGTCCCTCGAAGGCATGCCCCACGAGGCGGCCGACGGCCTCGGTGGCGAGGCCCTGGCCCCCTGCCTTGGCGTCGAACGAGTAGCCCAGGTGGCAGGAGAGGAACACGCCGCGGGCGATGTTGGAGAGGTTGACGGCCCCGACCACCCGGCCAGGGTCCTCCTGGAGAGTCACCACGGCGCGGAAGCTGCGTCCTTGGCGGAAGTCCTCGAAGTTGTGGCGTAGGTGCGCCTCCCAGAAGGCGGCGCTGTAGAAGGCCGTGGGGCGCGTCGGCTCCCAGGGCTCCAGGTGCTCCCGGTTGCGCAGGTAGTACTCCAGCACGGCCTCTGCGGCCTCCGGGCCCGGCACGCCCACCAGGCAGCGCTCGCTGCGCAGCAGCGGGGCACGGGAGTCGAAGGGGGTGGGGGTCATGGTGAGCGCCTGCGCGCCGGATTCGGCGCTGCTCGGTGGGCTTCGCCCCGGCCCGGGCGCGGGATTCGGGGCTCCTGGGAGACTAGCATCGCTCCGATGAGCACGGTCCTGGTCACGGGCGGCGCGGGGTTCATCGGCTCGCACCTCGTCGAGCGCCTCATGGAGGAGGGGCACGCGGTGCGTGTCCTCGACGATCTCTCCTCGGGCCGGCGCGCCAATGTCCCGGACCGGGTGGAGCTCTTCGAGGGCTGCATCACCGACGCGGCCCTGGTCCGTCGGGCGGCAGCGGGCGCGGAGGGCGCGGTCCACCTGGCCGCCCAGGTCTCGGTGCCCCAGAGCGTCGAGGAGCCCGAGCGCAGCTACGCGGTCAATGTCACCGGCACCCTGAACCTGCTCGAGGCCGCGCGCGCAGAGGGCATGCAGGCCGTGGTGTTCGCGGCCTCATCCGCGGCCTACGGGGACCACGAGAGCCTTCCCCTGGGAGAGGACCTCGTGCCGCGGCCGCTCTCGCCCTACGCCTCCGGCAAGGTGGCCGGGGAGCACCTGATGCGCGTGTGGTCCGAGTGCTACGGCCTCCACACCACCAGCCTGCGCTTCTTCAATGTCTTCGGGCCCAGGCAGGTGGACGACTCGCCCTACACGGGGGTCATCGCCATCTTCGCGCGCGCCCTGCTCGACGGCCGTCAGCCGACCCTCTTCGGGGACGGCGGCCAGACCCGCGACTTCACCTTCGTCGCCAATGTGGTGGACGGCATCCTTCTGGCTCTCCGCGCCGAGCACGCCCCCGGGCAGGTCCTGAATCTCGGCGCCGGGGACCGCGTGAGCCTGCTGGAGCTGCACGCGGCCATGGCGCGGGCCCTTGGGATGCCCGCAGAGCCCTCCTTCGGCCCCCCCCGGGCGGGAGATGTCCGCCACAGCCAGGCCGACCCGACCCTTGTGAGGGAAATCCTTGGGTGGGAAGCGGGAGTCCCCTGGGAGGTGGGCCTCCAAAAGACCCTCGACTGGTATCGAGCCGAGTCCGAGAACGACCGATAGCCCCTGGGTAGGTTGCCCGGTTGCCCCCGCAGGACCGGCCGCGTAACCTCGTTCGCTTCTACATCGGCCACCAAAGTCTCCCCGGGCACCCCGGGAAGCGAGCCGGCCGCTTCGCACCATGGGCTACCAAGACGACCTCCAGCGCCTCTTCGGGCTTCGGGACGTGACCTACAAGCACGGCCTGAGCAAGGACGAGCTGTTCGACGACGCGATTGCGAACGACCGCGGCCGGGTGCGGCCCGACGGTCCCGACGACGAGCAGAAGGCGTTCCCCACCAAGCTGGGCAAGCAGGGACCCCTGGTGTTCTACACCGACCCCAGCTGCACCGGGCGCCCGGTCCAGGACACCTTCGGCGTCGCGCGTCCCGAGTTCGAGGACGCCCTGTGGTGGAAGAACGACTTCCAGAAGTTCGATCCTGAGAAGTTCGACGCCCTGCTCCTGCGCGTGGGAGAGCACCTCAACGAGAGGCGCGCCACCCTGCATGTCCAGGAGCTGTTCTGCGGGTCCGACCCGGAGTACGCCGTGCCGTACCGCTGGGTCGGTGAGTACGCCACCCACGCGATCTTCGTGAACAACATGTTCCCGAAGGGCATCGAGGGCGTCACGGACGCGGACGCGAAGCGCTGGACGCTGCTCAATGTGCCGAGCTTCCACGCCGACCCCGAGCGGGACGGCACCCGCAGCGCCCGTGCGGTCATCCTCGACCCGGGCCGCCAGATCTGCCTCGTGATCGGGCGCGCTGACTACTGCGGCGTGAACAAGAAGACCATGTTCACGGTGATGAACTGGATCCTGCCCAACCTGGGGCACATGTCCATGCACTGCTCCGCCAATGTGGGGCAGCGCGGCGACGGGGCCGTCCTCTTCGGCCTGTCGGGCACGGGCAAGACCACCCTCTCGGCGGATCCGGACCGGCTCCTCATCGGCGACGACGAGACCGCCTGGACCCAGAGCGGCCTCTCGAACCTCGAGGACGGCTGCTACGCGAAGCTCATCGACCTCGACAAGCAGGCCGAGCCGGTCATTGCCGCCGCGCTCTCCATGCCGGGCACGCTGATCGAGAATGTGCCGCCCCTGCCGGGGCGCGCCATGGAGGACACGGACCCCCAGGAGCTGGACCTCACGGACAACTCGATCACCGAGAACACCCGCTTCAGCTACCCGCTCTCCTGCAACCCCGGCGTCGCCGAGGGGGCCTGCGGGCCGCACCCCGAGACCATCGTCCTGCTCACTGCAGACGCCTTCGGCGTCCTGCCGCCGGTGTCGATCCTCGACGCGAAGGAGGTCATGTACCACTTCGTGATGGGCTTCACCGCGAAGCTGGCCGGCACGGAGGTCGGGGTGACCGAGCCCAAGGCCGCCTTCAGCTCCTGCTTCGGCGCGCCCTTCATGGCCCACAAGCCGAGCGTCTACGCCCAGAAGCTGGCCGAGAAGATGGGCCAGCACCAGGCCCGCTGCATCCTGCTCAACACGGGCTGGGGCGGAGGCCCCTACGGCGTCGGCAAGCGCATCTCCATCGGCGACACCCGCGCCCTGCTCAACGCCGCTCTTGCAGGGGACCTGCACGCCGAGGGCTCGGAGTATGACGAACACCCGATCTTCAACCTGAAGATGCCTCGGGCCTGTCCGGGCGTGGATCCCGCGGTCCTGAACCCCCGCAACTCGTGGGAGGACAAGGAGGCCTACGACCAGGCCGCCGCGAAGCTGCGGGACCTGTTCCGGGCCACCTTCGAGGAGAAGGGCTTCGCGGAGCTCGGCATCGAGCCCGTGATGTAGGGCCCTACGAATCTCGCGCGGACGCCCGCGCCCGGTCCAGCACCGGGCGCGGGCGTCCTACAATCAGGCCTGCGCCGTGACGCCGGCGTGACCCCACCGATGAGCGACCCCACCGCCACCGACCTCTACATGCAGGGCATGAACCACTTCGCCGCGGGGGACCACGCCGCTGCGGAGGAGTCCTACCGGCAGGCCCTCGAGGTGCAGCCCGAGTGGACCGACGCGATGCTGGGCCTCGCCACTACGCTGATGCACCTGGGGCGCCTCGACGAGGCGATCGCCGTGGGGACGCGCATCACCGAGATCGACAAGGACGACCCCTTCCCGCAGACGAGCCTGTCGATCTTCTACCAGCGCAAGTCGGCCCTGGCCGAGCAGGCGGGGGACAAGGAGCAGGCCATGGAGCTGATCGCCGCCGCGGAGAAGGCCGGGGCCCAGGCGCGCCTGCTGTCCTGGAAGCAGGAGCTGCGCACGAACCCTGACGCTCCCAAGCCGGACCTGCCGCAGGGCATGGATGTCATCCAGTAGGCCGGACCACTCCCCGAGCAGCGCACGAGGGCGCGCCGCGAAACCGCGGCGCGCCCTCGTGGCGTTGGGACCGTGTGGCTGCGGGGCCGGGAGCCCCGCCGCGGAGCGTCACTCCTCCTCCTGCTCCTCGTCGATGCCGAGGACCTTGCGCCCCTCCTCGCTGATGAGGTGCGGGCCCCAGGCGGGCTCCCAGACGATCTCGATGTCGCAGCCCGTGACCTCGCGCAGGCCGCAGACCCGGCGCTTCATGACCTCGGGGATCGTGCGCGCCTCGGGGCATGACTGGGAGGTGAGGGTCATGTCGATGTGGACGCGGTTGTCCTCATTGACCTTCACATCGTAGATGAGGCCAAGATCGACGATGTTCACCGGGATCTCAGGGTCAAAGACCTGGCGCAGCTCGGTGTAGACCTCTTCGGGGGTGGGCATGGCTCGCGGTGCGGTGGGGGCTCTCGAGGGGTGCAGCGGGTCTCCACAGACCCGCGGATGCAGACTCTACCGCCGGGGTGAGGGTCATGGGTGCGCTAGTCTTCCGCGCGCCGTGATCCGCTACCAGGGAACCCTCTACCGGCCCCCGTCGGAGGCCAACAGCCTCATCCTCCAGGCGACCCTGGGGTGCTCCTACAACGAGTGCACCTTCTGCGCCATGTACCGCGAGAAGCGGTTCCGGGTGCGGCCCCTGGCGGAGCTGCTGGAGGAGATCGCCTGGGCGCGGCAGCACCTCGGGCCCGTCCACAAGGTGTTCCTGGCGGACGGGGACGCGCTGATGGCGAAGGCTCGCTTCCTGGGCGAGCTGTGCGACGCCCTGCGGGCGGCCTTTCCGGACCTGCGCCGGATCTCCTGCTACGCCTCACCGCAGTCCCTGCAGGTGCGCACCGTGGAGGAGATGGCTGACCTGCGCGAGCGCGGACTCACCCTCTACTACCTGGGCATCGAGTCGGGGGACGACGCGGTGCTCGAGGACCTCGCCAAGGGCGTGGACGGGGACGAGATGGTGCGGGTCGCGAACAAGGCTCACGAGGCGGGCGTGACCCTCTCGACCATGGTGCTGCTGGGCGCCGGAGGGCGTGCGCGGTCCCAGGAGCATGCGCGCGCCTCGGCGCGGGTGGTGAACCGCATCCAGCCGCGCTTCCTCTCGACGCTGGTGATGACTCCGGTCGAGGGCACGCCGCTGGGCGACGCGGACGCGCGGGGGGAGGTGGATGCGCTGACCCCGGTGGAGCTTGCGGCCGAGCTGCGCGAGCTGGTGGCGCACCTGGAGTGCAGCCGCACGATCTTCCGCTCGAACCACGCGAGCAACACCCTGACGGTGGCGGGCGTGCTGCCCAAGGACCAGGCCGGCCTGGTCGCTGCCCTCGACCGCGTGCTGGCGGACCCAGAGCGCGCCCCCTTCGTGCCTCGCTGGCTGCGTGGACTCTGAGGGCGGCCCCGGCGCCCCTCCATGCACAACCCTTGCGCGCGCCGCGGCTGGGGTTTGGAAGCGTCCCTGCCGAAATCGAGCCCCGTGGGCCACAATGACCGCGCGTCCGCCGCGGCGCCGTCCCCCCATGATCCCCACCTCACCCTCGCGCCGCGCGCGCTGGGGGGCCCTTGCCGGGCTGCTGCTCTCTGCAGCGGCCGTGGCCCAGGCCCCGCCCCGTGACCCCCGTCCCCTGGCCCTGCATCGGGTCTCCATCGAAGGCAAGGCCGGAGCGTGGACCGTCCTCCTGCGCGATGGGCGCGTCGAGCGCGTCCAGCCCGCCAGCGAGGATGTCTCTCCGGCCTATCGCGTGGTCGAGGGTGAGGGGCTCTTCGCGGCCTCGGCCTTCCTCGACGCCGCGGCCGCCGCGGGCCTCGCCGAGTGGACGGTCGAGGTGGACCAGGATCGGCCGGTGGACACCGGCGCAGGCGTGCGCATCGCCATGCGCCAGGCGAACCGCAAGGGCCTGCGGCCCTCGTGGCGCGCTGCCGATCACCTGAGCCTCGCGAAGGACGACGCCGAGAAGTGGGCGCAGGCTGGCTTCGGTGCCATGGCCGCAGCGCCCTCGGGTGCGCTGCTGGCGGGCTCGAGCTGTCTCGTCGTCCCGCGCGACCTGGCCGCGCGCGAGCTGGTGCTCGCCGCCGACCTGATGCAGCACGCAGCCTTCCGCGCTCCCGGCGGGGGCTACCCCTCGACCCTGATGGGCTACCTCGCCCACCTGCGGCAGTTCTTCCTCGACGCCCAGCACCACCGCGAGCTGGTGCGCCGGGCGCGCGCCGGCGCCGCCGTGCCGCGCCCCGCCCACGACCCGGACCTGGAGGCGGCGTGGCCGCTGTTGGACGGGACGACCCACCTCGCCTGCGAGGCCGAGAGCGCCCGGGACATCCACCGCTGGCTCGACCTTGCCGAGGAGTTCGGCCTGAAGGTCGCCATCGTGGGAGGGCGAGAGGCCTGGAAGGCCGCGGACCGCCTGAAGGCAACCGGCACGCCGGTCGTGCTCACCCTGGACTGGTCCGAGGAGGCCAAGGACCCCCGCGAAGCGGAGGAGGACAAGGGCTCCAAGCGTGGCAAGCGCGGCCGCCGTGGCGATGCCTCCGAGGAGGCCGAGGCCGGCTCCTCCGAGGGCGACCAGGAGGACGAGTCCGCCCCCGCGGACGAGCCCGCGGCTCCGGCCATGGACTGGAGCTACGAGGAGCCGTTCGGCGTGCGCCTCGACAAGCGTCTGCGCTGGGAGGAGCAGCGGGACTGCGCCGCTCGGCTGCACGAGGCCGGCGTCAACGTGGCCTTTGGCTCCGGGGACGGAGGCGCGGGACGCCTCGTCGAGCGCCTCACCGAGGCGGTCGAGGCGGGGCTCCCGCGGACCGCGGCCCTGGCGGGTCTCGGCAGCAGCGGAGCGGCCCTGCTCGGGGTCGAGAGCCTAGTTGGCCGCCTCGAGCCCGGCGCCCCCGCGAGCCTCTGCCTGTGGACGGCCGAGCCCCTGACCGAGGACGCGAAGGTGCACTACGCCATCCTCGAGGGACACCTCCACGAGTTCGAGGCGAAGGTGGGCGGCGGCGATCCGCCGGCCGAGGGCGTGGACCTCACCGGGACCTGGACGCTCACCGATCCGGGCTCGCCGGATGACGACCCGATGACCCTCACCCTGCGCATGGACGAGGAGGGCGTGGTCACGGGCGACGCCGCTGCGGTCAACCCCATGGACGGCTCGGCGCTCTCCGGGTCGGTCAAGGGGCGCGTCAGCGGGACCTCGGTCCGGCTGGAGACGAGCTTCACGGTGGGTCCCATGACCGTGGCCGTGGAGATGGAGGGCGCCTGGAAGGACGGCGCCTTCTCGGGCACCACAACGATCGACCTGGGCGGCCAGCAGGAAGAGTCGAAGTTCGAGGCCGCGAAGACCCCCGACCGGAGCCAGCGCTGATGTTCTCTCCCCTGCACCTCTCGCCCCTCCTGCTCGCCCTGCCCCTCGTAGGCGCGGGCGACGCTCCGGCCGAGCACCCCTTCGAGACCGACGCGCACCGCGTGCCTGCCACCGAGGTCGGCGCGGTCTGCTTGATCAAGGGTGCGACCGTCCACACGGCCACGCGCCCGGCGTTCGTGGGCGATGTCCTCGTCCGCGACGGCCGCATCGTCCGCGTGAGTGAGAGCCTGGAGGCGCCCGAGGGCGCCACCGTGCTTGACGCGACCGGGATGCACCTCGCGC